>NZ_KV804757.1:0-21774 GCF_001811435.1 Staphylococcus sp. HMSC071G07
ACGCTCGCACTCTGCGTCGCATCATGTTGCTGCTTGTTCATTTACAATGAGTAAAATCTCTGCGCTTCAATACTCAAAAAGTTAAGCGCTCCACTCATTCCAACCTATTTCCTTTATTAACTTCTGACGTTCTATTACAGAAATAAGAACAAGAAATATTGTCAATGATACAAGTAAAGAAGACACAGGTAGTCTTCCTATATAAAAGATGTCTTTCATACGGGAATACAAAGGTGTCTTCTTCCTTGTACAAATCTATGAAATATTATTTCATTTGTCCTTTAACTTCATCAGCAAAGTTTTCTTCACGTTTTTCCATACCTTCGCCTACTTCATAGCGTACGAAGTCAACAAGTTTTCCACCTTTAGATTTGAGGTAAGATTCAACTGTTTGATCTGGATCTTTAACGAAGTCTTGGTCAACAGCACAAATTTCTTGTAAGTATTTGCGCATACGACCTTCAACCATTTTTTCAACGATTTTTTCTGGTTTACCTTCGTTTAACGCTTGTTGTTTTAATACTTCTTTTTCATGAGATAATTCTTCTTCGCTTACTTGGTCAGAAGAAACGTATTTAGGATTGATAGCAGCGATGTGCATAGCTACGTCTTTAGCAGCTTCTTCGTCAGTTGTACCTTCAACTACTGAAAGCACACCGATACGGCCACCCATGTGAAGGTAAGCACCGAATGCATCATTGTCAGATTTAGATCTGATAGCGAAACGACGGATGCTTAATTTTTCACCGATAGTAGCGATCGCTTCTTTCATACGTCCATCTACAGTGTCGCCACTTGGTAATTTAGATTCGTTTAATTCTTCTACAGATGAAGCTTTAGTTTCTAACGCTTGGTTAGCAATTTCTTTAACTAACTCTTGGAAACCTTCGTTACGTGCTACGAAGTCAGTTTCTGAGTTAATTTCAAGGATAACAGCGTCGTTACCTTTAGTTTCAACGTGTACTAAACCTTCTGCAGCGATACGATCTGCTTTTTTAGCTGCTTTAGCGATACCATTTTCACGTAGGTAGTCAACAGCTTTGTCGATGTCGCCGTCAGTTTCAGTTAACGCTTTTTTACAGTCCATCATACCAGCGCCAGTTTTTTCGCGTAATTCTTTAACAAGTTTAGCTGAAATTGCCATTTATTATTCCTCCAATATTGTTACTTTAATATATTATATTTTAAAAAAAGGTGATAAGCCTAATTATCTTATCACCCATTTTACATTATGCTTACTTAGATTCAACAGAAGTGCTTTCTTCAGTTGAGTCAGCATTTTGAGTATCTTCATTTGATTTAGATTCTTCTAAGTCAATGTTTTGCTCAGCTGCTACTTCATCATTAGATACACCTTGTTGACCTTCAAGTACTGCATCTGCCATCTTACCAGTTAATAATTTAACGGCACGGATAGCGTCATCGTTCGCTGGGATAACGTAATCGATTTCGTCAGGATCACAGTTAGTATCCACAATTGCAACGATAGGGATATTTAGTTTACGGGCTTCCGCGATAGCGTTGCGCTCTTTACGAGGGTCAACAACGAATAATGCATCAGGCATAGATTTCATATCGCGAATACCGCCTAAGAATTTGATTAAGCGGTTGTATTCTTTTTTAAGTTCAACAACTTCTTTTTTAGGAAGAACTTCAAATAAGCCGTCTTCTTCCATTTTTTCGATTTCAGAAATACGTTTGATACGTTTAGAAATTGTTTTATAGTTAGTTAAGATTCCACCTAACCATCTTTGGTTAACGTAGAATTGACCAGCACGTTCAGCTTCGTTCTTAACTGATTCTTGCGCTTGTTTCTTAGTACCTACGAATAGGACTTTACCGCCATCTTCAGATAATTTTTTAACGAAGTTGTACGCTTCTTCAACTTTCTTAACTGTTTTTTGTAAGTCGATAATGTAGATACCATTACGTTCAGTAAAAATGTATCGTTTCATCTTAGGGTTCCAACGGCGAGTTTGGTGACCGAAGTGAACACCTGCTTCAAGTAATTGTTTCATAGAAATTACTGCCATGATATAAATCCTCCTAATGGTTATTTACCTCCACAAATCGCTCATATAAACACGTTGAGTTCATCAACGCACCCTTTATACTTCCGCAATTTGTGTGTGTATTGGCTTCTTAGCCGTCATTTAATATACCATAAAAGTTCTGGTAAAGCAATAGGTTGAAATCAAGTACATACAATACTCGTAAAAAAGAGCGGAACAGTAATCTATATGATTCACTGCTCCACTTCCACGGGGATGATACGGCTCTGAATAACTCATAGCCTTTCAGCTCCAAACATCTATTGTATAGGCTGGAAAGAAAGATTATTGTTAACTCATTCTATATTTCAAATGAGAGAACTTTCGCACACTCTAACCACCTATACTATTCTAGATAAGCTCATTATTAAACTATTTTAAACGTTCAAGTTCATCTAAGAATTTAGCTTTCTTAACCTTGATAAATGTACCTTTCATACCAAGTGAACGAGACTCGATTACACCGGCACTTTCAAGTTTACGTAAAGCGTTTACGATAACTGAACGTGTTATACCTACGCGATCAGCAACTTTTGAAGCGATGAGTAAACCTTCTTGACCGCCAAGCTCTTCAAAGATATGTTCAATCGCTTCACTTTCTGAGTAAGATAGTGAGTTAATAGCCATGTTGGTTGCTGCTTTATCGCGTGCTTCTTGTTCAACTTCGTTATGTTTCTCACGAAGAATTTCCATACCGATAACTGTAGCAGCATATTCACCTAATACGAGGTCATTTTCAGAGAAATCATCGTGTACACGGCCAAGTACGAGTGTACCTAAACGTTCACCACCGCCTAAGATTGGGAAGATTGTCGTTCTACTGTCTTCGAATAAATCTTTATTTTCAGGTGGGAATACAGATAATACATCATCAATATCAATGTTTGATCTCGTTTCTTTCACGTCCATTAATTTTTCAGTGTATTCAGTTGGAATATAACGTGTTTCTAACATTTGAATGATACGATCATTTTTCAATAATTCATTTAGGTTAGATCCTAAGATTTTACCTTTACGAGATACAATAAATACGTTTGTAATAGTTACGTTACTAATCGTTTGTGCTACATCTTTAAAGTTTACGGCGATACCTTTATGTTTTTGTAATAAAGTATTTAACTCTCTAGTTTTTGATAATAAGCTCATATTTCTTCTCCTTTTTCCTTTATATTATAAGATAAATGCACTTAAATCTTTGTTTGTTGAAATAGACTTCAACTTATCATCAACGTATTGCGGGGTAATATCGACTTCTGCATGAGGCATGCTTGGCGCCTCGAATGATAAATCTTCTAACATTTTTTCTAATATCGTGTGTAAACGACGTGCACCGATATTATCTGTGTCTTGGTTAACTTGATGAGCAATTTCAGCTAAGCGGTGTATTGCTTCATCTGAGAAGTTGACTGTTACTTCTTCAGTGTCGAGCAACGCCTCATATTGTTTGATGAGTGAAAGTCTTGGTTCTTTGAGAATACGTTCGAAATCTTCTACAGATAGACTTTCGAGTTCGACACGGATTGGGAAACGACCTTGTAACTCAGGAATGAGGTCGCTAGGTTTAGAAACGTGGAAAGCACCAGCGCCTATAAATAGCATATGTTCAGTACTTACACTACCATATTTCGTTTGAATGACGCTACCTTCAAGGATAGGCAGGATATCACGTTGCACACCTTGGCGTGAAACGTCTTGACCCGAGTTCTGATTACCTGTTGCAACCTTATCAATTTCGTCGATAAAGATAATACCCATTTGTTCAGCAAGTTCAATGGCTTCTTGGTTGGCTGTTTCCTGGTCAATGAGTTGATCTGCGTAGTCATCCACGAGAATCTTACGCGCGGTCTTCACAGGTAATTCACGTTCAACTTTCTTCTTAGGCATGAGTTGATTCATCATATCTTGCATTTGCTGATTCTGATTGGTACCTAACATACCCATAGCTGCTGGATCTTGTTCAACTTTGATACGTACTTTCTCGTCTTCTAGTTCTCCTGCTAAAAGCTGTTTCTTAATCTCAGAACGTTTCGTCTTCACTTCTTCGTTAGGTGCTTCTTCATCTTCGTCATCGTTATTCTGACCGAAATTAGGAATCGCACCACCAAAGAGTGATTCTAGCGGATTATTACCATTAGATTGACTCGCTTTCTTCTTCATGCTAGGAACGAGTAACTTAACAAGTTTATCGTTCGCTTTCGCTGTTGCTTCATCGTTCACGAGTGCTTTCTTCTGATCTTTAACGAGACGTACTGCAACGTCAACTAAATCTCTAACCATACTTTCAACGTCTCGGCCTACATAGCCCACTTCAGTAAATTTCGTTGCTTCTACTTTGATAAATGGCGCACCAACAATCTTGGCCATACGACGTGCGATTTCAGTCTTCCCTACACCAGTTGGACCAATCATTAAAATATTCTTTGGTGCAATTTCTTGTTTCTCTTCTTCGCTGAGCAGACTACGGCGATAACGATTGCGAAGCGCTATGGCTACTTTTCTCTTGGCATCATCTTGGCCTACGATATATTCATTTAGCTTTGAGACAATATCTTTAGGCGTTAATTTAATGCTATTCGCTTCCATCTAAGCTTCCTCCATCTTCATATTAAATCATTGAGTTACAGTAGCTAATATAGATAATTTTGTTATCAAAACTGCCTAGCATAATTACTATAACTTATTTTTATTATCAATGTATATACTTTTTAAAAAATTCTTCCTTTTTAACTAAAGTTCTTCGACGACAATTTGATCATTCGTAAATACGCAAATATCTGAAGCCACGCGTAAACTTTCATAAGCCATATCTTTCGCTGACATATCTTGCGCGTGACGTTTTAATGCACGACCTGCACTTAAAGCATAGTTTCCGCCAGAACCTATAGCGATGAGGTCATCGTCAGGCGCAATCACTTCACCAGTACCGCTCACGACAAGAATATTCTCTTTGTCCATCACGATGAGCATGGCTTCGAGCTGACGTAACTGTTTGTCGCCTCTCCATTCTTGTGCAAGTTCTACAGCAGCACGCTCAAGGTTACCACTGAATTGTTGCAGCTTCGTTTCAAACTTTTCAAATAGAGTAAATGCGTCAGCCACACTTCCAGCAAAGCCTGCTAAGACTTTACCATCGTACAAAGTGCGCACTTTACGCGCAGTCTGTTTCATAATGACTTGATTGCCCAACGTAACCTGACCGTCACCAGCCATCGCAGAATGACCGTTATGTTGGATAGCAAATATCGTCGTCGCATGAATTGATGTACTCATATCATCTCTTCTCCTTCTTTGCACGTGGATGTGCGTTTAAATAAACTTTTCTCAATTGATCATTGGATACGTGAGTATACCTACCAGTCGTCGATAAGTTAACATGACCGAGCAACGCTTGTACAGTACGCAAGTCTGCACCCTCATTAAGCATGTGTGTAGCGAAAGTATGTCTTAATTTGTGGGGGTGAATGTCCGTTACACCAGAGGTACGTTTTACGATATCATTGAGGACGTATCGAACACCGCGCTCGGTGATTGGATCTCCTTGCATATTCACGATGAGAAATTCGTGATACGCATGTTGTAGAGGCTGGAACTCCTCAAGATATTGTTGAATGCGTTGCTTACAGAACTCACCAAATGGGATAAAGCGTTCTTTATTACCTTTACCTAGTACTTTCACACCAGGTAGATTAAGATCTAAATCTGTACGCTTAATATGCACAAGTTCAGACACCCTCATACCCGTCGCATAAAGCAACTCTAGTATGACACTATCTCTGAGACCTTTCTTCTTATCTTGGTTCACAGTTTGGAACATCGCTTCCATCTCTTCGTTATAGAAGAACTGTGGTAAATATTGTTCTTTCTTAGGGTGGACAAGTTGTATAAAAGGATTGACTACACTTTCATCTTGAGTCATCCAATATTCATAAAAGCTTCGTAAAGTGGAAATTTTTCGTGATACTGTCGTTCTTTTTAATCCTTGTTCATAGAGATAACTTAAGTAATTGCGAGCATCTTTGTATTGAAAGGTGGCGAGATTTAACAACTCTTGTTCTAAAAAGCCATTAAACTGTTCTAGATCTTCTTTGTAAGATAACAGTGTATATTCAGAGTATTGTCGTTCGACCTTTAACATATACAAATAATCTCGTTGGATTTTCTCCAAATAAAATCCCTCCATCAATATGAATTGTAGCATATTGATAGAAGGAACTGCGATCAATAACCATCAAAAATGGTCATATTTTCGAAATTTTCTAAAGAGTATAGCTTACTTTCCTAAACTAACGTTTTTTTAAAGTTCTCCAAGTAATCTAAAGCTCTTTCAGCATAAGTCATATTACGTTCTTTTTTATTTTTAATCTTTTTATCTAAGGAAGGTAAGACACCGAAGTTAGCATTCATAGGTTGGAAGTTCTTATCATTCTTCGCATGTGAGATGTAGTATGCCATGCTACCAATCATTGTTTCACGTGGGAAGATGACTTCACCTTTGCCGTTGATCTTATGTGCAAGATTGATACCTGAAACGAGTCCACTAGCAGCACTTTCGACATAACCTTCCACACCTGTCATTTGACCAGCAAAGTAAACATTAGGATGAGTAATCAATTCATATTTCTGATTAAGTACATCAGGTGAATTGATAAAAGTATTACGGTGCATCACGCCATAACGAACGATGTCTACATTCTCTAATCCTGGAATCAAGCGCACGATTTCTTTCTGAGCGCCCCATTTAAGATGTGTTTGGAAGCCAACGATATTATAAAGCGTGCCTGCTGCATCATCTTGTCTCAATTGAACTACTGCATAGGGTGTTTCACCTGTCTTAGGATCTTCTAAGCCCACAGGTTTCATCGGACCGAAGAGTAACGTTTTGCGGCCTCTACCAGCCATGACTTCAAATGGCATGCACCCTTCGAAATACTTTTCTTTTTCAAACTCATTAACCGGTGCAACTTCTGCTTCTAACAACGCATCGTAGAAACGATTGAACTCTTCTTCAGTCATCGGGCAATTTAAATATGCTGCTTCACCTTTATCGTAACGAGACTTGAGATAAACTTTATCCATGTCAATACTGTCCTTCTCAACAATAGGCGCAGCTGCATCATAGAAATAGAGTTGATCTCGTCCTGTAATGTCTACGATTTCTTGAGCAAGATGATCGGTAGTTAAAGGTCCAGTTGCAATAATCGTATAGCCTTCAGGAATTGAATTCACTTCTTCATTAAGAACGGTGATGTTCGGATGATTCTTCAACGTATCTGTAATATAACCTGAGAAATCGTGACGATCGACAGCAAGCGCACCTCCTGCTGGTACACGTGCATGATCTGCAGCTTGGATAATAAGTGAATCCAAACGGCGCATTTCTTCTTTCAACAGACCCACTGCATTCGTGAGATCGTTACCGCGCAATGAGTTGGAACATACGAGTTCAGCAAACTTATCTGTATGATGAGCAGGCGTTTGTTTCACTGGTCGCATCTCAATCAAATTAACTTTCACACCACGTTCAGCTAGCTGATAAGCTGCTTCAGATCCAGCCAATCCAGCTCCCACGACATTAACCGTTTCAGTCATTTAATTACCTCCCTTAGTCGTTCATTATGTATTTAGATGTATGTTAAATTGCTCAAATTTAAGGTTTATCTCTCCACTTTACATGAGCTTTATAAGGATAAAAAGAGCAACTGAAGACTATTAAGAGCGCATAGTTACAACTAATAATAGTAATCAGTCGCTGATAGTGACTCACGCCACAAAGTATAACAAGAAATGAGCTAGAAAATATATACTTGTAACAAATTCGTCATTATTTATCGTATTAAAGTATAACGATTAGTTATTTTTGAACCTCTTCTTTATAATCACAATTTGAACAAATAACTTGGCTAGATTGACCTTTCTTATGATTGACAAGATAGTGATCACACTTAGGACAGTTACGTCCAACCGGTTTATCCCATGTTACGAAGTCACAGTCTGGATAATTTGAACAGCCATAGAAGATTCGGTTCTTCTTAGATTTACGTTCGATGACCTCGCCATCTTTACATTTCGGACAATCTACACCAATCTTCTTAACAATCGCTTTCGTATTACGGCAATCAGGGAAATTAGAGCAAGCCATAAACTTACCATAGCGTCCCATTTTAATAACCATTGGTGCGCCACAAACTTCACAATCTTCACCAGCTGGCTCATCTTTGATTTCTATCTTTTCCATTTCTTCTTCAGCACGTTGAACATCTTGTTCAAAGCTAGAATAGAAATCATCGATAACTTTGTGCCAATCGATTTCACCTTCCGCAATTTTATCGAGTAATGTTTCCATATTAGCTGTGAAGTCAACATCGATAATTTCAGGGAAGTAATCTTTTACCTGTTCGTAAACAATTTCACCTAACTCCGTTGGTACGAAACGCTTGCTTTCATTCTTCACATAATTACGTTTTTGAATTGTATCAATCGTTGGCGCGTACGTTGACGGGCGTCCAATCTTCAATTCTTCTAACGTTTTAACTAAACGCGCTTCTGTATAACGCGGAGGTGGTTGCGTAAAGTGTTGAGATGGATCAATCTTTGTTGCTGTCACCATCTCTCCTTCTTTAATAACAGGTAATTTGTTATTTTTATTCTCATCTTTATCATCTTTCGCTTCGACGTATACAGACATAAAGCCTTTGAATTTAACTGTTTGACCGTTAGCACGGAACTTTACATCGTTCTGAGTTAAGTCCATCGCCACTGTGTCTAGGATGGCAGCAGCCATTTGACTCGCTACAAAACGTTCCCATACTAATTTATAAAGTCTGTATTGATCTCTAGAAAGATAAGGTTTCATGTCAGATGGCGTACGATAAACACTCGTTGGTCTTACTGCTTCGTGCGCATCTTGATCCCCTTGACCTTTAGATTGACGATACGCAGTATAATCTTTGCCGTATTCAGACTCAATATAAGATTTCGCTTCCGCTTGTGCTTGATTTGAAATACGTGTAGAGTCTGTACGCATATAAGTAATTAAACCAACCGTACCTTGTTTCTTCAAGTCAATACCTTCGTATAGTTGTTGCGCTACCATCATCGTCTTACGCGCTTTAAAGTTAAGTTTACGCGCAGCTTCTTGTTGCAGCGTAGATGTAGTAAAAGGTTTCGCAGGATGACGTTTCTTTTCTTTCTTTGTAACTTTAGTTACTTCAAATTGGTCACTGTCTAGTTGTTTCGTGATATATTCGACGTCGTCTTTCTTCTCCAATTTGTAAGGTTTATCTTTAAGATGTAAGAAACGTGCAGTAAACTTAGAACGTTTGTAACGGAATTCGCCTTCAATCTTCCAGTACTCTTCTGGTTTAAAGTTTCTGATTTCGTTCTCTCTATCAATCACTAAACGTAAAGCTACCGTTTGAACACGTCCTGCAGATAAGCCTTTCTTAACTTTCTTCCACAATACTGGAGAAATATTGTAACCCACTAAACGGTCGAGTATACGGCGTGCTTGTTGTGCATCCACGAGATTCATCTCTATGCCGCGTGGATGTTTAAAGCTGTCTTTGACCGCCTCTTTTGTAATTTCATTAAATACGACTCTTGTCTTCCCATCATCTTCAATTTCTAATATATGAGCTAAATGCCACGCAATAGCCTCTCCTTCACGGTCAGGGTCACTTGCTAAATAAACGTGCTTCGCTTTTTTAGCATGACGCTTCAAGTCTTTGACTACAGGGCCTTTACCGCGAATCGTAATATATTTCGGTTCATAATTATTTTCATAATCGACACCCATTTGACTACGGGGCAAGTCACGTACGTGCCCCATTGATGCGATTACTTTATACTTTTTACCTAAATATTTTTCTATTGTTTTAGCTTTTGCGGGCGATTCAACTATGACTAGATTTTCTGCCAAAGTGATACCCCCTTGAATTAACTAATTCAAAGGTAAATGATAAACGGTTTATTTTGTTTTTGTCAATGTTTTTAAATTATTTGTTCCGACTTTCTACCATTATAAGTGTGGTTTTTAACTAAACGATACTTAGTATTCTTAAACGAAGTAACCTAATATATTTCGAAATCTGAAATAATGTCGCTCGGTTCTAAAACAATTTTTGCCCCATCTTGTGCACTTAGCATATTTCCTCGTGTCATAGGATTAAAGATAGACCCAGGCAGAATATATACTTCACGATTCTGTTCAAGCGCAGCAGTAGTAGTGATATGCGTTCCACTATTCTGCTCAGCTTCAGTGACAAATATGCCTTGAGATAAGCCACTAATCAAGCGATTACGTTGTGGAAAGTAGTACCGCTGTGGACGTGTATCTGGAACATATTCACTTATTGTCAAGCCTTGATATTCAAGTAAATCACGCGTACTCTGCGTCTCATATGGATAATGCGCAAGATGTCCAAATCCAAGCACACCTATTGAAGACATATTGTATCTTAGAGATAATCGATGAGCAACGTGGTCAGCTCCTTTAGCTAACCCTGAAACAATCGTTAAATCTGCTCTATCAAAGTGAGGAAAAAATGACTCTAATGTTTGTGTAGTATAATATGTAGCTGATCGTGAACCGATAATCGCTAATTTACGAGGACGATTTAGCATATGCAAGTTACCTCGGTAAAAAAGGATATATGGAGGATCATAAATTTCCTTTAGTAATTGAGGATATTCATCATCTTCAATTGATAATACATTAACTTGCCATTCAGCTAATTTGCTAAACATATAATCTTCTGTAAGCCTTATATAGTTCGCTTTATACTCTTCTTTATAGGAACGTTTCGAAAGGACCTGTTCTTCATTTAATAGAGTGAGCTGCTCCTGGAAGGAAAGTTGGGGGAAATCAGGATTATACTGCTAATAGTTGTTTAATCATGGATGTGGTGAATCCCGCGAAGCGGAGTTGTAAATAAGTATGTTCTATGGTCGTAACCTCCTCTTTCTTAACATTATAACTTATTTCCAAAGAGAATAGTGTGTCAATTTGATTTCAAATTCAATCTCAAACTTAACCTAATTGTTAAAAGTAAAGTTCAACTTTTAATATACTAAGGATCTGTCAAAAAATTTATTAAAAAACTGGAGAACGCCCACATGCAATGAAAACAAGTTTTCTATTATTAATTAGTGTCTCCAACATAAAGTTAATTCTATTCTTCGCAAAAATTTAAGTTAACATAATAATTCTAACGTCATTCATAATTACTAATCATTATTTACTTTCAAACGATAAAAAGCTCGACTTCTCTCGAAAGAGTAAGCCGAGCTTGAAACTTAACTATCATATTATTTGTTGATAGTTAATAACTCTTCATAAATACCTGCTTCTTTAGCAGCATCGATAAGTGTAGTACCGATTTCTGAAGGAGTGTCTGCAGTTTTAACACCACAAGAGTTAAGTGTTTTGATTTTTTCAGAAGCAGTACCTTTACCGCCTGAAATAATCGCACCTGCGTGACCCATACGTTTTCCTGGAGGTGCAGTTTGACCACCAACGAAGCCTACAACTGGTTTGTTCATGTTTTCTTTAATCCATTGTGCAGCTTCTTCTTCAGCAGTACCACCGATTTCACCAATCATAACGACTGCTTTAGTTTCATCGTCTTCATTAAATGCTTTTAATACGTCGATGAAGTTTGTACCGTTGACTGGGTCGCCACCGATACCTACTGCAGTTGTTTGACCAATACCTTCTTCAGTTAATTGGTGTACAGCTTCATAAGTTAAAGTACCTGAACGAGATACAACACCTACGTGACCTTTTTTATGGATGTAACCAGGCATGATACCGATCTTACATTCATCAGCAGTGATAACACCTGGACAGTTTGGTCCTACGATACGTGTCTTCTTACCTTGTGCATAGCGTTTAACTTTAACCATGTCGATAACTGGAATGTGCTCAGTGATACAAATAGCTAAGTCTAATTCAGCATCGATTGCTTCAAGAATAGAGTCAGCTGCGAAAGGTGCTGGTACGTAGATAACTGATACAGTTGCACCAGTTTCTTCTTTCGCTTCTTCTACTGTATTGTATACAGGTACACCTTCAACGACTTGACCGCCTTTACCTGGCGTTACACCAGCGACGATTTGTGTACCATAGTCAAGCATTTGTTTAGTATGGAAAAGGGCAGTTGACCCTGTAATACCTTGAACCATTACTTTTGTGTTCTTATCAATAAATACGCTCATCTTAGCGCTCCCATCCTTTCCTTACGCTTCTTTTACATTATTAACGATTTTTTGTGCACCTTCTGCCATAGTTGTTGCTGGTTCGATAGCTAAGCCAGAATTGTCTAAGATTTCTTTACCACGTTCAACGTTAGTACCTTCTAAACGTACAACTAATGGTAATGTTAATTCGACTTCTTTAACAGCTGCAACGATACCTTCAGCAATAACGTCACATTTCATGATTCCACCAAAGATGTTAACGAAGATACCTTTAACATTCTCGTCACCTAAAATGATCTTGAATGCTTCAGTAACTTTTTCTTTAGTAGCACCGCCACCAACGTCTAAGAAGTTAGCTGGACGTCCACCGAAGTGGTTGATTGTATCCATAGTTGCCATCGCTAAGCCGGCACCGTTAACCATACAACCAATGTCGCCATCTAAAGCGATGTAAGATAAATCGTATTTAGATGCTTCGATTTCTTTAGGATCTTCTTCTTCTAAGTCGCGTAATTCCATGATGTCTTTATGTCTAAATAATGCGTTATCGTCGAAGTTAAGTTTAGCATCAAGTGCTAATACATCACCGTCACCAGTAGTTACAAGTGGGTTGATTTCAACGATAGAGCAGTCTTTTTCGATAAATACATTGTAAAGTGCCATTAAGAATTTAGCAGCTTTACCGATTGATTCTTTAGGAATATTGATGTTGAAAGCAATTCTTCTTGCTTGGTAAGGCGCTATGCCTACAACTGGATCAATTGTTTCTTTAAAGATCTTCTCTGGCGTTTCTGCTGCTACTTCTTCGATTTCAGTTCCGCCTTCTTCAGAAGCCATTAAAGTTACACGGTCAGTTGCGCGGTCGATTACGAAACCAACATAATATTCTTTCTGAATATCGCAACCTTCTTCAATGTAAAGACGTTTAACTTCTTTACCTTCAGGACCAGTTTGGTGCGTTACTAATTGCTTACCTAATAATTCTTTAGCGTAAGTTTCAACTTCGTCTAAAGATTTAGCAATCTTAACACCGCCTGCTTTACCTCTTCCCCCAGCGTGGATTTGAGCTTTAACTACATACACGTCTGAGTTAAGTTCCTTTGCTTTGTCAACTGCTTCTTCAGCAGTAAATGCTACGCGTCCTTCTGGGACAGCAACGCCCATAGAACGAAAAATTTCTTTACCTTGATACTCGTGGATATTCATTCTCCATCCTCCTGTTTCTTAGGTTAAGTTCATAGTCAATTATAAAAAATGTAAGCGCTATTGTAAACTGATTGAACACAGTATTTTAGAATTATTTTAATTTTATAAACTTGCGATCATGGATTTTATCGGTTCAAAAGACTTTCGATGCTCCGGCGTGACGCCTAATTGTTTCAACCCTTCTAAATGCGCTTTCGTACCATATCCGACGTTCTTACTAAACTCATATCCTGGATATTGTTCGTCTAACTCACGCATATAACGATCTCGATATTCTTTAGCAAGAATACTCGCTGCAGCAATCGATACACTCTTCGCATCCCCTTTAACTAACGATTGTTGAGGGATATCTAAAGACAGTTTCATCGCATCAACGAGCATATGAGTGGGACGAACCTTCAGCTGTTCTACTGCACGCACCATTGCCATTTGCGTCGCCTGGTAGATGTTATACTTATCAATCTCATCCACCGTTGCTATTCCAAAGGCATAATCGGCAACGCCCTCCTTCAGAGCCGTTTCAAATGCTGTACGTTTCTTAGCACTTAACTGCTTCGAATCGTTAATACCTACATAGTGATGTTGATCATTCAGTACCACCGCGCATGTCACAACCGGACCTGCTAAAGGACCACGACCTACTTCATCTACACCGCAAATCACAGCCTGTGGTGCCTTTTCAAGAATATTACTCTCATAGAACGACATATACTGATAACGTTCAACTTCTTCCAGAGCTTTAACGATTTGTTTATGCTGTCGCTTCAAGGCTTGTTGAACACCCTTACGCTCGTCTGCATGCCATTCCGAGCGTTCTAACTCCTCGAGCGAGGTGATTTGAGCAATCTCTTCTTTCACTTCTTTAATTGTTCGCGTCATCTTTCATTTCCTTCTATCTCTTTAACGATATCGAAAGTATACGTGCCAATCTTGGCATTTCTGACATCATTAATAATCAGTTCAATAACCGCTTCATAATCGACTTCGTTCCCTTTTTGTAAAAGGCCTCGACGTCTTCCTATCGCATCAAACCATTCAAGCAGCTCAGCATCCGGATCAACTTCTACATTGTAATGAATACAAAGTCCTTCATAATCGTGTTCGATCAAGAAATTCAACCCAAAGATCGCCACTTCATCTAAGTGAACGATACTGTCTTTAATTGCCCCAGTAATACTGAGTTTCTTACCCACTGTCTCGTCCTCGAACTTCGGCCACAGAATTCCAGGGGTGTCGAGTAATTGCAACGCTTTACCGACTTTAATCCATTGCTGTTGTTTCGTTACTCCTGGCGTGTTTCCTGTCTTCGCTATTGATTTCTTCGCTAACTTGTTGATTAACGTGGACTTACCAACGTTAGGGATACCGACGATCATCGCTCGAATCGCACGTGGTTTCAACCCTTTCTCTTTCTCACGTTCGAACTTCTCTTTCGTAGCTTCAGTGGCTGCTTGTTCCACTTTTTTCAAACTTCGACCATGCTTGGCGTCTACCGCTACAGGATAGTAGCCTTGGGCTTTGAAATGTTCCTGCCATTTGTCTAGCTCATTCAAGTTAGCCATATCTTTCTTGTTTAAAATGACTACACGCGGCTTATGTTGTACGACTTCATCAATCATAGGGTTACGAGAACTATAAGGAATACGCGCGTCTACAAGTTCGAAGACGACATCCACCTTTTTCAACTGCTCAGAGACTTCGCGTTTCGCTTTCGCCATATGACCAGGATACCATTGTATGACCATGCTGCATTCACCTCTTTTAATAATTTAATTACTAGTAAAGACTTTATTATCATAACATGTTAAACGCAAAAAGAGGGAGTAAGACTTAACTCATCACAATGATTCAAGTGTGTCTTACTCCCTAATAAAGGTTAGAATTCAAACGGATATTTCAACGCTCATCTTCCGTAGCGTGAAACTAGATTTAATCATTAAGTGAGTTGTGAGTATCTCAAATAATTACTCGTTAAGCTCACTGATTTCTTTAGCAATATCTTCAGAAGCGACTAAACCACGGAATTTAGCCCATGTCTCACGATTAACAAAGTGCGCACGTGCTTTCTCAACTGCGTCTACATGAGACCATGCTTCGCTATTTTGAAGTGCTTTCACTTCATCGCTATTTTCATTTTCAACCATGATGAATAAACGTTCAGGATTTACTTCTGATAATTGTTTATAGTCTAATTCTAAATAATCTGCACCCATGTATTCTGAAGAATTTTCTACAACTTCTTTAGTTAGTGCAGGTTTAAAGCCAAGACTTTCTAAGAAACTGCCGACATACGTTTTTACTGAATGCGCTACAACACCGTCATTTGTTACAACGATTGGTAATGTAGTTTGATCAGTATCTAAACTAATTTGATCTTTGTAGTCATTAATTTTATCTTCATGTTGTTTCATTACTTCTTGCGCTTTGTCTTCTTTAGAAACAGCTTTGCCGATAATGCGGAATGCATCTAAGTTTTCGTTGTAATTTGCGTCGAAACTTTTAACTAAGATGGTAGGTGCAATTTGAGTTAAATCATCATACATGTCTTTGTGTCTATCTTGATCAGCAATGATGAGTTGAGGCTCTGCTTTCTTAATGGCGTCGAAATCAGGGTTGAGTCTTTCACCAGCTGATACATAATCGCCGACTTGATTGCGTATTGGGTCGATGAGGTTTGCGCTATCACCATCATCAGCTACGCCTGTAACGTTAACGTCTAAAGCTACGAGTGCATCAACAAATGAATATTCAAGAGCTACTGCAGACTCAATTACTTCTGGAATTTGTGTCGTACCAGCTGCATGTTTAATTTCTGTAGTCATCATACATACCTCCTAAATAACTGCTTTCACTACTTATTTTGACGTTTTTCAAGTATTTAAACTTTCTTTTGCACAAAGAACTAAGGATAAAATGAACAACTTTATGACTGAGACTTCAATTGCTTAACGTAAGATCGGATTTCAACCCAATACCACCTTTATAATGAGATGAACTGACGACATACCTCTTGCTGCCTACTTTGCTATCTTCAAAAAACTTTTTGGTAGCTATGTTCACCTAAATGAGTCGTGGAATCAGCCATAAGATGCTAAAATGACAGTGCTATATAAAAATTAAATTTGACGTTAGAGTGAATTGCAGAATTTAACGTCAACGTTAAGAGGAATATTATGAAAGATAAATTAACACAAAATCCTTTAATAAAATTATTATTCGTCATTGTGCTCAGCAGTATAGCAAGCTTAATCACTTTCAGTGGCTACATTTATCGCTATTTGACGCAAGGCCTCGTGTTTAGTGGCAACGGAGATGGTTTTCGACAAATGATGCCTTTCCAAATGTACCTTTATGAGCATTTCTCGAAAGGTCACATGATGTACGATCACTCCTTTGGTTTAGGTGGCAATTATATTCAAGATTTATCTTACTACTATGCTTTGTCACCATTGACTTATTTACACTTTCTCGGAGTGTGGGTGGCAGAACATGTCTTTCACGCTAACCCGAGTGATATTGCATTCTGGCCCACGGATCAGCTCGTCGTTGCCATAGTAAAGACTGCACTCATCTTTGTAGTGAGCTATTATACGTTCAGATATTTTAATATGAAGCGCGTGCCCACAATGATTGCGACATTATTGTATGGCGCATCAACGGTGACAATCGATTTCAACTTTACGTGGTCGTTCTATAGTGATTTACTCATTTTTCTACCATTATCTGTACTCGGCATTGAGCGTTTGTTCCAAGCGCGCAAAGCTGGATTATTTATTTTTGCAATCGCACTCACCTTATTTTCTAATTTTTACTTCAGTTACTATGAAACGATTATTGTGTTGTGTTATTTTATCTATCGCACAATTTGGCCTTATCGTGCTGATGTACTTTCAAGAATTCAGAAACTATGGATCATCGTTGGCAGTGTTGTGTTAGCCGCTATCAGTAGTTTGTGGGGTTGGTATACAGGTGTAACGTCGTTTCTCAATAACGATCGACAATCCAATCCACATTTCCATTTTGATCCAATCATCGAGCCGATACGTCATTATCACATGTTCTCAAATGGGTTCTATATTACGCTCACATTGATTGTCATTATGGCGTTGTTCTCATTTAAACTCTATCGCCATTATTTCTACCGTTTGACGGCAATTGCGACGTGGTTAATGTTACTCGGCTCACTCTCGCCTTATTTCGATAGTGCTTTCAATGGTTTTTCAACACCGGAACGTCGCTGGGTCTACATCTTGGCCTTTATATCTGCCCTACTCGTCGCACAATATATTCATTACTTTAGCGAGATTTCAATGACTAGCTTTGTGTTGAGTAGTATACCTGTGCTCATTCTCATGCTGGTAAAATGGCTCGGGTATTTCGAGCTTGAAACGAGTTGGATGTATGTAAGCCTGTGTATCATTATCTTCTTAGGTTTAACGAGACGCTTTACATCTTGGCGTCACACTGTGGCTTTTAAAATTATCTTAATGATTCTCATCATTTTACAACAATGGATGATGATTCAAAACGCGTATACGAATAACATTAAAAAGTATACAACAGATCGCTCAGAACTGCATTCAGATCATTATCGCAGTCCGAAAATGCAAAATAAAATCAACGACATCAATCACAAGCGGCAAAATGACATCTTTCATCGCATCGATTATATGTCTCAATACAATCTTAACTCAGCGATGGTTTACCACTATAATGGCATTGCGCTATATTCTAGCATCTTTGATGGACGTATTCTGGACTATTACGATCGTCAACTCCAGATTAATATGCCGACCGACAAGAATAGTACGTATCGCTTACTCAACAATCGTACCAATTTAATGGCGTTATGGGACGTGCGTGATCGCATACGTACTTCTGAAGACCAGCTCATGCCATATGGTTTCAAACATCAACAAGACTTCAACACCGAATCGCGTACGTTTGAACATTCAACTGCTGACTTTGACTATCCTGCTGCTCATTTAACGAAGAAAGTGTTTAAGCCAAGTCAGCTGAAATCACCGTTAGATCGTGAACAAGCTTACTTAACTGGTGTTGTGTTCTCTAATGATACACAGAAACCGACGAGTCATTTTACACCTAATCAAAATCTACTGAACTATGCCAAACCTAAGCTGAATCACGCTCGTCAAGGTAAAACACATCAACTTAAAGTAGATAAAAATAGGGGCGGTATCACCTATCATCTACCGAAAGACATAGCTGACCGTTATCAAGATTTATATGTCGAAATGGATGTTGAACTTCTGTCACCGGATAAAGCACATCGCGTAGGTATCAATGAGTACAGCCAGGAGCGCAATCCGCTCACGTATAAATATCGCCGGTTTGTGACACCTGTGACGATGAAAGTGAAATCAGCGCAAGATTTACATTTACATCTCGCTAAAGGTACGTATCGTTATCGACTCAAGGGCATTTATGGAGAGGATTATCGTACACTGCAAGAAGCACATAAAGACGTGAAGCCTGTGAAAGTCAAGCAACATCATAATGGGTACACCATTACCAAGAATCGCGATGATGCGGGTTACATCGTCTTACCTATGGCTTATCGAGATGGCTTGCAAGCTCATTCAAATGGTAAAAAGGTAGACGTCAAGCAAGGAAATGGAATAATGACTGTCGTGCCTACGTCCAAAGGTCAAGGTGAGATTACAGTAACTTACCACTCCCCTCATCACTGGCTGCTTCTCGGTTTGAGTAGTATTGGAGTCGTACTCAGTGTCTTGTGGTGTTGGTGGTTGCTTAAGAAAAAGAAGAAGCTTTATGAGCGTGGTTTTTAAAAAATTTGTGAGGAAGCCGTAGCTTAGTGGGCCGAAAGCATTTTAAGCACCAGAAACTACTAGCAAATGACAGAATAGATGTCTGGGATTCGAAAGTTAAGCGACTTTTCGAGTCCCAGACTTTTTATATACGGACAAGCTCGACCAGCACAAAAGAAAATCGAGTAAATTAAAAAGCTGGAACCCACGAATAAGTGAATTCCAGCTTTCTTCATTATATACTGATTAGCGAATTTCTTGGATACGTGCAGCTTTACCACGTAAGTGACGTAAGTAGTATAATTTAGCACGACGTACTTTACCACGACGTTTCACTTCGATCTTCTCGATCTTAGGAGTGTGAAGTGGGAATGTACGTTCAACACCTACACCTGAAGAAATCTTACGTACTGTGAATGTTTCAGAAATGCCTCCGCCACGGCGTTTGATTACAACACCTTCGAAGACTTGGACACGTTCACGTGAACCTTCGATGATACGAACGTGTACACGTAAAGTATCTCCAGCACGGAATGTAGGGATGTCGTCACGTAATTGTGATTTCGTAACTGCTTCAATAAGTTTGTGATTACTCATAGTAAATTCTCTCCTTCAACCTATGTTCATGCCTAGACAATAATATAGCAGCGGATCATAGTGATTTTTCGTGCATTGCACACTTACATTATGCTAGCACAAACACTTTTACTTTTCAATTCCTTTTCGATATCTTTTTAGAATATCTTGATCCTGCTTTGTTAATTCAGCTTTGTCCAATAAATCTGGTCTATTACGATACGTGCGAAGCAACTTCTGCTCACGTCGCCACGCATCGATTCGTGCATGATTCCCTGACAACAATACTTCTGGTACGTTCATACCTCGATATTCTCGCGGTCGTGTATACTGAGGAAACTCTAACAAGCCATCTTGGAACGAATCATCTTCGTGAGATTGTTGATTCCCGAGTACACCTGGGATGAGCCGCACAATCGCATCCGTCATCGTCATCGCAGGTAGTTCTCCGCCAGTTAACACGTAGTCGCCAATAGAAATTTCATCCGTCACGAGATGTTCACGGATCCGCTCATCATACCCTTCATAGTGACCACAAATAAAGACGAGATGTTCCGCTTCACTCAACTCTTGTGCTTTCTCTTGGGTAAAAGGTTCACCTTGCGGACACATTAAGACGACACGTGTCTCAGGGGTTTGCTGAAGACTTTCTAGCGCGTTAAATATCGGTTCCGGCTTCAACACCATGCCTTGTCCGCCACCAAATGGATAATCGTCAACCTGATTATGCTTATTCTCCGCATAATCTCGAAAGTTTACGGTATTCACGTTAAGCATCCCTTTGTCTTGCGCTCTTTTCAAAATAGAGTGATTCAGCACACCCTCAAACATTTCAGGAAATAACGTTAAATAGTCAATTCTCATCAATCTAACAATCCTTCCATTGGCGTGATATGTATTTGACGCCCTTCTACATCAACCTCTTGTACAACATCGGCGATATAAGGAATTAAATACTCTTTGTCACCTTGAACGACCCAAACATCATTTGCACCTGTTTCAAAGATTTCAGTCACTCGACCAAGCGGTTCGCCCTCATTAAATACTGTGCAACCAATAATATCAGAATAATAATATTCATTCTCTGCCAGTTCAATATCCTCATGATCACGCTCTTGATATAACGTTTCGCCTTTCAAATGTTCTACATCGTTAATATTGTTTCTACCTTCAAACTTCAACATATGTAGTCCTTTATGGACACGATGAGATGTGACAACAAGCTCTACCGTTTCTCCGTTTCGTGGATGAACTTCTAGCACTTCACCCTGTTGAAAACGCACGTCTGTAAAGTCTGAGTTGGATTTCACTTTCACTTCACCTTTAATTCCGTGCGTATTCACAATTTCACCTACTTCAACCTGCATAACTCAACCTCCAATACTTTGACTTAATGATTTATTATAACATGGAAATGATGCTCTCTTCTTTATTCACTCATTAGCACATGCTAACTCAAGTCATAAAAAAAGAGCAACACTCAGGTTACTCTTTTTCTAACTCATTTATTTTTCATCATCAAATTTTTTCAAGATACCTTCTCTTGATAAGATGTTGTGTACTGTGTCAGTTGGTTTAGCACCATTCTTCAACCATTTAAGTGCTAATTCTTCATCAATGATAACTTCTGGTGCATTCACGTGTTTAGGGTTGTAAGTACCGATTTGTTCGATGCTACGACCATCACGTGGCGCACGAGAATCAGCTGCTACGATACGGTAGAATGGGTTTCTTTTAGAACCTAAACGTTTTAAACGTAATTTAACTGCCATTAGTATACGCTCCTTTATATTTATAATTTCTTTTCTACAAGAATTAATAATAACAGTTGTCCAGATGTTTGTAAAGAGCTTTTTCTTTACCAAATTATTTTTCTTTAATGCGTCTGGGATATAAATCAAAATTATTTAATTTTCAATGTAATGACTCTCGCTTCTTACGGGAATGCAACCCCT
>NZ_KV804758.1:0-12232 GCF_001811435.1 Staphylococcus sp. HMSC071G07
TAGCTATATTTTTTACTTTGCAACAGAACCTGTAATAAACACATTCAAAACAGTTGCTATTTTAATACTCGATAAACTGTAGATCTGCTTACCCCTGTTTGTTTCGCAATTTCTTCCCCAGTAAGTTTTTGTTCATCATATAAGAATTTAATTTCTCTTTTCTTATGATTTGGTAATGAAGGTCTTCCGCCTTTTCGTCCTCTTGCTCTTGCAGCTTCTAACCCTTTTTTCGTACGTTCACTTAATAAGTTAGCTTCAAGTTCCGCAAATGCACTCATCATGGTAAAGAACATTTTGCCCATTGCATCTTTGGTCGATACGTTCATATCTATAATATGTAAATCAATGCTGTTTTCATCGAACCATTGAGATAACTCAATTAATTGCTTCGTTGTACGTCCAAGACGATCTAGTTTATAGATAACTAGGATATCTCCTTCACGCAAATAATCTAAACACTTATCAAGTTCTGTTCTTTTGGTTTTACGACCACTTGCTTTCTCGCTAAAGATACGTTCACAACCATAGTCTTCAAGTGTATCAATCTGTCCATCAAGACTTTGATCTTGTGTTGATACACGTGCATAACCAATTTTAGCCATTTCAATACCACCTCTTTTAATCGTTTTATGGGCACTTATAAACGAAATCTAATTCTCGATGCAAATAAACGCGTCTCTCATCGTCTAAAAACTCATGATTTTTGATATTTATGATACATTGATTATAACACAAGTTTATAGACTTAAATATCCAAGAAAAACCTCTTAATATTAAGTTAAGAGGTTTTGTGTCAAAAACGAAGGTTTTTAGTAATTAATTATTATTATAGCTTTTTAAGATATAAGGGTTTGCTTTTTCAAAATCATTATTATCTTTTACAGTAATAGATAAATTTCCAATTCCATAATGACCAATATTAGTTACATCATGAGGGAAAACTTTTTCTAATTTCGCACAATCTAAATTAACTTTTATATAAAGAAGTATTTTATTTTGAGAAGGTAATACTTCTATACACGCGAAATTTTTAATTCTTTTAAATGTAATATAAAATTTTAACTCTTTAACTTGAACATCATCACTTAAAGCTAAAATATAATTATATATTTTATTATATAAATCATTAATTTGATGATTTTCTTTATTAATATTTTTGGAAATAATTGAGGTATCCTTATCAAAATAAGGGTTTGCTTTTTTATTTATAATTGTTTTTTCTTTATGTAAAGTTGGAGCACTTACTAAATCTAACATAAATAGGTTTTCTTCAAATTGTTTATATCTATATAATTCAATATTTTTATTTATTTGCTGTACGGCATGTGCATCATATTTTGTGAATCCACCTGCTATACATAATAATCTAGGTGTTTGCCAATCGATTTTGTCAATATAATTCGTATTTAACTTTTTCATTACAAGTAATTCAAATTCTGCTTTATGATCCATTAACCAATCTAAATAAAAAAGACCTTGATTAATTACATTTTCATTTGTTGCTCTTTTATATTCTAAAATAACAGGAGAATAATTCTCATCAATACTTAAGGTATCGATTCTTCCAGCATGTTTTTTACCTGTAGAATACTCGGATGCAAGGAACGAAATGCCTAATAGATTTTCAGAATTATTTTCTATTACGGTTTGAAGAGATTTTTCTATAGCCACGGATTCTCCATATAATTCATATGCTATTTCGTTATTCAGTTTAAATAATTTTACATCTCCCATGTATACTCCCCTTTATTTAATAAAACATATAGTTAACATAATAGGATTTCATCAGTATCAAACAAACATTTTCTGCAAAAAGCCCTTCTCACGTTCTTTCAATAAATCAATTTTTTATTCTTCTATAGAGTTTGGAATTTTTACTTCTAACTCTTCAAATTTCTTTTCACTTAATTCTTTTTGACCTGTCCCATCAGCTAAATACTCATTTTTTCTTAAAAAATCATTTTGAAGTAGATATTTTTTGTCAATATAGTTATTGATTTTATAACTCATAATAGCATTTGAATATATAAAACCATTCAATTCGCTAGGAACTATAGCAATACTACCATTAAAGAAGTTTTGTTTTCCTATATGTGGCACAACAATATATGCAGAACTAACAGAAAAAGATAAGCAGCAAATATCATTATATAAAACAGAGGATAAGCATTGTTATATGTGCTTATCCTCTGTTTTTGAATTTTATATTAACTTAATTATCATAAAATTGCTTGATCTTTTGACCTATTTCATCTCTTACACGTTGAAATTCTGACCAAGATTTACCTGCTGGGTCATCAAATCCCCAATGCTCTTTTTTTACATTAGGTGGGATGACTGGACAATTTTCATTAGCATCACTACAAAGTGTAACAACTAGGTCTGATTGTTTTAAAATTTTATTATCAATTAAATCAGAAGTATGGTTTGATATATCAATTCCAACTTCTTTCATAGCTTCTATTGCTTTTGGATTTACACCGTGTGCCTCAATACCTCCAGAATATACTTGCCATTCATCTCCTAAGATTTTTTTACCCCAGCCTTCAGCCATTTGGCTACGGCATGAATTACCTGTACATATAAAGTAAATTGTTTTTTTATCCATAAATAGTTTCCTCTTTTTTTAGAAAATAATAAGTGTTAGATATAACCCTAACAGTGTGATAAATAATACCGGAATCGTTATAATAATACCGATTTTAAAGTATTGTCCCCAAGAAATTTTAACACCTTTTTGAGTAAGCACATGTAACCAGAGAAGTGTTGCTAACGAACCAATTGGTGTTATTTTAGGTCCTAAATCAGATCCGATAACATTCGCATAAATCATGCCTTCCTTGAGTATACTTGTTGTTTGAGATTGACCAATCGCTATTGCATCTATTAAAACAGTTGGCATGTTGTTCATAATGGATGAAAGGAATGCAGCTATAAAGCCCATGCCCATGATACTACTAAATAAGCCGTAATTTGAAATATTTGTTAGTACATCACTAAGAAGCGTTGTGATGCCCACATTTTTTAGACCAAATACCACAAGATACATACCAATAGAGAATAAAACAATATTCCATGGCGCACCTTTAATTACTTGTTTCGTATGCACAGCCTTAGACTTACGTGCTAATAATACAAATATTAAAGCAATGATACCAGCAATAATTGATACTGGAATATTTATAAACTCACTTATTAAATAACCAACTAGCAATACAGTGAGTACAATCCATGAGATATTAAAAAGCTTTTTGTCCTTAATCGCTTCTTTTGGTTCTCTAATATTTACTGCATCAAATTTTCTTGGGATAGACTTTCTAAAATAAAGCCATAAGACAAGAATACTTGCGATTAAAGAGAATATATTAGGTATAATCATTTTACTGAAGTACTCAACAAATCCAATATCAAAGTAATCAGCAGAAACAATATTAACTAAATTACTAACAATTAATGGAAGAGACGTAGTATCTGCAATAAAACCACTAGCAATAATAAATGGGAATATCGCTTTTTTATCAAATCCTAAACTACGTACCATTGCTAAAACAATAGGCGTCAGTATTAAAGCCGCACCATCATTTGCGAAGAAGGCTGCTACAACTGAACCTAAGAGCATGATAAAGATAAACATTTTCAAGCCATTACCCTTTGATGCTCTTACCATATGTATGGCAGACCATTCAAAGAATCCAATTTCATCTAATATGAGTGAAATAAGAATAACTGCAACAAAAGTTAAAGTCGCATTCCAAACAATTCCAGTAACTTCTAGTACGTCTGAAAAGCTTACAACGCCAGTGATTATAGCAACTACAGCACCAATTAATGCAGTAATACCAATATCTAGACCTTTAGGTTGCCATATAACAAAAATTAACGTTAATACAAATATTGTGATTGCTAATATCGTCATCATTAACACTCACCTTTCTCTACTGTTTCACATATACATGGGACAGTACTGGAACTCAATAGAGTGAGTCGTGATGTAACGTTATCCAATACGTCATGATTCAATTTGTATAAAATTTTATTACCATCTTTTCTGGATGTAATTAAATTATTGTCTTTTAATACTTTCATATGATGACTTAATGTGGGTTGAGAAAAAGAAAAATGCTCTAATAAATCACAAGCGCATAATTCACCACAAGATAACAAGTCTAATATTTCAAGGCGGCTACTATCAGCAATCACTTTTAAGTATTGTGAAATTTTTTTATAATTCAATTTTTCTTCTTCCTTTCTACTTGAAACCTTTTATAACGTTGATAATTTTTATTACCACCTGACAAATTAAACACTTGTTTAAAACCTAAATTAATAAGTACGTTTTGTGCAGCATTCCCAGTAGTACCTTTATTACAATAAGTCACTATCTTTTGATTTTTATCTAATGTTTTTGCATAACTTCTCAATATTTTCAATGGGACGTTAATCGCTCCATCAACATGATTAACTTCAAATTGCTTTGGAGAACGTACATCTAAAATCAATAAGTCATTATTTTGTTTTATGACTTCTTCAGGCGTTATAATTTTGCGTCCTCGAGTAATATTGTGTCCAATCATCCCTGTATAAATAACAGGATCTTTAGTTGTAGAAAAAGGAGGCGCATATGCTAAATCTAAATGAAATAAATCTTCTGCATGGGCGCCAAACGTTATAGCAGTAGCTAGTACATCTATTCTCTTATCTACACCTTCATACCCAATAATTTGAGCACCCAGTAATTTAGAATTGTTTTTATCAAATATAGCTTTAATTACCATTTCTTGGCCTTGCATATATTCTGGACGATTCGGTTTCACATTGTGTAATACGTCAATATCAATATCTAAATCAATAGCTTCTTTTTCAGTTAAGCCTGTTTGGGCAATTGTCATATCAAATATACGAACAATGCCTGTTCCTAAAATGCCTTTATGTTCTAGATTTCCACCAGTTAATCGATCTCCTAAAATACGTCCCATTTTATTTGCTGTAGAACCTAGCGGTCTATATATAGGGTCACCAGTAATTAAATTATAACTTTCTGCTACATCACCAATTGCATATATGTGAGGAATATTTGTTTCAAAATACTTATTGGTTTGTATTGCTCCAGATTTTCCAATATTAATACCAATTTCTTTAGCTAATTTAGTATTTGGTGTGACACCAATCCCAATAATGATTAAATCTGTATCAATTAATTCGCCAGTTTTTAAGCTTACTCTATTTATTGTATGATTTTCATCATAATCAATAATATCTATTTCATTATAGGTATATACGTTAGCTTTATCTTCAATATATTCTTGAATCATAAAACTGATATCGTAGTCTAAATGAGGCATAAAAGTACTGCGTTGAATAATTGAAGTATTGTAGTTAGATAATTGTTCTAACATTTCTAGACCAATAAATCCACCACCAATGATTGTTATATTCTGAACATCATTGCTCTCAATATAATTATAAATTGCTTTCGCATCATTAATATTCTTAACTTTAAATACATTGTTATATTCTTCGCTATTTAATTGAGGAAGTTCCTTAGGCGATGAGCCTGTTGCTAATACTAATTCGTCATATTCTTGAATCATCTTTTCATCATTTACTAAATTGGTAACAGTTATTGTTTGATCAGTATCATTTATCTGATTCACTTCATATTTTGTATAAATATCTATATTAAAGCGCTCTTTAAACCATTTAGCATTTCTTGGCGTGAGTTCATCAATATCAGATACATTACCGCCTATATAGTAGGGGATACCACATACTGAATACGAAATATCACTATCTTTATCAAAAACGATAATTTCCACATCTTCACTATTTCTTCTTGCTTTAGCCGCGACACTTGTACCGGCAGCAACTGAACCGATGATTACAATTTTTTTCATTATGATAACCCGCCATAAGGTATGACAAAATAATTATCAAGACTTTCATTTTTAATCTTGTTTATCCAAAATGATTCATCTTCTTTTTTGTTACTAAAAAGGTCATCACGTTGATTTAGCGTAACTAACGATTGATTAACAACCCACCAATTATGGCCTATATTAGCTCTATTTAAATCTTTTACTAAACGTTTAGATTCTAAATAAGGTGTTTTTTCTGCTAGTGTTACGATTATCATCTGTGTTAAATTTTTATTTTGAATTTTAGGTAATAACGTTTCAACATTACTGGTAGTTTGAGTTGATTTTTTTTTTAATTCTCTATGATGATTTTCACTAGAATCAAGTAACAGCAAGGTATGGCCTGTAGGAGCTGTATCTACAATGACGTAATCCATGTCGTCTTGATTCTCCATAATGTCACTAAAGGCTTTGAAAAATGCTATTTCTTCTGTACAAGGTGATTTTAAATCTTCCATAATATAATCAATATCGTCTTGTGGTGTATCATCATTCACTGTGGCTAGTACTTCTTTTTTATACTTTTCTAATGCTTGTTCTTCATCAATATAAGCAGTATTTAAATTACTTGTAGTTTCAACATTAATTTCTTTAGTAGGGTCAGTAGTTGCTAAAAGAACACGATATCCTTTATTAGATAATACTGTAGCTAATTGCGTTGCTACTGTCGTTTTACCAACGCCACCTTTTCCCATTGTAAATAAATATTGAACTTTACTATTTTCAATTTCATCGATTAATTTATTGAATTGCGGATGATCTTCAACAATAAAGTCATCATTTTCAATTAAGTTATCATCATTTAATAGATTAGTTAAACTTTCTATACCTTCTTCTTTCTGCTTTTTATATGGAACGTAATAAGCATGATTGTTATTTAACCATTCAGTAAAATGATTAATGTTTTTATCTTGTTCTGATTTCATCTGACTCGAAATTAAACCGTGACTTTCTTCTATATAGTTGTTAATGATTACTTTGAATTTAGAAATTGACAGTTGTTGTAATTCTTGTTGCGCTCTTTGAATTTCATATATAGAAGAGTGAGTAGGTCTCGCAACTAACATCATGGTCGTATCATCTTGGTTACGTAGTTTTTCAAGTGCTGAATTATATTTAACTCTATTTTCATTTAAACCTGATAATTGACCTAAGCAAGAAGCATCATTACTCGTTGTATTTAAATAATCTGTCCATGCAGAAGGTAATTCAAGCATTCTTAAGGTGTGACCTGTTGGAGCTGTATCAAATATAATGAAATCAAATTCTTGTTCTAAAGTTTTATCGGCTAAAAAATTTGTAAATTCATTAAATGCTGCTACTTCAACTGTACATGAACCACTTAACTGTTCTTTCATCTCAGCAAGCACATCTTCTGGTAGAATACCCTCATAAGGTTCTATAGATTGTGCTTTATAATCGTCTGCAGCAGCAATCGGGTCAAAATTGGCTATAGAGAGATTAGGTATAGGTTGATATTTAGTTAATTTATTAGATAATTCCATTTGAAATACATCTTGTAAATTACTAGCTGGATCAGTACTTACTAAAGCTACTTTCTTTCCATTCTCTGCTAAGTTTAAAGCAATAAAACTTGATATCGTTGTTTTGCCTACGCCACCTTTACCAGTAAAAAACAAATATTTTGTTAACTCAATGTTATCTAGATTCAATTTATTTAAGTATTTAACAGCATCCATCTCCATCACAGCATCCTCCATTTCTCATTTGATTAACTGTAATAATTTCATCGGCTTCTTCTTGGGTAATATAAGCGCCCGTTTTAGCTATATTGCCTTCTATAAAAGTGATTGGTAAAACTTCATCACCTTTTTCTTGAATTAAACGAATAACTTCTTGATTTTTAATGAATTCATTCGGATTATTATTCATATTATAACGTTGAACTTCTATTTGATTTTGCTTTAAATATTCATTGATTTGATTCGCTTTTATTAGTGTTTCATCCGGTTCTGGACCACATACCCCAGTAGAACAGCACATAGCTTCTTCGTATATTTCAATATTTAACATTATACTCACCTCATTAATTAATTTGGATTATAGACTAACATCTATATAGATTAGTGTCTATGTTTTTGTTTGAGTTTTAAAAATTTTACTAAATTTAATTCTTAATAATACAATTTATGAAGAAATTATTTTAGTATTTTTGTGAGCAATATCTAAGTTTATGTAAAATTATAGGTTTTCTTCTTGCGATAATATAGATATTGATTTATATTTAATATATCAAAAAAAATTGATGTATTAAATGATATAAAACTACGTTGACAATAAGGAGGCATGCTTGATTGCGAGTAAACCATGCAAGTACTTTAACTGTTGGTTATTTTGTAAGTTATTTAAATCTTGTTATGCTATCAAGAGAAATCAATTTAAAAGAAGCTACAATATATATGGAAAAGGAGTTCTTTAAAGGGAACATTAATCAGTATGGCGAATCAACAAAAAATAACTATAAACAAGCAATTCAAGAATTGAAATAAAGATAATATAAACTCAATGAAATATTATAAAAAGGATGGTCTTTTATGGAAGTTATTAAAGCAAAGACTGATATGAGTGAAGATCAACAATTTGACTTTTATGAAAATATGTTTAATGCACTTGCCGATAAAATCAGATTAAAAATACTAAATCAAATTAGCCAAAGCTTCAATAAATCATTATGTGTATGTGATTTAGAAGAGTTATTAGATATAAAACAATCTAAACTTTCTTATCATTTAAAAAAATTAGTAGATGCAAATGTTCTTATTGCTGAAAAGCATGGCACATGGAATTATTACAAAATTAATGAACAACAAATACAGGTAGTTTTAAATGAAGATACTTGTTGTAAGATATTATGAGTATCTTCTTTTAATACAAAACAGATCTATTTTTTTGATTAATTAATCAAAAAAAGTTGATTAAAGAAATTCGGAGGCGTTATACTGATGTTAGATTCAATTATAGAATTCATAAAAACATTTTTAATGCTGTTTTTTGAATTATTAATACTGTTCATAATCGTAAGTTTTATTGTAAGTCTAATCCAACAAGTAATTTCGGAAGATAAAATCAAAAGCATGTTAAGTAAGCCTAACCAAGGAAACAATTATTTTTTTGGGATGATATTTGGTGCGATTACTCCCTTTTGTTCTTGTTCAACTATTCCAATACTTGCAGGTCTATTAAATTCTAAAGTACCTTTTGGTCCAGCGATGAGTTTCTTAATTGCTTCACCATTAATGAATCCATTAATGGTGTTTATGTTATGGGCCTTATTAGGTTGGAAAGTTGCAATAGTTTATTTTATTGTACTAGCAATCTTTAGTATCTTAACAGGTTTTGTATTTTCAAAAATGAATTTAGCTGAAACTTATAAAGGTGTAAATGTTAAAGGCGATGGATTTTTCGCTAATAAAAATGGATCTCGTTTTAAACAAGCATTAAATGATGCTTGGGCATTTTTATATCCAATGCTTCCTTACCTATTTATTGGTGTATTTATTGGAGCGTTCATATATGGATTTGTACCCGAAACATTTATTACAAAATACGCAAGTGGAGATGGCGTTATATCCGTATTCATTGGATCTGTTATAGGCATTCCAATGTATATCAGACCTGAAACAATGTTACCTATAGCTGAGGCATTAGTATCAAAAGGGATGTCTTTAGGAACAGTAGTTGCGTTGATAATAGGTGGTGCTGGTGCAAGTATTCCAGAAGTAGTATTATTATCTAAATTATTCAAGAAAAAATTTGTAGTCTCATTCGTTATTGCAATTTTAGTTGTGGCTATTGCAACTGGTCTAATTGTTAACTTAATCATTTAAGGAGGTGAAGTAAATGGGTATCAAAGACACATTAAAAAAATTAAAACCTCAAGAACAGTCATGTTGTTCAGTTAAAATTGAAGAGAAAACAGACAAAAAAGACGAAAATAATGAGAAAAAAGAAAATGGTAATAAAAATTGTTGCTAAAATTAAAAAAGTTCTGCTTGATTTTACATTTATTAACATAATCGATGATTATCAGAAGTTTTCACCTAAAAAAGATATATTAAAGTTTTATAAATCTTTAACGCATCTTTTAGAGTTTTTTAGTTGCTTTTAAACCTATTCTTTTATGGAATAAGTCAGATTAAAAATGAGTATTTTTATTATAAGTTGAATTGTATTACACTACTACTTAGTCACAAAAAGGGAAGAGGAATTATTTATGAATACTAAAGAGTCAAAAACAGTTGTCATTATTGGTGCTGGGGTATTAAGGTACTACTTTTGGTTCTATGCTTAAAGAAATAGAACCTAATTGGAATATTAAACTATATGAACGTTTAGATCGTCCAGGGATTGAAAGTTCTAATGAACGTCATAATGCCGGAACTGGCCATGCTGCTTTATGTGAACTGAACTATACAGTAAGAAAGCCTGATGGTTCAATTGATATTGAAAAAGCAAAAGAAATTAATGAGCAATTTGAAATTTCAAAACAATTTTGGAGCCACTTAGTTAAAAATAAAAGTATTTCTAACCCTAAAGAATTTATTCAGCCTTTACCTCATATTAGTTTTGTAAGAGGTAAAAATAATGTTCAATTTTTGAAAGATCGCTATTATGCGATGAAAGATTTTCCGATGTTTGACAATATTGAATATACGGAAGATATTGAGGAAATGAGAAAATGGATTCCTTTAATGATGAAAGGGCATAATTCGAGTGACATTATGGCTGCTAGTAAAATTAATGAAGGTACAGATGTTAATTTTGGTGAGCTTACTCGAAAAATGGCTAAAAATATTGAACAACATCCGAATGCTAATGTGCAATATAATCATGAAGTCATAGATTTTAATCATCGAAAAGATGGTAAATGGGAAGTTAAAGTACGTCAACGCAATAGTGGTGATGTGCAAACAGAACTTGCTGATTATGTATTTATTGGTGCTGGTGGTGGAGCCATTCCATTATTACAAAAAACAGGTATTCCAGAAAGCAAAAATTTGGGTGGTTTCCCAATTACAGGTCAATTCTTAATTTGTACTAACCCTGATACCATAGCCAAGCATGACGCTAAGGTATATGGTAAAGAGCCTAAAGGTACACCACCTATGACTGTACCTCACTTGGATACACGTTATATTGATGGTGAACGTACCTTATTATTTGGCCCATTTGCTAGTGTAGGCCCTAAATTCTTAAAAAATGGTTCGAATTTAGATTTATTTAAATCGATTAAGCCATATAATATTACAACACTTTTATCTTCTGCAGTTAAAAACCTTCCTTTAATTAAATATTCGTTTGATCAAATATTAATGACTAAAGAAGGGTGTATGAATCATTTACGTACGTTTTATCCAGAAGCACGTGATGAAGATTGGCAGTTATATACTGCTGGTAAACGTGTACAAGTCATCAAAGATACACCTGAACATGGAAAAGGTTATATTCAATTTGGAACGGAAGTAGTTAATTCTAAAGATCACTCAATTATTGCTTTACTAGGAGAATCACCTTGGGGCTTCAACTTCAGTTTCTGTAGCTTTAGAAGTACTTGAAAAAAACTTCTCAGAATATGAATCAAAATGGACACCAAAAATCAAAAAAATGATACCATCTTATGGCCAATCATTAGTTAATGATATTGGATTAATGAGAACTATTCGAAAACAAACATCTAAAGATTTAGAATTAAATTATTATGAAAACAAATAGAGTAAAGGAATGACAAATTTGAAAAAATTATTTGTAGCAATAGCTATTTGTACTATTGGTTATAGTGTACTTAAACGTTATCAAAAACATGTAAATAAAATACCAAATATTGAATACTAAATTTATATATAATATCCAAGAGCATGATATTAATAACATCTTTTTATATTAAAAAAAAGGATGGACAAATCAAAAATACCAGATTCTATTTAATATAGAGTCCGGTATTTTTTGTCATTGTTAATGATGTGATATATTAAAATAGTGTAAATTAAGTTTACAAATCATTCTAGAAATGTTACAAATTTATATGGTTACATCATTTTCATTTGTATAAAGGAGTGTACATTTATGTCAGGTATTGTTGAATCATTACATAATGCAGTAAATTCAGGTTTACATGTCAAACAAGACTGGGTAGACATGGGCTTTGGCATTGCTAATACAATTGCTAAAATCGTTGACCAAGTACTTAAATTTGTTTAATAAATTAAAATTTAATTTTAAAACAGGGTATTACTTTAAAGTAGTACCCTGTTTTTTGTTTGTATAAAGGGTTCTGTTGCAAAGTTGAATTTATAGTA
>NZ_KV804759.1:0-45261 GCF_001811435.1 Staphylococcus sp. HMSC071G07
GTTTGTATAGGGGGGCACGCTCAACTAATTTTTGAAGTGGTAATTTCTATAGAAATGGATTTAATGTCGAAAAGTGGTATAAAGCAGGGATTGAAGGAAAGGATTAAGCTGTATTTTTAAATTTATTTATATACGTTTAAAAAGCATAAATATACATAAATGCCAAACTATTAAGTCTGTTCAATTCGTTAAATCGTAACTTAACAAAGTGTTAACGAAAGAGAATTCTCATGCTCTTGTACTTCGTTTTTATATAATTATTCATTAGGTTAGATACAATATTTTATGATGAATTTGCATTTTTATTTAATATTAGTTAGTCTCATGTCTGTACATACAAAGAAATATCTGCACGAACCACGAGGGCGAGTGTAGGTTAATCTATACCACTTTCATTCAAGATTTACACAAGATAGATATGTAAGGAGTGTTTAACTTTGAAAAAAGGGAAGGTCATGGACTGGACGACCTTCATAGGTGCCGTCGTCGTACTACTTGTCGCGGTTATTCCTATGATGGTCTTTCCAAAAGCAAGTCAAGATGTCATAACTCGAATTAACGATGCGATTTCGGGTTCACTTGGGGCAGTATATTTAGCACTAGGACTGCTAATACTCGGATTTGTACTCTATATCGCATTTGGTAAATATGGAAATGTGACTTTAGGGAAAGCGACAGATCGCCCTGAATTTAATAACTTCAGTTGGGCAGCAATGCTCTTCTGTGCAGGGATTGGTTCAGACATCCTTTACTGGGGTGTTATCGAATGGGCGTTCTACTACCAAGATCCGCCAAATGGAGCGAAAGGTATGACAGATGAGGCGCTTTCTTACGCCACTACATACGGGATGTTCCACTGGGGTCCAATCGCTTGGGCTATCTATGTGTTACCAGCTTTACCGATTGGTTATCTCGTATTCGTTAAGAAGAAACCTGTTTACAAGATTAGCCAAGCTTGCCGTCCGATCTTGAAAGGTCAAACGGATAAGTTATTAGGTAAAATTGTCGACATTCTATTTATCTTCGGTTTACTCGGCGGTGCGGCAACATCACTCGCACTCGGTGTACCGATGATTTCTGCAGGTATCGAACGTCTAACAGGACTAGACGGTGAGAACATGGTTATGCGCAGTATTATCTTGCTGACCATTACTGTTATCTTTGCGATTAGTTCATATACAGGTTTGAAGAAAGGGATTCAAAAGCTGAGTGACGTCAACGTATGGCTCTCATTCTTATTACTTGCCTTCGTATTCATCATTGGACCTACTGTCTTCATGATGGAAACGACTGTGACAAGTGTTGGGGACTTACTGAAGAACTTCTTCCATATGGCAACATGGCTTGAGCCATTTGGTGGTATCGGTGGACGTAAAGAAACGAACTTCCCTCAACAATGGACTATCTTCTATTGGTCATGGTGGATCGTATATGCGCCATTTATCGGACTCTTTATCGCACGTATTTCTAAAGGTCGTACATTGAAAGAAGTCGTGCTCGGAACAATGGTCTACGGTACATTAGGTTGTATCTTATTCTTCGGTATCTTTGGTAACTATGCGGTTTATCTTCAAATTACACATGAATTCGATGTGATTAATTTCTTAAATCACCACAGTACCGAAGCGACGATCATCGAAGTGATGCATCACTTACCAATGCCAAGTATTACGATTGTCTTATTCTTAATTTCAGCGTTCTTATTCTTGGCTACAACATTCGATTCTGGTTCATACATCCTTGCTTCGGCTTCTCAAAAAGTCGTTATTGGCGAACCATTAAGAGCCAATCGTTTGTTCTGGGCATTCGCATTATGTCTATTACCGTTCTCACTTATGCTCGTAGGTGGCGAACGTGCATTAGAAGTACTGAAGACAGCATCGATTCTGGCAAGTGTGCCATTAATCGTCATCTTCCTTATCATGATGGTTTCCTTTATGCGGACGCTGGGTAATGACCGGATACGGTTGCAACAGCGTGCGGATAAGCATAAAGAGATTGAAAGACGGTCTCTACGGATTGTGCAGGTTGCTGAGGATAAGCGTGACATCCACCACAACGACAACCTGTAGTGTTGGCTTTTGACAAGCGTTTGCAATTGTTGTCAACTTTGAAAATAACTGGCTCGTTTACGGGTAGTAAACGTCGCTGCGTTATTTTCTTGTTTCCTAAAATGCGAAACGCTTTCACTGCGCCAACGGGTTAGGTGATGACAAGTGTTTGCCTTTGTCGCCCTCTTTAAAAGGTATTAGCTGGTTTACGGGTAGTAAACGTCGCTGCATACCTTTTTCGACTCCTAAAATGCGAAACGCTTTCACTGCGCCAACGGGATAAAGAAAGGCAAGCGCTAGACTTATCCACTAACAACGCACACATTTTAAAAAAGTAAAATGAAATAAAAGAGAGAAGCAGACGTGCGAATGAAGTCGTATCAACGATTTGAGACGCAGTTCTGCTTCTCTTTTACTATAAGTAACCATTACAACAGGGTTGACAGTTTAAAATTGCACATGCTAAGATAATCTTGAAAAATTCGTTAAATAAAAATTTAACAAACTTAACGGAGGTGCAGTTATGGACGTATTAAAAAACTTATCTCATCAACAATATATTGATGGTGCTTGGGTAGATAGCTCAAATCAAGCTACAAGAGACATCATCAATCCATATAACCAAGAAGTTATCTTCCAAGTTGCGGAAGGTACGGCTGAAGATACTGAACGCGCTATTCTTGCAGCACGTCGCTCATTTGAATCAGGTGAGTGGGCGAATGAAACTGCTGAGGAACGTGGTAAGAAAGTACGCGCAATTGCTGATCAAATCAAAGAACATCGTGAGGAGCTTGCACAATTAGAAACGCTAGACACTGGTAAGACATACACAGAATCACTTGCAGATATGGACGATATTCACAATGTGTTTATGTTCTACGCAGGTCTCGCTGATAAAGAAGGCGGCGAAATCATCAATTCACCTATCCAAGGTACTGAAAGTCGCGTCGTGAAAGAACCTTTAGGTGTTGTAACGCAAATCACACCTTGGAACTATCCATTATTACAAGCATCATGGAAGATTGCTCCAGCATTAGCGGCAGGTTGTTCACTCGTAATGAAACCTAGTGAAATCACACCGCTCACTACCATTCGCGTGTTTGAAATGATGGAAGAAGTGGGCTTCCCTAAAGGTGTCATCAACCTCGTATTAGGTGACGGTGCTGAAGTTGGTAATCCGATGTCATCTCATGAAGAAGTTGATCTCGTATCATTCACTGGTGGTATTGAAACTGGTAAGCACATCATGAAACAGGCGGCAGATCATGTCACTAATATTGCACTTGAGTTAGGTGGTAAGAACCCTAACATCATCTTTGACGATGCAGACTTCGACGTGGCAGTAGACCAAGCGCTTAACGGTGCTTATTTCCACGCTGGTCAAGTATGTTCAGCAGGTTCACGTATCTTAGTGCACAACGATATTAAAGATAAATTTGAAAAAGCACTTATCGACCGCGTTAAAAAAATTAAATTAGGTAATGGCTTCGACGATGAGACAGAAGTAGGTCCACTCATCTCTCAAGAACATCGTGATAAAGTTGAAGGTTACATGGAAGTTGCTAAACAAGATGGTGCGACAATCGCAGTGGGAGGTAAACGTCCTGAACGTGAAGACTTACAACAAGGTTTCTTCTTTGAACCTACAGTGATTACAGATTGCGATACGTCAATGCGCATCGTACAAGAAGAAGTCTTCGGCCCAGTCGTTACTGTCGAAGGATTCTCAGACGAAGAAGAAGCAATCAAACTTGCAAATGATTCAATTTACGGCTTAGCAGGTGCGATTTTCTCTCAAGATATTGGAAAAGCACAACGCATTGCTAGCAAATTGAAGCTCGGTACAGTTTGGATTAATGACTTCCACCCTTACTTCGCACAAGCGCCATGGGGTGGCTATAAACAATCAGGTATCGGTAGAGAGTTAGGTAAAGAAGGACTTGAAGAATACCTCAATACGAAACATATTCTTACAAACCAAGCTCCAGAAACTGTCGATTGGTTTAATAACGACTAAGCTACACTGATTTTAGTAACACAATGTGATAGCAACACAAGAAGGTTGTAACGTGTAAGATGTTCTGTTAAAGATTTCCGTCGCACGTTCAACCTTTCATTTTTAAAAATATAAACAAGTAAAGTAACGTAGAACAGCGTATTTCACTAGGAGGGTTATAGAAAGTATGGCGAATCAACACACAGACAAGCAATATGACTATATTATTATCGGTGGCGGTAGTGCCGGTTCAGTACTCGGTAACCGCTTGACTGCAGACGGTACGAAAGAAGTGCTCGTTCTTGAAGCAGGACGTAGTGACTATCCTTGGGATTTACTTATTCAAATGCCAGCAGCCTTGATGTATCCATCAGGTAATAAATTCTACGATTGGATTTACTCTACAAATAAAGAGCCACATATGAATGGCCGTAAAGTTTCTCACGCACGTGGTAAAGTGCTCGGCGGATCAAGCTCTATCAACGGTATGATTTATCAACGTGGTAACCCAATGGACTACGAAGGTTGGGGTGCGCCTAAAGGTATGGAAACTTGGGACTATGCCCACTGCTTACCTTACTTCAAACGTTTAGAGACAACATTTGGTGCAGAGAAGAATGACCCAATCCGTGGTTTACACGGTCCGATCAAGCTCAGACGTGGACCTGCGAAGAACCCGTTATTCCAAGCGTTCTTTGATGCAGCAGTTGAAGCGGGTTATAAAAAGACACCTGACGTAAATGGTTTCAGACAAGAAGGCTTTGGTCCATTCGACAGCCAAGTCCATCATGGTCGTCGTGTGTCAGCTTCAAGAGCCTATTTGAGACCTGCGATGAAACGTCCTAACTTAAATGTTGAAACACGTGCATTCGTTACACGTTTAAACTTCGAAGGTCGTCGTGTGACAGGCGTAACTTACAAGAAGAATGGTAAAGAACATACAGTGAATGCGAAAGAAGTTATCCTTTCAGGTGGTGCATTCAATACACCACAACTTCTACAATTGTCAGGTATCGGTGATTCAGAGCATCTCCGTTCAATCGGTATTGAACCCCGCATCCACCTTCCTGGTGTCGGAGAGAACTTTGAAGACCATCTTGAAGTCTACATTCAACACGCTTGTAAGAAACCTGTGTCTATGCAACCAAGCTTGAATAAACTCAAGATGCCACTCATCGGTTTACAATGGATTCTAGGCCGTAAAGGTGCAGCTGCATCGAACCACTTCGAAGGTGGCGGTTTCGTCCGTTCAAACGATGATGTCGATTATCCTAACTTGATGTTCCACTTCTTACCATTAGCGGTACGTTATGATGGTCAGAAAGCGAAGACAGAACATGGTTACCAAGTTCACGTGGGACCAATGTACTCTAATTCACGCGGTAGCTTGAAGATCAAATCTAAAGATCCATTTGAACATCCAGATTTCGTCTTCAACTACTTATCAACGAAAGAGGATGAGCGTGAATGGATCGAAGCGATTAAAGTTGCACGTAATATCCTGTCACAACCTGCACTTAAACCATTTGATGCAGGCGAAATTTCTCCAGGACCTGACGTACAAACAGATGAAGAAATTATTGAGTGGGTTAAGAACGACGGTGAAACAGCATTACACCCATCTTGTAGTGCGAAGATGGGGCCTAAAGATGACCCAATGGCTGTTGTAGATCCACTCACTATGAAAGTTTACGGTATGGAGAACTTACGTGTCGTTGACGCATCTGCTATGCCACGTACGACAAACGGTAACATCCACTCTCCAGTGTTGATGTTAGCTGAGAAAGCAGCAGATATTATTCTAGGAAAAGAACCTTTAGCACCTCAATATGTCGACTATTACAAACATGGGGTGCATGATGAAGATGCGGGCACAATTCAATAGAATAGGTCAGTTGTAAAATAACGAACAATGAATCCCTCTGACGAAGTGTTATTGAACGCTTTGTTGGAGGGATTTTTCATGTTGTAAAAGAGAGGAATGATTACTTTTTACGTAAAAACTGATACAACATGATAACTTATTCATAATTGACAGCGCTTTCATTTAAGGTTATTGTAGTTTTATACATATAGAAAGATTAAGAATTCTCAGTAAATTGATAAACAAAGGGTGGGGAACATGAAAAAATATCGTTATGTCATCATCACGATGATTGTACTCATGACTATGATTAACTACATTGACCGTGGTTCAATTTCGTATGCCCAAGCTGACATTATTAAAGAATTTGGTTTCGACAAAGTCGCATGGGGCTCAATTCTTGGTTATTTCGGTTATGGTTACATGCTCGGTTCATTATTCGGAGGTATCTTATCAGATAAGAAAGGACCTAAATTCGTTTGGATCGTCGCAGGTACGTTATGGTCTGTGTTTGAAATGGCCATGGCTTTCGCAGGTGAACTTGGACTCGCTGTCTTTGGTGGTTCAGCACTTGCAGGTTTCGGTGTCCTACGTGTCCTCTTCGGATTCTCTGAAGGACCGTTATTCTCTACGATGAACAAGACGAACGCGAACTGGGCTGCTCCGAAAGAACGTGGCTTACTTTCAGCGTTAGGTTTAATCGGGGTGCCACTAGGTGCGTTAATCACAGCGCCTATCGCGTCATTCTTATTATCTGTAACAACTTGGCGTGTACTATTCATATTAATGGGTGCACTCGGTATCGTTTGGGTAATTATTTGGAGTAAGATGTTTACGAACTATCCAGAAGATCATCCGAAAGTATCGAAAGAAGAGTTGGCGGCCATCCGTTCGACTGACGATACATTCTCAGGTGAGAAGACAGTGGAAACGGAAGATAGTTCTAATGAACGTTGGTATCACTTCTTCAAGAGTCCAACGCTTATCTTTAATACAATTGGTTACTTCGGCTTCCAATACATCAACTTCTTAGTCTTAACTTGGACGCCAAAGTACTTACAAGACGAGTACCACTTTGAAATCCATTCACTATGGTATTTAGGTATGATTCCTTGGATCGGTGCTGTCTTTACAGCTTACTTCGGTGGTCGTTTATCTGACTGGTTACGTACGAAGACAGGAAATTTATGGATTGCACGTTCAGGATTATCGATCTTTGGTATGATTCTTGCAGCTATTTGTTTCTTGATTATTCCAACGACAAATAGTGTACCGATGATTATGTTCTTAATGATGTTAGGGGTAGCATTCCTCTTCTTACCGAACGCGGTATACTGGGCTGTCGTTATCGATACTGCGCCTAAGAATGCAGGTACATACGGAGGTATTACACACTTCTTCGTTAACTCAGCGACAATTATCGCGCCAACGTTAACAGGTATTCTCGTATCATCTTATGGCTATAAATCAATGTTTATCTCAGCTGTAGTATCAGCAGTGATCGGTATTGTGGCGATGATCTTCGTTCGTCCGGGTTATAAGAAGATGAGTAAGCAAGCTTAATATCTTATTAGTAAAATGAAAGAGGTCCTTGATTGAGTCTGGAGCGGCTCAATTAAGGACCTTTTAGCGTGGGTGGAAAATAGTACTATATTGTTTTTATTTAACAACTTTCCCTTGTTTGGGAGTAGGACAGAAATCTGTGATTTCGTTGTCCTTCCTCCGCGAGGGTGACTAGAGTTCAAGAAAGCGATAGCCATCTCGAATTCAGACAGCTACCGCGCTGGGCTGCACTCAACTAACACTTTCGCTTTATTCTGCTTTTTTAGCTAAATCAGTAATGTAGCGGAAGAAGTCGTCACGATCTACATCATCGACGACGCCTACTAAGCGACCATGTGTCTCATCGATATACGTGCGACCTTGGCTTGGACCTTCTGTTACCACCGATGCTTTGACCGTATGTTTATGAGCGAGGGAAGCCTCGCCGGTATACGCAGTCGTGAGCACATCCCATAAGAAATAAGTAGAGTTAGTTTGGAAATGCGTTAACGGTGGCATCGCTGCATAGCTCACTCCTAAGAACTCAACTCCGATATATTGACGTTCACGTGCCCACATTTGACGCACTTCCCACGTTAAAGGAACTTGATTCGTGCTTTCTAATGCGACCATATCAATCTCGATTTCTGAGTTGAAGACCGTTGCGACAGCTTCGGGATCCCAGAATGCGTTCCACTCTGCAGTGCCATCATGTTCAGGTTCTTCGACGTTACCTTTGTCGAGGAAGGTGCCACCCATCCATACTAAACGTTCGATTTGTGAAGTGATGGTTGGGTCTACTGTGAGTGCTTGCGCTAAATCAGTTAATGGACCAGTAAATAGCAATGTTACTGGTTCTTCACTCTGTGTTACTTTATCGATAATATCTTGATAGGCTTCCACATGCGTTGTGATATCCTTATCGTTAGTTTCGTAATGTTCATTTAAGACGGGTAGTGCATCTACGAAGAACGCATGCATGCGCCACTCTTTTGGAAAAGGATTCTTGCATCGCGCTTTCGAAGCAGCCACTTCAATAGGTTGGTGGCCGAAGCGTTGAATAATTTTTTCTGAAGCACTGACGGCAGGTTCAATGTAACTATCCGCACCAATCGCACTAACACCAATTAAATCGATTTCTTCCATTTGAAGTAATAAAAATAAAGAAACTAAATCATCTACGCCACCATCGTGGTTAAAGTATACCGGTTTCACTTGTCGTCCTCCTCATATGTTCGGCTTACGATTTTGTTATAAAGAATGATTACGAATCCAGTCTACCATATGATCGAAGAACGGCATATCGGGTTCAATCGCTACCATGTGATCAAGTTTGGCAGGCGCAAGTAAATCAATCACATCGCCCTCATTCTGTTCAATGTAATCGAAAGTCGTATCGATGAGTACTTTGTCATCGTCTACACCATGTAAGATCAGTGTAGGCACACTCAGAGGTAGACGTGAAAGAGGTGAAGCTTGGTATAAGGCCTCATCTGACGCATCACCAAAGTATTCAAGTGCTGCATCATCACCGAGATGGTGGTCACGTGTGAATTTTACATCTGTCACTGGGCCGAGTGCCACGATGTAATCGGCATATTGCGCATTGTTAAACGCCAGTTGACCTCCAACTGAATGACCGATAACAGTGAGCTGACCTTTTGTACGGAAGTACTCAGATGACTTGAATGTTTCAAGCGCTTGTTGCACATCTGTTTCTGGCGTTGGCCAAGGGTGCTCCCCACGACGGTATTCAATATTAACGACATTGAAGCCGAAGTTAACGAGCTTTTCCACAAAGGGGTGCATCTTCTCTACACCAATACGTTGACGCCAATAGCCACCATGCACGACAGCTAACCAATTTGCATTATCATCAGTCTGATAAACTTCAATAAATTGTTCTTTATGATCTCCATATGTTAAATATTCCACTTATTCGTCACTCCTCGATTAATTCATTCTTAGTTCTCATTTTACCCTACTCCTCAGCGCAAGAAACTGTAGGCTTTTTTAACTATTTTCATAAAAAGACTATACTTATTTTATGTTTTTGTTATATTAAGGATAAGATTTACTTTTATAAAATATATAGAAAGCGAGATAAAGTTAATGAGGAAATTATTTACTTCAATCATATTATTTGTTTTGTGCATAGGCGTCATGGGCTTCTCTCAAGCGTGCGCTAAAGATGATGAGATCTCAGTTGAAGCAGTGGGAGACAATTTGATTCATCCAGCGGTCTATAATGATGCTCGACAAGTCGATGGTTCTTATGATTTTAAACCGATGTATGAACCTTTGAAGCAACGTATGTCATCAGCAGATATTTCCTTTATCAACCAAGAATCGCCAATGGGTGGAGACGATAAGCCTTTCCATGGTTTTAAGCGTTTTAACACACCAAGTGCAGTGGCAGGAGACATTATTGATACAGGATTCAACCTCGTCAATGGCTCTAACAACCACGCGCTCGACCAAGGGATGAGTGGTTTGTACAATGAGCTCAGTATTTGGGATCATTTGAAAGACCAAGCGACCTACACAGGTACATATCGCAGCCAGAAAGAACGTGACCATATTACGGTAAAGAACGTCAATGGTACGAAGGTGGCGCTCGTCAGCTATACATATGGCACGAACGGTATCCAGCCAGATCACCAATATAATATTAACCGTTTCGATAAAAAGCTCATCAAGAAAGATATTGCGCAAGCGAAGAAAGTCAGCGATGTCGTGATGGTGTCAGCCCACTGGGGTAAAGAAGGCACGCATAAGGTTACTGATAAGCAGAAAGACTACGCGCATTACATTGCCGATCAAGGTGCAGATGTCATTATCGGTACGCATCCTCACGTCATTCAACCTATGCAGTGGATGAAAGGGAAAGACGGTAATAAGACACTTGTTGCGTACTCGTTAGGTAACTTCCTTAACGGCCAAGCTACAGGCGATGAGAACAATATTCTCGGCGGTAACCTACACTTTGATTTAGATAAAAATGCGAAGACGAAAGTGAAGAATGTGAAGTGGCGTGCAGTCGTGACACATTATGAGCCTCAGAACGCGAAGACCCATAAAGGTAAAGCACACTTCAAGATGATACCGCTTGAAGATTATAAAGAGAAGCTAGCGAAGAAACATCGTCTCAATTATAAGAAAGGTAGCCATGTGAGTGTGGATAGACTTAACGATATTAATAACGACACTATTGACGAGAGATTCCGTAAGTAAGAGCATCGTGTTTGGCACATTTATCTACAATAGAATAGACAAATAATGAGTTATCATGATTTGAGTTACATGTTTTGAAGTAGTATGCGCAAGAACTTTTACTGTTTTGATGCGTATACTACTTTTTCTATTTAGATTTTAGTTAAAAGTGTAAAATTCACCCTAGATAACTTATAAAATCTCTATAAACACTGGCGCTCTAGTAGTTTAGAGGATATTTTAATTTGTAAAAGCGCTTACAATGAATACACTTTAATGCATATTTTAGTAACGTGTAAAAATTATCTATTATAATGCTGACTACAAGTGTTTAAGCGGTCTTCTACATAGTTGCGAGATATGCATTCAAAGCCATTATTTAGTATATTAATACAACAGAATGAATAACTCATCTACTGTAGGCGTTGATTTGACGATATTGCGTTTTAGAGTATAATAGCAAAGTATGCAATGCATTGTATAATCGTTAACGATTCGCAGTGCCTTGACTATCATGAATATAAAAGAAATAGGAGTTATTATGTCACAAGATAAACACAAAGGTAAGATTAATTTACCGCAACTTATATTACTCGGACTCGGTTCGTTAATTGGTTCGGGCTGGCTCTTTGGTGCCTGGGAAGCATCATCTATAGCAGGACCAGCTGCGATCCTCTCATGGATTATCGGTTTCATCGTTATCGGGACAATCGCATATAACTATATCGAGATTGGTGTCATGTTCCCACAATCCGGTGGAATGAGTAACTACGCGCAATATACGCACGGTTCGTTACTCGGCTTTATCGCTTCATGGGCGAACTGGGTGTCATTGGTTACTATCATTCCGATCGAAGCAGTATCTGCTGTTCAATACATGAGTTCTTGGCCTTGGGACTGGGCGAAGTTTATGGGTCATTTAATGCACAATGGCCAAATCAGTACCGTAGGATTAATCGCTGTTTATGCGATTATCGCGGTCTTCTCATTACTTAACTATTGGTCAGTGAAACTTTTAACATCATTTACAAGCTTAATTTCAGTATTTAAATTAGGTGTGCCATTATTAACGATTATCATGTTAATGTTATCTGGTTTCCATACAGGTAACTACGGTCACTCTATTAATCAGTTTATGCCATATGGTAGTGCGCCTATCTTTGCGGCAACCACTGCCTCAGGGATTATCTTCTCATTTAACGCTTTCCAGACGATCATTAATATGGGGTCTGAAGTGTACAAACCTGAGAAGAATATCGCACGTGGCGTAGTGATTTCACTCGTGATCAGTGCCGTACTTTACATCATCCTACAAAGTACGTTTATCACGTCTATGCCAACAAGTATGTTACATGAACATGGTTGGAGTGGTATTAACTTCAACTCACCATTCGCTGACATGGCGATCTTATTAAGCTTGAACTGGCTTGCAATTCTGCTATATATTGAAGCAGTGGTTTCGCCATTCGGTACAGGTGTATCATTCGTAGCTGTCACAGGCCGTGTGTTACAAGCGATGGAACAGAATGGTCATATTCCTAAATTCTTAGGTAAGATTAACAAGAAATACAACATTCCGCGTATTGCGATTGCTTTTAACGCGATTATCAGTATGGTGATGGTAACGTTATTCCGTGACTGGGGTACGTTAGCCAGCGTAATTTCAACAGCAACGTTAGTAGCCTATCTTACAGGTCCTACGACGGTCATCGCTTTACGTAAAATGGGTCCTAAGCTACATCGCCCATTCAGAGCAGGTATGTTGAAATTTATGGCACCATTCTCATTCGTCTTGGCTTCACTTGCTATCTATTGGGCAATGTGGCCAACGACAGCAGAAGTCATCTTTATTATCATTCTCGGTTTACCGATTTATTTCTTCTACGAGTATAAAATGAACTGGAAGAATACGACGAAACAAATCGGCGGTAGTTTATGGATTATCGTGTACTTAGTAATTCTTGCATTACTATCATTCATCGGTAGTAAAGAATTCAAAGGTATCAACTTAATCCATTATCCATATGACTTCTTAGTCATTGCGATTGTTGCGTTAATCTTCTATTACATTGGTTCATCTAGTTACTTCGAAAGTAAATATTATAAGAATGCACAAAAAATCAATAAGAAAATGCGTAAGAAATTGCGTGAAGAACGTAAACGTGAGAAAGCAGTTAAAAAAGCTGAGAAAAAAGCACAAAAAGCATAATTTAAGTGCGATGCACCCCATAGTTGGAGAGCACACTCCAGCTGTGGGGTGTTTTTGTATGTTGGGCGAGTGTAGTGAGAAAAGGGGGATATCCAACGTAAGTTCATTGTAGAAGATGTCTGGGGTAGTATCGCTTTCGTCTGAGGCAGAAAGGCGTTCGGCTTAGCTCAATTTCAATGGTGGGAACTATCGATATACAAATCACCCCTCACTACATCATATAGCGAGGGGCGTTTTGCTTCATATTAAGACAGTTAAGATATTGAAAAAACGTAACTTATTTAACGCTTTAGCTATTTTCAAGATAAGTCGTAAAGAGCTCTACATAATACTCAGTGAAGTCGAGATATTTGTCTTTACGCACACATTCGTCGATTTGATGTGGGTTCTCACCAGGACCAAACACGATGAATGGGAAGTTCTCATCTTTGTCGCGTAGTAAGTTAGACGCATCAGTAATTGCGACAGTTGGTGCTGCTTTGAAATTATCGTTGAACTTACGGTCTGCGATGGATTTACCATATTTCACGAGGTCATTGTTACCATTCGTAAGCACAGATTCCAAGTCAAGATAAAGGTCGCTTTCAAGGTCTGCACCATTTTGGTTGTGTTTATCTAATGTCTCGTTAAAGAGTTGTTTCACTTTCTCATTATTGTATTCCGGAATTGTACGGATATTGAATTCAGCTTCTGCAGAGTCAGGTACAGAGTTAACTTGTGTACCGCCTGAGATAACCGTATTACTAATCACTAATCCTTCGATAACGTCTTTGACATATTCAGGATCGATGGATTGAGGAAGTTGTGGCGCAAGTTTATCATACATACCACTTAAATCGAGCGATTGACTGCGATTACCTTTGATAATTTGATGGTAAGCGTCGTCGATATCTTTAACGAAATCAATAAGCGGTAGTATCGCATTTTTACCAATTACAGGCATAGAACTGTGTGCAGCGTGCCCTTTAGAGATAATGCGGTAGTCCATGGAACCTTTGTGGGCAATTACGAGCATGTTCTGACAAGGTTCAGCGATGACTAGGGCATCAACCTCATCCATTTCGCCAGCTTCGTACGCTTTCTGTGAACCGAGCTGTGCTTTCTCTTCACATGATGTCGCGATAAATTTAATGCGACCTTTCTTCAGTAAATCGTTCTCTTTAATCTCAATCATTGCGATGGCTAAAGCGGCGAGTCCTGATTTCATATCAGCTGCACCGCGACCATATAGCATGCCGTCATCTTCTGTAAGAGTAAAAGGATCGTACGTCCACTGTTCATGCTTACCTTCAGGAACGACGTCTATATGGCCAGAAATACCAAGTACAGGTGAGCCTTCACCAATTTCGGCAATTAAGTTTCCACGATGCTCATCTAGTTCTTGGATGCGAGAATCAATACCATGTTGTTTGAAGAGGTCCTGTAAGTATTTACATACCTCGATTTCGTTATCATTCACTGTATTCATTGCCACAATGTCTGATAAGATCTGCACCTTTTCTTCATTAGAGAAAGTGCTCATACCTATCACTCCTTTGTTAAGCTATTTCAAGTATACTAGTTGGGTAAAATTGATGTGAAACATATTGCTTGTGACAACAACTTTTATAAGAAAAATATTAATGCGTAAACAGAATAGTTAGTTGGTGATGTGGGGTTCGAGAATAGGGTGGGAAGGTTATGTGATTGCGAAAACAAGACAGAAAAATACAGCCGAGGTAGAAACATGGATGAATAAAAAACCTCGACTGCATCTTTACGATATTGAAAAAGAGTTATCAGTCACTCAGTTGAAATTACTTGTCTTGGAAGCCACCTGATACAAATGGAGCAAGAATTGATTTAATTACCGCAATAATCTTTTCGACCATATCAGTCACCTCCCTAAGAGTATTTCAACTCTGTATTAAAGGTAACACTAGATTGAAGCGGTGTGGGGAATAGTCCGTAGATGATCGCTATGAATGCATAACTGTTAAATTTTATATTTAATAAAATGCGCAAGTGTACGTTGGAGTGAAGAAGAGGGTGCGACTATGGCTATTTATGAAAAGTATTTTCAAAGTCATGTGTTATATTGATTAACAATTTTATAAACGGTATATTTAAAGTAATCGGAGGTGGCGGGAAGTTAGTTTTGAGTTTGTTTAAGAAACTTATATACAGCGTCTCATCTTAATATATAAGACACGTTAAACGTCGCAGTAGCTGGCTGAATTCGGAAAGGGTAGATTACCTTTTTCGAAATCTAGCCAGCCTTGCGGGGGAAGGACAACGAAATCAAGTAGATTTCTGTCCTTCTCTCAAAAATGAAATCGAAGAATATCTAGGGATTTAATGATAAATTAAGGGAAAAGGTGATTTTATGAAGATATTGAATATGGGGAACAAGCGTGTAGCAAGTGAATACGCTGCAATTGAAATTATCAAACAAGTAAAAGCGCATCCTCAAACGACGCTAGGGTTAGCTACAGGAGATACGATGTTAGAGGTTTATCCTGATTTAATCGAGTTGATCAACTTGAATCAAACGGATTTATCTGAGGTGCATACGTTCAACCTGGATGAGTATGTTGGTCTAGGTCAGGGAGACAAAGATAGTTACCATACGTATATGCATGAGAACTTATTTAATCACAATTCAAGCTGGGTCGCTAAGAATATCCACGTGCCGAACGGTAAAGCAGAGGATATTTCCAAGGAAATTAAAGATTACGAAGCGCAGTTAGAAGCGGAAGGCCCTGTTGATATTCAGCTACTAGGTATCGGAGAGAACGGGCATATTGGCTTCAATGAACCAGGTGCTTCATTTGAGAGTAAAACACGTGTTGTCGATTTAACAGAATCTACAATTAATGCGAATAAAGTACATTTTGAACGTACAGAGGATATGCCTACTCAAGCGATTTCAATGGGCTTAGGTTCTATTATGTCAGCGAAGCGTATTATTCTTCTAGCATTTGGTGATAAAAAAGCGAATGCGATCCAACAATTGATTGAAGGCAAAGTTTCAGAAGTGTTGCCAGCTTCAATTTTGCATCAACATGATAATGTTGAAATTCTCGTCGATGATACGATTTACCAACAATTGGATTGGAGTAAGCAATAATAAATTAAAAATCGTACCATAATTAAAAGCTCGTAGATGCTGTTTAAGCGATCTACGAGCTTTTTTATAATTTTAACATCGAAATTGGAAACTACTTTTACCTATAGTTTAATAACCTGAGGAGACTTCTTCTCCATCCTCATCGTATTCTGTGACGTAACCATCATCTGCATCAATCTTGTATGAGCCAGCGAGGTCGCCATCTTTATCTGTGAAAGAGAAGCCCCAAGTGTCGCCATGTTTCTCAGGTTCTTGGTAAGTGTATTCATCTGTATCTAGCTTATGACCTTCGTAAGATTCGACTTTATCAATGACGTTGTCGCGTGTCACTGATGTATGACTTGAACTAGAACTACTGCTGTCATCATCGTCGTCATCGTCATCTAACTTCTTATCTAGCTCTTTATCTTCGTGTTCGTCAATCGCATCGTCGTCGAAAGTGAGCTCTACAGTTGTTGACTTATCGCCACCGCTAGGGCTTGAGACGTTCTCAGTGTTAGATTTGAATACTTTACCCTCAACTTTCGTAGTCGCATATACTTCGACTTTATCGTCTGGAGAGTAAGGGCCGAATTCTTCATCTTCATATTCATCAAAGTCACTTTGCTCTTTACCATTGATGTAGAGCTTGAGTGAGTCAGAGTCGTATGAGCTTGAGTCAATTGATACTGTAAAGCGTTTTTGTTTAAAGTTCGTCTCGGCTTGTGGTTCATTAGCTGACATATCAATTGAGAGTCCGCCTTTGAATTTCTTACCATCGACGTCTTGTTGTGCTTTAAGGTCATAAATACCTAATGGGAAAGAACCTAATGTTTTAGTGTTCTCTTCTGTCAGGTTGGATTTACGCGTTTTTCCATTGTACTCATATTTCAATTCGCCTGAGTCGTCAGGATCAATCGTCACTTGTTGTTTAGGAACTTCAAATGCGTATTTTTTGAAAATGCCATACTGCTTACCATCACGTTTCACATTAAAGACGTTTTGATCGCCTGAAGAAACGCCCATTTGATGATAGTTATGCTTGGTCATCTTCTTACCAACAGTCTCTACTTCATCGGCAATGCGTGATGGACTGTCTTCTTGTTTGATATATCTGTACCAAGCTTTCGTTTCAGTCTTAGACAAGTGTTTACCGTCAGACTTTAAATGCTTAGATAAATCTCCAGTCTTACCTTTTCGAATATCATGAGCAATCGTCTCACTTTCTTTTTTAGCAGAAAGCTGTGAACTAATGATTTTATAAGCAGCGAACAAAGCAGCTAGGATTAATACGATAATAATAAGGATAATCCAGAATCGTTTGTTCGAAGATTTAGATTGCGAACGTTGTTGATTTGAGTCGTGCTGTGATCGATTACGGTCGGTTGTATCTTGGTTGTGGTTCGATTGTGTGTCTGAGTGACGCTTTGAGTTGAGAGGCTTACCACATTGAGTACAAATCTTCTGTCCCTCTTTGACTCGTGCACCACAGTTACCACAGAAATTCATAAGATACCTCCTTTAATTAGTAACCACCTGATGACTGGTCAAATATTCCATCTAGTGCGTCAGCAGCTGATCCGATTGAATCAGTAATGAAACTTTCTACAAAGATACGTAAGATAAATGCAACGATTAGGAAGTATATAAGAATCGCATAAATGACTGGCATACGTAACTGATATTGATGACTGTTCTTCGTCATTAGGTACACGGGCGTTACCATTAGCATTAATAGTGATAAGATGAGAATCGTAATTGCGACAGTAAATGCATGCATGCGTACTAACAGACATCCTATAAGGAATAAGACAACAGGAATTGTATTAATTAATACAAAGTCTGATAGGAATTTCTGTAAAGGTATATTCACGTTTATCATGCGTAATAATAAATAAGTTACAAAGAATAAGATAATCAGTCCAATGAATAAAGCGAATATGAATGAACCAATCGCTGAACTTTTCTCTGTTTGCAAGAATGTTTCAAGAAAGCCTTCTGGTATCATGATAGCTAAGAACACAGCTGTAACGATAAAGCCAGCAACTAACAATGTTACTAGTGTTTTAGCGCTAAATGATTTAGAACTAGAAATGATTTGGTCAGGTCGTGTAAATGCAGTTCTAAAGAAGTCTTTCATCTCATTAAATATATCTGTTGAGTGTTGTTTGAAATCAGGTCCTTGAGGTTGTTGATTCTGAGAAGATTGTGAATTTGTGTGGTGATTCTGAGTTGGTTGTGAGTTGTTCTGTTGGTATGAATTATTCTGATGAGGTCGCTGTTTGTATGTTGCTTGCTTATTGTCTTGAGGTTGATGATCTTGCGCTTGATGATGATTCTGTGATTCGGAACGTGCTTGATTAGAAGTTGTTCCTTCTTGATCGTAGCGATGCGTTGCGTGTTGCTCGTTGTCAGTCTTTACTAGATGCTCTTTATGTTCTTGAGATGTGTTTGAAGTTTCTGCTTGAGTATGTGCTTTGTCTTTATCAGTAGAAGAAGCGGATTTATCTGTAGACGGGTCTTTTAACTTTGTCCCACATTCGCCACAGAAGATATCTTGTTCATCTACTGGCTGTCCACAATTTGGACATTTCATGTCAATCACCCCTATTTATGTAAAATGATATTCAAAAATATGGTAACACAAAATAATAGAAAATAAGATGACTTTTCATAAAAAAGTTGGTAAAATTAAGAAATTTTTAATAAACAGAGATATCAGACAGTGTGGAATCGAATTATATCGTGTTTATAGGGGAGTTTTATGCAGAAAGAGGAAAGGGCGGTAAAATTTACCTAATCAAAAAAAGAGTCCAAATTGAAAAGTGAATTCAACTTGGACTCATAATTTATAAAACTTTCATCTACTCAACTAGAAGAGCATTTGGTCACTACCGAATGTGTCGCCTAACGCTTCTTGTGCAAGCACGTTGAGGTAGTTCCAAGGACGATCGAAGTCAGGTTGGAAGAAGAAGTCGACCATCGCAAGTTGTTCGAGTGTCCAACCTGCATTGATAGCAACAGAAAGTGTGTTGATAGATTCGACCATATCTTCTTTAGACATCAATTGACCGCCGAGAATGCGATGACTATCTTTGTCGTACATAATCTTCATGTGTACAGTCGCGTCATCTTGCATGAATTTCGGTCTGATTGGTTCTTGAACGAATGTTGCGCCTAGATTACCGTCATAACTGTCCGCTTCCGTCTCATGAAGACCTGTTTGACCGAATTTGTAATCAAAGAGACTTAAGCCGGACGTACCTGATACTTTCGGCATTTTCAATTGTTTACCGGCCATATTTTTAGCTGCTATCACACCTTGACGGCGAGAGTTAGTCGCTAGGGCAATATAGCGTTCTTCATTAGTAGGTGCGTAAGGGATAAGTGTTGCGTCACCACCTGCATATACGTCTTTGGCAGATGTTTGAAGATGTTCGTCAATATTGATTACACCTTTATCACCAAGTTCAATCTTACCATCTAACCATTCTGTCGCAGGTTTCACACCTACTGCGAAGAGCACTGTGTCCGCTTCGTATGTGTTTTTATCTGTCACTACTTGAGTAATATTACCGTCGTTATCACCCTCGATACGTTGAACGTACTCGCCACCGACAAAGTCTAGACCATGTGATTTAGCGTTATCTTCAAGAATACGCGTAAATTCTTCATCTAAATATGTCGCAAGGATACGGTCGTTAACGTCGATAACTTTCGTATCAATACCTGCTTGCGCAAAGGCTTCAGCCGCTTCGATACCAATGTAGCCACCACCAACTACAACAGCTTTCTTCGCAGCTTGCATACGGGCTTTGATTTCGCCAGCCCATTCACGACCACGCATGAAGTAAATACCTTTGTAATCGTTGATACCTTCAATTGGTGGGGCAACCGGTTCGCCACCTGGGCTTAAGAATAATTTGTCATAGCTATATTCTGTAGACTTGCCATCTTCATTGACTGAAACCGTCTTATTGTCTGTATCTAAATCAACCACATCACTATTGATGTGAACATTAACGCCTTGTTTAGCGTAGGAATCTGCCGTCGCATAGTGGAGTGAATCAAGTGATGGGGAGATATCCTCTAAGTAACTTTGAATACCGCAAGAGAGGAAAGAAGGTTTGTCGCCACGTTCGAAGAGATGAATTTCTGCTTCTTTATCTTCTTTCAATAATGTTTGAACAACTTCAAATCCTGCGTGAGAACTTCCTACTACAATATATTTCATAAAGCAACCTCCTTTAATGCTTCATCAACGTTCATAATGTCTTACATTATTTATTTAAACTATCTGATGAGCGGTCAAACACAAGAAGCGTTTCCATATGGTAAAAGTCATTAAGTGTTCACAGGAGAGAGTGGAATTGAATTACTTTAGGAGATTTTTAATAGAGTAACTTTTTTTATTAGGCCTGATGTGATGATATAAATTAATAGCATTTAAGAGGTCGTATTGTTGATAAAATTGAGTGATAAATTGTGAAGATTTAACTGGCGCCCGTAGTTTCTTTTTCAGGTAAATAGAAGGTTTTAAATGATGTCGTGATTTCTCTTTTTGATAGTCATTAAAAAGGCCTAAAGCCAAAATCATTAAAATTTCAATTTCAGGTTGAGTTAAAATAAAGATTTTGGCTTTAATGCTGTTTTGAAAAAACTGAGGAATTTCAAAAGACTGGATATGGTCAAGGATTAAGATTACGCTTATATTCTCATAGTAACGAGAAGCAAGATAACTTTTGGAAAATTTCTCAGGATTACGGAAGTCATTGTTTAAAATTTGCCTATCTATGAGATGAGATCGATTAAAGAGGAGTAAATCTCTTTCTAATAAAATTTCAATTATTGTTTGCTCACTCTTGCCTTCGCATATTACCGCTATAGGATTATTGATATCAATTTGTAATATCATAGTTGTAGTGTCTCCTCTTTCACAAGCATATCTACGTTTTTTCTAATAGCGAGATGATCGACGTAACGAGGAGAGGTCTTCAAATATCCACTCATGAATATATCGCTAATATCTGCCATATTAAGCTCAGAAGAAGAAAGCAAATTAGTATAACATTGTACATCGATACCTTGATCATTTCTAAGTAAATAAATGCTATCTTGACGACTTATTAAATCAAGAACTTCAATATAATGAGTACTAAATATTAATGTAGCTTCATTTTGGTTTGATGTAGTCAAAAAGAAATTTAACAAGTCTAAAATATAGCGTCGATCAAGGTCGCTACCAATTTCATCTACTATAAGATAGCCACCAGTTTTGAGAGCTTGGATAATATCATAAAGTAATGTAAGTAGTTTTCTTGTTCCTGATGAAATATATAAATGAAGCGTCTCTTCTGTTAAATGTAAAGGCTTTTCTCTGTTATTAAATTTAATTACGACTTCTGGATTGTTATTAAAAATCACTTTATAGTACTCAATAGAATTATCAAGGTGCTCTAGAAATTGTTGATTTGAGGTTTCGCTTAGGAACGTTATCAATTCTTTATTTGAAATAGAAGAATGATACTCTAATACATTTGGTAAAGAATTGAGATTCGTTAGTTCTGGAAGTGTTGAGTAGTGATGAGAACGATCCTTGTATATAACTTCATATATACCATCGTACAGCTCAGGTTGAAAGACGTTTCTTCTTTTTACTTTAGCGTTAAGGCGTCTTTTAAAAATATGTTCTTCAGTGATATAACAATCTTTATCCGTTTGACTAATTTGTACTTGGGCTCGGTATAAAGCATTCTCATGAGCGAGGTAAATCGTACAGGTAACGTCGTTGTCAAAATGAGTGAGAAATTGGGAAGAGGCATTCAAGCTTCCGCGATTAAGAAATAAATCAAAGCAATTTTTAATAATATTTAGTGTCGTTGTTTTCCCTGAGGCATTCATACCTATGAATGCCACTGTATTCAACGCATAAATATAGTGGTTAATACGTGTCAGTCTCTCTTCTGGAAAGTTCGGATCGAAAGGTTGACTAGCTGTAAAGTCTATATCTAATGTCTGATTCTTAAAATGATTTAAAGGGGTTACAATGAGTCGTAGTACTTTCATGGAGGTTACCTCTTTTCATTAAGTTGTATCGTGATGTAATAGTGTCAGTTAGGTATCTTTAGTTATTGAACGGTAAAAATATGAGCGATTGAAAAGGTTAAATTGAAGATTGATTTGAAATAACATGAACCTATCATAGATGTTTAGATTAAGCCGAGTGAACGAGCTAGTAATCTTGTGAAAGCGATCAGGGTGCTACATCCCGCTAATGACCACGATATGATGCTATTCCTCATCGACTTGAACTCAGCCAGCATCTTTAATTCCATTTCGTTCATTGCGATAGTGATTTTGTCTTCGATAACGGAGGGAAGTTGATTTAATTTGTCATTAACGCTACTAAGGCTATTTTCATTTAATTTTTCGTGTTGTTGAAATTCTTCTTTCGTAAGATATTGCGTCATCGTCGTCACCTTCTTGTCGTGTTCTGTCTTGATGAGAGTGGATTAAGTTTTATTATAATGTATGTCGATGAGAAAGGGAAATGCGAAGATAGATAACCGCTTCTTTTAAAAATCTGACTAAGAAGCGGCTCAGAAACACACATTTTTTAAACCACTTACCATAATAGCAATGTTAAATATAATCCTAATAATGTCACGATGAGTACCGGGATAGTAATGATGATACCTGTCTTGAAGTAGACACCCCAGCTTATCTTGATACCCTTTTTACTCAATACGTGAAGCCAAAGTAACGTCGCCAGTGAGCCTATCGGTGTGATCTTCGGACCGAGATCTGAACCGATAATATTCGCGTAGACTAAGGCAGACGGAATGGGCTCAGTGAGATGTAGTTCGTCGATTGCTAACACATTGACAAAGACAGTCGGCAAATTATTCATGATAGAGGACATGATTGCTGACAGAAAGCCCATACCCATTACACTGGCGAAAGGGCCTTGATCAGATAAGTAGTGCAGGCCGTGTGCAAGCAATTCGGTTAGCCCTGCATTTTTCACTCCAAAGACGACGAGATACATACCTAGCGAGAAGAGAACGATATTCCACGGTGCACCTTTAAGTACGTTGCGTGTGTCAACTGCTTTTGAACGTGCTGAGATGAGTAGTAAGATGAGCGCGACGATGCCTACGATAACGGACACAGGGAGTTGGATAAAAGCACTGCTTAAATAACCGATGAATAAGATGATTAACGCAATCCATGACCAACGGAATAGTTTCTGGTCTTTAATCGCTGTTCGTGGTGCAACTAAGTCTTCAGTATGGAACTGTTGTGGGATGGCTTTTCGAAAATACAACCATAAAATCACAATGCTACTTCCCAAAGCAAAGAGGTTCGGAATCATCATGTGAAGCGCATAATCAATGAAGCCGATAGAGAAATAGTCGGCAGAGATGATGTTCACTAAGTTACTGATAGTGAAGGGTAGGGAAGTTGTATCCGCGATAAAGCCACAGCCAATGATAAATGGAAAGATAACGCGCTTGTTGGCGTTTAAAGTGCGCATGATGGCTAACACAATCGGCGTCAGAATGAGTGCACCACCGTCATTAGCGAAGAAAGCACTAATTAATGCGCCAAGAATTAATATGTAAAGATACATTAAGAAACCGCGACCACGAGATGCACGGACCATGTGTCGCGCGGCCCATTCAAAGAACCCGATGTCATCGAGAATAATAGAAACGATGATGAGTGCGACAAACGTTAACGTCGGGTTCCAAACGATGCGAGCAACATCTAAGACATCGTTGAACGAGACGACACCAATGAGCAGTGCGAGTACTGCACCGATGATTGCAGGGACACTAATGTCGAGACCTTTGGGTTGCCAGATAACCAATATTAATGTGAGTACGAATAGTGCGATCGCGATCCAAACCATAGCTTTACCTCCGTAATATAGTAACGATATCACGATTTGAGGTGTTGTGCTATGTAGATGGTTGAAGTGGTTGTGAGGGTGTCACCAGGTTGGTTGTGAGTTTGAGATAGTAAAACGAGTGTTAAAAATGTCGGGTATATTTGACACTTCTACTAATGTCATATATATTTGACATAGAGAGGGAGATGAGTCATGACGAAATTAAATCAATATCGTAAAGCGCTTGGCATTTCCCAACTTGAATTGTCCAAAAGAGTAGAGGTTTCGCGCCAAACCATTAATATGATCGAGAACAATAAATATAATCCCTCGTTATCACTATGTATCAAGTTGGCGAAAGCACTGAATACAGATTTAAACACTTTATTCTGGGAGGACGATGGCGATGAATGAGAAACTACTGAAGTGGTTTATTGGTACATCTACAGAGAGAGATGAGCGAGAGCAACAAGAGATAGCTGAGAGTTTAGGTACCGGGTTAATGTATGTTTCGATAATCCTTCCTATACTACTATTAATCAATATAATCAACGATGCATTCCATCATCATTATAGTATGGGAACGTTTAGTCTCTTTGCTTTACTCATATTTATAAGTATTTATTCAATGGTGAAGATGAGAAAGTATCATTTAGATAATGACCGTGTACATAATGAACAAGAATACAAAAAGTTGTTGAAGAAGTATAGAATGCGTTGCACTCTAGCAGGTGTTTACTTTGGTGTAGTTATGGCAGCACTCAATTACTTTCTTGAACCAATGTTTCTCGATTTTTCAGATGGTTTGAGTCCACTACAAGTCTGTGTATATTTATTTAGCGGCGTATTATTTGGTTTCTTTATATACTTTTTTATGAAAAGCAAAATTCAAAAAGAATACGATGAATAATTAGAGCAATAAATCTAAGCTACAAAAATTATAGAAGCAATTAATGTTTACAAATACAAAAAGTGAGCGAACTTCAACTATGCATTTAGCCATAGTAACGAAGTCTCGCTCACTCTTTTTTATTATTTTCTTGGAATGCCTATCACATGCCCGAATTGTGGTGGCATTTCTCTTTGTTCTTGCGCTTGATAATAACTTTCGAATTTCTCGATTACTTCTTGTGGGAAGTTCATACTTTTACGCTCATAGTTGCTTACCGCCATCATCATCACTTCGTACGTAGCTGCACGCTCATCTTTCTCATTGTACATCGTCAAGAAGAGGTGGATACGCTTGTGATCGTAGTCATAAATGTAAGGATCGATGTAGAAGCGTTCGTTCACTTGGAGCTCTTGTAAAAATGACAAGTGAGATTCTAATGAGAACACTGTGCATTCGTTATTCTGACGATATTCAATCGTGAATCCCATATTTTCGAACAGTTCTACGACAGAATCGCTAAAGATTGCGTAATACGTTGCGTCGTGTAAGTGATTGTTGTGGTCTATCCATTCAGGCTTGACCACGTTTTGTGAAATATATTCTAAATCCATTCCCATTCCCCCGGTTAAAAATATGTAATAACTTCTCCATTCTATCAGTTCGATGACTGCAAGGTCTAAGCATCTGTTTTTAAGTCATTATGTGCATAAGAGTTAAAATGTTCCTATTGCATTCGTGATTATATTCAGATAATATAGTTTTGTAAGCGCTTACTTTTTATAATTTTATCTATAATCAAAGGTTATTTATTGCTAGAACTAACAAACCTGTTGTAAGGTGTACGGTATAAACTTTTATCATTACTATGCTTTAAGGGACTAAAAGCATCGTCGTTAGCGAATAACTCGATGAGACACCAGTGCTCGTCACACGCTAACGAAATTTGATTACATACGAAGGGGATTTTTATGAAACGAATACTATTGATAGGTAGTGCATTTATCGGATTGATCGTCGGAGCAGGATTCGCTTCCGGTCAAGAGATTCTGCAATATTTCACTAGCTTTGGGATGGTAGGAACTTTCGCTGCACTCATCTCCACAGTGCTCTTTGCGTACGTGGGTATGATGATGATGTGGCTCGGTTCGAAATTTAAAGCGACAGGTCACAACGATGTCGTACATAAGATTACAGGTTCCGGTTGGTTCGGAAATACGTTGTCATGGCTCATCGACGTGATTCTCATCTTGACGCTACTCTGTTTCGGTATCGTTATGTTAGCAGGTGGCGGTTCTAACCTTGAGCAACAATTTGGTTGGCCGACATGGGCTGGTACGACGCTCATGGCGATTATCACGTTCTTAGCTGGTATGTTGCGTATTGACGCTGTAGTTAAAATTATTGGTAATGTCACACCATTACTTATTATCTTTATTCTTATTATCGCGATCTTCTGTATCTTTACGTTGGATGGCTCTCTCGGTCATCTCAACCATTTAGCAGAAGGACATAAACCAGCGATTAATAACTGGGTTGTGTCTGGTATTAACTATGTATCACTGAACGTGGGTCTCGGTGCATCGATGACGTTCGTTATGGGTGGTAATGAGAAGAATAGTAAGATTGCGGCTATCGGTGGTTTGCTTGGTGGCTTTGTGCTTGGATTAATGATTATTGTGAGTCACCTTGCGATTTTCTCTAAAATTGATGTTGTAGGTCACTTGCCGTTGCCTATGCTTGGATTGGTGAATGAGATTTCTCCTATTCTTGGCTTTATTATGGCGATTGTGGTGTACTTGATGATCTTTAATACGTGTCTGGGTATGTTCTATTCTTTAGCGACGCGTTTTTCTGATGCGGGTACGTCGAAGTTTAAGGTGATCTTTACGGTGACGTTGATTATTGGTTATATTGTAAGCTTTGTTGGCTTTACTGATTTGATGGCGATTCTGTATCCGATCATTGGTTACTTTGGTGTGCTGATGATTCTGGTATTGATTTATGCGCCGATTAAGATGAAGATGAATAAGAAGCGGGGCGAGACTGAGGCGCCTGCTGATTAGTATATTGTTTGGGGCAAGGTTGAAGGTGTATGCTTTTGGCCTTGTCTTTTTTTGTGGGGTGAAATGATTAAAATGTCTTCTTCTAATTTGCATTTGAGGGAATGTAGTGTGTTGTACTAATTTGTATTTGTAGGAATAGGGTGTGTTGTACTAATTTGCAATACTGCGTATTGGGTGGGAGAAACGGCTCGCGTTCTTAGGGGGTCACGCTCAACTAAGTAATGATGCTTGGTGCGTATCATTACTGGATTTTCGCTGTGCCCTTGATCCCTCAAGAGTCTCGCCTACTCCCACCTTTTACTTGTGTTGCATGTAATTTGAACAGGTTTCTACTAATTGTAAGTCATCTCAATCACCACCCCCTCTCTCTTTGTTTGTGTTTGGTTTAATAAGGTGTTTCTAGGAAGAGAGTGTGGCGACATAAGATTTTGAAACAAAGTTATAATATTCATCTTCCAATATCAATCTTATTAACGCAAAGAAGCTACGTTTTAGCGCGCTCCTAAAACGTAGCTTGTTTCTTCTATTAATATTTGCGTAAGAAGGGTGCTTCTCTATCGAACAGGTCTTTGACAACTTGATCTTGGACTTGTCCTAATAAGCGTTCAATGACTTGTGTTTTACGGGCAAGAATACGGATGTTGAAGCCGTGGGTTGGGAGCTGTGATATGGCGAAGCGACAGTCTAAATCTTGCGCTGCAGATTTCATGATGTCGTAGAGACGGTCAATCATCTTCTGCGTGACGTCTGGATGGATAAAGTAACATGAGCCGAGATGTGTGTAGTCTTCCATATAGCCAATACCGCCCACCGCATCTTTCGCAGGGTTCAAGCGTAAGTTATCGAAGACGACGAGCTCGTTATCGACGTAAATTTCATTAATTAGGTGCAGCTGTTCGTAGCTGAAATCGGAATCTTCGCTAGAGTAGCCAGGCGTCAGAATATCGGTGTAGAATATACTGCTTGTTGGGCTCAGGTTAAAATGATTGTGTTGGAAAAGTTCGCATGTTCGTAAGCGATAATCGGATCACCGACGTATTCTAGATAGGCGTGCTCTCCGATATTAAAAGTCTGGTATTGTTCGACATGGTCTTCCAGTGTCTTATAAATCTTTGTCGCACCTTGAGATGTTAGCGTGACTGCTGCGTTCGCTTCAACATCGAAATTCATGCGGTAGCGGTCGCCATCTAAGTAACCACCACCGACATTAACGATGTAAAAGGTCGGAATCGTAGACCCATTGAGGTAAATGGGACGCATGACCTTTAGGGCTTTTTCAAAAAAGATGTCACGTGCGACTGACTTTCTACCATTATGAAAGACCGTTAAATCTAGCTCTCCTGTCCACTTAGGTTGTTGCGTCGTCATTACTCTAATCCTTTGAGAAAGACATCGCGTTCGATCCAGTTGATGACATCGTCGAGACCTTCGTCTGTTTTGAGGTTAGTGAAAGCAAATGGGCGTTCGCCACGGAATGTGCGTGTATCGGCTTCCATTTGTTCGAGTGAAGCACCTACGTGAGGGGCTAAGTCGGTCTTGTTGATGACGAAGAAGTCGGATTTGATCATACCTTGTCCACCTTTACGTGGGATCTTCTCACCTTGAGCAACGTCGATGATATAGATTGAGAAGTCAACCAGTTCAGGACTGAATGTCGCAGCAAGGTTGTCACCGCCTGATTCGATAAAGATGAGTTCGATGTCGTCGTTACGCTCTTTTAGCTCATCGATAGCAGCGAAGTTCATTGAAGCATCTTCACGAATCGCTGTATGAGGGCAGCCGCCTGTTTCGACACCAATGATGCGGTCTTCAGGTAGCACACCTGTATCGACGAGAATCTTTTCGTCTTCTTTCGTGTAAATATCGTTAGTGATAACGCCGATGCTCATATCTTTGGCAAGGCGTTTGACAATTTTTTCTACGAGTTGGGTTTTACCCGCACCTACAGGACCTCCGATACCAATTTTAACTGTATCTGTCACAGTCAATTCCTCCTTTGAAATAGCTATTTAGACTTATGAGATAAAAATACGGACGTTGACATGTTCGTGCTCCATCTGGTTGAGTTCAAGACCTGGAGCGGTAATGCCAAGTTCGGATTCGTCAATGTCGAATATATGTTGTCGCACGGCGGTAATCGTCGGATACATACGATGAACGATACGCTGACCTGCTGTCTGACCGAGCGGAATTGCACGCACTGCGTTCTGTGTGAGACTCGACACGTTCTGATAAAGGTAATAGTCGATGATGGATGGTAGATCGACGCCTAAATAGTGACCGAGCATCGTAAAGCAAATCGCAGGGTGCAACTTGGCTTTCTTGTCTAACATTTGTTGATGATACCAAGCAATCCACTCACTGTCGTAAAGTTCCATAGCCAATTTGACCATGCGCGTGCCCATCTGTTTCGTACCTTGACGCGTCTCTTTCGGTAAACTTTGAACGAAGATGAGACGATCTAAGTGCAGAATCTTGTCCGTATCTTCGTTATTGAGCGCTTCATAAACGAGACGCATCGTTAAGCCGTCGGAATATGTCAGTTGTTCATTGAGAAAGAGCTGAAGCCACTCATGGAAAGTGACTTCGTCATGAACGACGCCGCGTTGAATGTACGTTTCGAGCCCCAATGAATGACTGAAAGCGCCAGTTGGAAATTGGGAATCACAGAATTGAAAGAGCCGTAAAGCTTGATGATCAATCATGAGAGTGTCCTATATGGCGGAATGCTTGATTGACTTTACGTGCTTCATGACTGTATGGAATGCCTAAGTCTTTCAATAAATCTTCGACGAGATAGTCATATTGTACGAGCATCTCTGTTTCTGTGAATTGCGCTGGCATATGACGGTTACCGAGTTGGTGGGCGATGTCACCCATTTCTTTCAGTGATCGTGGCTTGGTGACGAGTAAATCCTCAGAATTGACGTCGACGATAATCATGTTGTCGTCATCTTTGTATAAGATGTCTCCGTATTGTAAGTCGATTGGATTTTTTAAACGGATGCCGATTTCGTTACCGTGATCCGTCGTTACGCGTTGAATGCGTTTAACTAAATCAGAGTTTTCTAAGTAGACCTTTTCCGTATGAATGTTCTTCTCATCAGGACTTAAGTGCGCGATGTTGCCTTGAATTTCTTCAACTATCATCTTGGTGTTAGCTCCTTTCAATTAGAATAAGAAATAGCGTTGTGCGAGCGGTAAAGTTTGTGCGGGTTCGCTCGTAATCTTTTCACCATCTACAAAGACTTCGTAAGTTTGTGGATCGACATCTAATTTCGGTGTCTCACTATTGTTCTTCATATCTTGTTTCGTTAAGTTACGAATGCCATGCACTGGGCGCACTTTACTGCGTAAGCCGAGTACTTGCGCGATATCATGTTCAAATGCAGTCGTTGATACGAATGTCATTGAGGTACCATTAATGTTAGAACCATATTGGCCATACATACGACGGTATTTCATCGGTTCGGAAGTAGGAATAGAGCCGTTCGCATCGCCGTTAACTGCAGAGTTGATTAAACCGCCTTTAACGATGAGTTCAGGTTTCACTCCGAAGAATGCCGGATCCCAGATAACCAAGTCAGCAAGCTTACCGCCTTCGATGGAACCGACATAGTCTGAAATACCATGTGTGATGGCAGGGTTAATCGTATATTTCGCGATATAGCGTTTGATACGGTTGTTGTCGTTGTATTCGCCATCACCTTCAAGGCTGCCTCGTTGTTCTTTCATACGATGCGCAACTTGCCAAGTTCTCGTGATGACTTCGCCGACACGTCCCATCGCTTGAGAGTCAGAGCTAATCATACTGAAGATACCCATGTCTTGTAAGACGTCCTCTGCAGCGATTGTCTCTTTACGGATACGAGAGTCTGCGAAAGCTACGTCCTCTGGAATTGAGGCATTTAAGTGATGGGTGATCATAACCATGTCGAGATGTTCGTCAATCGTGTTGTGTGTGTAAGGTAGGGTAGGATTCGTAGATGATGGGAGCACATGTGAATAGGATGCAGATTTGATTAAGTCAGGAGCATGACCGCCACCTGCACCTTCCGTATGGTACATGTGTAGTACGCGACCTTTGACTGCTTTCATCGTATCTTCCATAAAGCCCGCTTCATTCAACGTATCTGCGTGTAGCGCGATTTGGACATCATAGTCGTCCGCTACAGAGAGTGCGTGATCGAGCGCAGAAGGTGTCGCACCCCAGTCTTCGTGTACTTTCAGACCGATTGCACCAGCGTGAATTTGTTCGATGAGCGCAGTATGGTTTGCGGCTTGTCCTTTACCAGTGAAGCCCACGTTCAATGGCAGTTCTTCTGCAGCTTGAAGCATGCGATGGATATGCCATGGACCTGGCGTTACGGTTGTCGCTTTCGCACCTTCTGATGCACCTGTACCGCCACCGATATGTGTAGTTATACCGCTTTCGAGTGCGACCTCGGCTTGTTCTGGATTGATAAAATGCACGTGCGTATCGATACCGCCAGCTGTCACAATTTTACCTTCGCCAGCAATGATGTCTGTCGTTGAACCGATAATAATGTCCACGTTGTCCATGATGTCTGGGTTACCCGCTTTACCGATTTTCATAATGTAGCCATTCTTCACACCGATATCTGCTTTAACAATCTTGTCGTAATCAAGGATTAAGGCGTTAGTAATGACGAGATCTGCGACATTTTTATCATCACGTGTCACATTCGGATTCATCGCCATACCGTCACGGATAGATTTACCGCCACCGAATGTTGCTTCGTCACCGTAAGTCGCGTAGTCCTTTTCGACATGCGCAAATAAGTTTGTGTCACCTAAACGTACAGAATCGCCCGTCGTCGGACCATAGAGACTCGTATATTGTGATTGCGTCATTTTGAAACTCATTGGTCATACCCACTTTCTTTATTAGCATTCTCAGAACCTTCGTCTTCAGCAGCGATAATCTTAGAATCATCGCTCGTATCATCTTCGCCAGGTTTCACGACACGTGATTCATCAACTGTATCGTTAACTTCACCATGGAAGCCGAAGATACGACGATTACCGCCATATTCAACGAGTTGAATGTCCTTTTCATCGCCAGGTTCGAAACGGACAGCTGCACCTGCTGGAATGTCGAGGTGTTTGCCATACGCTTTCTCACGTTCGAAGTCTAAAGCGGGATTCGCTTCATAGAAATGATAGTGCGAACCCACTTGGACTGGACGATCTCCTGTATTCTTCACTGTTAATCGCGTTTCATGATGCTCTTGATTGACCGTAATTTCGGTATTTTTAACTTTAATTTCACCAGGTTTCATCATACGACCTCCTCAGACGATAGGGTGGTGGACAGTGATGAGTTTCGTACCGTCAGGAAATGTCGCTTCGACTTCCATCTCAGTTAACATATCTGCAACACCTTCCATCACGTCGTCCTCATTTAAGATTTGTTTACCATAGCTCATCAATTCAGCTACTGATTTACCATCTCGAGCCCCTTCGAGGAGTTCGTAGCTGATGATTGCCATTGCTTCAGGATAGTTCAGTTTCAGCCCACGTTGTTGACGTCTGCGAGCTACATCTGCAGCGACCACCAACATGAGTTTATCTTGTTCACGTTGAGTAAAATGCACAGCGTTCCCTACTTTCTGTAAAAATATTGTGTGTAAAACTATTTAATACTGTCTATTTATAATGTTATTCCTAATTATGTGCTACTACAAGAAAAAAGCTAACAATAAATAATCACTACTAATATTAATAGTGTAATTATGAAAAATGTATTACTTTATATTTGTAGAATTATATAATAGTATTGATTTGTATAACCAAATTGAGAAGGTGAGGACTTGAATTACATACGCATTATTCTGCGCAATATTTCGCAAGTATTATTGATTAACAACGCGTGGACCGGTTTGTTGATTCTCATCGGTTTATGGATTGGTAGCATTGAAGTCGGTATCATGACTTTAATCGCGAGTATCGTCGCTTTGTTGTTAGCGCCTTGGACAAACTATTCTGATGCGGAGATTAAAGAGGGGCTCGCAGGTTTTAACCCAGTACTAACTGCGATTGCGCTGACGCTCTTCCTCTCTAATGAATGGTATAGCTATGTCGTAGTACTTGTGGCGATTGTCATTACTTTACCCATCGGCTCAGCATTCAGAGAGTTCTTCAAGCCATTTAACGTTCCGATGTTGACAATGCCGTACGTCTTCATCAGTTGGATTATCTTGTTGATGTCTTTCCAATTTGAATTCATCAATGCGAACGTCAACATTTTACCGGATAAAGTGCATGAGATTGAATACTCACACCATCCGATACAGATAATTACGGCGTTCTTTACGGGATTTAGTGAAATCTTCCTGCTGAAAAGTCTCCTCGCAGGGATTCTGATACTCATCGGAATCTTCGTTGCCTCACGTAAAGCAGGACTCTATGCCATATTCGCTAACCTCATTGGTTTAGGTGTAGTGATGTTGATGGGTGCCAATCATGACGAGGTCAACGAAGGTCTCTTTGGCTATAACGTTATCTTGACGACACTCGCACTCGGCGTGGCCTTTAACACACGTCTACATCGCATCGTAAGTATCGTGCTCGGTATCTTGTTGACGATTGTGCTACATGCTGGGCTTACGACCTTACTCACGCCATTCGGAATCCCCGTGTTTACCTTGCCATTTATCGTAGCGACGTGGATCATGTTGTTTGCAGGTTCAAGTATGAAAGTGCAGGATGATTAATTGTTTGAAAAAGAGTGAGGGAGAGCGGGGGGGTAAGCGAATCATCGTTTTACCTTTGTGAATGATGTGTCTGAACGAATAACTGTGCGGGGACTGCGTAAATAATACGATGAGGGTCTCCGCCAATGAATGACAACTTGATATAAGAAGCATGGATAATTTGATTGAAAGAAGGAATGGAACCATGAAGAAAGTAATCGCAATGGTTGCTTCATGTACATTACTCCTTGCAGGATGTGGTTCTGCAAGTCAGAAAGATCAAGCGCAGACATTGAATGTGGAGATTCCACTGAAAACGACGTCAATTGCGCCTTATGATACTGATGTGCCTGTGAAGATTGGTGCAGTAGAAGCGCTTTTTAAAGCTCAGTCCAACGGCAAAGTGAAGAAAGAATTAGTGAAATCTTATCATCAACCATCAAATAAAGAATTGGACTTGACGCTGAAAGACGACATTCATTTTCAAAATGGGAAAAAGCTGACAGGGCAAAAAGTAAAAGAGAGTCTGGAAGAAAGCTTGGATAACAGTGGTCTCGTTAAAGGGTCGTTACCTATCAAGTCAATTGAAGCAAGTGGGCAAGAGGTAAAGATACATACCTCTAAAGCTTATCCAGAACTCGTGTCAGAGCTAGCTAGTCCGTTCGCAGGTATTTATGATACGCAAGCGAAAGGGAACGTGAAGAAACAACCTGTAGGTACAGGGCCTTACCAAATCAAGCACTACCGTCAATCACAATCGATTGAAGCGGATCGTTACGAACACTACTGGAAAGGTAAGCCGAAGATGCAACATCTGAAAGTGTCTTACCAAGAAGATGGCGATAAACGTACGAGTGACTTGAAAGCAGGTCGCGCAGACGTCATTACAGATGTGCCAGTTGAGAAGATGGATAGCTTGAAGAAAGACGATAAGACGAAAGTATCCAATGTATCAGGTTTCAGAACGAGCCTGTTACTCTACAATCATACAAGTGATAAAGTGAATAAAGATGTGCGAGAAGCCTTGGATCGTGTCATTGATAGAGATAGTATCACGAAACATATCTACAAAGGCTACGCACACCCAGCGACAGGGCCGTTTAATGACAAATTAGATTATATTAAAGATCAAGAACCAACTGCTCAAGATATTCAAAAAGCGAAGCAGTTGTTGAAAGACAAGGGCTACGATCAACATCATCCGTTGAAATTGAAGATGGTGAGCTATGATGGACGTCCAGAACTGCCTAAGATTGCGCAAGTGATTGAATCAGATGCGAAGAAAGCGAATATCGATTTAGATATTCGTAATGTAGACGATATTGAAGGTTACTTGAAGAATAAGAAACAATGGGATGTGTCGATGTATAGCTTTGGTACCTTACCACGTGGCGACACAGGTTATTTCTTCAACCAAGCGTATATGCCAGAGGGTGCGATTAACAAAGGTGATTATCACAATCAACATGTCGTAGATCTGATTCATCAGTTGAACACGACCGTCAATACGCAAGACCGCCATCAACTGACCGATCAAATTCTGAAGGCGTCAGACAAAGATCAAGCGAATAGTTACATCGCTTACAATGACACGCTCATAGCGATGAACCATAAAGTGCATCACCTTCAAGCCTCTCCAGAAGATATTTACTTGGTAGATTACAAGGTGGATAAAGGCTCATGATTGTAAAAAGCATACTTTCTAGAATAGGACAAATGATCATCGTATTATTTGTCCTTTCTACTGTGACGTTTATCTTGATGAAACTCGCGCCTGGAGATCCTGTAGACAAGATACTTCATCTCGATGAAGCCAATGTCTCTCATCAACAGGTCGAACAAACACGTGAAAGTTTAGGCTTGAATGCTTCCTTTCTATCGCAATACATTCATTGGTTAGGCCAAGTGATACATCTCGACTTCGGACAAAGTTATCAAACTGGAGAGCCAGTGACGCAAGAATTGCTGTATTATACGCCACCTACGCTGATCATAGCTGGCGCGACAATTGGAGTGGTCTTTCTCGTGACGGTCCCACTTGGGATACTCGCAGCGAAATACTATCAACGTGCTTTGGACCGAGTGATTCGTATCGTCACTTCCTTTGTGGTCAGCATTCCTTCGTTCTTTATCGGCATTATATTAATTTACTGTCTGAGCGAGCAACTTCATTGGTTACCGTCATCAGGCATTGATTCGCCTTTAAGCTATGTGATGCCCGTGGTCGCATTAAGTCTGGGTATGAGTGCTTACTATGTGCGGCTCATGCGTTCACGTCTCGTTGAGGGCTATCATTCACGTGAAGTGCAAGCGTCTCGCAATCGTGGACTTTCGGAGCGCTTTATTTTACGTAAAGACATGTTGCGTCCTGCGCTGATTCCCATCGTGACGATGCTAGGTATGTCGGTGGGCAGCTTAATAGGTGGAACCGTAGTCATTGAGAATTTATTCGGTATTCCAGGCATTGGCCACTTTCTCGTCGATAGTATTCGTGCACGTGATTATCCGGTCGTTCAAGGTGCTGTGCTGATGATTGGTTGTTTCGTCGTGATCGCGAATACGGTGAGTGACGTGATTCTGATGTGGCTCGATCCAGAGCGAAGAGTTCAGAAACGTGTAGATCAGTCTGGTAAAAAGGACACGCCTAAAGGAGGAGGCATATTATGAAAAAGATAATCAAAGGCTCGAATTTGCTTATCCTTCTTTGTGTGGTTTACATGGTCATTGTCGTGGCGAGTCAATTATTCGTAAGCGCACATCAAGCGTTCGACGTCCACTTAGGTGAGACGTTACGTGCGCCCTCTGGTGCACATTGGTTAGGCACTGACGATTATGGACGCGATCTCTTTGCCCGCATTGTTATTGGTGCACGTTACACCCTTGTCGTAACACTGTTAACACTCGTTGTGACAGCATTGGTCGGTATTCCATTAGGATTAGTAGCTGGCTATTATGGAGGATGGCTGAAGTCTGCGATGATGCGTTTAGTGGATATCGGGTTAAGCATCCCTGAATTTGTCTTAATGATTGCGCTCGCTAGCTTTTTCAAACCGAGTATCTGGACTTTAGTCATTGCGATTGTTCTGATTAAATGGATGACCTATACGCGGCTCACTTGCGCCTTAGTGAGTAGCGAAGTGAAGCAACCGTATGTTCAGATGGCGCGATACTTTCATGTCCCCAATCTTGTCATTATGTGGAAACACTGCATGCGCCGTGCTTGGCCTTCGCTCATTGTGATTATGACGGTCGATTTCGGTAAGATTATTTTGTATATTTCATCACTCTCATTCCTCGGTTTAGGCGCACAACCCCCATCTCCAGAGTGGGGTGCGATGCTGAATGCAGGTCGAAGTTATATGACGAGTCATCCGATTCTGATGCTTGCGCCGGCTGCGATGATTTCCTTGACGATTCTGCTCTTCAACTTAGCAGGAGATGCGTTACGAGATCGACTGTTAGACAAAGGAAGTGAAGCTCATGACTGAAGAAATATTAAGTGTGGAGCATCTTAACGTGGCAACTGAGACAGGTGAACCTCTCGTTCAAGATGTGTCGTTGACATTATTGCGTGGTCATCTACATATGTTGATTGGCGAAAGTGGCTCCGGTAAAAGTTTAACGGCGAAAGCGTTGATTGGGGCGCTTCCGAATGATTTACACAGTTCTATGGAAGCTTTGTGTTATCAAGGTAAACAGCTGAAGTCTACTACAGCACTTTTAGGACGTAAGATAGGTTACATTGATCAAGATTATACGCATAGTTTCAATAATCATACGCGATTAGATAAACAACTCGCTGAGATTTATCGCTATCATTTCCAAGTATCACGTCAGCAAGCACAACGCCGTGTGACGCAAGCGTTGAAGCGGGTGAATCTTGAATATACAATCGCACACGCCTATCGCTTTGAACTATCGGGCGGACAACTCGCACGCATACAAATTGCAAGCGTCTTAATGTTGAATCCTGAAGTGATTATTGCAGATGAACCACTTGCCTCATTAGATGTGCTGACAGGGAAAGCGATTATGGAACTGTTGACGCACTTGACTGCGACTCACGGCCAAACACTGTTACTCATTACGCATGACCTATCTCAAGCCCAACAACACAGTGATGTGATTGACGTGATGAAAGCAGGACAACACGTTGATCATTTAACCGCAGAAGATGTGGGGCAACAACGGATGACAGACTATACACGTCAACTCTTCGCAGCACGTAAACGACTTACGAAGGAGCAAAGCTAATGATACAACTAGAACATGTGCACTTTAACTATGGTAAGCGCGAAATCTTACATGATATCAATTTAACGCTTGAGAAAGGTCGTATCGTCGGTGTAGTAGGTGAAAGTGGTTCTGGAAAGACGACGTTGAGCCAAGTTATTCTGGGTGCTCAGAAACCGACGAAAGGTCAGGTTCACCGCTCGAATCAGCGTATCTTGCCGATCTTTCAACATGCGAGCCAAAGTTTCAATCCCGATATGACGATTGGCGCTTCGATGAGCGAAGCCTTGAAGTATTATAACAAGACGCAATCTGCAGAGGTGCAACAACGACTCGAACAGTTAATGGTGTCATTGAAGTTACCTCAAGAGCTGTTGCGACAACGACCGGGTCAAGTCAGTGGGGGCCAACTTCAACGGCTCAACATTATCCGCACTTTGATATTTCAGCCGGAACTCCTCATTTGTGATGAGATCACCGCCAACTTAGATGTGATTGCCGAACAACATGTGATAGACATACTGACCGCATACCATCGAGAGACCCATCAGAGCATGTTAGTGATTTCGCACGATCTAGCGTTCTTACAACAATTTGTTGATGAGTTTGTGGTGTTAAAAGACGGACGTATTGTCGATTACTTTGAATGCTCAGATTTGTTTGATGAACAACGTGCAACTTATACCAAGGAATTAGTTGCAGTTTACGAAGAATAGCTTTATCAGAGATGAGTAAAAATATTGAAAACGCTTATCAATTAACTTGAATAATATTTTATGCGATGTATAATTGAAAATAACTTAACGTAATTGAGAAAAAAGGAGCATTTTAATATGAAAAAGTTACTCATTCCGTTGATTGTTCTCGTACTTGTACTCGCAGCATGTGGAAATGGCTCAGACGATAACGGAGATAAGAATGATAAGAAGACGTACAAGCAGGACGATGGCAAGAAAGTGAAAGTGCCGAAACATCCTAAGGGTGTTGTGGTACTTGGAACAACTTACGCAGGTGGCTTGAAACAGCTCGACACAAACATCGTGGGTGTAGCGAACATCGTGGATGACAGTAAAGTCCTCAAGAAGAAATTTAAAGGCGTGAAGAAAGTCGATCCAGAGAAAGTGGAAAGCGTTGCGAAATTGAAACCAGATCTTATCGTTACATACAATACGGATAAGAACTTGAAGAAATTGAATAAGATTGCGCCAACAGTGGCTTACGATTATCAGAAACATGATTATAAGGATCAACATAAAGAGTTAGGTAAGCTTGTGGGCAAAGAAGATAAGGCTCAGAAATGGATTGATGATTGGGATAAGAAAACGAAGAATGATAGTAAAGAAATCAAGGATAAGCTAGGTCAGGATACGACGGTTTCTATTATCAAGGACTTTGATAAGAAGGTTTATGCGTTAGGTAAGACGTATGGTCATGGTAGTGAGGTCGTGTATGATTCGTTTGGTATGAAGATGCCGGATAAGGTTGAGAAGGCGACGAAGAAGAATGACTTGGCTGAGATTTCGAATGAGGAGATTCCTGAGATGGCTGGGGATTATGTGATTACTCCGGTTGCGAAGGGCAGTAAGTTGTCGTTTGAGGATAAGGATTATTGGAAGAATACGGATGCTGTGAAGAATGGGCATACGATTAAGGTTGATGAGGGTATTTATTGGTTGAATGACCCTTATTCTATGGATTATGAGCGTAAGGATTTGAAGGAGCAGTTGTTGGATAAGTAAGCTACCTTGTTTGTGTAAGGTAAAATGATGAGAATTCATCACTGTTTCTTCTATTTAGGAATGTCATACTAATTTTTGTTTCTCTTGCGAGAAAACTGAAAGGGTTATGCTGGTTTTCGGTTGAATGGTTTTCTCTTACGAGAAAAGAACTGAAAACCTTTGGTAGTTCGTGGAAATTGAATAGTTTGTAATAAATGGGAGATGATACTTTAAGTCATGCTTGCCCAGGGGCTGCGCCTCAACTAATTTTCGCTTTTGATGCAAGCGAAAATGGATTTTCGGCTGCAGCTTGATCCCTCGGGCGTCAGACTTAGTATCATCTCTTTTAGTGTGCGGTGAATTAATTTTGTGTCTAGGAACGGTTTTCAGTTCTGTAATAGTGTAAGGATAAAGTAATTCTTTAACGAAATGTTTCTCAGCTTTCAGTTTCTCGAAATGATCATTCTTCAATATCATCCTATTGCTGTAAAAAATATATTATCCAACTATCCCATCCTCACCTTCATATCCATAATATTTATTTGGTGGGTGGGAAGGAAGATAGTATTTATTACTGTTTATTCTAAACAAGGGTGTCGTACTAATTTGTGTTTCTCAAAGTAAGTATTTGTGAATTTTTAAATCGTTAGTGCACAAGAATATAACATTCTATGCACTCTACTAATCCACTTCTTCATACTCACTCAATTCTTACCATTCTCTTTTTTTATTGGGGTGTATGGTAGGAAGGGAGGGAAAGTACTTATTGGAGGGGACAGTGTGAATAGAGGGTTTCTGGGAATTAGAGTTCGAAGGTATTTGGATTACTAAGTTCTGAGTGGAAAATTTCTAAATATCTTATTATGTTGTGATGAATGTGCTGCACACAATTAAAGCACCGGACGCTAGTATGCGCCTGGTGCTTATTTTTAGTCTTTGATGTGTTTTTTAGAATGTTGAAGTCCGTAGATAAAGTAGATTGCGAGTCCGAAGATGAACCAAGCGAGTGTGTAGAGTTTCGCTTTGCTATCGAGTCCCCAGAATACAATTGCTGTACTGAGGAATCCTAGGATTGGCAATACTGGGAAGAATGGCATCTTGAAGCCAGGTTCTGGTAAGTCTTTACCTGCTCTGCGACGTAATGCGAAGATACCGACTGATACGAACATAAATGCGACGAGTGTTCCTGCTGAAATGAGTTGTGCTAGGAATTCGAATGGTGTCACTGCACCAAGGATGACTGCGACGATTGTGAGTACAATCAATGAATTGTTTGGTAGGTGTTTTTTGTTCAATTTACCTAACCATGATGGTAGTAGGCCGTCACGTCCGAATGAGTAGACGAGTCGTGAACCTGCGAGCATCATACCGATGAGTGCTGTGAACATACCGATGACTGAAATACCTTGAACGATAGCGGCTACGACTCCGAATCCGCTTTGGCGTAGTGCCCAGCCTACAGGTTCAGCTGTCGTACCGTATGCGGAGTATTTGAACATTCCGATGAGTACGAGTGAAACGGCAACGAAGAGTGTTGCTGCGATGATGAGTGAACCCATGATTCCGCGTGGCATCGTCTTCTGAGGATTGATGGCTTCGGCTGAGTTGGCTGCGATTGAGTCGAAGCCAATGTAAGCTAGGAAGATCATTGAGACCCCTGCGTAGATACCTTGCCAGCCACCGAATGCGCCATTTGCAGTTTCTTTGTATTCAGGGATGAATGGCACGTAGTTCTCTGGATGTACCACTGTAAGTCCGACTACGATGAAGAGCAAGACGGCAAAGACTTTTAATACTACAAGGATATTCTCTACTCGTGCAGCTTCTGATACGCCAAACGAGAGTAGTAATGCAGTTAAAATGATAACGATAGCAGCAATGATATCGATGATGCCGCCTGATGCACCTAATGTATGAGTTAAAGCATCGGGTAACTGGATACCTAGTGGCGAGATGAGGCCGCGAAGGTTGGCTGAGAAACCTGAGGCAACGAATGCGACGGCGATAATATATTCGGCTAATAGTGCCCAACCTGCAATCCAACCGAAGATTTCGCCAAAGACGACGTTAATCCAAGAATAGGCTGAGCCAGCGTAAGGCATAGTGGATGACATTTCTGCGTAAGCAAAGGATACGAGTGCAGCAACGACGGCAGCGAGGATAAATGAGATGACTACGGCTGGTCCTGTATGTTGTGCAGCAACGATACCAGGTAGAGTGAAGATAGCCGTAGAAACAATTGTCCCGACTCCGAGTGCAATCACATCTCTAACACGGAGCGTGCGTTCGAGATGCGAATCTTTATCTTGATAGACTGATGGATCTTCTTTCTTGAAGATCTTTTGAGTAAAACCTCCCATGAGTAACCTCCTGATTGATATTAAAATGTATTACTCCGTTCATGACAGAGCGATAAGATAATTTATATCATAGCACAATTCTCGGAAAATAGTTAGATAATTCTCAATGTTGTGAAATAAATTTTGTGACAAATTTTACTTTAAGAGAGAATAGTATTGAAAAATGCATGTAAGTTAGATTCTCATCGCAATTTGAAGAAGTGATGAACAGATTTTACCATTTTACGAAAAAATAAACTACACCTAATGAACAACTATTGATATAATTTGGTAAAGCAATATAAAAGGGTGATTAATATGATAGAAATGGATGGCATCGTAGCGAAAATGAAAAATCAGAAGATTAACTATGATAAAGTCCTACGAAAAATGATAAATGACTGGGAACGCAATGGGGAGCGTCCAAGCATCCTACTACATAGCTGCTGTGCGCCGTGTAGTACCTATACACTAGAGTTTCTCACACAATATGCGGATGTAGCGATTTACTTTGCCAATCCAAACATTCATCCTAAAAATGAGTATTTGAGACGTGCAAAAGTTCAAGAACAGTTCGTTCACGACTTCAACGAACGTACTGGCGCAAATGTGAAATATATTGAGGCGCCATACAAACCACATGAATTTATGAAGATGGCGAAAGACAAAGGGTTAACAGAAGAACCAGAAGGCGGCCGTCGCTGTACAGCTTGCTTCGAAATGCGTCTAGAATTCGTAGCTGAAGCGGCTGTGGAATACGGCTATGATTACTTCGGTAGTGCACTGACACTTTCACCGAAGAAGAACGCACAACTCATCAACGAAATCGGCATGGATGTACAGAAGATTTACGATGTGAACTATCTACCAGGTGACTTTAAGAAGAATAAAGGGTACGAACGTTCAATCCAAATGTGTAACGACTATAATATCTTTAGACAGTGCTATTGCGGATGTGTCTTCGCAGCCATGGACCAAGGTATTGACTTTAAACAAATCAATAAAGATGCGAAAGCGTTCTTAGAGCAGTTCTAATCAGATAGAGATGCGCACCTCGACAGTGACGTTGAGGTGCGTATTATTTGTGGATAAAAGTTATAAAATATATTAATTTATGACGAGATTAGGGGCTGAGTTTACATGAACTTTAGCCAAGTACTACAATAAGCCCTTAGAGATAAATTGAAGATTTGAGATGTAAAATAGTAGAGATTTCACCTTAATAGAATAGATTATAATCTATCTAATAATATATTGGATGTAGGTAGACTCCGATGCACGAGTATGAACTAGTTAGAAAGAAACTCTTTCCATCCTAGAAACACTATAATTAAAACAAAATAAAAAAGAAGAAGTAGTGTGATGTGGAGTAGTCGAATACGTAAATGAAGAAGATCAATATTTCTTAGTACTCATGCAACACGAGTAAAAGGTAGGAGAAGGCGAGACTCTTGAGGGATTAAAGGGCACAGCGAAAATCCATTATTTCGAGCTAACTCAGCGAGAAATAATTAGTTGAGCGTGCCCCCCTAAGAAAGGGAGCCGTCTCTCCTACCCAATACACAGTATTGCATCCTCGAAATACTATAATTAAACACAAAAATAAAGAAAGTAATGTGTGTGTATGAGTAGTAATTATAGTCTAATTAAGCATTAGGTCGAAGTTTATAAAATATAGAAATACATGCAATACAAGTAAAGGGTTGGCGCGACTCCTGCAGGAATAGCATGCGTCTTGAGACTACAGGCTCAAGCCATGCCTGCGGAAAGCGTCGCCACCCCCAATACGCAGTATTGCAAATTAATATATAATATTACATTCCATCGAATGCAAATTAGGACAACACCCTACATTCCATAGAGCACAAAGCAATACATTTTATCCAAACACAAAACGGGTATAGAATACTACTCATCACACAGAAAAAAAGAAAGGTGACAAGAATGATCAAAGCAATCGCCACAGACAAAGACGGCACACTATTCAAATCAGACAACACCATGGACGAAGACTACTTCGACCGCATCTACCAACAACTCACAGACCACAACATCAAATTCATCGTCGCAAGCGGCAACCAACTCGCCCAACTCCAGTCATTCTTTCCAAACAAGAAAGACGACATCTCCTACGTCGCTGAGAACGGAGCCATCACAGTCGACAACGGAGAAATCATGACTGCACATTATTTCCCGGAAAATACCGTGACATCACTACTCGAAATGATCACAGAAGACTTCGGCATCAAAGATGTCGTACTCAGCGCACTTAACTGCGCCTACATACTTGACGATCGAGCGGATGATTTCTACGATTACGTCGATCAATACTACTACTACAAAGAACGCGTGAGTGACTTACAAGACGTCGAAGATACGAAGATTGTCAAAATCGCGTTACGTGTCAAAGATGCTTCAATGGTAGATAAAATTGTTGAAATTATTGAAGACGACTACGACGAGGTGCGCGCAGTTACGAGTGGGAATGATAGTATCGATTTAATCTTAACTGAAGTGAATAAAGGTCATGCTTTAGAGGAGTTACTTGAAAAGTGGGGCATTCAAGCAGATGAACTCATGACTTTCGGAGATGCGGACAATGATTTGGAAATGTTAAAGATGACACCACACAGTTATGCGATGGCAGAATGCAGCGATAACGTAGCGCAAGCAGCTCAACATCGCGCACCATCTAATGATGATTCTGGTGTCTTTCAAGTAATTGAGGATTATTTAGAACAACAGAAATAACACATAAATAAAGCTTTCGCTCAGCCTTGAATCAAGGGAGCGAAAGCTTCTTTTCTTGTCATCTTATTTAACGATAAGAACTGGAATGTTCGCACTGTTTGCGATTTTATGAGTAACGTTACCTAAGACATTTTTAATATCAGGTTTCGCACGTTTATTACTCATCACTACGATATCATAGTTCTCTTGTTCAATTTCTGTAAGAAGACAGTTTTTAATATTTCCTGTACTAAAACGCACACGAACTTTTAATCCTAAATCTTCTAATTTTTGAACGAAAGGTGTGAGTTCTTCACCTTTTTCTTCAGCAAGTGATTCGAAGTGTTTATTTTCATAACGCACTGAAGCTTGTAAGTCTGACTCCGGTATCACGTTAAAGATAGTTACGCGCGCTTCATCATTGTGCGCAGTAAGGTTTTCTAATTCTTTCGGCACATTATTGAATGAGTTATCAAAGTCATATGCGAGTAAGATATTGTTATACATAGACGATTACCCCTTTCACTATATATATACCCCAAATTTTAATAATTAAATAATTGATTAGTAGCTCATACGTCTGTTTGCTCTCATAGGGATTAAGGTCTGGGTAAAATGTATTTATATGTCTGCGATTAATTTGCAATACTGCGTATTGGGCAATTGGCTTAGCGTTCTTAGGGGGGGAGAAGCACAGAAATCTATGATTTCGT
>NZ_KV804759.1:45361-99379 GCF_001811435.1 Staphylococcus sp. HMSC071G07
TGCCTTCTCGAATTCAGTCAGCTACCGCGACCCTCAACTAATTTTTATCGCTTTTCAGCTCAAAAAATGGATTTTCGCTGCGCCCTTCATCCCTCAGGAGTATCGCCGTTGCCCTGCACTTGTATTGCGGATACTCTGAACTATATCTTTCAAACGTACAACAACATAATCATCACACACTATTTTTTTATTTTTAATTAGAACGTATCGAGATTGCAATACTGCGTATTGGGGGTTAGCGAGGATTTTCTAAAATACTACCACCATCAAAAAACGCCACACCATTTCTCCACAAACCAAAACGCTCACATCCAACTAAGTGAATGTGAGCGTGTGCATTACCTTACGCGTCTAAGCCAATGAGGTCAGAAACGTTATGGTATCCTTGTTGTTTCAGGTATTTAACGATGTCTTTATTGATTTTAGCAGTGAGACCTGGACCTTCGTAAACGAGCGAACTATATATCTGCACGAGTGACGCACCGTTGCGCATCATCTCAATCGCATCTTCTGCACTAAAGATACCGCCTGTCGCGATAATTGGGAATGTACCTTTCGTTTGTTGGTAAGCCCATCGTACGAGGTCGCGGTGGCGTTCGAAGAGTGGACGACCACTTAAGCCACCGCCTTCGCTACGATTCTCGGATTGTAAGCCGTCACGTTGTTGTGTCGTGTTCGCTAACACTACGCCATCGAACGTGTCGACGATAGGGTCGAGAATGTGTTTGAAACCTTCGAGTTCTAAATCTGAAGTCAGTTTCAAGAAGATCGGTTGTGACAACTCGTGATTCTCACGATAGTCTTTGATCGCCTTCGTTAGCATTGAGAACTCATCTTTGTCGTGGAAGTTCTGCAAGTTCGCTGTGTTAGGTGAGCTGATGTTAATTGTGAAGAACGTCGCGTCATTCTTAAACGTATCGAGTACTTTGATGTAGTCTTGGTAACGCTCTTCGTAGGCCGTCATTTTATTCACACCAACATTGATACCAATCGGCAGCTCATAGCTATGGCGACGAAGATTGCTGAGCGCTTTGTTCATACCGATATTGTTGAAGCCCATGCGGTTAATGAGGGCGCGGTCTTCAGGGAGACGGTACATACGCGGTTTCGGGTTACCAGGTTGTGGTTTAGGTGTAATACCACCGAGTTCAAGGGCGCCGAAGCCACTATACTGAAGCGCTTTAGGAACTTCACATGATTTGTCAAAGCCAGCCGCCAGACCTACCGGATTAGTAAAATGAATGCCAGCAACGTCTTGAGCGAGCATCTCATTTTTATAATGGAAGATACGGTCAATCATTGAGAGTAAATTGGGGTGTTTTTGAACGATTTTCAGTGCGCGCATCATTCGGCCGTGCGCTTGTTCAGGATCCATTTTAAAAAGAATAGGTTTAATTAACTTATACATATTCAACGCTCCATTTTAATGAAATTTTCGCGAACAGCTTGGTTAAAGTTTCAGAGAGCCATTTGGTGTCGTTGATGTACTGTTTCGCATTTTTACCATATGTATCTCTTTAAGATTAGCATGTTATGTGTCGCTTTCATAGGTATTATAAATGAAAGTTGTTGTTCTGACACAAATCATTTTATCAGCTAAGGAGGGTGGAAAAATCTAAACGAGTTGAAATCGCATTTTACCTATAACATATGTAGCTTGTATTGACTAAGCTCAGATCAATGATAAAGATTAAATCACCACGAAAAAAGGTATAAAGGAATGTATAAGATAACGATCGAGGAGGCGTCGATATGAAACAAGTATGGCAAGAACAACTTCCGGTGAATCATATTCAACGTATTCAGCCAGTGAGTGGTGGGGATGTCAATCAGGCTTATAAAGTGGAAACTGCTGATGATACGTACTTCCTACTCGTACAACCCAATCGCTCAGAAGATTTCTATGCAGCAGAAATTGCTGGATTAGAGAAGTTTGAAGAAGCGGGTATTACTGCACCGCAAGTCGTTGGAAGTGGTGAAATAGAGGGTGACGCTTATCTCTTGCTCACGTATCTCGAGGAAGGGGGTCGCGGTGATCAACGTGATCTAGCGAAATTAGTGGCTAAGATGCATAGCAATCAGCAGCCAGAGGGTCGCTTTGGTTTCGAAATGCCACATGAAGGCGGAGATCATTCTTTCGACAATGACTGGTGTGACACGTGGAGTGAGCTCTTTATCAATCAGCGTATGGACGTGTTATGTGAAGGATTGATCGAGCAAGGAAATTGGACTGAAGCGGATCGTGAAACGTATCAAGAAGTGCGTGACGTTATGGTTCAAGCGCTTGAGCAACATCGTAGTAAACCATCGCTATTACACGGTGATATGTGGGGCGGTAACCATATGTACTTGAAAGATGGTTCGCCAGCATTATTTGATCCGTCACCATTTTACGGTGATCGAGAGTTTGATCTCGGTGTGACTAAAGCTTTCGGTGCATTTAGCCCTGAGTTCTACGAAGCCTACGATAAACACTATCCATTAAGTGAAGGTGCAGACTTCCGCATCGAGTTCTACAAATTGTATATCTTAATGGTTCATTTATTGAAATTTGGTGGTATGTACGCACATAGTGTCGACCGTTCTATGCAGATCATTTTAAATGGTTAACATGACTAACAGCGTTCACTGACTTACAAGGGGACTGATACTTAACGGTGCCCAGTTGAGTTGGTGGACGTTTTTTTTAGTATCGGGAAAAGGGTGATGTAATAACAAGATATGTATAACGAATATATTGTATGCCCCACTATATAGACACTGTCTATTTTTTATATAAAAGTATTAATAAGTATATTTAAAAATATAACAAAACTTGTATATTTCTTCCTTTCAGTTTAAATTATAGATAGAGTTAGAAAAGGAGGAATTAGATGAATCTCAAAAAGTATGTCATTTCGTTAATTGTAACTCTAGCATGCGGCCTTGGAATAGGCGCAGGTCACGCTTCAGCTGAAGAAATTCAACAACAAGACAATCAACAAGATGTGGCGACACATCAAATAGCCACAGCACAAGTAGATCAAGGCAAGAAGTCACAGCAAGCCACTCCTGAAACGAAGTCATCTCAAGTTGGAGCGCATCAACAAGCTACAGAGGAAGATTCTGCACAAGATACCTCCTCTCAGGCAGATGCAGATAAAGCACAATCACAAGATGTAGCGACAAATGAAAAACAAAAATCTGCACAACAAGATCAAGCAACTGCAACACAATCTAAACAACCTCAAACTTCTCAAGATGCACCACAACAAGATCACAAAGCAACACACTCTAACCACACAGCTACGCAAGATCAAGCATCTCAAGTTAATAACAAACAACAACCGCAGCAGAAACAAGCACCACAAAATAATCAAACACAGCAACCTCAACAACAAGACAAAGCACAACAACCTTCACAACAACAAGCGCCTCAAGCACAACAAGATAAGCAAAAACAACAAAAAGCAGCAACTGCGGCAGCACAAGAACCTAAACAAGAACAACCTGCTGCGAACAACGAACAACCACGTAACGCGCAAATTCCTGAAGGTCATTTTCAAAATGAAATAATATTACCTAACAACAATAGACATCGCATCCCAGGAACGACACATGGTCACTATCAATCGTTATGTTTCGTTGATATGGGTGACGGCGGTATTGCCTCAGGTGTCGTTGTAGGTAAGAACACAATGTTAACGAACAAACACGTTGTAAAGAACGATAGTGTAACAGCGATGCCAGCAGCGAATGGTCAGAATAATTTCCCTAAAGGTCAGTTCAAATCGAACAATATTGTTCGCTATCCTGGAGACCAAGACTTAGCTGTCGTACATTTTGACAAGAATGATAAAGGACAAAGTATCGGTGATGTCGTACGCCCTGCAAATATGGCAGATGCGCAACAATCTAAAGTGGGCGAACGCATGACTATCACAGGTTATCCTGGTGACAAACCGTTAAGTACAATGTGGGAAAGTATTGGTAAGATTACGAAGAATGATGGTAGTCATTTAGAGTACGATGCCAGTACTGTTGGAGGCAACTCAGGTTCTGGTGTGTTCAACAAGAAACGTCAACTCATCGGTATTCACTATGGTGGTGCAGGCAAAGATGCGAATGGCTCTGTACCTTTAACTGGTGATATGTTGAACTTTGTTAAAAATAACATGCAATAAGTTTTCAATTTGAGTTGAAGCAAGGGGCTAGATTGAGGAGTCGGCAGATTACATAGTTTGACTTTCTTTCGAAGCCTAGTCCTTTTGTAAAAGCGGGGGAGCCTAAGTCCAATTATTGGGCGAGGTGTTCCTCGCTTTTTATTATATGTAAAAATAAGAAAGCCTCAACGCTACTCCTGGGATTGGGGAGAGTTCGCGCTGAGGTTTTGATTATGGGTAGGTTATAGAATATCGTTTAGGGTTAGGTTAGTATGAATGGATTAATCATCTAAAGATGTTGTCTTAGAAAAGTGTTCCTCATATTCGGGTAGGAGTTGGGACTTCTAAAGGGAGTGCGATTAGAAGTTGGGTTTGGGTCTCCTCCGAGCAGAGGAACAATCATATCATCCTATTTATTGGTTCGCGTTGTCGCCGCCTTTTTCACCAATATCTTGATAGAATTCTTTGTCGTGGTTCTCAGCAGTTTGCTCGCCGCCTTTTTGACCTGCTTCTTCGTTCGTCATCTTACCGCTAGCGTGCATACCGCCTTTCTGACCGGCTTCGGCTTTAGTCGCTTTACCATTCGCATGGTCGCCACCTTTTTCGCCGATGTCTTGGTAGAATTCTTTGCTGTGGTTCTCAGCAGTTTGTTCGCCACCTTTTTTGCCAGCTTCTTCATAACTCATATTGTTCTCAGCCATTTGACATACCTCCTTAAGATGATTAATGGGAATACTGTTACCTACATTCCTTGCATGCCCGTTGAATCTTATTCTAAACATATTAGACAAGATTCTTTTCAGACTTGGAGGTACAAAGATTTATTTTGGAATAAAATTTAACTCATGAACCTAATATATCTCTAGTTAAAATGCCTACAAACTACTCGCTATCACGCATGAGCCACGCGTCTAGTTCTACATAAAAGTCTTCTAACGTTTCCGGCTGATCGATACCGATCAACTGATGATTGACGTCGTAACCGAGATAATTGAGGCAATAAGACAAGCAAGCATAACCCTTACGATAGGGCGCGAGTGCACTACGATCAAAGGTTGATGATGTAGGAAGTACCGACACCAAACGATCTTGCTCATAAACGCAATCTAAATGTTGAATGCGCCACGTCTCCTCTTGCTTCACAACACGATAAATAATCTTTGCGTCTGACTGCAGCTCGTATGTCTCACTCTCAATATCGAGTCGAGATTGAATCGTTGCTTGCATCACAGCAATCGCACGTGCACCATTCTGCCACACTTGAATGTTGTAAATTTGATGTGGCGCATAACGTTGCATTGCTTGAGAATGGTCGACAAATTCGTCACCGGTTCCTTTAAACCATGAAATATTGATTTCAGAATCGGAAGTGAAGCAGGTGCGCATGCCATCCCATAAACTGTTATCACGACAGAAACGTTCATACGTGATAAACTCTTTAATATTTTCTCGAGCGACAATGTCTTCGATGCTTAGCGGTGGGTTAGGTTGAAGGAAACGTTGGGTCTCCATTTATTTCGGCCACACTTTAAGCAACACTTTCGCAAAGCCTTCAGGGTCTTGAACGTAGCCTAGATGACCACCAGGAATTTCAACGATGTCGAGACCCGTTTGTTCAGCGATATAGTTATTGACGTCTTGTGGGAACGAACCTTTCGACGCTTCCCCATTGAGTAGAGTGATACGGTCAAGATAAGGTTTGAAGTCACTGAGCTGAATATCAGATGTCGTATATTGGCGAATTTCATATTTGAACCAATTTAACATTTCTTGCACGCGTTGATTTTGTTGAGCGTCGTCGTTATTTTGAGTTGGTTTTGCCATAGCTTGACGATCGATTTCTGCGACATTCAACGCTTTGCCAAAGATTTCCATCGCTTTTGCCATGCTGTCATTTAATGCAGTATCCACGATTTCGTTATTTTTCTGTTGCCAATAATCTCGGTCAGGTAAAAATGTATTAATCGGTGGTTCGTGGAAAGCGATGTGTTTCACAACATCAGGGTGTTCTTTCAAGACATGCATCGCTACGATCGCACCTGAGCTAGAACCGAGCACGTAAACCGGTTCATCACTTTCTCGTTGCGCAATTTCAGCAATATCTTGCGCATCTCTTTTAACACGATATTGGCTATGTGGGTCAGCAGCTTCTTCTGGAAGAGGTGCTGTGAGTTCGCTCTGACCAAATCCACGGCGGTCAATCGCAATGACTGTGAAGTGGTCTGCGATTTGTTTTGCTAAAGGCATGAAGATGTCGCCTGTCCCATTCGCTCCTGGAATGAGGATGAGCACTGGCCCTTTACCGAGTTTGTGATAGCGTACGTTCGCGTCTGTTAATTGAATTGTTTCCATTTGTATCCCTCTTTTAGCTATTTATTTAAGGTTTAAAAGTCGTTCTGCATTGCCATAAGCAATCTTCTCTTTCGTCTCTTGATCGACGTCGAGTTCTTCTAAAAACGCACCTAATGTTTCAGGTTGAATGTAAGGATAGTCGGCTGAGTAAAGAATATGATCGTCGCCAAAGTAATGACGTACCATGTCGAATTGGGGCTGCGTCAACATACCACTTGGTGTGATATAGAAATGATCTTTAAAGTATTGGCTCACGGGTTTCTTCAAATCACGAGCGACGAGCGCTTGATCCATGCGATCTAAGAAGAATGGGACAAATTCACCCCAGTGTCCAATGATAAGTTTAAGATTAGGATGACGATCAAATAGACCACTTAACACGAGTCGAACCGCTTGAATACCAACATCCATATGCCAACCGAAACCAAATGATGCAAAGGTCGAAGCGACGACATCATCATAGGCATCGCTCGCATAATAGTCTTGATAGTTCTTCGCAGGTAGGACTGCTGGATGCACGTAAATTGGGACATCAAGATCTGCTCCTGTCGCAAAGACGATTTCAAAGTCGGACGTTTCTAGGAATTGATTGTTCGTGCGACCTGCGATGAGTGCCCCTTTAAAGTCGAGTTCCTTGATACAACGTTTGAGTTCTTCAGCTGCAGCTTCAGGTTCATTGATAGGCAACGTCGCAAATCCTAAGAAACGATCTGGATATCGTTGAATATAATCATAAAGTTTGTCGTTCGCTTTACGGCAGAGTTCAATAGATTTCTCACCAGATACGAGTGACGGTGGTGTATTCCCATAGGATAGGACCTGGTATTGCACATCTTGTGCGTCCATGAAGCGCAAGCGTTTGTCGTGATTGTCGTCACTTTCAAGCACATCATCGTTATCAAATCTTGTTTCCTCTGATAGTGCTTGTAACATCGCTTTAAGTGGTACGCCATTGTCGTCAAATTCCACATTGTTGAGCGTTTCTTGTTGGATGTCGTTTACAACATAGTGTTCTTCAAACGTAATTGATTTCATAAGTTATCCTCCCATTGATTAACTTCAGTTGCATCTCTCAAAGTCATCTTCAAGTGCTTTGTCTTTTACTGACAGCCGTGTGGTAGGTATGGGTAAAAGCGCTTGGTATAAATTCAGTGTAATGCATTTAAACTGTGTATCTTCTACTCCCAACGACACTTTTACTCAATGTCACAGAATCTTTAATAAAAGGGCAATTCACTTACCAAGGCATCGTGCCGTTCGCATCGATAAACGTACCTGTTGGACCGTCCGCATCAATAGTAGCGAGTTTCACGATAGAGATCACACCTTCAGAAGCCGGTTTCGAATTATTGCTGAAATCGCCAACTAAATCTGTATTCGTTGAACCTGGGTCAGCCGCATTGATTTGCATATTTGTCAGGCTCTTCGCATATTGGACCGTCAACATCGTTACGGCAGATTTCGATGAACAATAAGCGAGAGAATTCACTTGAGATTCCGCAGATTCTGGATTGTTGACCATACCAAAGGAGCCTAAACCGCTGCTGACGTTCACTACGACAGGTTGTGAAGAGGATTCGAGCAATGGCACGAAGTTATGCATCATGCGTACGATACCAAAGACGTTCGTGTTATACACAGGATAGAGATCATCAGCTGTTAGCGCCTCAGGTTTATCGAAGGTGCCTGAAATACCAGCGTTGTTGATTAAAATATCGATGTGTCCATACTGAGATTGAATATGTTTAGCGGCTTGTATGACAGAGTCGTCGGAAGTGACATCCAATTCTACGACATCTGCGCCAAGTTCTTGTGCTGCTTGGCGACCACGTTCTAAATTACGGGAACCGATGATGACTTGATAACCTTTGTCGATGAGCTGTCTCGCTGTTTCATAGCCGAGTCCTTTATTCCCGCCAGTAATCAATACTGTTTTCATTGTATTGCCTCCTTTGTAATATGAAGCTATTCTGTTTTCAGAAATATTGTTTTGTTTTACATATTTTACCCTGAATGTGATAAATAAATCTTACGATGAACTATGGCACTTTTACATTCATCTTTTATAATATAAATCTTGTTATACACATTTTCAAAATGATTCGCATGGAAAAGTGACAAAATTGGACGAAAGTCGGTGTTGTTCTGCCAAGCGAAAGTTTAATCAATTGACGTGACGCTGGCATAGATTTAAGATGAATTATCAATTTAAAACGTGGATATTCAACAAAAGTGAAATTTAGATTAAAGCGATGAAAGGACTGGAGAAAGCGATGAAGAAGATATTAGTGATAGGTGCAACAGGTAAGCAAGGCTATGCGGTGGTTCAAGCATTGCTTGAGAGAGAATATAGTGTGCGCGCTTTTACAAGAAATAAAGAGAACGAGCGTTTGAAAGCACTCGACTCTGAGCGTCTAGAAATCTTTGAAGGAGATTTAAATAGTGAAGACGATTTACGGGATGCGATGAGCGATGTGGACGGCGTGTACAGTGTGCAGCCGATCAATCGCGATGACGTGCAAGTCGAATTACAACAAGGACGCAATATTATGAAGAGTGCTAAGGCACAAGGTATTGAACATATCGTTTACAGTACGGCCGGCGGGGTGAACCGTGATCGTACGGGGCCTCACTTTGAAATCTTGGCGCAACTTGAGAATGAGCTTACAGATAGTGATTTACATTACACTTTAGTCAAACCGTCCTTCTTTATGGACAATTTCTTACGTATTGTGCAGAAAGACGAGAACCATTTATATATTCCTGAGTTTATTACGCCAGATATTCCATTTGCGATGATTTCAACACGTGATATTGCGCAAATTGCACTGCATGTATTCGAACATCCGCAACAATATGATGGTCAAAGTCTAGAAATTGCCTCTGATGAGTTAACACTTAATCAAATAGTGGATACGTTTGAAACGGTGACAGGGGTTCCGACGTCAATTCGTGGTACATTCACGAGTGGAACGGCTGAACGTTCTTGGTTAGAAGAGAAAGGATACAAAGTGGATTTCGATTTGATGACAGACATCAATCCAGATAGATTAACGCTCGACCGCTGGATTGCGCGTCAACAATGGTAATTTAAAGAGGTTGTGAAATATTATGAGGCATTTATTCAAGTGGATAGGATTTCTTCTACTAGGTGGCGCCGCTATTTTTCTCGTCGTCGAACTTGTACTTAAGTTAAAGCAGACGCAAGATTTACAGACTGCCTTTCATCTCAAATATGAACGTCAAAGTAGAGAGACAGAAACCTTTGGCGAGTATCGCAATGATCGATTGAAAGGGAAGCACTATGGCATCGATTACGCATTGCCGAAGAAGACACCTGTCAAAGCTGCGACAGATGGCGAAGTCACGCGCATTTTTACAGATAAGCTTGGCGGCAAAGTATTGCAGATAGCTGAAGCGGACGGCCAGCATCATCAGTGGTATATGCATCTTCACGACTACAATGTTGAAGTAGGCGATCACGTTAAGGCGGGAGATATTGTAGCTTATTCTGGTAACACAGGTAAAATGACTACGGGTCCTCATCTGCACTTTCAACGTATGAAAGGCGGCGTCGGTAATCGTTATGCTGAGGATCCCGCTGCTTTCGTTGACCAGTTGCCCGATGGTGAAGAAAGTTTGTATGATTTGTAGTTTAAAAAGAATATTAGTCCAATTGTTTGAGACGTGCTTCGGTCATGATAAAGATCAGAATCGTATAAATGGCAACTACGCCAAATTGTATGTATAACGACCATTCGTTGAAATGAAACATGAAGTCGACAATTAACCAGATGACGCCGATAATAGAGAACAACATCGTCAGTTGTTTACTGACTTGTACAAAGTAGTGTTGCGCATATTTCCAGTGAAGTGGGTTTTTCATAGAACGAGGCGTTCGATAGCCCATCCATTTATTGCGTTCATCAATAAGATGATGTTGCAACATGTAATGAAAAGCATAAGTAATGATAGCAAATGGAATTGTGACGATAAGTATAAGCATTCGAATTGAGCACCTCAATGTTAAAGTATAATGACTTAATAAAGACCCGCAGATGTATTGTATCATGCATCTGCGGGTCAATTTGTATTTATGGGTAAGGGTTAGGAGATGTGTAGCTGTCTGAATTCAAAAAAGGGTTACACCTTTTTTGAACTCTAGTCAGCCTCGCGGGGGCAGGACAACGAAATCAAATAGATTTCTGTCCTGCTCCCCCTACTTAGCTAATCCGATTGGTGAGAAGATGACGTAGCTTAACACTACGAGCAAGAGTACGATAGCACCTGCGATATAACGATACTTCCAAGGTGTCATATCGACTTTGGCATAATTAGATTTCAAGTCTAACTCATCAGACGGTTTCACTTTATTGAAGATCAACACAATAATGAGATCAACAAAGAACAGCACACTAAAGAAGTATAAATAATGAACGTGCGGTAAGAAATAAGTTAAAGCACCGTATAACACGATATGTGTGATTAAAGCTACTTTAGCCCCGAGTTTCGAAGTCCTTTTAGCAAAGAAACCAACCAGTATCAATACCAACAACGGCATACTGTAAATACCGTTAAACTGTTGTACAACTGCATACAAGCCACTTGGGAAGAGTGAGATCAACGGCGCGATAATTACTACGATAGCACCGATCAACACCGTAGCCACATGCCCGACGATGGCCACGTGCTTATCTGAAGCTTTGCGACCTACAAGTGGTTTGTAAAAGTCTAGCGTAAAGAGCGTTGATGTACTGTTGAGTGAGCCGACGAACGAACTCAAGATGGCACCAAAGATAATCGCACCGAAGAGACCGTAAGCCCAATCAGGTAGCACCGTGCTCAACAATTTCGGAAAGGCATTGTCAGATGTACTGATATGACTGCCAAACATGTTAAATGCGATGACACCCGGTATCACGGTGAAAATAGGGCCGAAAACTTTGAATAAACTTAAGTAAATCGCACCTTTCTGGGACTCTTTCAGGTTCTTCGCCGCAAGTGCTTTCTGAACAATCATTTGGTTCCCGCACCAGAAGAACAAGTTGTTAAAGAACATACCGAAGAAGAGGGTTGACCAAGGTACGACGCTAGAATCAACAGCGCCCCAACCGTTCAATTTCTCTGGTGTATGTTGCACGATGTGGTCGAAGCCGTGTAAGAAGTTGCCGTTTCCGAGATGACCTAGACCGAGGATGGTAATGGCAAGACCACCGATGATAAGCGCGATACCATATAAAGTGTCGCTGAATGCACTGAGTGACAAACCGCCGACGAAGAGATAAATAATGCCGATAATACCGATGACAGATGAAATAATGATAACTGCGGTATTATTGCTGACGTCAAGGTAGTCACTCACGTGGAACATTTTATTAAACACTAACGAACCGGAGTACAAGACAACCGGCAAGAATGATAGCACGTAGGTGATGATAAAGAGTATGGAAACGAGCTTTTTCGTAAAGCTATCGTAACGCATCTCCAGAAACTCAGAAATCGTCGTTACGCCGTAGCGTAAATATTTAGGCAGGAAGACCCAAGCGAGTAACACAACCGCAACGGCAGCTGTCACTTCCCACGCCATAACTTCCATACCAACTGAGTAACTCTGACCATTCTGACCGACAATCTGTTCCGTAGAAAGATTGGTCATAATAATGGTTGATGCGACAGTGAAACCAGTGAGACTTCTGCCGCCCATAAAGAAACCGTCAGTATTGTCCGTGTTCACGCGTTTCGAACGTACATAAGCGTAAACAGAGACACCACCGACGACGATGATAAAGAGTATAATCGATATCCAGTTCAAAGTGATTCTCTCCTTATTATTAGTGATTTGAAGATTTAAGTTAAATTGATGAATGTAGAAGATTCAATCGTCCAACGTTATAGTCATCAATGCGTTGAATTCTCGTTGTATGTAGCGAAGAAAGAGTGAATGACTTAATTCTCATATACTTAATATATTTTCCACTGTATAGAAATGTTAAAACATGTAAGTGTGCAACGTATAAATAAACTATCTATTTTAAAATTGTAAAGATGAGGCAATGGTAAGGAGTGACGCATTTTTGAAAGAAATTAGAAAAAGTTTCGAAATTAATATTCTGAAAATTGCGAACCTGTGGTATAGTTAATATTATTTAATTTATGGAGGAGACATCTATGAAGCATATGAGCATCAAAACATTCGGAAATAATTTACTATCGGGGGTAGCCATCGCGATCTTAGCAGGGTTAATTCCCAATGCGATATTAGGAGAAATCTTTAAGGCGTTAGCGCCGAAATATCCTTTCTTCTTAAATTTGTTACACATCGTTCAAAGTATTCAATTCACCATTCCAGCTTTAATTGGTACAGCTATCGCAATCAAGTTTAAACTCAATCCACTGGCAACGGTTGTAGTGGCGAGTGCGACCTTTGTAGGTAGTGGCGTTGCACAATTGAAAGGACAAGTATGGGTTCTAGCCGGAGTAGGCGATTTAATCAATGCGATTATTACTGCAGGGATTGCGGTACTGATCATATTAATCATGGGTGAGCGTGTCGGCAGTTTAGGTCTCATTTTCTTACCGATTATTGCTGGTGGCGGTGCAGGTTTCTTAGGATTACTCACACTACCCTATGTACGCTATATTACGACAAGTATCGGTCAGATGATTAATCATTTTACAGAATTACAGCCGATTCTCATGTCAATCTTAATCGCACTATCATACAGTTTCATCATCATTTCACCATTATCGACAGTTGCGATTTCACTGGCTATCGGAATCAACGGGCTTGCGGCAGGTTCAGCGTCGATGGGTGTGGTTGCGGCTGAAGCGGTACTCGTATGGGGTACGATGAAAGTGAACCGTGCAGGTGTGCCACTTACGATCTTCCTTGGGGGCGTGAAAATGATGTTACCTAACATGATCAAGCACCCAATTATGCTACTACCGGTATTCACCAATGCGGTCATCACTGGTTTAGGTGGCGCACTCATAGGTACAGGAGGTACGAAAGAGTCTGCCGGTTTCGGTATTATCGGTTTGATTGGTCCAATTAACGCATTCCGATTCTTAGAACATCCGCCAATCGTATCAGGTATCTTAGTCTTCATCGCGTTCTTTGTTATTCCGTTCTTCTTTGGTTGGTTGATTAACCTCTTCTACGTAAAAGTATTGAAGCTTTATACGAATGATATTTATAAATTCGAATTGTAAGCGTTGAGGTGGAGACAAACTCACAGCACTACGTTGATTTTCAAGGAAAGTCGACGTAGTGCTTTTTTACGTAACGCGTATTTCGTTCGATTTCCTTACATTGCAAGCGGGGTAGATAGAAGATAATTATTTTAAGTAATTGGGATATTACAGTTTTGTAACAGAACGATGTCTTGTAACAATAATCTTCTTCCATCGAAAACTGTGATGACAGTGTCGAGACCTTATAAAATCTAGTCTGAGTGAAAGGTTTTCTATTTTAAATTTATTACATTGTGACGCAAAATGATTCTTGTGTTACAGTTTGAAAATGCTATTGTAACTTTTTGTTAAGGTACCGTAATAAAACTGCCTCATTACTGTGGTATATTGAGTATGGTCAAAACAAGACTTGCCAAATACAAACTAGCACAACGAATATAATAATTTAGAATATAAAAGATTAAATACTTGGAGGCCTTTTTTAATTATGAAGAAGACAATCTTAGCATCATCTTTAACAGTAGCATTAGGAGTAGCAGGTTACTCATTAGTAGACGGACATAACGAAGCACACGCTTCTGAATTAAATATTGATAAAGCACACTTAGCTGACTTAGCTTTAAATCACCCTGAACAATTAAACGCTGCACCAATTCAAGAAGGTGCTTACGACTACCATTTCACATATGAAGGTTATGACTTTAACTTCACTTCAAATGGTTCAACTTGGTCATGGAGTTATGAAGTAGCTGGTCAAGGTTCAGCACAAACTTCATTCTACTCTGCACCAACAGCTAATTACTCAACACAATCTTATACAGAATCAAGCATGAACACTGTTGCTTATACACAACAATCAAGCAATACTCACGTTCAAGCTGTTTCTGCACCACAAACTTCAAATTACAGCACTAACTCTGGTTCAACATCTTCTTACTATGGTTACTCAACTGCTCAAACTTCAACATCATCTGCATCTACTTCAGGTGGTTCAGTGAAAGCACAATTCTTAGCTAACGGTGGTACTGAAGAAGCATGGAACTCAATTATTATGCCTGAATCAGGTGGTAATCCAAACATCGTTAACCAATATGGTTACAGCGGTTTAGGACAAACTAAAGAAGCTTGGGGTAAAGGTTCAGTAGCTCAACAAACGAAAGGTTTCTTAAACTACGTTAACCAACGTTACGGTTCAATCAATAACGCAATCAATTTCCGTAACACTCACGGTTGGTACTAAGCCGAGAACATTCAAGTCGTCTCTCATGAGACGGCTTTTTTTATTTTGTGCGGATCCAGGTGAGAGTTATTATTAATTTTGTAGTGGATATCAATAGGGTGAATCTTTTTTAGCGAATTCGTTAACTGTTCATTTTCATCAGTCATACTTTAGAGATATCATCACACATTTTACTGAAAAAGGTAATATTGCTACTACTCGAATAGCTCAAAGTCTGGTAAAATATTACCTAATATTCTGAAATTTATTACCGTAGCTATTTGACTACCTACAACAACAGTGAGGAGGCTGATAGATGGAATATTCACGACGATTAGCACGAGTACCCGATAGTTACTTTGGAAAGACGATGGGGCAGGAAGTGAAACATGGTCCGCTACCGTTGATTAATATGGCGGTAGGTGTGCCTGACGGTGAGACGCCACGCGGTATTCTAGATACATTTGCCGAGGCGTTATATCAACCTGAGAATCAAAAGTATGGCGCCTTTCACGGTAAAGCAACCTTTAAACAAGCTATCGTTCAATTCTACAAACGACATTATGAGGTTGAGTTAGATCCTGAAGCAGAAGTTTGTATCTTATATGGCACGAAGAATGGGCTTGTCGGCTTACCTACGAGTATCGTGAATCCAGGGGAGAACGTGTTATTACCGGATCCAGGCTACACAGATTATTTGGCTGGCGTGCTACTAGCAGATGCGATTCCTGTACCCCTTCAACTTGATCCACCGCATTATTTGCCAGATTGGACGCGTGTGCCTTCAGATATTATGTCCAATACGAAGCTTGTTTATTTAACTTATCCGAATAATCCTACAGGTTCGGTGGCGACACTTGAAACGTTTGAGGAAGCTATTCAGCTTTTTAAAAATACCCCAACGCGTATCGTGCATGACTTTGCCTATAGTGCCTTTGGTTTCGATGCGCCGAACCCTAGCATTCTCCAAGTAGAAGGCGCCAAAGATGTCGCAATCGAAATCTTCTCGCTATCAAAAGGATTCAATATGTCAGGATTTCGTGTGGGCTTCGCTGTAGGAAATAAAAATATGATTGCAGCGTTGAAGAAGTACCAAACGCACACACACGCAGGCATGTTTGGCGCTTTGCAGGATGCGGCAACCTATGCACTCAATCATTGCGATGATTTCTTAGTCGAACAGAACGCCAAGTTTAAGCGTCGAAGAGATAAGATTGAGCAGAAACTACGAGAAAGTGGCATACCATTCGAACCTATGAAGGGTGGTATCTTTATCTGGCTGCCAACGCCACCAGGTTACGATGGAGAAGCATTTGTACAATATTTACTACAAGAACAATCAATACTCGTAGCGCCTGGTATACCATTCGGTGAGAATGGACGCCATTATATACGCGTATCGCTCGCGCTCGAAGATGACCAATTAGATGAAGCAATGGAGCGCCTCAGTTCCTTAGCATCACTGTATGAACAATAGTTAAAGAGGGGAGAATGATTTATGACAACGATTAAATTATTTGGAGTAAGACCTGAAGATCGACCTTTTATTGATGAATGGAAGACGAAGCATAATGTAGAAATAGAAGAAACTGCTGAGATTTTAAACGATGATAATGTAGATACAGTGCAAGGCTTTGATGGCGTGTCGATTTCCCAACAAATCCCATTAAGTGAAACGATTTTTCAAAAATTACATGAGTTTGGCATTAAGCAATTAGCTCAACGTAGCGCTGGTTACGATTTCTTAGATTTAGACTTAGCTCGCAAATATGACCTCATCATCACGAATGTACCATCGTATTCACCGCGCTCTATTGCTGAGTACACGGTAATGCAAGCATTGAACTTAGTACGCAAGACATCGGCAATCCAAACAAAGACGGCGAATTATGACTTTCGTTGGGAACCCTCTATCATGTCACGTTCAATTCAAGATTTAACTGTAGCGGTTATCGGGACAGGACGCATTGGCAGTCAAGTGGTAGAAATCTTTGCGAAAGGCTTTAATGCGCGGGTTGTAGGCTATGATTTAGAGCCAGATAATGCGCTTTCTGAAATTGTTGAATATCAATCTTCGCTTGAAGAAGCGGTGCGAGATGCAGATATTGTTACAGTGCATGTTCCTGGCAGCGCGGACAATCGCTACTTATTTAATGATGAGGTGTTTAAAGCATTTAAAGAGGGCGCTTATTTCATTAACTGTGCACGTGGTTCTGTCGTTGAGACACAAGCATTGTTGGCATATTTAGATAGTGGCCATTTAGCAGGCGCAGCTCTCGATACTTATGAGGGTGAAAAGGGGTTATTCCCAAGCGATCAGCGTGGTACTGAACTACAAGATGACACACTCGTACATTTAATTGAACGTTCAGATGTCCTCGTGTCACCACATATTGCATTCTATACAGATGCAGCAGTGAAGAATCTCATTGTCGATGCACTCGACGCTACCCTTCAAGTGATTCAAACAGGAGACACACCATTTAGAGTGAATTAAATCCAATAGAAAAAGCTGGCAGAAGAAACAATCTCTCCGCCAGCTTTCTTTCAATTAAGCGTTCACATCATAACCTTGATCTTCAATCGCATCTCTCATATCTTCAAAGTCAACTTTATTATCATCGTAATCAACGTTAACTTGACCTTGTTCTAAACTCACTTCAGCTTGAGATACGCCATCTAAATCTTTCAATGCAGTTTCTACCGCATTTTTACAATGTTCACAACTCATACCTTCAACTTGAATTGTTTGGTTAGCCATCTTATCGTCTCCTTTTACTATTCTATACATCTTACTATAATTTCATACGTTTCAAACGTAAAGCGTTGGTTACCACACTAACTGAGCTTAATGCCATTGCGAGACCTGCAACCCATGGCGCAAGTAAGCCACATGCAGCGATAGGGATGCCTGCCACATTGTAACCTAGCGCCCAGAATAAGTTCTGACGGATGTTGCGAATCGTAGAGCGACTCGCGCGTAACGCTTGAGGCAAGAGGTGAAGGTCGTCACCCATAATCGTAATATCGGCAGCTTCAATCGCTACCTCAGTCCCTGTGCCAATCGCAATACCGATGTCTGCTTGTACTAAAGCAGGGGCGTCGTTGATACCATCACCGACCATCGCCACTTTCTTACCTTGAGCTTGTAGTGTTTGAATCTGATGTGCTTTGTCTTCCGGTTTCACTTCCGCGATCACATCATCGATACCTGCTTCTTGAGCAATCGCTTGAGCCACTTTGGAGTTATCACCCGTCAGCATCATGACTTCGACACCCATAGCGTTGAGCTGTTCAATCGCAGAGCGGGCAGAGCTTTTAATCGGGTCAGCTACAGCGATATAGCCTCGATACGTGCCATCTACAGCGATGAGCATCGTCGTTTGAGCTTGACTTTCAGATGCTTCAACGTCAGCTAAGTCTGATTGCGCCACGTCGATACCTTGTTCTAGTAAAAGTTGTCGATTACCCACGTGAATTGAGTGATCATCGACGCGACCTTGGATTCCGCGGCCGGGTATTGCTTTGAATTCAGTAGGATTCATAAGCGATACGCCAGAAGCTTTCGCATATTCCACTATCGCTGTCGCAAGCGGATGCTCAGATTGTTGTTCCAGACTTGCGATAAGTTGAAGTGTTTCGTTATCGCCTGTATAAGACGTCACTTCCGGTTTGCCATGCGTTAGCGTGCCCGTTTTATCTAAGACAAGTGTATCAACATTATGTGCTTGTTCGACAAACTCTCCACCTTTAAAAAGGATACCGGATTCGGCCGCTTTACCAGTACCTACCATAATGGACGTCGGCGTTGCTAAACCGAGTGCACAAGGGCAGGCAATGACCAGCACGGAGATGCCAGCGATTAAGGCAGCTTCCACATCGCCGTAGTTAACCAACGTGATCCAGACTAAGAAAGTGAGGACAGCAATCGACACGACGATAGGTACAAAGTAACCAGAAATCTTATCTGCCAGACGTTGAATCGGTGCTTTCGAACCTTGGGCAGTCTCCACGGTCTTGACGATAGAAGCGAGGGCAGTATCCTTTCCGACGTGCGTCGTCCGCATCGTGAACGTGCCATTCTGGTTCATTGTGCCACCGACGACCTCGTCATCCGTAGATTTACGAATAGGCATGGATTCTCCTGTGAGCATGGATTCATCCACCGTCGTTTCGCCACTTAATACGACACCGTCTACCGGGACGCTTTCTCCAGGTTTAACTTTGAGCGTTTGCCCCTCTTGTAACTGTTCGACTGGGACCATGCGTTCTTCTCCGTTATCTATGAGACGCGCTTCTTTCGCCTGCAAGTTAAGCAATTGAGTTAATGCTGAGGTCGTTTGTGATTTCGCACGTGCCTCTAAGTACTTTCCGAGTAAAATGAGAGTGATTAATACCGCGCTCGTTTCATAATAGAGGTGTGGCGTCGTTTGCGGATGAACGATCCAAATAATCGTTTCATATAAACTGTAAAAATAGGCCGCGCTCGTTCCTAAAGCAACGAGGACGTCCATATTAGCAGAGCCACTGCACAGACTTTTATAAGCGCCAGTATAGAACTGCCAACCTATACCAAACTGCACGAGACTCGCAAGCACAAGTTGGAAATACGGATTCATCAACAGATGAGGTAACTGAATGCCAAAGAGATGCGTTAACATCGTTAAGAGCAACGGCAACGTAATGATAGCTGATATGACGAGTTTAATTGCTTTATGACGGAGTTCACGCTGCTTACGATCGCTTTCACTGGATTGTTCATCGGATTCAAGTTCGGCATCGTAACCTAATTGTTGAATGCGAGCGATGAGATCACGCACATCATATTGAGCAGGAACGTAATCGACCCGAGCTTTCTCGGTCGTTAGGTTCACGTTAGCTTCAGCCACGCCAGGCATCTTGTTAAGCACTTTCTCAATACGACTCGAACAAGCCGCACAGGTCATACCTAACACAGCAAGTTCAGTAGAATCTGTAATGACGTGATAACCTGTCTTCTCTATAGTTTGAACGAAGTCGTTGAGCGTGTATGCGCGTTTAGGGTAGGAAATCGTCGCTTGTTCTGTAGATAAATTCACATTCGCTTCCACGTCTTCAAGCTTGTTTAAATTCTTCTCGATACGATTTGAACATGCTGCGCAACTCATGCCTTCTATTCCTAGTGTGAGTGTTTCATTTTTTCCAGCCATATTCTCACCACCTTATGCCATTTCGATACGTTCTTGATTCGATTTCAATATACCCCCTATAGGTATAAAAGTCAATGTGATTGCTTTATGATGTGGCGTTGTGGGGGGGCTTTAAGGTTTTAAAAGTGGAAAAGATATATAGGACTACACTTCTTCAATAACGTGCGCTACGGAAATATTTTTAACAACCTATTTCACTACTAAAATGTTTAAAATACAGGCATAGTGGTACAAATTTATAACGTTAAACTTAAAGTTGATGGAGGTCTTGGGAATGAATTTAAAGGAATTTCACGACAAGATTAAAGGGTACACACAAGATAGACAACCCGGTATTGAGAAAGACATGGATCCACGACCAATCTCTGAGTTAGATGCGTATCGCGCAGGCGGCAAGTTACAAGGTAAGGTTGCGCTTATCACAGGTGGAGATTCAGGTATTGGACGTTCAGTAGCGATCCTCTTTGCGAAAGAAGGTGCCAATGTCGCAATTGGTTACTACGATGAACATGAAGACGCAGAAGAAACTGTGAAACGTTTAGAGGAAATCGGAGTGAAAGCGAAAGCTTATGCCCATGATTTAAGAGAGGTTGAACAATCTCAGCAACTCGTAGATAAAGTCGTAGGTGATTTCGGTAAATTAAACATTTTAGTCAATAACGGCGGAGTACAGTTCCCTAAAGATGACTTCAGTGAAATCACGCCAGAACAAGTGAAGAAGACGTTTGAAACAAATATCTTCGGCATGATGTTCCTCTCTCAAGCCGCAGTTCCACATATGTCAGAAGGTGATGCCATCGTGAACACTACAAGCGTAACGGCCTACCGTGGCTCAGGTCACCTCATCGATTACTCTGCGACGAAAGGGGCGATCGTGTCATTCACACGTTCACTCGCGACAGTGTTATCTGAGAAAGGTATTCGCGTGAACGCGGTGGCACCAGGTCCTATTTACACACCATTGATTCCAGCTACGTTTGACGAAGAGAAAGTCGAAGGTCAAGGTGGCGAAACGCCGATGGGACGTCGTGGTCAACCAGCTGAACTCGCACCGTCTTATGTATTCTTGGCTTCCAACGCAGATAGCTCTTATATTACTGGACATGTGATTCACGTTAACGGTGGAGATTACATTACTTCATAAGATTTATAGTAGAATAGTTATAGTAAAGTTAAAAATAGCGCAGACGCGTTCACGATTGATGAACGGCTGCGCTATCGTTATGCTCAAATGAACTTCTTAAATGTTGAGAGCGATAATCAAGTTATTTGAGCAGGCAACAGATTTATATTAAAAACTAAAAGAAGTCAGACAAACTTAAATCCTCGAGATTAAAGTGCTTTAGATTATTGGAATTGACATTTTCGATATTAGGCAAGACATCACCTTGTTTAAATTGTTGATAATAGCGATTGATAGTGACGCCTGCATCGTAGTCATAGAAAGTCTTCACTATTCCGAGGACTATAAGTACAGCGATAATACCTTGAAGTATACGTTTCATATATCTGACTCCTTTAATAGTTTATGTTTCTATTGTACGCGGTTAAACGCGCGTTGCCATTCGTCTCTAGGACTGTTTTTAACTCATACTTTGGCATGAGAAGTCAGATAGGGTTGAAAAATTTGATGAGTGGTGTATGATTTTATTTTATAATGGAGAAAATGACAAGGGGAGAAAGAATAGACATCATTTCTACCCACTATGCAGAATAGAAAGGATTGAATGATAACTATGACTGAAAGGGAAAAAATGCTTGAAGGCGAATGGTATCAAGAAAACGACGAGGAACTACAACGTCATCGTTTAAAAGCGAAAGATTTATGTTTCGATTTGAACCATACAAGACCGAGTGATGTAGAAACTCAAAATGAAATTATCGAAGAATTGTTCACATATCAACCTACAAATTTGGAATTACTAACACCATTCCAAGTAGATTATGGTAATAACATCTTCTTAGGAAAGAACGTGTTTATTAACCATAATTGCTACTTTATGGATGCGGGGCGTATCATCGTTGGCGATAACGTCTTCTTCGGCCCTGGGGTAGGCCTCTACACAGTAAGCCACCCATTAGCGTATGAACGCCGTAATTCAGGACTCGAACAAGCACAAACGATTAAGATTGGCGACAATGTCTGGATTGGTGCGAACGCATCAGTTCTACCAGGTGTGACAATTGAGTCAGGTGCTGTCGTGAGTGCCGGCAGTGTCGTAACACGCGACGTACCAGAGAACGCCATCGTGGCAGGTATTCCTGCGAAGATCGTTAAATCTATTCACGAAGAAGAGGTAGACTCAGAAGAATAGATAGTGGTGAAGCGGGTGTAGACGTCGATCCATAGGAATAGTCAATGACGAAGCGTTTGATGAAGTCGACGTTGAGATCGCTTATCGCTAGTTGAGGTAAAATTGTATATTAAGAAACCGAAATTTTGAAATACGACTATGTTTAGGGGCATGGTCGTATTTTTTTTAATTTCGTTTTAGCTTATAATAAAGGAGAGATAAAGAGAGAATAACGTTTCTATAAGACAGACCAACGATTCAGCATAGTTAACTATAGTTACTTATTTTACGATGCATGTTCTCTTTCAATAGTCTTCAGGTTGAAAAGTAATGTATTCAAAAAGATAAATAGTTAAACAAACGAAGCAGTCGGTAAAATCTTTGATTAACCTGAGATATTGGAGTGAGACAACAAATGGCAAGAATACATCTTATTTATAATAATCCGAGATACAAAGTAGTTGAGAAAGATAATAAATACTTATTGATAGACCTAGAACAACATTGGTATTCCTACTTATTGCCTATGTTAAATTGGGTGATTCCTATTAAATATACAGAACTTACTTACGAAGAATTAAATAGTTTATATGTTACTAAAAATAGATATAACAGTGCTTATAGTTTAGCTATAGCGGGGGCTGGTTTATTAATTACCAGACATATTAAAAAAATTACATACTTGATGGATATGTATCTTTCGACTATATGGATGTTTGTAATATATTTAATTGGTTTTATATCGATTGTAGCGTTGAGAGTGTATATAAGTAGAAGATTGAAAATTACGAAGTTTGAGAGTAAAGAGAAACAAAAATTAATATTATTTCCTACCTTTAAGAATTTGATAATTGTATTATTTGGTTTCTTCTTATTTTCACTACTATCTTCTATGCCTTATTACGAAATAAGTGAGAATAGATTCAATATTATATATTATATTTGCTGGTTAGGTATTTTTTTAATGTTTACCGTTTTAAATATGTGTACTATTACAGGTAAGAAAATACGTGTGAAAATATGTAGAAGAAAAGATCAGTAGATGACATGATAGTATTTAGTAATGAATAAGGTAGCGTAGTAATTTAAAAATTTATTAATAGTAAACATAAAAAGGACTCGAATACAAGTCCTTTTTTATTTGGATTTTTGTGATAAATTTCATTATGTAAATGTGATTTATGAATTTTAATTACTAAAGTATTTAATAATAAATTATACATAATAGTAGAAGGACGTGAGTCATGTAATGGGTCAAGTTAAAAGTGATTCAGATAAGATAGATGATATCTTCTCAGGTTTAAAGGGAGCTCTCAATGGTTTTGATGACCTCACTAAGCCGACTAAAGATGAAAGTACAACGGTCAAAGGCAATTCGAATGCACACGACGCTATAGATAATTTAATGAAGAAAAGTAAGTCTGTTGCTAATGCAATTGAAGAGGCAAGTAATCATATTAAAAAAACAGGTGAATCGTTTGAACAAACCGATCAATCAATAAGTAGTAACATTGGCCAGAATTAAAGGAGCAAGTGAATGACAAAGGAAGTAGATGAATACAATCATTTAATTAAAGATAAGCAAGAGCAAGTAGAAGATTTAATGTCTGAGATAAAGCAAGTTGAAAATCTAATAGATGAATATGAAGATTTAATTCATCAAACAGAACACTTCAATAATCATTTAATTGATCGATATTACGATAGTCGAATGTTTAGTGCAATAGAGGAAAATACTCGCGCATATCATTCAGCCCAGCATAAATTGATGGGAGAGTTGTCTGCCCAACAAAGTGATATTGAACAATCCATTCGACAAACCAACGATGACATTGATGATCTTGAAAGAAAGCGAAATATATCATTACAAATAGAACGAGAGAGAGGTTAACATCATGAGTATTGATATGTATTTAGGTAAATCCAGAAACCAATCTTCAGATGTGAGTAGTACAGTTAATGACATAACTAGTGATTCTGAAGATGTAGTTAAAGAAATAAATAAATTTGTTGGAGAAGATGAATTACAAAGTCAAGCTTACGATTCAGGAAAGCAGTTCTTCTCTTCAGTACTCATACCATTAGCGGTGAGTATAAAAACGTTAGGAGAGTTAACACAACAAGCGTGTGACGAGTTTGTTGATAAATATCAATCTGATGTAGATACACAAAGTTTAAAAGAATCAGAGTTACAAGAGGACATTAAAAATTTAGACCATCAAATTAGTCATTTAGATGCGATGAAAGGTCCTTCTACACATACTAATGCGCATAAAGAGATGGTAGGGAGTTTAAAAGATCAAAAACAAAAACTTAAAGAAAAACTCGATAAATTAAGGGAGTTTAACTCCGATTCTCCAAACATTTTTAAAGAGGTAGAATCATTTCAAAAAAACGTTGAAGAAGGAATCAAACAAGCGAAGTCGTCTTGGAATCCAGGTAAACAAGCATTTGACATTCCATCTGGTAAGAAGATGAAATGGGCAGAAGCGGTTCATCAAAAGACGGTTCAAGTAGATATTAGAAATATCCTTCAAAAAGTACAAGACGGCAAGAAACTAAATAAGAAAGACATGTATACAATCATCAGCTACGGACAAGAAAAACTTTCTCATTTAACACCTAAAAAAGTACAAAAAGAGATTGATGAAGATATAAATATTATGGCTAATGTTTTATCAGTGAATGGGTCGTCTGAACTCATGAAAGATTTTGGGAATATATTATCTAAAAGTAATGGAATAACGGTTGATGGTAAAAGTTATAATAATATCGGGAAAGGCATGATATCAGTTGGTAAAATTATACCAATTTTAGGTTTTGGAATTGGAATGTATACAGATTTACATGATAGTCATAAAACGATTGGTGAGGCACTAGCGCATAATTTAGAAGTGTCTTTAATTAGCACAGCAGGAGGAATTATAGGAAGTGCTGTAGGATCTCTTGGAGGACCAGAAACTGCGGTTGTAGGTGGAGCTGCAGGAGAGGCATTTGGTTCTGTAGAAGGTGAAAAAGCATATCAAAGGGATGATTATAACTTAAAAACTGGAGCAGACTGGGTAGGACAGAATATATTTGATCCAACAATTGATAAGACAAAAGATATAAGTAAAGATTATTGGAAAGGACGAAAAGCTACCCTTGCATTGGAAGGGAATTTATTAGTAGGAGGTTTCAACATTGTAAAGGATATAGAGGAAAAAATTGCAAGAAAGCAGGTGGATTTATACAGAAAAGCAAATGAAAAAATAGGTGAATCACTAAAAAATTTCCAAAGTACTGTTAATCCTATGTCAGGCTTTTAATATAGATATTTTTAGGAGTGGATTATTTATCGATAAGACTACTATTGATACTATTGTCAATAATAGAAAGTATAAATTAGTCTATTATGATAATAAGTACTACATCATTGATCTTAATAGAAATAAATTAACTTATATATTCCCGTTATTAAATTTCATTACTAGACATAAGCTAACAGAAATTAGTGAAGAAGAACTACATAGTATTAAATCTTCTAATGTAAGTAATAATAATAAGGGGAAAGTTGCTATAGGCGGATATACGGGTATAGGCTTTTTAGTATCTGTTTTCCTAAGACCTTATATCAATTATATGTACTTTGACATGAATATATGGTGGATTATTTTCTTTATACTACTAGCAATTATACCTTTGTTAATATTAAAAGGAAGAAATGATAGAAAAAACAGACGTAAAATGAGTATCAATTTAGATGACTATCGAATTAAAGCTTTTATATTACCTAATACTAAAGATTTACTAAAAGGTGTTTTCTTAAATATAGTTGGATATCTGCTTTTTATTTTTTGTACACTAGATCCCATTATGTATGGAGAATTTAGCTTTATAACTTTTCTATTTATTATATTAGTATTTTCTTTCATTCTATTTCAGAATGCATTGTTATACACCCAAAATAAAATCGAAGGAAGGATCGGTGGCATTAAATGGAAACAATAGGCAGCATTATTTACTTAAAAGAAGGTTCTCAGAAACTTATGATTATCAATAGAGGGCCAATTGTAGAAATGGACAATCAGCGCTATATATTTGACTATTCAGCATGTAAATATCCAATTGGTGTAGTTGAAGATGAAATTTATTATTTTAATGAAGAGAATATTGATAAAGTCATTTTCGAAGGTTATTCTGATGAGGATGAAACGAGATTTCAAGAATTATATGAAGATATGTTAAAGAATTTAGATAGCGATATTAAACGAGGTAATGTGAAACAAGAAGAAAATTTTGGATTACACTAGAAAAATTTTACTCAAGTAAGTGCGTGAATAATATCCCATTTTAAACATATAAAATAAGAGTGTGTCGTTACAACGTTACGTAATGGCACACTCCTTTATTTGTGAAGACTTAATCTCCCATTTGGCTCTCGAGGACATCGGTCACGAACATATGACCTGGCGCATGGGTGATGACGAGATCTGGTTTAGCGGCTAAAGCAACGGATTGTGGTGTCACACCGCAGCCCCAGAACACGGGCACTTCTCCTTCGTTTATCTGCACAGGTTCGCCGAAATCAGGTTGGCTTAAATCTTTAATTCCGATATCTTCTGGACGACCAATGTGAATAGGTGTGCCGTGAACTTGCTTGTAATGTGTCGTGATTTCAGTCGCTTTAATGGCTTCTTTCATCGTCATCGGACGCATACTCACTGTCAATGGACCGCGAAAGATGCCGCTCGGACGTGTATCGATGTTAGTCACATACATTGGCACGTTATGTTGTTCTTCAATGTGTCGCACAGGGAGACCAGCATCTAGCAAAGCATGTTCAAAGGTGAAACTACAACCGATTAGGAAACTAACCATATCTTCTTCAAAGAGGTGTCGAATATCATTAGGTGTCTCAACGAGCTCGCCATGTCGATAAACGCGATATTTACTCACATCTGTTCGAATATCTGCGTTTTTACCATAGGTCGGGAAGGATACAGCGCCCGTCTCTGCAATATCTAATAGAGGACATGTCTTCGGATTGCGGAAACAGAATTTTAGAAAGTCAAATGCATATTTTTCAGGTAGAATCACGACGTTCGCTTGTACGTAGCCTTTCGCCATTCCACTCGTATGTCCGAATAACTTCCCCTTACGTATCAATTCTCGAATTTCACTCGGTAAAGCGTGATGTAAATTCATTTTCTCATCCCCTTTTCTAGGTAAAAGTTTAAAAATTCTAATAATTAAACTTATACTTTTACTTCCTATATCTATTATACATGAATAGAGGTATGAATAGGGAAGCCTGCTTAAAAAAGATGCAACCAACCTTAATTGATTGGCTGCATTAGGTATTTAATACATGTCAAAGACTATTCATTTTTATCCTGTGAGTGATTATTCACTTGCTGAGTGTGGTGGTCGTAATCGACAGTTTGATGATTGTCTTCATCATTATCCTTACTGCTACTTGCCTCCTCGTCACTCTCACGCTCTTCTAAAGGTATGGAGTAGTCTTTCTCATCATTGATATACGACATTTGGAAGTGCTTGGTATGTTCGCGTTTTAAAGCTCTCATCAGTGAGAAGATCATTAAGAGTAAAATGATTGAGAACGGTAAGCCTGTGACGACGGAAGCAGTTTGTAAACTCGTCAATCCGCCAGCGATAGTCATGGAAACCGAGATTGCTCCAATGAGGATCCCCCAGATAATCTTATGTTTCACTTTAGGGTTCGCTAGTCCCCCTGTCGCCATACCAGCTACAATATGTGTCGTCGAATCTGCGCTGGTAATAATAAAGATAAAAATTAATGCGATAGCTAGGATACTCGTGATATCCGCAAGTGGAAATTTGGATAGCAGTTCAAATAAAGCTACAGTGTAATCTTTGTCGACAACGTGTGCGATATCGTCACCTTTCAAGGCAAATTTTAGAGCCGTGCCGCCGAATCCAGCAATCCAACTGAAAGAGATGAGTGGTGGAACGATCAACACGCCAATGACGAATTCACGTACTGTTCGTCCTCTTGAAACCCGGGCAACGAAACCACCGATAAACGGTGACCAGGAAATAACCCATGCCCAGTAGAAGACCGTCCATTTCTGAATCCAAGCATCACTGCCACCGTATGGATTGAGACGCAAACTGTATTCGATGAAATGACGGAGATAATCGCCAATCGCGAGTGTGTATGATTCAAGAATAAATTTGAGATCACCAACACATAACATGAAGATTAAGAGAATAGCACCAAGCCCAATATTGATATTACTGAGCCATTTTACCCCACGATTTAAACCGGTAATAGCCGAACCTAAGAAGATCACGACCATCAAGATAGTAATACCGATTTTAACACTATTGTTTTGTGGCACATGAAATACATGATGTAATCCACCGTTAATCTGCATGATACCGAGGCCGATAGATGTCGCAATCCCCATTACCGTTGCGATAATCGCGAGAATGTCAATGATATTTCTAAAAGGTCTGCGATACGCTTCACCGAAGACAGGTTCCATGGCAGTCGAGATGAGCCCGTCACGCTTTTTACGAAACTGGAAATAAGCCACGATTAAACCAGCAATCGCAAAGATCGACCATTGAGAAATACCCCAGTGGAAGAAAGTATAACCCATTGCGACACGGGCTGAATCTTCAGAGGCATTCGCAATCTTACCCGGGAAGGGAGAATGTAGGTAGTGCGTCAGCGGTTCAGCCACGCCCCAGAAGACGATACCGACACCTAGTCCAGCTGAGAACAGCATACCAATCCATGAAAGCATAGAGAACTCCGGCGATTCGTCGTCATCTCCGAGTTTGAAACGGCCATAGCGAGAGATAGCTAAAGCGATCAAGAAGATGTCCAAGATAAAGATAATGAGTAGGAATAGCCAACCAAAGCTATTGGAAATGAAATCATAGATGTGTTGCGCATGATGACCGAATTGAGTAGGGAAGATACCAGCGATTGCGGTAATCAACACGATAATCGCAACCGATATTCCATAAACGAAATTTCTATTTTTAGTCTGTTTATCATTCATAAAACAATTACTCCATCCTTTGTTTATTGTTTAGTTTCAAGTGAGGTTGATTACATAGATGTTGTTAGTTAAAAACTCACCCTTGATCGTGATTTATTATCAGTTATTCATCGATGTTATTGTTATATAGATTTTCAAAAAACCCATATTTAAACTTAGTCTTAAATTAAGAATTTATAGGTGTTGTTTAGTTTTTACTTTATATAGGTGTTCTAGCAGTAGGGTAATAATAGATTATTTTGTAAGATATTTATTTAATTTTGTTTTCAAAGACAATTCGACACGCTTGAAGGATAAAGGTCGCAACGAAAATCCATTCTTCGAACTCTTTGGGTGAGAAGAATTAGTTGAGTGCGACCCCTTAAGCAAGGGAGGATTGTCAACTGAAAACAAAGGATTTCATTAATTCCAATCTTTTTCAACCAGTTGAGTATAGCTATTAATTTTGTAGGATATTATATGTGTGTTCACTACTCCTTTTAGTTGAAGTATAAAATAAGTGTGATTTTGTAATTATTTAAACCTAATTATAAAGTAAATAGAATAAATTACAACGTAATATTCTGATAAATTTAGAGCTAATTGTTTTTGAATAAGCTGTATTATACAATAACAATGCATGGTGAATAATAAATATAAAATCACTAGGAGGAACTTGAATGAAAAGAGTTTGGGAGAAGATTCTAGTTTGGCTAGGACTACTCTTACAATTTGCGCTCATATTTATTTACGGGGTCATCGCACCTTTCATGAATGACGATAGCTTTAAATCTGAAATTAAGGATAGTATCAAAGAAGAAGTGAGTTCAGGTAAATTATCCAATGCAGATATTAATTCAATCGTAAGTCATCTGAATGAATGGATTATCTATTTAATTGGTTTAGCTATTATTGTTGCGGCAGTAGCTTTAATTACTGCGTTAATCATCAACAAATTACCGAAGACAGCAGGCGTGATATTTATCTTGCTTGCGATTGCAGCGGTATTGAGCCTCAATTTCATAGCGACACTGTTCTGGCTCATCGCTGGAATTATGCTGATTGTGCGCCGCAATAAGCAGACTAAGCGTAAGGCACGTGCTTAGTTTTTAGGCTCAGGTAAAATACAATATATAGTAAATGCAAGACAATGTGACTGAGTGTATGACATGCTTAGTGGCATTGTCTTTTTTTACTCGAAAGTATGGCTTGACTCATGTATTAAGCTAACTCAGAGAATGAACTAAAAAAATCATGATCCAGCACTAAATTTTTTCAACTTTTACAAAAACAAAATAAACTACGCTAAACTATTGCAGATAAAGCGTTTTACACCTGAAAGGTAATATTAAAAAGAGATGAAATCTTAGTAAATTTCTAAAAATTATTTGTAAGCGATTGCAATTATTAGAAAAGACAGATAAAATACATAGCAACAGTGGATATTTCCATTAAAGTTTTCTATTAACAAACATTGGGGGTAGAAATGATGGTAAGAGAATACAGAAGTGAAGCAGGAATCGATTTCTCTCAACAAGAAAATGTAGAATCATTCCAGCAAATGTTAAGTAAAGTGAAAGGTGAATTCAGCCAAAAAGTACCTTTATGGATCAATGGCGAAGAGAAATTCACGAAAGATACTTTCACTTCTATTAATCCAGCAAATACTTCTGAAGAAATTGCTGAAATTTCTAAAGCGACGAAGAAAGATGTAGATGCTGCATTTGACGCGGCGAATGAAGCATACGAGTCATGGCGTAAATGGCAGCACCGCGATCGTGCAGAATTTATGTTACGTGTAGCTGCATTAATCCGTCGTCGTAAAGAAGAAATCGCTGCTGTAATGGTTTACGAAGCAGGTAAACCATGGGATGAAGCTGTAGGCGATGTTTGTGAAGGTATCGACTTTATCGAATACTATTCACGCTCAATGATGGAACTAGCGGATGGCAAACCTGTCTTAGACCGTGAAGGCGAACATAACCGCTACTTCTACAAACCAATTGGTCCTGGTGTCACTATTCCACCATGGAACTTCCCGTTCGCGATTATGACAGGTACAACTTTAGCGCCAGTTATCGCTGGTAATACTGTATTACTCAAACCTGCTGAAGACACAGTGTTAACTGCTTATAAGTTAATTGAAGTGCTTCAAGAAGCAGGCTTACCTAAAGGGGTAGTTAACTTCGTACCAGGTGATCCGAAAGAAATCGGTGACTATCTTGTAGATAGTGTTCATACGCATTTCGTTACTTTCACAGGATCTCGTGCGACAGGTACACGTATCTTCGAAAGAGCTGCCAAAGTTCAAGAAGGTCAACAGTTCTTGAAACGTGTCACAGTTGAAATGGGCGGTAAAGATGCGATTATCGTTGATGAAGACGCGGACACTGATTTAGCTGCTGAATCTATTGTTTCATCAGCATTTGGTTTCTCAGGTCAGAAATGTTCAGCATGTTCACGTGCAATCGTGCATAAAGCAGTTCACGATGAAGTGTTGGAAAAAGCAATTAAGTTAACGAAAGACATCACATTCGGTAACACTGAGAACAATACTGAAATGGGTCCAGTAATTAACCAAAAACAATTTGATAAGATCAAGAACTATATTGAAATTGGTAAAAAAGAAGGTAAATTAGAACATGGTGGCGAAACTGAAGACGAAACAGGTTACTTCGTACACCCAACAATCTTCTCAGGATTAAAATCTAAAGACCAAATCATGCAAGAAGAAATCTTCGGTCCAGTTGTTGGCTTTGTAAAAGTGAGCAGTTGGGAAGAAGCGTTAGACGTGGCTAACGATACAGATTATGGTCTTACAGGTTCAGTGATTACAAATACACGTGAACACTGGTTACAAGCAATTGAAGACTATGATGTAGGTAACTTATACCTCAACCGTGGCTGTACTGCAGCTGTGATGGGCTACCACCCATTCGGCGGATTCAAGATGTCAGGTACAGATGCGAAGACAGGTGGACCAGACTACCTCATCAACTTCTTAGAACAAAAAGTCGTTTCAGAAATGTTATAATTTCGTGAACTTTAAAGCGTTCTAATCTCATATTAATCTAAACAAGTTAATATAAGTCTCAGTAAGGGCAGGACACTGTGAATGAGGTGTTCCTGCCCTTTCAATAGTAGAACGTGTGGGAGGAACGCGAGATGAAACGTTGTATATATTTGGTGTTAGCTATTGTTACCGGTATTATCTATATCATACTGAGTGCTTTGTATCCTCATCTTGAGCTCGTGATGTGGTTTCGTTCTATTTTATTCGTGGCTTTTATCTTTTTTGTGTTATATACATTTAGTGATGGTAAAAGTGAGGGCAAATGAGATTGATGATGTGCTTGTAGTAACAGGATAGAAAAAGCACATTTTAACTAAATGAGTCTGAAAATTCGGTTAAATTTATTTCGAAAATATATACACAATGCTACAATTTAGTTATAAGTTAAGGGGTTAAAGGGGATGTGGTGTAATGACAGCATTATCTAGTAAGAGAAAGCAGCGTAGTTTGATCGTAGGCGTGATGTTATCAATACTGACATACTGGCTATTTGCGCAAGCGTTGCTGAATATAGGGCCGCAAATTCAATCAACGTATCATGCCTCTCTCAATATCGTGAACATTTCTGTCAGCTTGACTTCGTTCGTCACTGGCGTCTTGATGGTTGTAGCTGGGAACGTGGCGGACAAGCTAGGGAGAGTGAAGATGATTTATCTTGCGCTCATCTTAAACGTGATAGGTTCGCTGCTGCTCGTCCTGACTGGCTACATTAGTTTGTTCCTACTTGGTCGAGTGATTCAAGGCTTCTCAGCTGCGATTATTATGCCAACGACAATTGCTCTGTTTAACGACTACTTCGACGGTGAAGCACGTAAGAAAGCGTTGAGTTATTGGTCGATTGGGGCATTCGGTGGGACTGGCTTTGCTTCTACCTTCGCAGGCTTAATTTCAACTTATTTCGGGTGGCAATACATCTTCATCCTATCTATTGTGATTTCTATCGTGGCTTTTTGGTTGTTACGAGACATTTCTGATAGACAACGTCAGCGCGATACCAGTGCACATTTCGATTTGGTAGGTTTAGTGATCTTTATCGCGATGATTGCCAGCATTAGTTTCGTGATTACGCAAGGTTACAAGATGGGCTGGACGCACCCGTACTCATTAGGTTGCGTGCTCGTATTTGTAGTGAGTGTGGTTCTATTTATCTTTGTAGAACAACGTCGGGCAGAACCTTTTATAAATTTACGATTATTTAAAAATAAAGCCTTTGTCGGCGCAGTTATCGCGAATACATTATTGAATACTTGCGTAGGTGTCATCGCACTAATTAACATTTTTGCGCAAGGCAGTTTGAAATTGAATTCGTTTCAAGCTGGATTGCTTACTCTGCCGTACGTGATTGCATTGTTGATTGTGGTACGAGTCGGTGAGAAAGGAATTAATCGCTTTGGTTCGAAAGTCATGTTGGTGGGTGGTCCAACACTTTCTGCAATCGGAATTGCTTTATTGAGTATGACGTTTTTGAGTTCATCTAGCTATCTCGTACTAGTAATTATCGCGAGCGTGCTGTTTGGTACAGGAACAGGATTGTTTGCTACTCCGGCATTGAATACAGCGGTTTCAACGACGCCTCAAGATAAAGTAGGTGTTGCTTCAGGTATTTTTAAAATGGGTTCCACACTTGGTGGCGCATTTGGCATCGCAATTATTACTTCTGTATATGAAGGTGTGCTTTCAAGTGGTAAGTCGGTTTCTCAAGCAGCAAGTTACGGCTTTCTCACTGGTGTCTTGATGGTCGTGATTGCTATTATCGTAGGTGGATGTTTACTACCTCGAAAAGAGAACTAATGAGTGCAATAACGATGAAATTTGTTTCATTTTCCAAAGTTGCAGTAACTGAAAAAAGCCTCGAAAGACATGAGTAGAAACTCCGAAAGTGAAATTTTACAAACTGTAGACTCTTAGGCTATGATAGAGAAAATGATTTGAGAGATGAGGAATACTATGCAATATCTAACACACTATCAATCACCTATAGGACAATTGACGTTAACTTCTGATGGCAGTGCTTTAACTGGCGTATGGCACGCGAACCAACAAGATTTCGCAGATCAGTTTAATGATACCTTTGAAGAAAGTGACTTGCTGGTCTTTGCTAAAGCACGTGTGTGGTTAGACGCTTATTTCAAAGGTGAACGACCAGAGATCGATTTCGAGTTAAATCCACAAGGGTCAGAGTTCAGACAACAAGTATGGCATTATTTGCGACAAATTCCGTATGGCAAGACGGTCACATATAGTGAAATTGCTAAAGATATCGCGCGTTTAAGAGGTAAACAGAAGATGGCAGCTCAAGCGATAGGTGGAGCGGTAGGAAGTAACCCTATATCTTTGATTGTGCCCTGTCACCGTGTAGTGGGTAAGAATGGTAACTTGACCGGCTACGGGGGCGGCTTGGATGTTAAAATGCAGCTTCTAGAATTAGAGGGCGTAGATTTAGGTGATTTCTATTTGCCGATTGAATGAGTAAAGAGGTAGGGAGGTGTTGAGTCTGATTATAAGCCTTTCTACATAAAGAAGTCGCACTATCATGTTGTCATAACAGTGCGACTTTAAGCCCTAATATCTCAGTGGCGCAGTGAATCTGTGTAATGGATGAGCCTTACCCTTATCCAGTGAATATTAAATTATTATAAGGTATTATAAGAGCGGATATGATCTTCGATGTGATCTAAGTAGAATGCACCTTTAGGTGTTTCTGCAAGCTCAGTATCGTGATCAAATTCCAAGTTGTCAAAGCGTTTGAAGAATGATTCATACTCTTCAACAGACAATGCTTTTCGGTTGTTCATTAAAGCTTTATGTTCATCAATTGCTAAAGCATCACGATAACCTTCAACTAGTTTACCAGAGAAGAATTCACCTACTGAACCTGAACCATAACTGAAGAGACCAATGGTTTGACCAGCTTCTAAATCATGTGTTTCTAATAATGAAATCAGGCTGAGGTAGAGTGAACCTGTGTAAATGTTTCCGACGTAACGGTTATAATATGTTGCTGCGTCGTATCCCTCTGTAAGACGTTTCTGAGTTTCATCTGAAATCTCATCTGTTAAGATAGATTCAAGCGCTTTTTTACCCATTTTAGTAAATGGAACGTGGAAACATAGACTCGCAAAGTCATCTAAAGAATGATTATAGCGCTGAGCATACGCTTTCCAACTTTCTTGGAAAGAGTGAATATACGCATCTTTAGATAATTTACCAGCAACGAGTGGATACATATGGCCAGTCGGTCTCCAGAAATCATAGACATCTTCAGTAAATGGCACAGCATCATCATTGAGTTCAAGAATGCGAGGATTGTGGCTGAGCATCATTGCTACGGCACCCGCACCTTGCGTAGGTTCTCCGCCTGATTCAAGTCCGTAACGTGCAGTATCACTAGCGATAACGAGCACTTTCTCATCAGGACGTTGTTGAAGATAATCTTTAGCAAGTTGGATGGCTGGAGTAGCCGCGTAACAAGCTTCTTTCATTTCAATACAACGCGCGAAAGGTTGAATACCGAGCAGGTTGTGAATTTGAACTGCAGATGCTTTCGCAGAATCAATTGCTGATTCAGTGGCTACAATCACCATAGAAACCGCTTTCTTATCATCGTCTGAAAGAATATCTTTAGCTGCGTTAGCACCCATTGATACGATATCTTGACTTACAGGACTGACAGCCATCTCTGTTTGGTCTATGCCTTTCAAGAATTTATTCGGATCAACGCCGCGTGCTTCAGCTAATTCTGCCATATAAACGTAGAATTGTGGAATGTAAAAGTTTATTTGATCTATACCGATAGTCATGATGTATCGACCCCTTTCTTATGTAAAAATAGCAATTGTATCATATCAAAATACAACCTATAAATACAGTAATTACAAAGTAAACAAAGGAGAAATTTATATGAGTAATATCGCTATTGTTAGTGCGAAACGTACACCCATAGGGAGATTTAAAGGTAGATTGCGTAACTATAACGCAGTTGAACTAGGAACGAAAGCATTGAGTGCAGCTATTGAAAGTGCAAACGTTAAATCTGAAGAGATTGAACAAGTCATCTTCGGTAATGTGTTACAAGCAGGTCTCGGACAGAATACAGCACGTCAAATTAGTATTGCGTCTGGCATACCAGAAACTTCACCAGCGATGACGATTAACGAAGTATGTGGTTCAGGTCTTAAAGCCATTATTCTAGGTAAGCAGCTCATTCAACTTGGCGAAGCGAAAGTCGTAGCAGTAGGTGGCGTTGAAAGTATGACCAACGCACCGAAGCTGTTATTAGGGGAAGACGAGAAGCCTGTTGAAAGTTTCATGCATGATGGCTTAACAGATGCTTTCCATAACGTGCCAATGGGCGTAACTGCTGAGAAGATTGCTGATAAATATCAAGTATCACGTGAAGCACAAGATACTTTCGCTAACAACTCACAACAGAAAGCAGCTCAAGCTACTGAAGCAGGCAAATTCAAAGATGAAATCGTGCCTCTTGAAGATGCTGACGGCGAAATGATGACGACCGACGAAGGCATCCGTGGTAATAGCAGTGTAGAAAAGCTTGGCACACTAAAGACAATCTTTAAAGAAGATGGCACTGTAACAGGAGGTAATGCTTCTAGTATTAATGACGGTGCGTCTGCGCTCATCTTGATGGATGCAGATTATGCGAAAGAGAACGGTTATGACATCTTAGGTCTTATCGGAGATTATTCAGAAGTGGGTTGCGATCCAGAGATGATGGGTTACGCACCATATCATGCAGTTTCTCACTTATTAACTAAAATGAATAAACAAATGACAGACATCGATGTTGTTGAAATGACTGAGGCATTTGCTGCACAAAGTATTCCGGTTAAAGAACACTTGGGTATTCCTGATGAGAAATTTAACCTTCATGGTGGTGCGATTGCTTTAGGACATCCTATTGGAGCGAGTGGTGCCCGTTTAGTGACAACCTTAGTAAATATCTTATCTCAAGAGGATAAACAATCAGGTATCGTAACAGCTTGTATCGGTGGCGGCTTAGGCATCGCATTACATGTGGAAAGAGGAGAGTAGTTTATGAAGCCTTTGGATAAATCATTTAGACATTTGTCGCGTGAAGATAAGCTTGAGATGTTAAAGTCATACGGTTGGTTGAACGACGATGACTACGCTACGTTGAAAAATTATGCCATGATTAATGAAGATGTAGCGAATAGTTTAATTGAGAATGTAATTACGCAAGGCGCGCTACCAGTGGGTTTACTACCGCAAATTGATGTTGAAGATCAATCTTACGTGGTGCCAATGATGGTTGAAGAACCTTCTGTAGTCGCTGCGGCAAGTTATGGTGCGAAGCTCGTTAACCGAACAGGCGGGTTTAAAGTCGTTTCTAGTGAGCGTTTGATGATTGGCCAAATCGTCTTTGATGGTGTCGAAGATACAGAAGTATTGGCGGAACAAATCAATCAATTTGATCAGCAGATTAAACAAATTGCTGATGAGGCTTACCCTTCTATTCTAAAAAGAGGGGGCGGCTATCGTCGCTTTGAAATTGATACGTTCCCTGAACAACAGTTACTCTCATTGAAAATCTTCGTAGATACGAAAGATGCGATGGGCGCGAACATGTTAAATACAATGTTAGAAGGTATCGCTGCATATCTTAAAACGGAAATTCCTGAAAGCGACATCTTGATGAGTATCCTATCCAATCATGCGACTGCTTCTGTCGTTCATGTACGAGGCGAAATAGCAGTAGATGATTTAGGAAAAGGTGAGCGAAGCGGTGAAGAAGTAGCGCGCCGAATGGAACGTGCATCTGTACTAGCTCAAGTTGACCCTCATCGTGCCGCAACACATAATAAAGGTGTAATGAATGGCATTCACGCTGTTGTCTTAGCTACAGGGAATGATACACGAGGAGCCGAAGCAAGCGCACATGCATACGCTGCTAAAGATGGCCAGTACCGTGGTATTGCGACTTGGAAATATAATCAAGAGCGCCAACGCTTAATCGGTGATATCGAGGTACCAATGACGTTAGCGACAGTCGGTGGTGGAACGAAAGTGTTGCCAATTGCGAAAGCGTCGTTAGACCTACTGAACGTGTCGTCAGCTAAAGAGTTAGGCGAAGTCGTAGCTGCAGTAGGTCTTGCTCAGAACTTTGCGGCATGCCGTGCATTGGTATCAGAAGGCATCCAACAAGGGCATATGAGCTTACAATATAAATCATTAGCGATTAGTGTCGGTGCTCAAGGCGAAGAGATTGCACAAATTGCTGAGTACTTAAAGCAAGCCGATCGTGCAAACACTCAAGTTGCTGAAGATAAGCTCAAAGAATTAAGATCACAACAATAATAAAATTAGTGAATGAGGGATAGTCGTTTTGTAACAAAAGCAATTAGCGTACTATCCCTTTTCTTATTACAAACGATTTGAAAAGGTTATAAATAAGTTCACAAATTTTTATTATTTTCATACCACCCCTTTATATCCTTATCAGAATCACTTCATACAGAATTGATAAAGTGAAAACATTATTTATTTAGCATGTAAGAAGTTGCAAAATTCAATAAATGAGTTATGATATTTTGTAAGCGTTGACACATTTAATTTTTAAATGATCAACGTGGAACAAAGGGGTGTAAGAAATGTCAAAGGATAAGAAGGAAAAGAGTGAGAAAGTTAAGAAGAAAATAGGGGTACCTTCGGCTTTACTCACACTCGCAATAATGATTGGTACTATGCTCTTCTCAGTAGCAGTACTCGGTAAAGAGCCTCACATTCCGCTCATGATTGGTACTGCTACCGCGATTATCGTAACGATGTTCCATGGTTATGATTTCGAAGAAGTAGAAGAGATGATGTACAAAGGTATTCGTCATGCGTTACCAGCCATCGTTATTATTATGTTAGTCGGGCTAGTTATCGGATCTTGGATTGGCGGCGGTGTCGTAGCGACGATGATTTATTATGGTTTAAGACTGATTAATCCTACATATTTCTTAGTTGTAGTTATTATACTCTGCAGCGTAGTTGCACTAGCAATTGGAAGTAGTTGGTCAACGATGGCCACAGTAGGCGTTGCTTGTATGGGTATCGGTATTAGCATGGGAATTTCATCTGGTATGGTTGCAGGTGCAGTCATTTGTGGATCTTACTTTGGTGACAAGATGAGTCCACTCTCAGATACGACCAACCTTGCATCTGGCTTAACAGAAGTCCCATTGTTTGATCACATTAAGCATATGTTCTATACCACGATTCCCGCTATTGTCATTACTTTGATTGTTTATTTCTTTATCGGATTACGCTACGGAAATCGTAACTTCAATAGTGGAAAAATCGACAAGATTCTCAATACGATGAATGACAACTTTACGATTACGCCATGGCTATTGCTTGTACCAGCCATCGTTATCATTCTCGTCGTATTGAAAGTACCAGCTATTCCAGCGATTTGTGCAGGTGTAATCTTAGGGTTCTTCTCTCAAATCTTTATCCAAGGAGATTCCCTTACAGATGCACTAACAGCATTACAAACAGGTTATTCTATTCACACTGATAACCATATGGTTAACGAACTCTTTAACCGTGGTGGTTTAGAAGATATGTTCTACACCATCTCGCTAACACTTGTAGCGATGACTTTTGGTGGTGTGCTTGAATATTCTGGTATGCTTGCTGCTTTAATCAATGTTATTTTAAAATTTGCGAAACGCACAGGTTCACTTATCGCATCAGTTATCGTGTCATGTATCGGTACGAACTTCACTTGTTCAGAACAATATATTTCAATCATCGTACCATCACGCATGTTTGCGGATGCATTTAAGTTGAAGAAATTACATGCGAAGAACCTTTCACGAGCGCTTGAAGATGGTGGAACGTTAACGTCAGTGTTCGTTCCGTGGAATACATGTGGGGTGTTTATTGCGACGACATTAGGCGTGTCTGCAGGAACATACGCACCGTTTGCCATCTTGAACTATATTGTACCAGTTATTTCTATTATATATGGTTATACTGGCTTTAAGATTGTGAAAGACAAGACTGCTAAAGTTGAAAATCCTGAAGGCTTAGAAGAACATTTAGAAACTAAATAGTTCAGGTTTAAGTAAGAGTTAAGGTCTTATTTAAGCTGTTTGCCAACTCAGGTATAAAGAATTGTATTGTCACGGGGGAGAAACTTCGGAAGCTCATTGATTTCAGTTTGTCTCCCGTTTTTTGTATATAAAAAAGGGAGAAAGTACGTTAATGCACGAACTTTCTCCTACGCATCATGAGGTGATGGCAAGCCTATCTCTCATGAAATACTATGGCTACTACATGAGGACGAATTGGCTAAATAAGTCTAAGGCTCTCTTAGTGATACTGAGCAACTCAGTATCAGTCCAATTGTGTTCACGACAATATGTCAAGATGCTTTCTGGATCAGAAACATTTTTAGGGAAATTGACATCTTGATTAATCTCATCAGCCAATTCACCTAAAGGCGTGTCATCACCTAGAAAGTTCTGCATAAAATCGTAGAAAGTCATACATCACCTCTTCTAGAGCCACAAGTCATTATACCATAATCTATATTTGGTATTAAACACATTCATGTAATTGTCAATTTTAATACTGGGTTGAAAAGGGTAGTGGGCAATCAGACTCACCACACACCTGATGATAATCGTTAACAATAAGGAAAGAAATTGAGCTAAAACTCCCATTTTAGCGCAAAATAAGGTAGTATTAACAGTGAAGAAAGTGATAGATGAGGGGTACGCATCCTATGGATATCAAACAAATGACATATTTCGTTGAAGTCGTGGAACATGGTGGAATGACGAAAGCTTCGAAGCATCTGTATATCGCTCAACCAACGATTAGTAAAGCGATTAAAGATTTGGAAAGTGAATTGGCGATGCCATTGTTCGATAGAAGTAAGCGGCAATTAGTGCTCACAGATGCGGGAGAAGTCTTCTATCAAAAATGTACAGAAATACTCAATTTATTTAATGATTTACCGAAAGAAATTAATAGTTTGCTCGGACTCGAGACAGGTCATATCAGCATCGGGCTTTCAGCAGTGATGAATATGAATCAATTTATTGAAATCTTGGGCGAGTTTCATCAGCGTTATCCAAATGTAACTTATAATCTAGTGGAAAATGGCGGAAAGATGATTGAATCTCAACTGGTCAATGATGAAATTGATATCGGGATTACAACATTGCCAGTAGATAAAGCCATCTTTAATTCCATACCACTTTATCAAGAAGAACTGCGTTTAGTGACGCATAGAAATCATGCATTGGCGACGAGGGACACCGTCAACATGAAAGATCTCATTAATGAGGACTTTATCTTATTTAATGAGGATTTCTATCTTAATGACAAAATCATTGAAGCGACAAAGAACGCAGGTTATATACCGAATACAGTTTCTAAGATATCTCAGTGGAACTTTATTGAGAATCTATTAAATGCACATTTGGGTATCAGTATACTACCAGAGAATATCGTGAAGATGTTAGATAGTCACTTCTGTAATATACCGATCGATGACAAATCTATGTCTTGGGAACTCGGTGTTGTCTGGAAGAAAGATAAATATTTAAGCTATGCTACGCGTCAGTGGATCGAGTTTATGAGCGAGCGGCTCTAACGAATGTATGAAATATTATTATGAAAGTGAACGCTTTCATAGAAAAAAGTAATAGGTCGTATTTAAATTCAATATTTTAAATATATTGGGGTATGGATTAAAATATATAGTGTACAAAAGAGATAAAGTTTAACTAAATCTTTTGAGAGGGATGAAAAGCATGCAGTTTGCTTGGAAAGTAGTGAGAACATTACTCCAAATACTGTTGTTGATGGGGGTTACGTATGTTGGCAGTGTGATCCAGCGTATATGTCATATTCCTATTGCGGGAAGCATAGTTGGATTGATACTGTTATATTTGCTGTTACAATTTAAGATTCTACCAGAAAAGTTCATAAGTTCAGGCGCAAACTTTTTCCTTGCGACAATGATATTCTACTTTGTACCATCTGTAGTGGGCGTTATGGATGTGGCTTCGGATATCAATTTAAATTTCATCGTATTCTTTATACTCATCATATTAGGTACATGTTCTGTGGCGCTAGTATCAGGGTACATTGCTGAGAAGATGGTTAAAAGGGTACATGCTAAAGAGAGTGATTCGCAATGAATTTCTTACATGCATTGCTCATGATCGCTCTTACTGTTGTCGTATACGCCGGCGCGCAAAAGTTACAGCGTAAATACCGCACACCTTTGCTCAACCCCGCATTGGTCGCATCACTCGCAATCATCATCGTGCTACTCATCAGTGGTACGACATATAAAAACTATATGGTTGGCGGTAAATGGATTAACTATTTGCTCAACGTCAGCGTTGTTTGTCTTGCTTATCCCCTCTATCAGAATCGTCATAAGATATGGGCATACGCAAGAGTTATATTTGCAAGCGTCTTCGCTGGTGTGCTCTTCAATTTTTTGTTAGTATTTACAGCGTTGAAACTTCTCGGTTACTCTAAAGAAGTTATCGTAACTGTCTTACCGAGATCTATTACAGCTGCAGTAGGCATCCAAGTTTCTCATCAGCTTGGAGGTACTGACACCTTTGCTGTACTCTTTATCATCACTACTGGTTTGCTCGGTAGTATGATAGGTTCCTATTTACTTCGCCTTGGACGTTTCGAAACATCCATTGCGAAAGGCCTGACTTATGGGAACGCTTCTCACGCCTTTGGTACAGCGAAAGCACTTGAGATGGACATTGAATCTGGTGCCTTTAGTTCAATAGGTATGATTCTAACAGCAGTCTTAAGTTCAATCCTCATTCCCATATTCATCCTGCTATTATATTAAGTTGTAGTATTTGTGTTTGAATAGTAACGCACTTCGTCACAAGAGAGATAAAAATGATAAATCGAAAGGGGCTTTTTCAAAGTGGCAAAAATTAAAGCAAATCAAGCACTCGTTAAAGCATTAGAAGCATGGAATATTGATCACCTTTATGGTATCCCTGGTGACTCAATCGATGCAGTCGTAGATAGCTTGAGAACAGTACGTGAAGACTTGAAATTCTATCACGTACGTCATGAAGAAGTAGCAAGCTTAACAGCAGCAAGCTACACTAAACTTACTGGTAAGATCGGTGTAGCATTAAGTATCGGTGGTCCTGGTATTGTCCACTTATTAAACGGTATGTATGATGCCGAAATGGACAACGTGCCACAACTTATCTTAGCAGGTCAATCAAACAGTACAGTGCTTGGTACGAAAGCATTCCAAGAGACTGATATTCTTAAAATGGTTGACGGTGTTGCTGTATACAGCCACCAAATTACTAAAGATGACAAAGACATCTTCGGTATCGTAAACGAAGCGATCCGCACAGCTTACGAGAAAAAAGGTCCAGCAGTACTCGTACTTCCAAATGACTTATTAACTCGTAAAGTCAAAGATACTACAAGCAAGAAAGTAGATACTGCACCACCAGCACGTATCTCACCAAAACCACGTAGTATCAAGAAAGCAGCTAAACTTATCGATAAAAGTAAACGTCCAGTTGCCTTAATCGGTTTAGGTGCGCAACACGCGAAAGAAGAAGTGCGTGAATTTATCGAAACTGCTAAGATTCCAGCAGTTGTGACTTTACCAGCTAAAGGTATCTTACCTGACTCTCACCCTTACAACTTAGGTAACTTAGGTAAGATTGGTACGAAACCTTCATACCAAACTATGCAAGAAGCTGACTTGCTTATCATGGTAGGTACAAACTACCCTTACGTTGATTACCTACCTAAGAAAAACATCAAAGCAATCCAAATCGATACTAACCCAGATGCAATCGGACACCGTTTCGATGTTAACGCAGGTATCGTAGGTGACAGTAAAGTTGCATTAACTCAACTTACTGAATCAATCAAACATGTTGGTGAACGTGACTTCTTAACTAAGACATTACAACGTAAGGCAACATGGGATTCTTGGATGAAAGCAGACAAAGCTAACGAAAGTAAACCAATCCGTCCAGAACGCTTAATGGACGCAATCAACAAAGTACGTCACGACGATGCTGTATTCTCAGTAGACGTTGGTACTTCAACTGTATGGTCTACACGTTACTTGAACTGTACTGTTAACAATAAATTTATCATTTCTAGTTGGTTAGGTACTATGGGCTGTGCATTACCAGGTGCAATCGCATCACGTATCGCTTGGCCAAACCGTCAAGTTATTGGTATCGCTGGTGACGGTGCATTCCAAATGGTTATGCAAGACTTCGCTACAGCAGTACAATACGACCTACCAATGACTATCTTTGTTCTTAACAACGAACAATTATCATTCATCAAATACGAACAACAAGCAGCAGGTGAATTAGAATACGCAATCGACTTCACTGATATGGACTTAGCTAAATTTGCTGAAGCTTGTGGCGGTGTAGGTTACACACTTAAAGACCCTAGCCGCGTAGACGATGTTGTTGCAGAAGCATTAGAACAAGATCGTCCAACAATCGTTAACGTATACGTTGACTCAACTGCAGCTCCACTACCAGGTAAGATTGTTAAAGACGAAGCAATCAACTATGGTAAATGGGCTTACAGATCTATCACTGAAGATAAAAAATTAGATTGGGACGAAATCCCACCATTATCAACAGCAGCAAAACGTTTCTTCTAATTTAATTAATTATTAAACCTATCCTTTCCCGTATAATACCGAGCCGTCATGGCTCGGTATTTTTTGTTGCAGAACAGAAGTCTTTGACTTCGTAGTATCTGCATGCGCAAGGCTGACTCAACTTCATGGCGGCGTAAGCCATTATGAAGTCAGACAGCCACTCCGTGTGTTATTGGGAGAGAGATGTCACAATATAACTTCCTTTTGTTTTCTTCTGCTAACCTAGGGTATTCATATAAAAATGACTAACAGGAGTGGAACAAAATGGGAAAATCTAAGAAACTACAAATCAAAACACCACACACCTATGCTTTATTAATTATGATTATTATTATTGCTTGGGTGCTGACATACTTAATTCCAGCTGGAGAGTATCAGAGAGAAAAGAAGGGTGGACAAACCCTTGTGGTGTCAGGAACTTATCACGAGGTCGCTGCGCATCACGGTTCATTTTTAGAGGTATTTAGAGCTATACCACAAGGTTTAATTAGTGGTTCTGAGATTGTATTTTACATCTTCTTAGTGGGTGGCGCCTTTGGGATCATTCATAAAACAGGCGCTTTTGAGAATGGTGTCAATAAAGCAATGTATGCGCTAGGTAAAGCGAATTATCTCATGATACCTTTGACGATGACGGTATTTTCAATCTTAGGCTTTTCAATTGGTCTAGCTGAGGAAACGATTATCTTTGTACCAATCGGAATACTTATCGCACGCACATTAGGTTATGACGCGCTAACAGGTGCAGCTATGGTTATTCTAGGAGCTGCAAGTGGTTTTATAGGAGGAATGTTAAATCCATTCACAGTAGGTGTAGCTCAAAAAGTAGCAGAATTACCGATGTTCTCTGGTTGGGGACTCAGAACAATTATTTATCTCTTTATCTTAATAGCTGCGATTACTACTGTAATGAGATATGGACATAAAGTGAAGAAAGATAAGACGAAGAGCTTAGTTTATGATTTAGAACAAGAAGAGAAGGATTTCACGAATAAGAAAGCGGCTCAACAGTTTAGTAAAAGGGAAGCACTCTGTTTACTGCTTATCATCTTAGCCATATTAATTAACGTGGTTGGTATTTTTACATTAAACTGGTCATTTAATGAAATGAGTGCTAACTTCTTAATGATAGGTATTATGGCTGGATTTGTCGGTGGACTAGGATTTAATGGTACGTTTGATGCACTCATTGAAGGCATGCAGAATGTGCTTTTTGGAGCACTCGTTGTTGGGTTTGCAAAAGGTATTATCGTTTTATTAGAAGATAGTAAAGTTATTGATACTATTGTACATGGTATGACGACACTTTTAACGGACGTGCCATCATCATTCGTTATCTTAGTTATGTTTGTGTTTCAATTTTTCTTGAACTTCTTTATACCTTCTGGTTCAGGTCAAGCATTAACAACAATGCCTTTAATGGTACCTATTGCAGATTTATTGCATATCAATCGACAAATGACAGTATTAGCTTTTCAATATGGCGATGCAATTAGTAATGTGCTATTTCCAACTTCAGCTATCTTAATGGGAGCACTTGCTGTTGGAAAGATTCCATATACGCAGTGGTTAAAGTTTGCTTGGAAACTGATTTTACTATGGGTCATTATTTGTGCAGTAGCAATGTCCGTTGCGCTCTTGTTTGGATATTAGATAAAGATGTTCAAAATATTTTTAACCACAAAGGCACACAATCTAAAAATATTGAACTATTCTGATAATAGACTTATGATAGGTGTAATACCTTTAAGGATGTGAGACCTATGTCGGATTTATTATTGAAACTAGAGGTAGACGACCACATCTATCTAGCACAACCCGAAATGTATATGGCGGAAGAACTGTACCATGTTATTCAAGATAATATGATGCATCTTAAACCATTTCTCGACTTTATTGATGAATCAGTTTCTATTAAAGATGAAGAAAATTATTTAAGAATGATGTTACGCCTTCAAGCTGAGGGTAAAGGACGCGTCTTCATTATTTATTATGATAATCAACTGATTGGTACGGTGGATATTCATAATGTGAACACTCATTTTCAACGTGCTGAGGTAGGATATTGGATAACTCAGGCGTTTAGCGGGAAGAACATCATTACAAGGTGTCTTAAGGCCATGTGCGACTTTGTGTTCACACATCTAAATATCAACAAATTAATGCTATTTGCTGAAGTAGACAACACGGCGAGTAATAAAGTCGCTACGAAAGCGCATTTTCAATACGTAGGGCAGTTGCGTGAACACTTGTTGACACATGGCCACTTTAAAGATGCGAATCAGTATGAGTTGTTGAAAGCAGATTATTATAAAATGACAAAGTAAAACCGTTAAAGAGGAGGAATAACTGTGGCAATCACAAGAGGCATTAATCATATCGGACTAACTGTACCAGACATGGAAGAGGCGACACGATTCTTCAAAGAGGGTTTGGACGGTAAGATTGCTTATGATAGCCAAACGAAGACAGAAGAACCGCGTGGTGGACGGCATGTAGAGCATATTCTCGGACTTGAACGTGGAGCTCAAATTATCCATAAACGCATGATGGTCTTTGGCAATGGACCAAATATCGAAATGTTTGAGTTCGAAGACGCACATCAGCGCGGTGCAGAATCTCTACAAGATGTCGGATTCACACACATTTCATTCTATGTGGAAGCGGAAGACTTTGACGAAGCATTCAAACGCATTCAAGAGGCTGGAGGCACGCCTTTGTCTGATCCACATAGTAATACACGGTATGAGGATACTGAAGGGAACCAAACTGTTTACGTTAAAGCGCCGTGGGGTAGCTTAATTGAACTCCAAACAGTTCCGAATGGCTTTTACTATCCAGAAGATAGTGAGGCAACGCTATTTACACCTAAATCGACGAAAGACTAAACCAAGAGGGAGCGTGAGCACATGTTAGAGAATAAACTGAATGTTGCACAGTTAGATACGCCGATTCAGAAGTTAGAGAATTTAAGCCAGGACTATGGTAAAAATATTTATATCAAACGGGATGACTTTACAGGTACAGAGCTATCAGGGAATAAGATACGTAAGTTAGAGTATACGATTCAATATGCGTTCGACCATGGTTACGATACGATTATCACGACAGGTGCGGTCACATCGAATCATGCCCGAGCTACGACAGCACTATGCGCTAAGGAGAATCTTGAGTGTCATCTTGTGCTTCCGGTTTCCAACAACTTGTGGAAGGGAATCTGTTCTTGGATCAACTCATGGGCGCTCGAATTCATTCTATTGAATCTAGTGATGAGCGAGATGTTACAATGGAGACAATCGCTTCTGAGCTACAGGAAGAGGGTAAACGACCGCTTATCGTTCCTGTAGATGCTTCAGACTGGATTGGGACACATGGCTACATGAACGCCTATAAAGAGATTCTGAAGCAGGAACATCAACTCGGTATCAAATTCGACGTGATTAACGTTGCTGTGGGTTCAGGAGGCACATACGCAGGACTATGGTACGGTAACCACCATTATCAAAGTAATAAGCAGATTGTCGGTTATGCTGTAGATGCAGATCGTGAGACTTTTACTGAAAAAGTGAAGGATTTAGTGAAAGACTTAGATAAAAGTGTGACAGACTTCAAGACCATCGATATTAACGATTGCTATGTAGGGCAAGGCTATGGTCAAGCGACAGATGAAGAGCTCCGTTTTTACATTGATATCGCTCAGAAAGAAGGTCTGGTGCTCGATCCTACTTATACCGGAAAAGCTTTCAGAGGAATGTTAACAGAACTTGAAAACGGCACATTCGATGATGCTGAGAATATTCTATTTATTCACACGGGTGGCTTACAAGGGTACACGCAAGAAGTGAGAGAACGGATGTTAAAGTTACTTGATAAGTAGAAAGCGTCTAATTGAAGGCCAACAGTTAAGGTTCTCGCTATAACAGAAGACTTGTGTGGGTGTGACCGAATTTCAGCACTGATAACGATTATCCTAGTGACGAATATACGACGTAGATGGTATAGAAACATGCCAAGTTAGTTATTATACAAAATTGAGGTGAGCACGGATGCAACAAATTAACAGTATCGAAGAATTCCACCAATTTATCACGTCACATCCTTTAGTGATTGTACACGTGATGCGCGAGAATTGTAGCGTGTGCCATGCAGTCTTGCCTCAAATAGAAATGATGTTGAAAGATTATCCTGATGTGCCACTTGGCGTGATCAACCAGACGCATCTTGAAGCGATAGCGGGCGAGCTTTCCATCTTCACTGTCCCTGTCGACCTTATTTATCTCGAAGGTAAAGAAATGCATCGCCAAGGCCGTTTCATCGATATGCAAGCCTTTGAACATCAGTTGAGTCAAATGGCCGAGTATGTTTTTAAGGACGAGTAAGGTAACAAGATTTCAGTAATGACAGTTGACGACCCTATAAAGTATTTATCATTTTAATTATAAAAACCATGCATATGTGACGCGCGACGAAATATGATGTATGATAGATATAATTATTTTTATAAGTGGGGGGCTTTTAAAATGAAAATCGAAAGAATATGTCCAGATGAAACCAAGAATTTATACAACTGCATGAAGCAAATCGATAGCGAAAGCCAGTTTATGTTATATGCACCAGACGAACGAAGTTATAACGAAGAGACGCTAAGAGATAATATTAAGCATAACTTCTATATTGGTTTGAAGACAGACGAGGGCGATATTAAGGGCTATTCGTTTGTTCATATTAGTTCAGTAGCAAAAATTAAACATATCGGCTATATCATTACGGGGATTGAAAATAATTACCACCATCAAGGTTATGCGACGCAAATGTTCGAAGAAATCATTAAATGGGCGAAAAATAAAGGACTACGTCGTCTTGAACTCACTGTCCTCACGCATAATAATCCGGCTATTAAATTGTATGAAAAGATGGGCTTCAAGATTGAAGGCATCAAACGTCAATCGATTTATATGGATGGTCTTTATCATGACGAGTTGTACATGGCGATGTTATTAGATGAATCTCCTGAAACAACTTTAGCTTTCTAGAGTGTCTTTCACTGTTTTTTACTGTGTCGCTAAAGAACACTCATTGCTCATTTACGTGATAGTAAAATCGCTGCTTCGTGTTCTTCAGCTCCGAGTAAAAAAGAATGCAAGCCACTCTATAAGAAATGGAGAAGTCCCTCCCGCTGTTTTTTACTTTGTCGCTGACATTATCTCCTCGCTCATTTACGTAATAGTAAAATCGCTGCTTCGTGTTCTTCAGCTTCGAGTAAAAAAGAATGCAAGCCACTCTATTAAGAAATGAAGAGTCCCTCCCGCTGTTTTTAAATTGGCACTGACAGTATCTCCGATCACCATTAGATTTGAACTATTGATGATGTCGGCCGCGCATGTTCAAAGAGAGCCATCTATTTTAAATGGCTTTAATAGTAGAAAGTGTATTGCTCGCTGATTTGCATAAATAATAATATGATTTATTTAAAGTTTAGCCCTCATAATCTATTTAACGACAGTCAACTTTAACCACACACTCTTCTTGCACATAAGATAGAGTGTTTTTTTACTTTTCTCAAACGCCATGTGAGCTATTTTACAGAAAATAAGTAGTGGATTTGAATCTCAATATGAAGCGGTCATGCAAGAAAAATAATATCGGCTCCTCTAGAGTGTTTCACTAAAATTCTGGGTATAAATAAGATACACTAAAGATAAGAGAGCGAACTAGGAGGTAAATAGAATTGTTGAAGAAAGTATTAACTGCATTAGCGGGCGTGGGTGGCCTTGCGTTAGCATCTTATTGCTATGCGCGTATTAAAGAAAGAAGAAGTTATCGCAGCTTTCTACTCGAGCTCAAACTTCGCGCTTCTGGTATGAAGAAGCCATTTACAAATATCTCAGACGCGCAAGTCGCATTGGATAAAGTAAGTCCGCATACGAAAGGGCTATTCCAAGGTATTGACTACAACTTTAAACATAAAGCAGATAAGTTAGAGGTTAAAGGGTCCACAGTGTATGTCGTTAATAATCTCGAGAATCGTCAGCAACCTGTTGTGCTGTACATTCACGGCGGCGCTTGGTTCCAAGACCCAATTAAACCACACTTTGAGTACATCGATGAGCTAGCGGAAACGCTCAATGCGAAAGTGGTTATGCCAGTTTATCCTAAAGTTCCTCATGCAGATTATAGAGCGACATTTGATTTATTAGAGACGCTTTATAAACAATTATTAAAAAGCGTAGAGCACAATCATCAACTTATCTTGAGTGGGGACTCAGCAGGTGGACAGATTGCTTTAGCGTTTGCACAACAATTAAAGCAACTTCATTTACCACAACCTAGCAATATTATACTCAATTCTCCAGTGCTCGATGCGACATTTAGTGACCCTGAAGCGAAAGTGTATGAGCAATTCGATCCGATGATTGGAATAGAAGGAAGTAAATTCTTCCTAGAGTTATGGGCTGGAGACAAAGATTTATCAGACTGGCAAATTTCTCCGATTAATGGGGATCTAACAGATTTAGGACATATTACGATTAACATCGGTACGAAAGAAACGTTATACCCTGAAGCATTGAAACTTTCTTACAAACTGCAAGAGTTAGGTATCGCGCATGATTTCGTTCCGGGTTACAACCTTTACCACATTTATCCTATCTTCCCGTTACCAGAGCGACAAACATTCCTTAGACAGTTAAAGCAAATTGTGAATAAACATTAGTAAAATGTACGATATACACAGAAAAATAGGCGATGCGATGTAAACAATGAATTACGTCGCGTCGCCTATTTTATGCATAGTAGCTATAGAGTTAAATGGTGCTCATTATTTTAAATTTTCCAGATAAGACGGCAACATCTCAGTAAAGAGATCAATGAACGTTAAATAAGTAGATTTCGTCACATATTCATCAACTTGATGCGCTTGGCTAATATGGCCTGGACCGAACATGATGAATGGGAAGTCCTCATCTTTGTCTTGTAATAAATCAGAAGCATCAGTCACACCTGGTGATGGAAGGGCTTCTAGATCTGCATTTAAGTATTGGTGACCCATATTCTGTGCCAATTTCACCAACCCATTAGTACCTGTAGTTAACACAGGTGGACGAGACATGTAAGTATCGACTTCGATGTCTGTCTTATCCGTTTCTACCTCTTTAAGCACGTCTTTGAAGTATGACACAAACTGATCATTGTCATGTTCTGGAATGGTACGAATGTTAAATTCTGATTCCGCATATTCTGGAATAGAGTTCACTTGAGTTCCTCCGTTAAACAACGTCGCATTTAATACAGGTTCACCTAACGTCTCGTTCGTTTGATCGAATTTGTGGAATCCTTCATCAATTTTATAAATAAACTTCACAAGTGGTGAAATCGCGTTAAAGCCTAAGTCAGGCATTGAACTATGGGCAGCCTTACCTGTTGAGCTCACACGAATATCCATAGAGCCTTTGTGCGCGTAAATGATACGGTCTTCAGACGGTTCAGCAATCACAAGCGCGTCCACATCGTCCATGTAGCCTTTATCGTGGAACGCTTTCGCACCTTCACCCGCAATTTCTTCACCAGCCGTAGCGAGCAGTCGAATTCTACCATGTTTCAGACTCTGAGAAGCGTTGATATCAATCATACTGATCACGAAAGTAGCGAGTCCAGATTTCATATCTGCAGCGCCTCTGCCGTAGAGCTTGCCGTCTTCTTCCGTAAGGGTAAAAGGATCATGTGTCCAGTTATCTTTGTTGCCGGGTGCTACGACATCCATATGTCCAGAAATACCTAGTACAGGTCCGTCTGTGCCAATTTCTGCCACGAGATTTGCGCGTGTGTCGTTGAGTTGGATAATTTCAGATTTGATGTCGTGTTGTTGGAAAAGTTTGTGGAGATATTGGCAGACTTCGAGTTCGTTATCATTCACTGATTCGATTTTGACTAAATCTTTGAGCAGGTTGAGTTTGTCTTTTTCGGTAAATTGACTCATATTAATGACCCCTTTGAGATAAGTTTATAGTATAAGTATATCGAATATTCAGATATTTGTATAATTAAAGGAATTTACTTTTAAGAGCCTATTTTTTAGGCTGCTTGCCTAAGGGCCACCATTCAACTAATTAATGACACCTAGTCGGTATCATTAATGGATTTTCATTGGTGGCTTGTTCCTTCAGGCGTCAGCCTTAATAGGCTCTTAAATAGAATAAACTATACTCAAAGATTTAGGTAGGTTGTGTGGGTAGTAATAAAGAGTATCTATAAAATTATTGTTCACAATTATTCTTTCAGGCATCAGCCTTAATAGGTTCTCATATAGAATAGACTATACTCAAAGAATTAGGTAAGGGTGTGGTAAGAATAGAGAGCTCTGACTTATAAGTTTTTGTTGACGACTATTTCTTCAAACGTCAGATTGGTAAGTCTCTTAATTGGAATTTAAATATACTAATTTTTTCAAAGACATAGGTTGGTAGTGTGTCGAGGGATGATAGCGTTTCTTTGTAAGTTTATTATCAAGAGAGAGTTAAATTATACGTAAAGAAGTAGGCAATGAAAGAAAGAGTGATGTGTGAATGGAGTATGTATTAATGAATGATGACATCATTAATTAAATAATTAGTATTCTACATTCTTAAAATTATTAAACCATAGATTTTGTGGAGAGTGAGATTAGAAATTATTGATTAAGATGTTAACTTAGTAAGAAAACTAATTAGTAAGAGCAGCAGAACGGAAATCCACCTTTAATACAAAAAGAAAGAACAACATAATTTATCATTAAACAATAATATTAGGAAAGTTTTCAATGTCGACTTGAGACACTTGAGGGAACAAGGCTGCAATGAAAATCCATTTCTTG
>NZ_KV804759.1:99479-129422 GCF_001811435.1 Staphylococcus sp. HMSC071G07
TTAGTTGAATGCAGCCCCCTAAGTAAGCGAAAGTCAAAACATTGAAAACGATGAATCTAAATGAATTTCCGTTCTGCTCTCAACGAGAGCCATAGTAACGAAACATACTAAATAAAGTGTATACAGTAACGACTCAATATCATAGTAACTATTACTTGTAGAAATTCTAGTCAGATTTCTATTGAAAATACTACGAAATCAAAGATTTCTGTGCTTCTCCCAAAAAACGACAACAAACTCAATAGTTTGTTGCCGCCGTCCTTCAATTGCGTATTAGGGTGAGGTGTAATGAAATTGTTCAGAATAAGGTGGAGTTGGGCTTACATACATAGTGCGTTGTATAAATAAAGATCACTCTTGGAGGATGAAGGGATTTCACTCACATGTTTCACTTTCTTGTAACTATTAGCATCTTGCACTGCACCTCGCATGTCGTTACCTTGTAAGCTGCCGATGAGTATGAGGATAAGATACGTACTGCAACCTAACAACATAACAGTGAGATAGATGCCAATTGCCATTTTTACGGGTTTGCGCACGAAGATTTGTCCCCCTTACGTAAGATACCTTGGATTATGGATGTAAGTATGAGCAATAACCTTTGCTCACTTTTAACTTACCACTGTGATATTAATCTATTGTAAATTAATAGTTAAAATTATATTTATCTTTGGAATTTAAAGTTTATGGCTTTTTCTTCAAAATATATTCATTACTATATTGTAAATAGCACAAAAATAACTTAAACTAATTGTATAAGTTTTTGGGGAAGCGTTTTCGATTATGAAACAAAATTTAAGTTAAATTTACATAGAGTATAAATAATTAAAATTGAATTAATAGCGATATGCTAGTGTGGTCTTCAATAGGGATATGAAGTATAGATAATCAGCAATCTTTTCAACCGATTAGATTGCCTAGCGGAGTATCTCCTTTTTGGTGAAATTGTAAAAAATGTAACCAAAGGAATTTTAAGAAAGACTAACACTAGATTTTTTTATGTCTTTAACGCACCTGAAATCGACCTATGTGTCAATACAACTTAATGAAGAGAGGGACGTAACTTGGTATTAATCATAATCTGCGTAGGATTAATTCTCTGGCTTGGTATCGTCGACAAGCGTAAACATGCGAGACGGCTAGAGAAGATTCCGGTTCGAATTAACATCAACGGCATTCGAGGCAAGTCCACGATCACTCGCTTGATTTACGGTATGTTACGTGAAGATGAGTACCGTGTGATTGGAAAGACGACAGGTACGGATGCACGTATGATGTATTGGTTTACGCCACGGGAATATCCTGTCTATCGTAAACCGCAAGGCGCTAACATAGGGGAACAGCGCGATATTATTCGCAAGGTAGTCAAACAGAAAGCCAATGCACTCGTGAATGAATGTATGGCAGTAAATCCGGACTATCAAATTACTTTCCAGAAGGATTTAGTTAAAGCGAATATTGGCGTCATCGTTAATGTCATGGAGGACCATATGGATGTTCTAGGTCCGACATTAGATGAGGTCGCACAAGCCTTTACAGCGACGATTCCTTATAATGGTCATCTTGTAATCATGAAAGATGACTATACTGACTTTTTCATCAAAGAGGCTAAGAAACGGCATACCACACCGATTGTGGTTGATAAGAATACAATCTCAGAAGACTTTCTACGTCGCTTTGACTATCTCGTCTTCCCAGATAACGTCGCGATAGCTATCGGAGTGGCAGAGGCATTAGGTATCGACCAAGAGACGGCTGAGCGAGGCATGTTGAATGCACCACCGGACTCAGGCGCGGTCAATATCGAGTACTTCACAGCTAACAATACGACGAACGTCTATGTCAATGCTTTCGCTGCCAATGAGCCGCAGTCTACGAAAGCAATTCTTAACAAAGTGGAGTCTTACAACTATCCTTACACCAAGAAAGTGGTCATCTTAAACTGTCGTGGTGATAGAGTCGATCGTACACGTATGTTCGCGGAGAACTTTATCGCTGAAGTTGATTACGACACGTTAATCTGTACGGGTAAAAGTACGCAGCTCGTAACTGAAATCATGCGTTCACAACCCGATAAGAAATATTTAAACTTCGAAGGTCATGATATTCATGATGTCGAAGAAGCGGTGTTACATGAAGCACAGAACGCACTTATCTTCTGTGTTGGTAATATTCATGGACATGGTAAACAAATTGCCCAATATATAGAAAGGATAGGAAAATAACATGATAGGTTCAGAATTATATTTCTCATTATTTGTCGGCATCGTACTCAGTCTCATCTTTGCCGAAAAATTTGGAATTAGTCCAGCTGGGCTCGTAGTTCCAGGTTATTTAGCACTCATCTTTGATCAACCCATAATGTTACTTTCAGTGCTCGTCATCAGTTGCATTACATACTTTATCGTCAATCATGGTATCAGCCGTGTCGTTATTCTATACGGACGTCGTAAGTTCGCAGCGATGATCTTAACAGGTATGGTCATGAAGTTTATCTTTGATTTAATCTATCCGCTCACACCCTTTGAGATGGTCGAAATGTCAGGTATCGGGGTGGTCATCCCTGGTATCATCGCTAATACGATTCAGAAACAAGGTGCAGTCATTACACTATCTACGTGTATGTTACTCACTTGTATCACGTATGTCATTCTCTTCTTCTACAGCTTTATTAGTTAGTGAGGGTCAATTATGAAGGATAAAAAATTTACAATTTCTGAACGTGTCTTAAAGTGGACGAAGAAGACGAAGAAACATAACTTTATCATTATGATTACCATCACGATTATTGCTGTGTTGCTGCTCATCTTTGCGATGACACGACAAACCATTGAACCTGTGAAAGGTATGGCTAAGAAGAATGATGACATACAAATGACCTATTTAGGTAACGTGAACTTAGATAAACATATGCGGATGCAAGATTTAGATCATACTTTCGGAGCACTTAAAGATGTGCTCAAACAGAGTGACTATTCCACAGCAAGCCTTGAAACAAGTAAGCTTGCTGGCGATCAGAACGAGAACATCAAGAAGAATATCGAGAACATTATGTCCTTGAAGAAACTGAATTTGAAGACGCTTAATCTCGTGAATGACAAGTTAGATAATAAGCAAATCCAAGAGTTGAATAAAAGGGTAGAAGCTCAGACAGATTATAACTTTTTAACTGGTAACGGCTCTAACCTTATCAACAGTAAAGCGGTTCAACAAGATATTAAAGGCAAGAAAGTGGCTACCATCTCACTGACAGATACAAGATCAGATTATACAGATTCCTTAAAGAATACATCTTCTATCAGTATGGAACCGCGTATTTTTATCCCGCTCATCAAGAAGTTGAAAGATCAGAATGATTACGTGGTCGTCAACGCAGACTGGGGCATTCCTAACGAAAAGCAAGTCACGACAAGACAACGTGAATTTGCGCATGCGATGGCAGATTCAGGCGCAGATGTCATCGTAGGTCACAATAGTGTCGTTCAAGAAATAGAACGATATAAAGGTACGGATGTCTTCTATAGTCTAGGTAATGTCACAGCTGAAGGTTTCTTGTCTAAGACGAAACAAGGTTTAGCAGTTCAACAGAATTGGAATGGCAAACATTCTAAATTCAAGTTAACGCCAATTAAGACTAAGGGCGGCGTTGTCTCAGAAGCGAATCCAAACAAAGTCGAAGAACGTAAACTATTGAATAATATTCAAACGAAAGATGTGAAGTTGAAGAAAGAGAACGGAGGTTACGTCTATGAGAACTAAAGAGAGATGGGTCTATATCGCAATCATTGCTATCATTGTCGTGATCTTTCTCATGGTTACTTTTGCGAAAGCGAACGAAGGACTCGATCATTATGAGAAGCAAGATATCCAAATCGAGCGCCAACAATATCTATCTAAAGGAGCCAGCTAAGTATGTCAATGTATAACAAGAAATTTCTCATTGTAGTCTTAGCGCTTGTTATTGTCGTCTCCTTTATCTTCTACTTTGTAACTAAACCGGACAGCTACAACAAAGACGACCTTTACGAGAATAAGATTGCAGACCATAATCAGAACTATTCTAATAAGAACTACGGCGTGGCAACGAATAACCCTATCGCACAACGTGTCGGAGAGAAGATTATCAACGATGGGGGTAACGCTGTAGATGCTTCGATCGGTGTCTCTTACGCCTTAGCAGTTACAGAACCTCACTCCTCCGGTATAGGTGGTGGGGGCGCCATGTTGACTTACGATGGTAAAGAGAACGATGAGCCAAATCAATATCAATACAAAGACATCTCCTCTTACGATTACAAGCAAGGAGATCAAATTGGTACGCCAGGCTTTGTGAAAGGGATGCATGAAGTTCATGATAAAGAGGGTAAGATGGATGAGAAAGAGATCTTAAACCGTGTCATCCCATTAGCGAAAGATGGTTTCGAAATCGATTCTGAGCTTGAGCGCAGTTTGAAACTCTTCGGTGATAAGATTGACCGCGATACACCATTCTTCAACGATGAGAAGACGAAGCGTCAAGGTGACGTTGTTAAACAGCCTGAGCTAGCGAAGACGTTAGAAGGTATCAGAGATCATGGGCCAGATTACTTTTACGATAAGGTAGGTAAAAGTATTTCCAAGCAACTCGATGATAAATTGACAGAGAAAGACTTTAAAGACTACAAGCCAGAACAAAAAGACCCTGTCAGCACGACGTATCTCAACAATAAAGTTTATTCTGCGTCTAACCCACTCGGTGGAACGTTAATGCTACAAGGATTGAAGATTGACGAAAGTATCAATGACTCGCCGACATTAAATGACCGAGATGACTTTATTCAAAACATCATTGATGCGCGTGACTTGATGTATCGTAACCGTGATATCGTTAACGGCAACGATGCGGACTATAGCCAATACTTATCTCAAGATTACATTTCTGGAGAGCTTCAGAAGATTAAAGCAGGTAACGGCTTTGACAACAGCTTCTCAAATGACATTGAAACGATGTCTACCACTCACTTTGTGGTCATTGACAAGCAAGGTAAGATGGCTAGTACCACAAATACGTTATCTAGCTTCTTTGGCTCCGGTAAGTTTATGAAAGAAGGCTTCTACATGAATGACTCACTATCAAACTTCTCTCAATCCGAAGCCAGTCCAAACCACGGCGAGCCACATAAACAGCCGAGATCCTTTACTGCGCCATCCATTGTGGTAGGTCCTGATTTCTATCTCGGTATTGGTACACCAGGTGGTAACAAGATTCCTACAACTGAGAACGAAGTCCTTATCGATTACTTACGTGGTCAAGGCACATTGCAACAATCTATCGATAAACCACGTTTCTACAACGATGGTGATACGATTTATTATGAAAATGCGATGAAGAAAAGCGACATTGAAACATTTGAACGTATGGGCTATCAAACAGAAGAAAAACGTAACGATCCAAACTTTGGTAGTATCCAAGCCGCATCATTCAATAAAAAAGATAAACGTGTAGAAATTGGTCACGATGTAGGTAATAGGTAGGAATGAAATAATCTCAATACAAACGAGCCTAGGACAAAAATCCCAAAAAGATGCACCCTTCAAAGTTAGATTTTTAAGTCCAACTTTTGGGGTGCATTTCAAATCGCGGATTGTAAAATTAAGCTATACACTTAAACAATAAAAAGGTCATCTGTGTTAAACTCAATTTATAATAACTACAAAACAAAAGGAGTTTAACCAGTATGACCTATTCCTATCTTACCATGGACGAAAATTCAATGATAGAGACTTATTTTAAACAAGATCTAAAAGTATTCGATATGTAGCACCTCAAACGCGAAAAAACAAACCGTATACAACGTTATCAATGCTTTGAAGTTCTCATAGTGATTGATTTTTATCGATGTTATTAGCGAAATAAGTCACGTTGTGGCGTAAGAAGATCCACCTTCCTAAAGATCAAGCTTCATACATTCAACATAAGAACAATCAAAGGTGGTCTCCCGACGCCATGGTCTTCATAAAGAAATGGTTTTCAATAAAATCAATAATGAGGAAATGATTGAAATCACACGCAAGTTAAATCAGATTTCTCGTAAGTTACTTAATTATCTTACACCAGAAGAACAATTTTTGAGTTTTATTGAAGATGAAAAACTGTCTAGCTTATTTTGACAAATGAAAACATTTCTTATTATTAGTTCTACTTCAATAAATTAATTATCCTTCAATTAGATACTTGCATGAATTATCTCATTAATTTTCTAAGTACATTCTGATGATATACTTTGGATGAGTAATCGCATGGTCATATTCAGCAAGTAAATTACTATCCATAAACTCTTTAAGATCTTTTATATTGCCTTCAACGTTTTCAGATAAGAAATCATAATAAGCTTCATCTCTCCCAGGTTCGGCTTCTTTGTAAGATTTTAATAAGTTATGCAGACCTAAAATAAAATTTCTATCTATCTCAGATATATTTAGCATTTCATTCACACAATTTTCTTCAATTTCTTGTAATTTTTTATATCTTTCGTAATAACTTGTAGAGTCGTCATTTTTTAATGCGTTCGTTTCTTTTCTAACGTGTCTAAAACGTCCTTTAAATAAAGATACCATTCTAAAAGCTTCATCATAGCTAAATTTTTTCATTATACAAAACCTCGTTTCCCATTATTTTTTAAATTTGAAGTGATAACTATGCATAATTTAAGTTCATCTTAATTACTATTTGAATGATCTTATAAAGTACATTTGTGCTGATCTTGTATCATATTTATGAGTAACTTTATGTGCTTTCTCTTTCTTACTTGCATCTCCATTATTCCAATTTTGATCCAGACTTTCAAATTTTTGCCAATTTCCGTCAATATTACCCTTAGTCACAATAGCAACGTGCCCCATACCATTACCATATTGATTACCAAATACTACTATATCTCCTGGATAGGTTTTGAATGAAGGAGTGTTTGGATGAACGCTGGCCTCGTTAGTAAAGTCATTTTGAAATGGAATATCTTTAGCGAACTGGCCATTAAGAGCGTGGCCGTATAAGTTATATCAATAGATATTAACCAGATCAAAGCACTGATATTCCGCATTAACATCAAAATCTCATCCTCTCATTTAATAATTACGATGTTTTACTATCTCAATTACAAAGCCACACCTAACGCAAGGTGTGGCTTAAGCCATATATTTACCCATTTTCACTACTACTGCGACTAGGCACCACTGAATTCCATAAAGTACGTAGGAAGATGGCGATAACAACGAGCGCACCGACATAACCCGTAAACGGATAAACAGTAGATACAAGTTTGTCGAAAGGTAACATTCCGCAAAGAATAAAGATGATACCGAGTGCTACAGTGAGTGTGTAGTTAAATGATTTCGGAATGAATTTCAAGAATTCATTTTTAACTAACCAGAACATCGGAGCTGTCGTAGAATATATGCCGAGTAGAATACATACTGAGAAGATGACAGCTACGATAGGTGAAATCGTCTTACCTAGATAAAGTACAGGGACTTGTAGGTGAAAGACGTGATGTGCGTGTGCAAGCATGGCTAGAATCATAAAGACGACAGTCAACATCAAGCCACATGCACCAACAAATGCTGTAAGGCCAGCTTCTCTCTTGCTCGTAGATTGGCGTCCCAGTTGAGTAAAGAAGATTGTTCCGGCTAAGATATTATAGCAGAAGAACAATGCTCCGGATTGCCACCAAGAATGCGTCGGACGCACTTGTTCCGCCAAGTGTGGCATATTATTTAATGACGGAATCTTGCCAATATTTTGTAGAAAAACGACAAGACAAATACCAATCGTTAGAACAACGATCACAGGGCCTACTGTGCCGATGATATCAACGAGCTTGCGTAGACCTAGGATTACCGTAATCATCGCGATGAAGCCCATTCCTAGAATACCGACGAGATTAGGTAAATGGAATTGTTGTGCGACTACTGCACCAGTTCCCGCGATAGTGATGACTACGATGCTAAATAAGAAGAGTATTGTAAAGTATTCGATGATCGTTCCGAGTATATTGCCACAATAATATTTAAAGATATGACCTGGTTGTTCAAGTTGTAAATCATGACCTTTAATCATTAAAGTTGATCCTAAGAAACAGAATAAGAGTGCACTCAGAATCGCTGCGAATATACCATAAATTCCAAACGAAGCGAAGAATTGCATCACTTCTTGTCCTGTTGCAAATCCTGAGCCGATTAAGTATGCAATGTAAGCGCCGCTCAATTTAAACACGTTACTTACACTTACTTTCTGCATCTAATACCCCCAATGTTTGATTTAAATTGTCTTACCATCCTTGTCCAGAAATTTCATAATTATCGAGTTCGCCGTTAGTGAGCTTCTCAAATGCTTCCTCTAAGACATCAAGTGCTGTGTCGAGTTGTTCGTAAGTGATGACTAATGGTGGTTGGAAGCGGAGTACATTTCCTGCGACAGCGATAACGATAACGCCATGATCGAACGCGTAGTTACAGATCTTTAAGGCTGCTTCGTTATCTCGTGTCTTAGCTTGGCGATCTGATACGATGTCGATACCGATAGATAAGCCTTTACCTCTGATGTTTCCGATAAAGTCGTATTGTGCTTCCCACTTTGCCATACGTTCTCGTACGTAAGCACCTTTTTCAGTACTAGCAGTCAATAAGTCTTCATCCTCAATCATTTGTAAGGTAGCTAAAGCTGCTTCACAACTTACTGGATTGGCACCTGTCGTAAAGAGGTGAGCCGGTGCATCGAGTGTGTTCATGATTTCTTCTCTACCTACGACTGCTGACATTGGTAATCCGCCTGCGAGAGATTTACCATAAGAGATTAAATCCGGTTCGATGTTGTAATGTTCTACAGAACTCCAAGTGCCTGTTCGTCCGAGCCCTTGTTGTATATCATCTACTGCGAGTAAGATACCGTTCTCGCGACATAACGTTTGAAGTGCTTCGAAATAGCCGTCCACCGGTTCAATGAGTCCACCGTCGCCTTGAATCGTTTCAATCATGATACATGCGACTTCATCAGCAGGTACATATTTATTGAACATCTCTTTGAGTGGTGCTAAGTATTCCTCTACAGTACCTGGTTCTGAATGTTCAAACATGCCACGATACTTATCTGGAAACGGTATATGGTAAAAGCCAGGCACGAGTGGCGCATATTTTTTACGCATATTTAAACTGATTGCTGACATAGATAATGCTCCGTAAGTTGAACCATGATAAGCGTTTGTAAAGCTAATGATATAAGGTCTACCCGTGTAACCCCGTGCTAACTTGATGATACCGTCATTCGCATCTGAGCCTGAAAGTCCAAATAAGACACGTTTCTCAAAGTCACCTGGCGAGATTTCACATAACTTCTTACTTAACTTCACTAATGGTTCGTGATACATGTAAGCAGGTGTGTAGTGGATGAAGCGGTCAACTTGTGCTTTGATCGCTTCCGTTACTTGTTCAGGTGCATGTCCTACATTCTGAGAGCTTGCGCTAGCGAGTAAATCAATATAAGATTTCCCATCGACGTCTGTGAGGATGGCGCCCTTTCCTGATTCAATAGCTAAAGGATAATATTTGATACGTCCCGGTTTCGCAAAATACTTGCTGTCTTCTGATATTAATGATTGTGCTTTGCTCATAATTAATTCCTCCCCGTAATATGAAGTCCATCTAATAGTTAAAAGAGGTGACTTCATAAGATAACTGACTTAAGTCCCTTAAGTTATTATCAATTTCTATCTCCTTTGTCTGAAAATTGAAATAGCTTATAGATATGAATATACTAATTTGAATCAGAATTGTAAATATTTTCAGAAAAATAATTCTTTGAATTTCGTAATATTAAGTATAACTTATAGTTATAAGTGTAATTTTGTAATGAATGAGAAGAGAGAAATAGGGAAATAGATAATATATCAAATCATGTCACGTAATAATGAATAATTTAATGCTATAATCATTATATAAGAATATAACTTATATAAATGAATTTCTATTCTTGAATATATGTTAATGTATAATTACAATAACAACTAATAATACAATAATTTTAATAATGAGAAAAAGATTACATATGGAAAGGGTTTAGAAAAATGAAAAAAGTAAAAAAAGCATTAATCCCAGCTGCAGGGCTAGGAACTAGATTCTTACCAGCTACGAAAGCAATGCCTAAAGAAATGTTACCTATATTAGATAAACCAACTATTCAATATATTGTCGAGGAAGTGTCTAAAGCAGGTATTGAGGATGTCATCATTATAACTGGAAAGCACAAACGTGCGATTGAAGATCACTTCGACAATCAAAAAGAACTAGAAGACAACTTAGAAAGTAAAGGTAAAGATGAATACTTAGAAAAAGTGCAAGAAGCGACAGATTTAGCGAATATCTTCTACGTACGTCAGAAAGAACAACTTGGCTTAGGTCACGCAATTTATACTGGAAAGCAGTTTATTGGTGATGAACCATTTGCGGTACTCTTAGGGGACGATATCGTTGATTCAGAAACACCTGCGATTCAACAATTAATTGAACAGTATGAAGAGAACGAGGCCTCAGTCATCGGAGTACAACAAGTGCCAGATTCTGATACTTCTCGTTATGGTATCATCGATCCATCTTCTCAAGAAGGTCGTTTATATAAAGTGAATAAGTTTGTAGAAAAACCTGAACCAGGTACAGCGCCTTCAAATTTAGCGATTATGGGACGTTACGTCTTATCACCACGTATCTTTGACTATTTAGAAGATCAACCTAAAGGCCGTGGAGATGAAATCCAGCTTACAGATGCGATTGAACGTATGAACAAAGAAGAACAAGTACTAGCATATGATTTCGAAGGGACACGTTATGACGTCGGAGAGAAAATCGGCTTCGTTAAAACAACTATTGAGTACGCGTTGAAAGATCCAGAAATGAAAGATGAGATTAAGAAGTTTATTAAAGAAAAATCGTTATAACTTGAATAATTGGGATTATGGTGGATAGTAGGTCTGCCATAATCCCTTTTTACTATACATCTAAAATGACATAGCAGAATTAACTCAAAATTGACTTTAGAGAAAGGGCAAAATATAATACCTTTATCGAGTTACGGTGGATGCGTGTCATAATGTGTTGAGTTGAGCCAGAGAATGGTATCTAGCCCTCAAAGAAAATATATTATCATGACCTCATTTCAACGTGGACGAATTAACATCAAGAGGAGAAAAACATGAGAAAATCAGTATTAGCAATCGGTGCTCATCCAGATGATATTGAAATTGGCTGTGGAGGTACTTTACTGAGTTTAGTTAAGAAAGGTTATGATATCTATTTAGTTATCATGACTAATGGTGAGAATTGGCAATGTAAAACGAAGAATGTACGTATAGTTGAACAAGAGGAGGCCTCTCGCTATTTACTAGCTAATCACACGTTTTACTTAAATTGTCGGGATGGTTATATGCAGAAAGATCCAACGGTGATTGACCAACTCACCGAAATTATTCAGGAAGTGGACCCACAAATTATCTTTACACATTACGCTTTAGATTATCATCAAGATCACCAAACGACGTATCAAGTGACAAGTGCTTCCGCTAAGAAACGAACACTTTACTTGTATGAATCAGTGACGAGTCAACATTTCCAACCTGATACATTCTATGATATTTCAAATGAATATGAACATAAGCATCATTTAATCGGGTTACATCACTCGCAAATTGTTAAATATTCACAACGTAACGATTCGTTATATTCACGAGTAAGAGCATACAATGCCCGCCATGGGCTTGAAATAGGCGTAGAGTATGCGGAAGGATTCGTTACTGAACGTGCGAAATTAGACAAGTTAGTATAAATAATAGGGAGTCAATCATCTGTTCGATGACTGGCTCCCTTCTTATAGAAATATTATTCCTTTTTTAGTGTCTTAACGAGTTGAGCATAACGCTGAATGGCTGTGCATTCAGATAAATGCTCTGACAAAGCGACTTCTTCGAATGGATATTGATCTATTTTCTCCATATATTTAGCAAACGATGTTACATCATTAGGTTCGACGAGATAGCCATTATGTCCATGGTCTATTATTTCTTTCGGACCATAGCGCGATGCATATGAGATAACCGGACAACCATTGGCAATGCTTTCCATGATGGTAAGCCCAAACCCTTCAAACCGTGTAGTAAGAAGAGACGCTTTCGATCCAGAGAATATACGATTAACCTCATTGGTATAGCCATGAATCGTCACTTTGTCCTCAATGTTTAAATCTTTGATTTGTTTCTTCAACTCTGGTAAGAAATTATCGTCGTCGCTACCATATAGATGTAAAGGTGTCTTATTTCCTCTTTGAGCATAAATCGCATAAGCATCAATCAAGTGATTGACTTGTTTTTGATAACTAAAGCGACCGATATAGACGAAATTACGTCGATGTGTCGTCGCATTCTTAGGTTTCTTCAACTGCTCGCTAAAATGAGGTATGATTGCGAATTTCTTATCTGGAAATTGAAATTCACTTTGCAAATCATCTTTCTGTTGATGTGTTAATATTAAATATCTTGAGACTTCTTCTGGATGTTCTAGACCATAGCGATAGTGTCCATCTAGTTGAGATGGATCTTCGTGTAAGAAATGTATGTTATGAAATACGAGCACGTTTTTCGTTTTGACATTTTTAGCTAACAGAGGTTCGTCAAGCTTACGTGCATCGTTAAATACGATATCGCCCTCTTTAAAACGTTGATCAAAGTAGTAAGCGCGAAGCTCCCACAATGACCGAAATGTTTGATAGACTTGGTTATCTTTGATTAATTCAATCAGACGAATCTTCTTCGTTTCTGCAGAATAGTATTTGCGACAATAAATATGACCATTTGCATCATAGAACGTTTCACTAATACGTGTCCATTTCACTGGTGAAAACTGAGTCACCATATGAAGTTGACCATATTTATTGTAATGACGACGCTCAAGACGTTTCTTATGAATCGGACTTCTCAAATCTTCGAAACTGAGCATGTCACTGTTAGCTCTGTATTTACGATAAAGCACATACGTATCGCCATCGTAATATCGAACAGCCGGTTTTTTATCATCCACTTTGTGTGTGAGTCCTTCAATCTCTATAGGTGTAGTAAAGTAGCGCCGTTTTTGACTAAAACGGCGTGTAGGTGGTGTGAGTAATTGATATCCTGATAACCAATCATACATATTTTCAAGTTGAAAGTCAGTGTTAATTTTTGATTTTTTCATATAGTCTTCATAAATATCTTCATAATTTGCGTTATAATTCGTCGTAAGAATCTTAATAGGTTCTTTAAAATGCTCTGCCATCAGTAAATTACGACGAAGTGTTGCGAATGTTCTACCCCCATGTTCAAGAGGCAACGTAGTAGTAATTGTATAGATCATAATTAAACTCCTATTTAAGTCATAATATCTATATTAGTTGTGATGAAGTAGTCAGGTCGTTATTTAAAAGACTGTATTAAGTCACGATAACTAGCAATCGCACTTTGTGTGTGGAACTGTGGTTTAAGTTCTACATGAGCAAGACGCTGATTCATAAGTTGTGCCATCTTGTCCGCAAACTGTGTCGTATTGTTCTTCTCTACTAGATAACCGTTCACGCCATCAACAATCATCTCACCTGGTCCATAATTGTAATCGTAAGAAACGACTGGCGTGCCAACCGCAAGACTTTCCATAATAGACAGGCCGAAACCTTCGAACTGACTTGTGGAAAGAGAAGCAATCGCTTTACTAAACTCAATTAATGGTTGATTCGTAAATGACTTTATCGTGACATAATCATTAATATTGAATTTATCAATCCACGCTTGAACTTGTTTAACTTGTTGTTTGTCACTGCCACCAAAGAGTACGAGTGGCGTCTGATAGCCTTTAGATAGAAATTGTTGATACGCACTTAGTAAATGATTAAGTTGTTTCTCATGACTGAATCGACCAATATATATAAAGTGCGATTTCTCTTCGAACGAGCGATGATAATGACTATAATCATCGATGTAATGCGGAATGACTTTGATTGTGTCTTCTTCTATTTTGTAACGTTGCACAAGGTCTTCTTTCTGTTTTTCAGTGAAGACTATAATGATTGAAAGTTGTTCCGGATGCTTTAATGCATATTTGTATGAACCTTTAAGTTTACCGTTGTCCTTCAGATGCGTGCTATGAAGAATGATGACATTGTACGTTTTGTTAGATTTATGCATGAGTGGCTTATCTAAAAGTCGTGCATCATTAAAGACGATGTCATTCTCTTTAAATCGACACTCGTAATAATATTCCATCAGTTGTTTCTCTGTCTTAAAGTATTTCGGATATTGATTTGGACGATGCACCTTTATAAGATGTAAAGTATTATTTTCATCGCAGTCATAGAACTTTTCACAGTATAGATGATCTGCGGTGTCGAAGAATGACTCATGTAAGGTGAGCTCTGTCTCAATATCGAAAGCAATACGTTTATGTAGACGCCCATAACGATTAAATAACTGTTTTTCAACTAAAGCACCGTTCTTACTGTCGAATCTGTTTTCAGCTTTAAGTACACGACTATTCTTATAGTAAACACGATGACGTATAAGTCGATTATGTGCATCGTAATATTTGAAATGGTTCGCTTTCGTTTGAACTCTTCGCAAACCTCTAATCTTTAGACGCGTTTTTGTATAATGAGGTTGATTGGAGAATTTACGTGTAGGTACATGAAAGAGCATGTGATTGGAGAGCCAATCGTACATGTTTTCATGATAAATCGACGAGTTAATTAGTTTTTTATCTCTAAAACCTTTAATAATATTAGGATAATCTGCGTTGTAATTCGTCGTGATGATAGTAGCTTCAGTGTTGAGGTGTTCTGTGATGAGTTTATTACGTTTAAGTAACGATTTTGTACGTCCACCATGTTGAGGTGGTAACGTTGAAGTTATTGAATAAATCATAAAACATATCCCTCGCAAGTAGTATTGAATACTATACCCGTAGATGTCACCATGTAATTATCTTGTTTTACAATATATCATTTATCAAAATATTAGCAAAGTAAACAAATAGTAATTTAACTTCAATGAGAAAGCGCAAAATTAGTTGAAAAGTTATGAGCTTATCTCTAAGATTAAATTGGTTACTTGTTTCGTTTGAAACATAATAATTGATATAAACTTAACTTAATATTCATGATGATAAGCGATTAGATATATTAAAAAGGATGGACAAAATTGATGAACAACTTAACAGTAATAGTTCCTTACTACAACAATAAAGAAACGCTCAAGGCATGTATCAATAGCTTGAAAGGCCAACGTTACCAAGAATTTAACTACATCTTTATTAATGATGGTTCCACAGATGCATCTGAACAAATTGTCGAACGTGAAATGGCAGATGTCGATGCTGAACGTGTGCAACATATCACACTTGAAGAGAATCATGGCCATGCACATGCACGTAATAAGGGCATGGAAGCGGTCAATACGCCTTACTTTATGTTTGTCGATGCAGATGATGTGTTAGCTTCCTATGCTCTGAGATTCTACAGTCAGAATTTAAATCAATCAGATGCATTAATTGCGCCTATTCATAAGTTTGCGGTACGTACACCACAATATGTTGACTTAAATAAAGTGAAAGTACGTCATTATCATGGTAAAGGTAATGCGAATTCTTTCCTTCGTAAGAATTCTGTATGTAATATGGTGCTTCGTACGGGCATTGTGCGAGGTAATAATTTGCGTTTTGCCGAAGACATTCAAATTTATGCGGATCAGACATTCTTACTTCAATACGTTCAACATGTAGATCGCTTCGTTCGTATCTACGGGTTCCCGTTCTACTTCCGTGGTGAGTTATTAGATCCGTTTAATACATTGCAACTATCAGAGAGAGCGTTTAGTCTGCGTTTTAATGACTATGTGAAAAGCTTTTATAAAAGTATTCAACTTACTGATAACAGAGAGAACCAACAATTCTTAAAAACGAAAATGGTCAACACGCTTATTTCAAGCTTTGATCCTTCTCACCCAGACGTACACGAGCGTTACCTAGATCATCGCAATCTTTTATCGAAAGTAAGTAAAGATTTACTTCCATCTATTCTGAAAAGTAAAAAATTCTTATTTGGAGTGGAAATGGCCTTAACTGCGCTAGGTAAAAATGACTCTGCTCAGAAATTTAACCATTTCCGTTATATTACAAGACATTTGAAGAATGTTCTCTTACGTAAAAAAGACAAAGATTTATCGCGTTACAAACTAACAGATAAACCTGAGAATGTAGATGACAAGACGATTGTATTTGAAGCCTTTGGTGGCAAGAATTACAGTGATAGTCCGAAGTATATTTATGAGTACATGGCTAAACATTATCCTTATTTCAATTATAAATGGGTAGTGAAGAAACCAGATAAAACGGAAGTGCCGGGACCAGCTGAGAAAGTGAAGAAGAATTCACGTGAATACTATGAAGCTTACTCTCAAGCGAGTCACTGGGTATCTAACGCACGTATACCGTTGTCGATTAATAAGAAATCTAATCAACTTTATTACCAAACTTGGCATGGTACGCCACTGAAACGTCTTGCGGGCGATCAGAAATATGTACGTATGCCAGGTACAACAACAGCGAAATATAAAGTGAACTTCCGTACAGAAACAGATCGCTGGGACTATCTCGTGTCTCCAAACCGCTATTCAACAGATATCTTCCAATCTGCGTTCTGGATGGATCGAGATCGTATTATAGAAACAGGTTATCCACGCAATGATATCTTAGTTAATCGTCAGAATGACCAAGAACTCATCAATCATATTCGTGAGAAAGTAAATATTCCTGAAGGTAAGAAAGTGATTATGTATGCGCCAACTTGGCGAGACGATGAGTTTGTGAAAAAAGGTCAATATTTATTTAATCTGAAGATTGATTTAGAGAACTTATACAAAGAGCTCGAGGATGACACTGTAATCCTACTACGTATGCATTATCTCATCGCTAACGCCTTAGACTTAGCAGGTTATGAAGACTTTGCGATCGACGTATCTGATTACGATGACGTATCTGAACTCTTCTTAATCAGTGATGCATTGATTACAGATTACTCTTCCGTCATGTTTGACTACGGTATCTTGAAACGTCCACAATTCTTCTTTGCGTATGATATTGAAAAATATGACAAAGGTTTACGTGGATTCTATATGGATTACAAATCAGACTTACCTGGTCCTATTCACACAGATGCACATGAGCTTACAGAGAACTTGAAAAATCTTGATAAGGTGCAAAAAGATTACCAAGATAAAATTGATGCTTTCTACGAACGTTTCTGCTCAATTGAGAAAGGTAATGCGTCTCAAATTATCGGTGACATGATAGCGAAAGATATTGAAGGTAAGGAATAGTAGATAAAAGACTTCAATGAAGCTATTACTAGAGGCATAATTAAGCTTATTTAAAGCGACTAAATATTTTATCTATAAATAAGGGGTCGAAAAGGCAATTACACCTTTTCGACCCTTATTATTTAAGTCATCGTTGTTATCGATAAATATTTTAAGGTTTGATAAGAAAGTTGAATTTCAAGTGGTTTTGCCCACTCGTAACGCACGAATTTAGTTTTAGGATGGTTTGACTCGTGTACGTGTTTCGCAATTTGTGGATCAAGCTCTATCGTTTGTAGATGTGGCTGAATAATTGTATCAATCGTACCGTAATTGTTGTTTAACGTACGAGTAAACAGTAAGAAGTCACGTGTAAATGCGTGATGAATCTTCACGACGAGTGATACATCGGATTCTTCATCAAAGCGATAACCACCAAACAGTAGAACGTGATATTTCTGATCACTTTGGTACATTAAACCATATGGTAGAGACATGACTTGTTTACCGATAAATGGTGTGAGCAAACTATAAATATGCACGATAGGACGATAGCTTTCAAAGGCATTGAGTAATTTAACTGCATCTCGCTCTGTGCTTTGCATATCGAATGCTAAGCCTCCAATATACTGACAGAGATCTATATAGAATTTAGCAGGTAATGTATAAGATGATTCTGCTTTCGATTGGAAATAAGCTCTTAGCGTACTATGTGTGAGTCGGCTGAAGACCATTTTCCTTTTATCTTTACCAAATAAGTTAATAAATTGGATTAACGCCTCTCGTAATGAATCGCCAACATGGAAATTGTCATCAATCTCAATGAGCTTATCATGTAACGTCTTTAAATCTGAATCAACAAAGTAATACTTCAAATCCAATGATTTCAATGTATCTATAAAGTAGTCTTGTTGCGTGTGATGGAATAAATAATAATCGATGACCATCGCAAATTGTAAATCTGGGAATAATTCAATCGCTCGGCGACGCATGACCGAAATCGTCTTCACTGATAAACTCTCACTGTCAAAGAGAATGACGAGATGACGTAGCACTTCACTAGATAAAGTGCCGCCCCAAATGAGTTGTTTCAATTTCTCTTCTAGTCTATAGTACGTATTCACCTTACTGATCTTGAGTATCACATGACCTTGTTTAGAGGATAAGCGAATTAAACTCTGAATATTATCATAGGTATTAAAGTGATTGGCATCTTCAACGTTAAAGTTTTGAATGATGAAATGAGGTCGTTGGAAAATTTCAGCATCTAAACCTGTCTCAATACGTTGGGTGTAGTACTTCAGCTTGTGTAAATTGTCCACCTTAATCATCATGTCTATCGGATGAATGTAACGGCTTTCTACTAGGTTGTCGAGATCAATTTCTTCAATATTACTCGATTGTGAATGCTGAGAGAAACTCTCTATGAGCGTGACGAATCTCGCGTAATTCGCTACCTTAACGATCAGTGGATTCTTCGTTCTGATGACGAGCACTTTGTAGCGGAAGACAAACTGTTTCGGCGGTTCATGTAAAAAGTATTTAAACTGCTTTGAAAACGTCGCGATATTTTGGAAATTATATTTTGTTGCGACTTCACTAATTTGCATATCAGGCTCAATTAAATCTCTGAGTGAGAGTGCAATTTTTAACGAATTCGCATACGTTTTAAAGTTCATATTTAAATGTTTCGCAAAGATAATCGAAATGTATGATTGTGAAATAAAGAATTCTTTCGCAATCATCTTCGGTGAAACACTTTCATAAATATGCTCGTTCGTAAATTCAAGTATCTTATTTAATAAAGGTAAGTCTGTTGTAATTTCTGGTAAATACGGTGAATTGATGTTCACTTTTGCTTCTAGTAGTAAGAAATCGAGTAGCTTCAAGACTGCTGTAGTAGTAATCACACGGTTAACGGTATTTTGCTCAACATCACGTAAGATCAAAGATTTGAGCTCTCGAGGTGATGAAATCTTATTGTAATCAAAGTAGCAGTGCGAAGTGGACTCTTCTCTCTTCAATAGCATAGAGAGAGGAATGCGGACCTCTACTACATTAACACCTTCTATTACTTGATATATATCGCCATTGTTAATGATAATTCCGGAATAAATATTCGTTCTTGCTCCGTTAAGGTGAAGGGCTAATGGATCTGCTAAAGGGAATAAGATAATGACTTCATTTATACAACGTTCTAACTCAGTTGAAAGTAGTTCGTGAATGCTCAACGTAGGTTTTTGCATGGTATATCCCCCTGTAATACGTATTACAAGTCATTTTATAGTAGGAGAAACGAAATATGTGGAAATCATCTCATACGTGATAAATTTACGAGGTAAGGCGTTTGTAACATTTAAATTTTTATAGTTTTCGAGTTTTGCTATTTGTATTTTTAAAATAATGAAAGGTTAGAGTGAAAAAATGAAGGGGTTCTTTTTCGAGAGTTAAATTTTGAAAAGTCATAACTATGCGTCGCAAAAAGAGGCATCAAATTTTAAAATATTAACTGTTTATGGATGTTGAGCGTCTAATCAGCCAGAGCTTAGAAATTAACCCTGGCTTTCACAGACGTCTCGTATAATGAATGGTCGCTCATTCCTAAGTGAAGTCGTATAAAGTGAATGTATGAATGACTTAACTGTGATGAAGTAAGTAACGGAAGAAGCGGCACACTCATTATATGAGTTAATTATATAGCTAGAGGAGTTAATTGACAACACAAAATTCAGAAAATTAATAAAAGTTTATTTCCTTAATAAGTTTCTTAAATATTTAAAAGCGTTAATTTCTTAATATAAGGGTAGTAAAATGCCACATTTAAATAAAAAAGTAGAACCGCGATTTACTTATGTCCACGGTTCTACTTATTCGCAATATAGCAATAGCTTGGCTATCGCGCTTCATCTTTTCAATATATCGACTAAAACTAACTCACATCTTCAAATGACAAAATTTCAACTCTCATATGATTTCGAGCTCTAAAGCTTCGCCATTCATCCGCTATCATTGTTTACTGATTTAAATATTTTGGGAAGAGTTGCGTATAGAAATCAACAAATTGAGTATAAACGTCTTTAGACACATATTCATCAACTTGGTGCGCTTGGCCTGATTCACCTGGACCAAACATGATAAAGCCGAACTGTTCATCTTTATCTTTCATCAAGAAGGATGCGTCGGTAGTCGCCGTTGTTGAAGTTAAGTCAAATGAACGATTGAAGTGAGATTCAGCTAATGATTGTGTCATTTTAATAAAGTCACTGTCACCAGTAGTAGAGATTGGATCGCGATTAACGTAAGGTTCAACAGTTAAATCGACGCCTTTCGTTTCTTCCACTTGGTCTTTGACCTCATTAAATAAAGATTCGAAACGTTTATTATCATATTCTGGAATTGTACGCATATTGAATAACGCTTCTGCGCGGTCTGGAATAGAGTTCACTTGGTCGCCACCGTTAATAACTGTACCGTTCATTGTTGGTGTACCGAGAACGTCACTTTTAACATCCACTTTACTATAAGCTTTATTTAAGTAATGGATGAAATCAGCGAGTGGATTAATCGCGTTAAAGCCGAGTTCTGGCATAGAACTATGGGCAGATTTACCTTTAGATGTCACGCGAATATCCATCGTACCTTTATGGGTATACACAAGACCATCTTGAGACGGTTCAGCGATAAGTAGGGCGTCTACATCATCCATGTAACCTTTCTCATATAGATCTTTCGCGCCGGCACTCGTAATTTCTTCTCCCGCAGTAGCCATGAAGCGAATCGTGCCTTGCTTCAACGTGCCAGCTTCTTTAATCTCGATTAATGCGAGCGCGAGTGCGACTGTACCTGATTTCATATCAGCAGCACCACGTCCGTGAAGGCGACCGTCATCATCTTCTGTAAGTTTAAACGGTTCATAATTCCAGCTATCTAAATCGCCTGTTGTTACTACATCCATGTGTCCTGAAACGCCTAATACAGGGCTACCACTACCAATTTCAGCTACGAGATTAGCACGAGAATCTGAGTCGTTAACACTGATGATTTCAGATTGGATATCGTATTTGTTAAAAAGTTTCTGTAAGTATTCAGCGACATCTTTCTCATGGTCATTCACCGATTCAATTTCGACGACATCAGATAGAATCTGTACTTTCTCTTCGTTAGTTAATACACTCATAATGTGATGCTCCTTATTGTTAAAATATTGTGATACATTATGTTATACCACTTTTCTGCGATTTCCTAACTTGGGAGCAAGACAGAAATCAATTTATTGATTTCGTCGTCTTGCCCCCACGAGGACGACTAGTGTTCGAAACTGCGCAAGCAATTTCGAATTCAGTCGTCTACCGCGTAATTATTGAATTAGAAGTACAAAGGGAAATTTATATTATTCGTTGAAGACAATACAATAGACAGAAATCTTTGATTTCGTCGTCTTGCCCCCGCGAGGATGACTAGCGTTTGAGTAGGCGCTAACCCACTCAAATGCAGACAGCTACCGCGTAACTGTTGAATTAGAAGTAAAAAAGTGAATTAATGTTATTCGTTGAAAACAATATAATAGACAGAAATCAATTTATTGATTTCGTCGTCTTGCCCCCGCGAGGATGACTAGCGTTCGAGTAGGCGTTAGCCCACTCAAATGCAGACAACTACCGCGTAATTACTAAATCAGTACTCACAGAAAAATCCTCATCCTTCTAAATGTAGCTGATAGAACGCTAAGTCGAGCCATCGTCCAAACTTGTGACCAACTTCTGTAACTGTGCCACAATGACGGAAATTGAACTTCTGATGGAGTGCAATACTCGCCGAATTCTCTGCATCAATACCCGCAACCATCGTATGATAGCCCGCTTTTCGCGCAAGATGGATAAGTTCAGTCAGTAACTGAGTTGCCACACCTCGACCTTGATAGTTCGGATCAACATAAATCGAATGCTCTACCGTGTAGCGATATGCTGGCCAATCACGGAAACTACCGTACGTCGCAAATCCAGCTACATGACTATCAATATCATAGACGAGTAGAGGTTCCTCCCTCTCTAATTTCTCGGTAAACCAAACGAGGCGCTCTGTTATCATAACAGGATCATAGGTATAGACAGCCGTCGTGTGTTCAATCGCGTGGTTATAAATATCTACTACGTCATACAAATCATCTTGTGTCATTGGGCGAATCATATAGGTCTAACCTTCTTTCATATTTATAGTTGAGGTAAAATGGTAAAATGACTTCGGAATCCCCGATGACTTTTACACATAATAACTACAGTGTAGCATAAGATATTTGAAAAAGTTCGAGTGAATATTGCGTACAATAGGGTGGATAACATGATATACTATGACTTAAATTACTATCTGTCATAACGGAGGAAAGCTATGAAGAAATGGGGTAGCCGTTTATTAACACTTGTGGGCGTAATTCTCATATTAGCGGCCATTTACATGTTTATGAAACCACATATCGACAATTATTTTACTCAAAAGGATAACGAAGACAAGATTGAGCATTATGATAAAAATAATCAAAAACAAAATAAAGAGAAGAAATCGGAATCGACACCACAAATACCTAAAGATCCATCGAAAATGGCAGGGTATATTTCTGTGCCGGATGCGGAAATTAAGACGCCTGTGTATCCAGGGCCTGCGACACCTGAACAACTTAACCGTGGTGTCAGTTTTGCAGAAAAAGATGAATCGATGTCGGATCAGAACGTGGCGATTGCAGGGCATACATTTACAGACCGCGATCACTATCAGTTCACAAATTTACCTGCTGCACATAAAGGTAGTAAGGTGTATTTAACGATTGATGGGCAGAAGCGGACGTATAAGATTTCGAAGATCTACGATGTGAATCCAGACGATGTCAAAGTGTTGGATGAGCATAAATCCGATAAGCAACAATTGACGTTAATTACGTGCGATAAATATAATCAGCAAACGGGTCAGTGGGAGAAACGTAAAATCTTTGAAGCACAGGCTGCATAATGTTGATTTACGTATATAGTCTTTCATCATGAAAGAAGTTAGACCTCTCAAATTAGGGCGATAAGTCATCAATCACCTTAATTTGAGAGGTCTTTTTTAAAAGTATTGAAGTGGCTTGTTTAATGTCACAGACATGAATTGTGCCGCTGAATAACGGTATTGAATATCTTACCTTTCGTTATCAAGCACGTCTATTAAGATTTAAGTGCGTTCACGAAGCGTTGCGTAATCTCTTTCGGACGTGTAATCGCACCGCCTACAACTGTGCAATGCACACCTAAGTTGGACACAGTTTCAAACATCTCAGGTGTAATCACGTTACCTTCCGCAATGACTTTCGCATCTACAGCTTCGAGTACATCTTTCAAGAATTGGAAGTTATCCTCGTAAAGAATGTGACCTTTCGTATAGTCAGTGTAGCCGCGTAATGTAGTACCGATGTAATCAAAGCCTAATTCGTCTGCTTGTTTCGCTTCTTCTAGCGTTGAAATGTCAGCCATGATTTCTACGTTTGGCGCATGTTCGCGGATATATGCTACGAGCTCAGACAACGATTCTTTCGGACGCGTTTGTGTCGTCGCATCGAGCGCGATAACTTCACAACCACTCTCAATCAATTCGTCTACCTCTTGAGAAGTCGCTGTGATAAAGACCTTAGAACTTTCGTAATCGCGTTTCACAATCCCGATGATCGGTAAGTCGACCTCTTGTTGAATCGCTTGAATATCCTCTTTCGTGTTGGCGCGAATACCTACTGCGCCCCCTTGGTAAGCAGCAAGTGCCATTTTAGACATGATAAATGAAGAGTGTAATGGCTCGTCAGGTAAGGCCTGACATGAAACGATTAACCCTTGTGGTAACATAATTCTTCACTCCAGTTAGTATAGTTAGATGATGATCGCCCTAGTTTATAGTCCGTCCTGTGAGGTGGTGCGTGAGCCGATTATCTCATTGTTTTCAATATAACACTCGGAAAATAATAATCAATACTTTTAGTTGTTGTGAAAAATATTTTCATATATACTGGGAAGACATCCATGGGTTGAGATAACATTAAAAATATTCAATTTTCAATGTTATAACTCTCGCTTGCTTATGGGACCACACTCAACTAATTCTTTTCGCTCAAAGAGCTCGAAGAATGGATTTTCGTTGTGGTCTAGATCCATCAAGCGTCTCGAGTACACATTGAAAATTTACTAATAATTAAATATAAGTCTAATTTTAATTCACTCTATATGTTATTCCTTTTAATATCTCAGGCTCATCTTAATTTATGATTCTTGTTAACTATAGGTAAGGTGTAGAAAGTAACTATTGGTTTTCACACTAGCTGTTTGTTTTCAAAATGCTAATTATACTTTTTTAAACTTAGTTATCCTTGTGGAGTTGAGAACACGAAATAAAATAGATGTCTATTTCACTCCCAAGCAAACATAGTTCACCGGTTCGAATTTAAAAAAGGTAACATTTCACTGCAATTGCACAAAGGGGAGAGTAAGTAATGAAATTTGCGAATCGTATACAACGTTATCGCCATTTACTGACGAAGAAGGATAAAGATATTGTCGCATTTATTGAAGAAACGGAATTCACAGACGATTTCTCAACGATTAATTCGCTTGCGAGTGCCATCGATACGTCTCCGGCCACAATCACTCGCTTTGCACATAAACTCAATTACGAGAATTTTCAAGATATGAAATTCAGTCTTCAACAGGAGAAGACGGTGAAACCGATCGAGAATAGTCCACTTATTCAACGTATACATAACTATCATCAGAACGTGATTCAACAGACGGGTGAGTTCGTCTCGGAGAAACAGATTCAGCGTTTCGTCAATCAGTTAAAGCGCAGTCGCCAAATTATTTATTCTGGTTTAGGAAGCTCGGGCTTATCTGCGACAGAGTTCTACTATCGTACGATGCGTATGGGCATGAAAGGGAATGTCTCTACGGATGCACATCAGATGAAGATTCACGCATCATTGTTATCGAAGTCTGATACGTTCGTTGCCATCTCAAATAGTGGTGAGACGAAAGAGCTGATAGCAGCAGCGAATATCGCGAAAGCACGGGGCGCCTTTGTCGTAGCAATTACCAACTACGAGGGGAGTACGCTCACGCAATCTGCCGACTTAGTTCTGTTAACGACAGACCAGAAACGCATTAATGATCCATACTTTGTGAATACGCAAATTGCGACGTCGTTCTTGGTCGACATCGTCAGTTATTTACTCCTTGAAGATGATTACTTACGTGGCTTGTATCGTCAAACGACGGAAGTAATTTTAGCGGATAAAAAGGGCGACGTATAGCGCTTGATTGGCTACATTTTAACTATCAAACTAAAACGCACGAGGTGGAATAAGTCGCGTTCCACTGTCGTGCGTTAATTTGTAACTTAATGAAATTGTGCCACAGCCCCGTACAATGCGGCATCGTTCTGCGTCTGCATCGTCTGAATGCGCGCATGGCCATATTCAGGTGGCAGGTAGTGTGCAACCTTTGGCGTAATGTAGCGTAAGAGACGTTCACCTTGAGATGAAATCCCTCCACCAATCAGGATGAGCTCAGGATCATAAAGGATTTGAATTTGGGCAATTCCCTCGGCGACATCCTCGCTCCACGTATTTAAGATTTCTTGTGCCTTCGAATCTCCCTCATCAATCGCAAGTTCAAATAACTTAATAATATCATCACCATACTCAAAGTGCTGTGCTTGCATACGTTGTTTCAACGCACGCACAGATCCTCGCAACTCATACGTCGTCTCATCAGTAGAGCGATAGAGTAAGTATCCAATCTCATTGGCACGATTTCTCGCGCCATTATATAAACCTGAGTGCTGATCGTAGAAAGCACCACCTATTCCAGTTCCTAATGTGAGACAGAAGATATTTTTAGCATCATACTCATACAAACTCAATTCACCCAGTAAGGCGGCGTTCACATCATTGTATACATGAACATCCTTGCTTAAAGGGGCAAGCAACGTCTTAAAATTCGTACCATTAAAGTTGGGAATCGTCGGACCTGTATAGACGATGCGACCCGCTGATTCATCGACAACACCTGCTGTTGAAATACCGATTTGTGGGTGGGTCAAATGATGTTTGTCTATGTAACGTTGCACAAGTTCAAAGACTGCATCTGTAATCTTCGCATCGATATTGTTAGGCGTTTCAATCTTCATCTTGTCTTTCAACGTGAGCTTCGTATCGATGATTCCTCCCTTGATATGTGTTCCACCGACATCTATCGCTATTCGCTCCATGGTATGTCCTCCATCTCTATTTACATTTTAATGAAAAATATTTTCACAGAATCGTCATGAATATGACTTTTATTTTCAAAATAATATTGATACTCCTTATGGTAGCGTTTACAATTTGAATTGTAAATCACTTTCTCATTGTATAAAGCAGACGACAGAACTACAACAACGAATTTGTGAATATTGTGAAGTTGAGATCATACTGGAGGTTATTAATGATGGACGAACGATTTAAAGGATTATATGCAGCTTTACTCGTACCTTTCGACGAACAAGGCCAAGTGCTTGAAGAAGGTTTGAAACAAATTGCACGTAATGCGATTGAAACAGAAGGTATGGACGGACTTTACGTTAACGGAAGCTCAGGAGAGAACTTCCTCATTAGTAAAGAACAGAAGAAACAAATCTTCAAGATAGCGAAAGAAGCGGTTAGTGATGACGTGAAACTCATCGCACAAATCGGCGCACTCGATATGAACGAAGCGATCGAGTTAGGTAAATATGCGACAGAACTCGGTTATGACGCAATTTCAGCTGTAACACCGTTTTACTATCCATTCAGTTTTGAAGAAATTAAAGAATACTACTTCAAATTGATTGAAGAAACGCAAAATAATTTCATTATCTATGCGAACCCTGGCTCAACAGGCGTCAACATTACGAACGAACAATTCGATGAGCTTTTTACTCACGACAAGATTATCGGCGTGAAATACACAGCACCTGATTTCTTCTTACTTGAACGTTTACGTCACACGTACCCTGACAAACTCATCTTCTCAGGCTTCGACGAAATGTTGATTCAAGCAGCAGTTACAGGCGTAGACGGGGCCATTGGTTCTACATACAACGTCAACGGTAAACGTGCACGTCAAATCTTCGAACTTGTTCAACAAGGTCAAGTACAAGAAGCATTACGCATTCAAAACGAAACAAACGACATTATCAGCACAGTGTTAGAACTTGGTATCTACCCAGCGCTGAAAGAAATTCTCGGTTCAAGAGGTATTGAGAGTGGTATGCCTAAACGACCATTGAAACCACTCAGTGACGATAAGAGAGAACGTTTGAACAAATTAATACAACAATATCATTTATAAGATTAAGGGGTTGGGAATATGCATCAAGTTGGTTTTGGGTTATGGAACTGGGTAGCAGTCATCGTCTACTTGGTGGCAATGTTATTAATTGGGTCTTACTTCACGAAACGAGCGAGTAAAGATACAGATAGCTTCTTTACCGCTGGAGGTAAGTTACCTTCATGGGTAGTTGGTTTCTCGATTTACGCAACAACGTTAAGCGCGATTACATTTATGTCCACACCAGAGAAAGCTTTCTTGACTGACTGGGCTTATGTAGCAGGTACAATTACGATTATCGCTATCGTACCAATTCTGAATTACTTCTATGTACCTTTCTTTAAAAAGTTAAGAGTAACTTCAGCTTACGAATATTTAGAAGCACGCTTTGGTCCGAGTATTCGTTTAATTGGTTCACTATTATTCGTCCTCTTCCATTTAGGACGTGTCGCTATCGTTATTTACTTACCGACACTAGCGATTACATCAGTTTCAGACATGAACCCGTACATCGTCGCAACACTCGTCGGCGTACTATGTATTCTATATACATTCCTAGGTGGATTCGAAGGGGTAGTATGGAGTGACTTTATCCAAGGTGTCATCCTCCTTGGTGGTGCCTTCTTCATCATCTTACTCGGCGCACTTCAAATTCACGGTAACTTCGGCACAATTTGGCACGACGCAATGGAACACAAGAAGATCTTGAGTGCAGACAACTTCGTCATTAACTCAGCAAGCGCAGCCTTTCCAATTATCTTTATTGGAAACATTTTTAACAACTTACATCAATACACAGCGAGCCAAGATGTCGTTCAACGTTACCAAGCTTCTGAATCGATGAAAGAGACACGTAAATCCCTTTGGACAAACGGGCTATTAGCCATTCTATCCGCACCATTATTTTACGGTATGGGTACAATGCTATATTCTTTCTATCAACATGCAGGCACATTACCGAAAGATTTCAACACATCTTCCGTAGTGCCATACTTTATCTTAACTCAAATGCCACCATTTGTAGGCGGTTTACTCGTTGCGGCTATCTTTGCGGCAGCCCAATCGACAATTTCCTCAAGCTTAAACTCAATTTCAGCTTGTATCTCAGTCGATATCAAACACCGTTTCTTCGGTAAAGGCAAAGAGAAAGACGAAGTGAAATTCGCACGTTTGATGATTATCCTAGCCGGCCTCTTCGGTTACGGCATGTCCATGTATCTCATCTTTGCGAAGTCAAACAACCTTTGGGACTTATTCCTACTCATCACAGGTCTCTTCGGTGTACCACTCGCAGGTATCTTTGCAGTAGGTATCTTTACAAAACGCACAAACACATTCGGCGTTATCGTCGGCTTGATTGCAGGTATCCTAGTCGCTTACTTACTTAATGATAAAAGTAATCCAAGCGCACCATTCTACGTGTCAATCATGTCATTCACAATCGCATTTATCATATCTTATGTGGTGAGCTTGTTCACACCAGTTAAAACCAAAGATATTACCGGTTTGACAATTTACGATAAAGACAAACCATCCACTTACATTTCAAAAGTGAAAACAAAAGGTTAATTGATTAAATACACCTCTAAAGTTGATTCTAATACTCGCTTTAGAGGTGTTTTATTACGACTAAATCAATTCTTGATCAATTCTTGAGATGATGGTTCCCTTGCTTAGGGGGCTGCATTCAACTAATTTTTTCTCGCTTAGAATAGCTCGAAAAAATGGATTTTCATTGCAGCCCAACTCCCTCAAGCGTGTCACATCATCTTCTACGAATTGAAAATTATATATAGTTTTAAAGGTTACATAATGACTAGTCTATTTTAAAGAACATAGAAATTCAGTAAGACATTTAACCATTTCTATATTTATTCGATCACTTAAACAACCTTAATTGCATTTAATTCAATATATGACTTTAATCCAAAATAGAAAAAATACTTTCCTTAGAACAAATACAGAAATAAACTTTCATCATATATATTCTTAAACTGATACATTTTATTCCTCGAAACAATCAAATTAAAAGAAAAATAATAAATAAAGAAGAATGATGTGTGGTGTGGTCATGTAGTACTTAGGATTATAGGAAAGTATTAGAAAAATTAGATACAATTGCAACACGAGTAAAAGGTGGGAGAAGATGAGACTCTTGAGGGATTAAGGTCACAGCGAAAATCCAGTAATAACGC
>NZ_KV804759.1:129522-147931 GCF_001811435.1 Staphylococcus sp. HMSC071G07
GTCACAGCGAAAATCCAGTAATAACGCGCACCAAGCGTTATTACTTAGTTGAGCGTGACCCCCTAAGAAAGCGAATCGTTACTCCCACCCCAATACGAAGTATTGCAAATTAGTACAAGAAACTATTATCTCTCGAACACAAGTTAGTACAAATACCATATTCCAATGAACACAAATTAGTACAAATTCTGTATTTTACTAAACACCAAACCTGAGCAACCTAATCCGAAAACCACCCACAACATGATAAAATTTGACTACACACAAACATACAGAAAGGAGAACCACAGATGAAACCACTCATCATCATCACACACCCAGACATCAACACATCCACAGTCAACCAATACTGGCGCGACACACTCAACCAACACACAGACCAACTCGACATACACGAACTCTACACCACATACCCCGACGCCAACATCGACATCGATTACGAACAAAAACTACTCATGGAACACGACCACATCATCTTCCAATTCCCATTCTACTGGTACAGCTACCCACCACTACTCAAACAATACTTCGATCAAGTATTCACCTACGGATGGGCATACGGCTCCGAAGGCAACGCACTCAAAGGCAAGACGTTCGCAGCAGCCGTTTCAGTAGGCGCACAAGCCGCACAATATGCCGAAGATGGTCCGCTTGGTTACACATTCGAAACACTCATCAGTCCATTCATTAGCACCCCACGATTTGTCGGCGCACAATTTGGCGGCTATCATACTTTATACGGCGCATTGAATCCTAGCCAAGAAACACTTGAAGAGAATGCGCAACAATACCTTCATTTTATCCAAAGTTTGAAATCACAATAGAGGTATAATAACTGTCTTAACGCAAGCAAAGTTAAACACAACACTTTAAGTTGAATAAATAGTTGAATTATAATTGTGATAACTTGTAATTCACGAAAGGTAGGTTCAAACGTTTATGAGTAACAAAGATATGCAACAAACAATTATTGATGCATTTAACTACAGACATGCAACGAAACGCTTTGACGCATCTAAAAAGATTGACGACAGTGATTTCGATACGATTCTTGAAGCAGGTCGTCTATCTCCAAGCTCTCTTGGATTAGAACCTTGGCGTTTCTTAGTCGTTCAAAGTGAAGATTTACGTAATAAATTACATGAACTCAGCGGAGGCGCGCGTGGTCAACTTGAAACAGCAAGTCATTTCGTGCTCATCCTTGCGCGTAAGAATGTAACGAAATCTTCACCTCACGTACATCACATCTTACGTGACTTGAAACAATACGACGATGATAGCATTAAAGCCTTTGGTGACAAGGTTGAAGGTTTCCAAACGAACTTCCACATCAACGACAACGAACGTACACTGCTTGACTGGTCAAGTAAGCAAACATACATTGCGTTAGGTAACATGATGACTTCTGCAGCATTACTTGGCATCGATTCTTGTCCAATGGAAGGTTTCGACATTGATGCAGTAGAACAATTACTAGATGACGAAGGTATTGCGGATATGAAAGAATTCGCGCCTTCCGTTATGGTCGCTTTTGGTTATCGTGAAAAAGAACCAAAAGAAAAAATTCGCCAACCACAAGAAGACGTCGTAGAGTGGTTGTAAGTTAGAATTAAAAATGAGAGCGTTGCGCTCTTGATTTATATAAAAAGGCAATTTCTATCGAATGTTTGGTAGAAATTGCCTTTTTGCTATGTCGTATGAAATTTAGTTAAAAATAAGTAACAGTGCTCGACTGCGCTAGCCTATTTGATGTCATCAAAAGCCTCACTTCTTTTTTTGATATATGTAAATAATATAAAGGATGATAGTAGAGAGTCCGATTGATGATAATATCACTGTGACAAGCGATATAAGAATTTCTAGAAATGTATTTGTAGGTAAGATACTCATGATTAAAGACATTGGAATAATAGAAATGATAGCAATCTAAAAGTAATTTTTAATCACTTCTTCTATATTGTCCATTGATCTAGCTCCTTACTATAAAACCTCATAAATAACGCCTGCATCGGAGTTCAATCTCCGTATTGCAGGCGCATTCTTCTAATTAACCTTTATAAACATCTTGGAATTCAGGATGTTTCTCAATAACTTTTGCCGCAAATGGGCAAGTTGCACTGACCTTTTTACCATTGTCACGTGCGTAGTTCACTACTGCTTCTACGAGCGCAGTACCTAAACCTTGTCCACCCATTTCAGATGGAACGCCTGTGTGATTGATTTCGATTTGATCGTCACTTACATCGTTGTACGTAATCACTGTTTCAGGATTATTCTCATCTTCACCTGTGTAGAATTTGTGATCGCCTTGTTTAATGTCAGCCATCTATATCATCTCCTGATTCATATTGATTACTATATATTTACACCAATTGACGTCATTTTAAACCTATGAGAAGGTAAAATGCCTACATCACGCCGATGAGTTTCATCCACAGTGAACCGAGACCTAGCCAGATAACAAAGTAAACAATAGCTAATCCTGCGTTCATGAGCCACCAGCGTTTCTGAGACACGTAGCCGGATGAGTAGAGTATCGGCGCTGGACCACTACTGTAGTGTGTCGTGGAAGCCATCAAGTTACCGAAGAACCCAATCATTAAGGCACTAAATAACGGTGGCGCGCCTGTCGCAATAGCCACACCGAGTAGGGCGGAGTACATCGCGCTGACGTGAGCGGTTGAGCTCGCAAATAAGTAGTGTGAGTAGAAGTAGAATAGGATGAGTAGCACGAGGACTACCGGCCAACTTAAGCCGCCTAAACTACCTGCGATTGTCTTACTGAGCCATGGAATAAAGCCGAGCTCATTGAGTTGGGATGCCATCATAACTAAGATGGAGAACCAGATGAGCGTATTCCAAGCTCCAGTTTCTTTAAGGACGTCAGACCAGCTCAATACGCCTGTAAGCAGTAAAAGGGATAGGGCGATAAAGGCTGTCAACGTCGCATTCATATCGATGACACTGCCGAGTACCCATAGAATGAGTGCAACGAGGAAGATACCAATCATAAATTTCTCGTCACGATGCATGTGACCCATGTCTTTCAATTCATTATCCGCCCATGATTTCGCGTCGGGTGTTTCCTTGATTTCAGGTGGATAAATTTTATAGATGATAAAAGGCACGACAATCAATGACACAATTCCTGGAACGAGTGCAGCTAGGAACCAGTTCATCCACGTAATGTGAATGTGCTCATGTTGTGCTAAAGATTGAGCAAGCGGGTTCCCTGCCATCGCAGTTAAGAACATTGCGGCAGTGATCAAGTTCCCGTGAAATTCTGTAAAGATGAGGAACGAACCCATTTTACGCGCCGTACCGTCATCTGCTTTCGAACCGAATGACTTAGATAAGGCGTTGATGATAGGATACATGATACCGCCAGCTCGCGCCGTATTACTTGGCGTCGCAGGTGCTAAGATCAAATCGACACCCACGAGAGAATAGCCGAGTCCTAAAGTTTTTTTACCAAACAACTTCACGAACTGAAGGGCAATACGACGGCCGAGACCTGTCTTCACAAATCCACGTGAAATAAAGAACGCCATGGCGATGAGCCAAATACTGCTATTACCGAAGCCTTTCACAGCTGGGTCGATATCAACTGTGCCTGTTAAGACCGTGAGCGTGAACCCAATCATGGCTACGGCACCAATCGGAAGCGGTTGCGTGATACAACCGATAATCGTCGCGACGAAGATGGCAAACATATGCCAAGCATCTGCACTTAAACCTTCTGGCCGAATAGGGGTAATTAACCAGAGGATGATTCCAACAACAACAGGAAGTATAAATTTTTTGTAATTTATCTTCTCCATTATACTTCACCTTTCCTTGTATAAAAGTGGCATAGGAGTATTTGATGGGATGTGCCAAGTTATATTGTTTACCGTATACTCGCAAATACACAAATATCTCCCATACTAAAAATTGTGAATTCAAACTAATTGAGATTCAATTTCAATTATAGTGAGCGTAATCTGACATGTAAAGATACAAGGCGAAACTGTGACGATACTGTTGAAATTTGCGAGAAGACCGAAAAACACGCACTGCTTATAGGTGAATCTGTTATAATGAACTGATGTATACATATTGAAAGAAAGTAAGAACTACGTGTTCAGCGTAAATGAACACAAGGAATTAATCGGAGGTGTGACCGTGTCACTCTTAAATCTACCCCTCATACTCGTGATCGTGATCTTCCTGGCTTTAGGTATCTTTAGTCAGTGGTTCGCATCACGCATCAAATGGCCCTCGATTGTCGTTCTCTCTATCGTCGGCTTACTCGTAGGTCCAATACTGGGTCTCATCAACCCGCAACAAAGCCTCGGGTCTGAAGCATTTAGCTCGATGGTGTCGTTAGCTGTAGCTATCATCTTATTCGAAGGGAGCAGCAACCTCGATTTCCGCGAGTTAAGAGGTATTTCGAAAGCAGTCATGCGCATCATCACAGTTGGCGCAGTGATTTCGTGGATCCTTGGCGCAATGGCCCTCCATTTCGTTCTAGGGTTCTCAGCCCAAGTCGCGCTCGTCATGGGCGGTTTATTCCTTATCACAGGCCCGACCGTCATTCAACCATTATTGAAACAAGCGAAAGTCCGCAAGAGCGTCGATTCGATTTTGCGTTGGGAAAGCATCATCCTCGATCCGATTGGCCCGATGCTTGCCTTATTCGCATTCTATATCTTTAATATTTTCGAGCACGGCATTCAAGTTGAAATTATTTTAAGTTTCATTCTGCGTTTATTTATCGCCGTCTGCATCGGTTTCTTTGCGTCATACGTGTTCATGTGGTTTTTAAAAAAAGACATGATTCCACAGAACTTAATGCCACCAGTACAACTTGTCTTCGTACTCTTAATCTTTGCGTTATGCGATGAAATCTTACCAGAATCTGGCTTAATGGCCGTCACAATCTTCGGTCTCGTCATGGCACGCATGAAACGCCATGATTTAATCTTTAAGGAATCTGACCACTTCATCGAGAACATGTCATCCATTCTCGTCTCAACGGTCTTTATCCTCATCACATCTTCACTCACTCTAGATGTGTTAAAAGGGATTCTTTCATGGAAACTCGTGCTATTCTGCGCAGTGATGATTGTGCTCGTTAGACCCTTATCTATCTTATTCGCGACCATCAACACCGAAATTTCTAAACGCGAACGCACGATGGTCTCTATCATGGCACCACGAGGCATCGTCGTTTTAACCGTAGCCCAATTCTTTGCTGGTCAGTTTATGGAGAAAAATGCGCCCTTAGCTGAATACATCACGCCCGTAACCTTTGGCCTAGTCATCGTAACTGTGGTCATTTACGGCTTCAGCTTCGTTCCAATGAGTAAAATGATGCGTCTAGCAAGCACAGAACCCCCAGGCGTTATTTTGGTAGGCGAAGGTGAATTCTCTTACAAACTAGGATCAAAATTGAGAGAACATGAAATTCCAGTCATGACCTTTAATTTATTCTCAAGTTCGTCAACACGCGCGCGCAATCTAGACTTTGAAGTCTTCGAAGGCAATTTACTATCAAGCAACGATCGTATTTACGCCGACTTAACACGTTATCACCAATGTCTCTTGATGACCCAATCCTTCGTGTTCAACAGCCTGGCATTTAACGAACTCGTACCCGAATTCGGACTCAACCAAGTCAACATGATCCCCGTATCATTTAGAAACGAGAAGATGAAATCCAATGTGAGCGGGCCCATTCGCAATCACATCCTATTTGACTCAAACCTTAGCGCCAAATGGTACAACCAATTTATCAAAGAGCACGACATACACGAAATCGAAGTAGAGCACATACCCGAACTCAGCGAAAACGATATGATACTTTACCATATCAACGAAGACAAAGAAGTCACATTTAGAAACAAACGCAACCAATTCGAAGATAGTGACGAAGGCGTCATTGGTTACCTCAAAGACGCTTACTTATACGAAGACAAAGAAGACTAATTAATAGAAAAGCACGTTCTCCAGAGTTGAGAGCGTGCTTTTTAAGGTGGTAATCGTTGCGTTATGTATAATAATCAAGCAGAAAGAGCCATCTACTATTTGTAGTAGATGGCGTTTAACGTATCATCGTGCCAAAAATTATATTTAGTAAAAAGAATATGTAGAGTTATAAAGATACGCTCTAATTCCCCGAAACACACTAATTCAATCAAAATAAAGAAACGATGCGTAGGAGATCGTGGGTTGATAAAAATTTTAGAATAAATGTTATTAACTTACCAATACATATAGTATTCAGTTAGTAAGAAACACTATCATCCTCGAAACACTCTAATTCAATCAAAATAAAAATAAAAACTAGATGTGTAGGAGTTCGTGAGCTACTAAAGTAGTTAGAATAAATACTATTAAACACACCAATATTTGCAACACGAGTAAAAAAGAGGTGGTGCGACTCCCGAGGTATCAAGGGCACAGTGAAAATCCATTCATAACGCGCAACAAGCGTTATGAATTAGTTGAACGTGACCACCTGGGAAAGCGTCACCACCTCACAATACGAAGTATTGCAAAATAGTAGTAAACTCTAAATTCTTACGAATACAAATTAGTACAAAACACTATATTCCATCGAATACAAATTAGTACTAAACTCTAAAATACCTAAGAACACAAATTAGTAGCACACACACCTACTTCAGAAAGTGGTCATGCATAAGCTCCTTCAACGTATCAATCTCATCCTGAATCCGCGCACCCGTATTCGTATCACGAATCTTCTTACGCTCCAACTCCTTATCAACCACACGACGGATAGACACCTCATCCGTACCATTCTTCAGCACATTCTCCTTCGAATTAAACTCCTGATGCGCAACCAACTGCATACCATACGAATTAAACAACAACGTATAGCCCGCAATACCCGTCGTCGACTGATAAGCCTTCGAGAAGCCACCATCAATAACAATCATTTTACCATTCGCCTTAATCGGATCTTCACCCTTAATCTCCTTAACCGGCGTATGACCATTGATAATATGACCCTGCTCCGGATCCAAGCCAAAGTCTTTCAACATCTTCTTACACATATCCACGTCTTCACGTAAATGATAATACGGATTCTTCTCCTCTTTATGAGACGCTTTGTCCTCGATAAAGTAACGTTCAAACGTCGTCATCGCACGCTTACCAAAGAGAGAAGAGTATTTACCCGTCCAAAGGTACCATACGAGATCCGTTGCGAGATCATCGCCAACTTCTTTGTGATCAAAAGCATAGCGTACATAAGACTCGAAAGTATCAAGCAAGTCACGTCCGTGATGTTCCACACCATCAATAGACATGCTTTCCATCTCGCCATCTTCATCTACTGGAATACAACCATGAATAAGTAAGTTGCCATTGTATGGTAGGTAAAGTGTACCTTTCTGCATTAAGAACGACATATGGCGTTTCAATTTCTCAGATTGTTGTACAGATAATAATAATTTATCAATGACATCTTGTTCTTCTTCCGTTAAACGTGTCGGATCTTGAGGATCGACAGTTTGGAAACACGTATTTTTTAAATCATATGTCTTACCATAAATTGTAATCTTATGCGTATCGTAATTGACTTTTTCCAATACTAAACGTTCTTCCATATCGAAAGAAGGGCGACGTTTGATAATCGGCGCTTCTAATTTAAATTGAATAATTGAAATCGCTTGTTGAATACGTGTCATCTGAGCTTTTTCATATTCAGAAAGGTAATCCGCGTTCTTAGGTCGGAAAGGTGGATTTGTCCCATCGTAGTATTTTTCAGCTAAAGTCAATAAAGGACGTATATTTATACCGTAGGCGTCTTCGATAATGTCGAGGTTATCATAACGCGCGCAAATACGAAGCAGATTGGCAAGGCAAACTTTAGATCCAGCATATGCACCAATCCAGAGCACATCGTGGTTACCCCATTGAATATCAACAGATGGGTAATTGATGAGCGTTTCCATAATCTTGTCTGGCTCTGGGCCACGGTCATAAATATCACCCACGACGTGAAGGTGGTTCACGACGAGGTGCTGCACTGTAAAGGATAGGCCGATAATCAAGTCATCAGATTGTTCAAGTTCGATAATTTGATCCATCAACGTATCATAATATGATGATTTGTTATTGTATTTATTACTGCGATATAGAAGCTCTTCAACGATAAAGACGAAATTCTCCGGTAAAGTCTTACGGAGTTTCGTACGTGTATATTTCGAAGAGGCGAAAGTGACGAATGTGATGAGGTTATGTATAGTAGAGCGATACCATTCGTTTAAATCTTCTTTATGTTTAAATTCGTTCTTGATGAGTTTCAATTTCTCTTGAGGATAGTACACAAGCGCTGCAAACTCATTGATTTCTTCTTCGGTCAGATCATCATCAAAGATATCATGAATCTTACGTTTCACATTACCTGAGCCGTTACGTAGCACGTGTTGGAACGCTTGATACTCACCGTGAATATCACTGACAAAGTGCTCCGTGCCCTTCGGTAATTCCATGATCGATTCTAGATTAATGATTTCTGTCGCAAGTTCTTCTTTATTGTCGTATTGCTTTGCGAGCAGGTTAAGATAACGCTGCTTGAAACTCTTTTCTTCAGTTCGAGACATCTCTATTTCGTCACCCCTATAAGATTTAGTTCAATCATTTTACTATTATTTTAACATGTGAGTTAAACGCTTACATCCTTTTATTACTTGTTGCATAAAAATGCATTATAGCTTTTATTATTAAATGATGTTTCTTTGAGCTTTTTGTTTAAAATAACTAAAAGTCGACAATGATAGCACTTCAACGCGATAAAAGAATAAAACGTTAGTGTGTTATAATGTTACTAAAATATAGTATAATCGTGTATGAACCACATAAATCATTCTTTTTATTCAAGAATTGCATACGAAATAGTGTAAAATCTTGCTAAATTGTAATATTACTATTATTTTTGGGATCGCTATAAACGTTGAATATCAAGGGTTATAGAAGTTATTGAGATGTAAAAAGGGACTAAATGACACAATCTTGTAAAAAAGTCCTTTAAAATTCTCGATAGTTTTGTATAATAAATGCATGTAACAAAATTCTACATAGAGGGAGTGCAGATTATGTTTCAATTGGGGGCAACACTATCGCAACAAGTGAATACTGATTGGCGAACATATATCATGTTAGCTGCTTACTTCATCATCTTGCTTGGTATTGGGTATTATGGGTACAAGCAAGCGACGAGCAACGTAAGTGAGTACATGCTCGGTGGACGAAGTATTGGTCCGTACGTCACAGCGTTATCTGCTGGTGCCGCGGACATGAGTGGTTGGATGATTATGGGCTTGCCAGGAGAGGTTTACACAACAGGATTATCAGCAGCCTGGTTAGCAATTGGGTTAACACTTGGTGCATATTTAAATTACTTTATCGTAGCACCACGTCTCAGAGTCTACACAGAGAAAGCTGGCGACGCGATTACGCTACCAGATTTCTTTAGAAACCGATTAGATGATAAATCAAATGTCATCAAGATTATTTCAGGTGCCATCATTGTAGTATTCTTTACACTTTATACACATTCAGGAATGGTATCCGGAGGTAAACTCTTCGATAGTGCATTTGGATTGAATTATCATTTCGGCCTCATCCTAGTAACAGTCATCGTTATCGCATATACATTCTTTGGAGGATATCTCGCCGTATCATTAACGGACTTCTTCCAAGGGGTTATCATGATTATCGCAATGGTCATGATACCGATTGTCGCAATGTTACAACTCAGCGGTTTAGATACATTATCTCAAGCGGCTGATCTCAAACCGACGAACTTAGACATTCTAAAAGGGACATCTGTAGTAGGAATCATCTCGTTCTTTGCATGGGGGCTCGGCTACTTCGGTCAACCTCACATCATCGTACGATTTATGTCTATTACACATGTTAGAAAGTTAAAGACTGCACGTCGCTTCGGCATTAGCTGGATGGCGATCAGTTTAATTGGTGCAGTATTCGTAGGTCTTACAGGTATCGTCTTCGTCCGTGACCAAGGCGTTACATTGAAAGACCCAGAAACATTATTTATCTTAATGGGACAAATCTTGTTCCATCCATTAGTTGGAGGATTCTTACTCGCAGCCATCTTAGCTGCCATCATGAGTACGATCTCATCTCAATTACTTGTAACATCAAGTTCATTAACAGAAGACTTCTACAAGCTATTTAGAGGTGAGGAAGCAGCGAAGAAACGTCAGAAAGAGTTCGTTCTTGTCGGACGTCTTTCAGTTGTGGTCGTTTCTATCGTCGCAATTCTTATCGCATGGCATCCAAACGATACGATTCTCAACCTCGTAGGTAATGCTTGGGCCGGTTTCGGTGCAGCATTTGGTCCACTCGTAATCCTGTCACTATACTGGAAAGGTTTAAGCCGTACAGGTGCAGTGAGTGGTATGCTCGTAGGTGCGATCGTCGTTATTCTATGGATTGTCTTTATTAAACCGATGGGAGATTACAACGACTTCTTTAACTTGTACGAAATCATTCCAGGCTTCATCGCAAGTTGGGTTGTGACTTATGTAGTTAGTAAAATGACGCGTAAGCCAAACCACGATGTAGAACAAGAAATTGAAGATGTGAAATCTACATTGAAAGAAGTTAAATAAATTATCACTTCAAACAAAGGATATGAAATCAATAGATTATGCCTTCATTTCTCACTGAGTTAAAAGGGGTAATAAAGTGAGAATGAAGCGGGAGAAATTCAATATATTGTAAGATTCACAGGGCTAATTCCAAAGGGGGGAATTAGCCCTTTTTCAAAAACATAACTATACGACAGACAATTAATGTTATAGTAAAGAAGAAAGACGAACGAGAACAACGAAAGATGGAGGAGAACAAAGCTATGCATAGGTTACTAGAAGTGAAACACCTGAACAAAGCTTTCAAGAACTCAGAGTTCGCATTACAAGACGTGAGCTTTGAAGTAGATCCAGGTGAAGTGGTTGCTTTTATCGGTAAAAACGGTTCAGGTAAATCAACAACGCTAAGCACAGCAATTGGCAATGTGCCGAAAGACTCAGGTGAAGTGCGATTCTTCGGTCAAACCATTGAGGAAGACGATTACGAGTATAAAAATGATGTCGGCGTCGTCTTCGATACAGTGAAATTGCCGAAGAAACTCAAAGTCGTAGATATCGAGAAGATCATGCAACAGATGTATCGCAACTGGGAGAGTGAGACCTTCTGGAAATATATTGAAGAATTTGAACTCCCACGTAAGCAAAAAGTCGAAAGTTACTCTCGAGGCATGTCGATGAAACTTTCACTCGCCATCGCACTATCTCATCACAGTCGCCTCTTATTACTCGACGAAGCGACAGCAGGCATCGACGTCTCAGGCCGTGAACAAGTGTTAGAAATACTCGAAGATTGCAAAGAACAAGGTGTCGGCATGGTCATTTCTTCACATATCGTAGAAGATCTTGAATACATCGCTGACCGTCTCATCTTCATGCGCCAAGGCCAAATTGTCCTCACAGTTTCGAAATCAGAGCTCATGGAACAGTATCATATCGTCAAAGGTGATCAAGACGCTTATGCGCAAGTTCCAAGAGAACAAGTCATCGCCCAACGTGAACGCAAAGGCATAGTAGAAGCCTTAGTCAAAGGAACAGTAGAGACAGAGGGCATTACATGCGAGTCCCTACATTCCATCGATGACGCAACGAAGATCTTAATGAGAGGTGAGCGAGTATGAAAGGTTTAATGATGAACCATTGGGCATTGTCAAAGAAAAGTGTATGTATTTATTTACCGATTGCCGTTGTCATCTGCGTCCTCTTTAATATTGGACAACAAGGCATGACAGGTGGCTTTCTACCATGTTATTTACTAGCCATCATCGCACTCGATAATTTGAAGAACGAGAAAGGCTCCGACTGGCCGAAACTCGCCTTAACACTACCATTAAACAGAAAGATGTACGTTCAAAGTCACTTTTTATTCTACTTATTACTAGCAGTTACCGGCGGCGTCCTCGTCTTTGTCGTGACGAGCATCTTACAAATGTCAATCATCGAAGGATTTATCGCACTCTTTATAGGCGTAGGAATTACCGCCCAACTGACACTCATGTACCCATTAATGTACAAATACGGTAGCGAGAACTCAAACGGAATTATGATGCTCGCCATTCTACCCGTTATCTTAGTTTACATCGTTTATACCATTGTCCTAACTATCATTGCTTCAATCGGACACGACGAGCCAAACCAAATGATTATGTTCATTGGAAGCGCAATTTATTTCGTCATAAGCCTATTCGTAGCAACACTCATTTACTGGATCGCCGTAAAAGTATTCAAGTCCTTAGCATTTTAATAATTGATAGCGGTAAAAATTCAGAAGAACAACCAAGGGTTCGAGAAAGCATTAAGCAGACTCGAACCCTTAGTTTGTGTGTGAAGATGGATGTAATTATTAATCTTTAAATTCTAAGGAACCCTTACTTTCCCGAAACAGAACGAATCAAAGTAGATTTCTGTTATAAGTACCATATTAGTAGAAATACTTTAATCTCTCGAAACACTAATATTAAAACAAAAACAAATAGGGAGAGTGGTGTGTGGTGATTTGCAAGTTACTGAGAGTTAAACAGAATGAAATAAACCTACAAATACCTGCAACACGAGTAAAAAAGAGGTGGTGCGACTCCCGAGGTATCAAGGGCACAGTGAAAATCCATTCATAACGCGCAACAAGCGTTATGAATTAGTTGAACGTGACCACCTGGGAAAGCGTCACCACCTCACAATACGAAGTATTGCAAATTAGGAACAAACACTATATCTCTACGAATACAAATTAGTACAATACATAACATTCCTAAGAATAAAAATTAGTACAATATATAACAATTCAAATCACGACTTACGCTTCCTTTTAACAAAACGATAAATAATATAAACAATCACAACCGCCAACAGAACATACATCACATAAGAATACGTATGTATCCCATTCATCAACACATCCCAACTATCACTCAACAGACTGCCAAGATAAATCAATGCAAAATTCCAAATCGTCGTCCCAATCAGAGAAAGCACCACAAACTTCACCACATTCATCCGATTGATCCCCGCCGGAATCGTAATTAACACACGCAATACCGGAACAAAACGACACACCAAGACAGCAACCTCACCATACCGCTTAAACCAGTCATTCGCACGCGCCACATCCTTACCCTTCAACTTAATCCACTTTCCATACTTATCAACAAAACGATAAAGTCGCTCCTCAGAAACCAGACGACTAATATAATACAAGACAAGCAAGCCCACAAACGATGCAACAGTCGAGATAACAAACAGCATCGGTAAAGATAAATCTGATTTCGTCGAAAGCAATCCAGCAAACGTTAGGATAATTTCAGACGGGATGAAAGGCAAGATATTCTCCAAGAGCACGAGAATCGTAATCGCCAAATAACCCCACTTACTAATAAATTCCGTTATGATATGTTCCATAAGGCACGGTTCTCCTTTTTAAAATCATCATTTAATAATTTGAACAGATGTTATTTTAACATAATCGGTGTTCGTATTCTTCAATTTACCCGTTTTATCACCTGAAAGAGTCGGGCTCGAGACCGAAATTAAAGAAATACAAAGAGTGTATTATTTCATTAAAAATGTTATAAAAGATGCTTGTAGGCGCTTTCATTCTGTGGTAATATCAATGAAACTCTATGTGTTAGTGACATTTGTGGGGCAGCAATTCACTATAAGGGATGTTATGAAATTGCTAGAGATGACATTGACGAGAGTTTGATATTAATTGAAAGTAGGGACTATCATGAAAGAACGTAGCTCAAACGTACGATGGTGGTTTGCCATCGTTTTTTTCGTTATTGGAATTGTTGCCTATATGGACCGTTCTAATATTTCAGTTATTGCGCCAGATATGATGAGAGATCTCCATTTAGATAAAGGGCAATTTGGACTTCTCGCATCTTTCTTCGCAGCAGGCTATGCTTTGATGCAAGTACCATCCGGTTATCTTGCTGAGAAGTTTGGACCACGAAAAATGTTAACTGTCGCACTCGTGTGGTGGAGTGCTTTTACCATTCTGACAGGTATTGTTAAAAATCACGGGTTAATGTATACCGTGCGTTTCCTCTTTGGTGTCGGAGAAGCGCCGATGTATCCATCGAATGCGGTATTTAACTCCTATTGGTTTGCGAAAGATGAGAAAGGGCGCGCTTCAAGTATGTTACTAGCAGGATCTTACTTTGGACCTGTAATCGCACCAGTCATCACAGTATCCATCGTTTCAGCATTCGGCTGGCATTCCGTCTTCTACATCTTTGGTGGCGTAGGTATTCTACTCGCATTATTATGGGTGATAATCGCGAAGGACTTACCAGAACAACATAAGATGGTGAACGAAGCAGAGAAGCGTTTTATTCAGGCGAATCGTGACATCGTTGCAACAGAGAAATCTCATGCACCTTGGTCAGCATTCTTCAAATACTTCAGTTTCTATGCGATTGCAGGGCAGTATTTCGTTGTACAATTTATCATCGCATTATTCTTAATTTGGTTACCGACGTATTTCACAGAACAATATCACATCTCCTTGAAAGACTCCGCATGGTTGTCGAGTCCACCATGGCTCGTGATGTTCTTCCTGATCTTAACAGGAGGGACAGTATCAGATGCGTTGTTGCGCATGGGTAAATCCCGTTTCGTAGCGCGTGGACTCATCGCAATTGCAGGCTTTGTCGTCTTTGCTGTTTCGCTCTTCTTAGCGATTAAGACAGACAATCTTTATGCCAACGTCGCATGGATTTCAACGTGCTTAGGCGGTATCGGTGTAACGATGGGGATGAGTTGGGCAGCAGCCACAGATCTCGGTCGTAACTTTGCCGGTTCTGTTTCAGGATGGATGAACTTATGGGGTAACATCGGAGCAATGCTCAGTCCATTCTTAGCAGGTAAACTTGCAGATATCATCGGTTGGACGAATACTTTGGAATGCATGATTATTCCAGTTATCTTCGCAATTATTTTGTGGTTCTTTGTGAAGCCAGACCAACCTTTATTGATTGGTAAAAATGACTTGAAGAAAGTGAAATAATGATAGGGAAGAACTCAATTCGACTTAGTGATAAGTCGGTTGGGTTCTTTTTTTGGGGGTGGATCTTTTATAAAATGGCATAGTCTCCTAAAAATATTTTTACCAGAAAAATCTCGATGTCCCCTCGGAATTTTTACCACTAATCTCAAGCACTTCGATATCTCAACGCTCCAAAAAGTTGTATAATGAAACTAAGTGAAAGTATAAGTAAGTATGAGAAAGAAATAGAAAGGAAGACAAATTGGAGATGTTATATCAACACGGAACGTTAGGGACGTTGATTGCTGGCATGTTACAGGGCACGACTTCAATCGGTGAAGTCATGAAACATGGTGATTTCGGAATCGGAACACTAGACGGTTCAGATGGGGAAGTCGTCATTCTCGATGGCCACGCGTACCATGCGAATGCGCAAGGTGAATTTAAAGCGTTGACAGGCGAGGAGCTTACACCATTTGCGACAGTGACCGATTTCCAGACAGACGAAACGATTAATGTGCGTCATATCACAGATGCTGAGGCGTTATTAGCGCAAACGAAACGTCGAGCAGCGAGTGACAATATCTTCTTCGCTGTGAAGATGACGGGTAAATTTGAAATGATGCATGTGCGAATGATGCCGAAAGAGGAACCGCCATATCGTCGACTTAGCGAAGTGGCAAAGAACCAACCAGAATTCACGCGTGAACAAGTCGAAGGTACGATTGTTGGTTTCTACGCACCTCAATTATTCCACGGCATCGCAGCAGGCGGTTATCATCTTCACTTTGTAGATGACGACCGTACATTTGGTGGACATGTGCTCGATTTCGAGATGAACAGTGGCACAATTGAAATTAATAATATCGACACATTACAACAACATTTACCAAGTAACGATGCGCAGTTTATGGGTGCAGATATTGATTATAGTAATATTGCCCAGGAAATTTCTGAAACTGAATAACAGATTACTGATAAATTGGGCTAATTGTCCAAGTGAGTCTTAGGGATTCAACGTCGTGTTGAGTTGCTAGCTCACTTTTTTATTTTTATAGGTAAAATGAGTAGAGGATAGCGAAAAAAGTCATCTTGCTGCTCGAGTCATTTTACCATAACTATCTGTACTAGCTAATGTAGCAGTAAAATATTAAGAAATTTGAAGTGAATTGTCTCCTACCTAACTAAAAAGTGTTAGTATAGTAGGGTATGACATTGAAACATGATAATAGGAGATGAACGATTTGCTTTCGTACATAAAATCCTTAATGAACTTTAATAAAATGAAAGTAGATTCAGCTAAAGGTGTGCGTCAAACGATCTTGATGTTGATACCACTCATCATCGGATATTTGACGGATCATATGCCGATAGGGTTACTCGTATCTATAGGTACATTAACTCATACGTATGCGATAGGAGGCACTGCAAGAGCGCGTGTACGCATCATCTTTCTTGCGACTATTGGATTGTCCATTGCGATGATGCTTGGAACGTTGACGATTAAACAACCGATCCTCTTTGGTATCTTGTTGCTTATCGTGACGGTCATTCCATACTTTGTGCTCAGTTCGTTGCACATCGTTGGTCCATCTGCCACGTTCTTTATCGTCGCGTTCAGTTTATCGATCAACTTACCTGTGGCACCGCAAGAGTTCTTGTTACGTGGTGCCTGCGTATTTATCGGTGGTATGTTTGCGTTAGTGGTAATCATTATTGCGAACCTGTTGAGTCGTGAAAGTGCTGAGGCGAAAGCAGTGAAGAATGACTACAATATGTTAAAGCAACTCGCATATAACTTTGACGATCGCCAGGCTTTCCGCAATGCATCTAACACTGCTGTTCAAACATTCAGCAATGCAGACAAATACTTGCTGACGAGTTCGGGAGCAAGATCTCGTGAGTCATCACAATTTCAGCGTTTATTGCTCTTGCATACCGCTGCGTTAGGTGTTTACTCCGAGTTACTTGAGTTGAGCGAACGTAATTTACGTCCATTGCCTAACCAAGTTAAAGAGATGTTGGATTACGTGATTAAACGTGTGTTTTCTAATAACACTTCCGCTAAACGTTGGAATCAGCAGATTGATGTACCAGAGGAATATAATAATTTAGTCGATCAAATTTTTAAAATAGATGCGATACTCGATCTCAACGAAGAGCGTGTGAAACATGAAGTCAATGTGCGTATTCCAATTTATGGCCGCCGTATTATCCAGCATTTAACGTTGGATTCCTACTTCTTCAGAAATGCACTACGTTATGCGATTATTATTGGAATTGCGATCTTTGTAGCCCTGATGTTTAACTTTGAAAAGGCCTATTGGATTCCGTTAACAGCGCACACAGTCTTGATTGGCGCGAATACGATGCACAGTTTCGAACGTGCAGGAAGTCGTACAGTCGGAACAATTCTCGGTGTACTCGTACTGTCGCTTATCTTGATGTTCCACCCTCATACGATGATTGCGATTATTCTACTTGCAGTGTGTGCAGGTATGACTGAAGCGTTCGTTGGTGCGAACTATTCGTTCGCCTGTATCTTTATCACGATTCAAGTTATCTTGTTGAATGGTATCGCAGCGAATTATTTAACGATTGCGATTGCATTACCTCGTATTATTGATGTGCTTGTCGGTGTAGCGATTGCGGTTATTGGTCTCTTGATTCTTGGACGCAAGACGGCTTCAACGATGTTGCCGAAAGTGATTGCGGATGTGTTCCGTAGTGAAGCGATCATGTTTCATTATCTGTTCTCTAAGAATGAGCGTGCGTCGTTTGAAGAGGACAAGTATCGTATGTTGCGTTTGACGTTGAAGTTGGATAATATGTCGCAGCTGTATACGGGTGCGAATGGTGAGGTGTTTAGTAATAAGCATCGGATTCAGGAGTATTATCCGACGATTTATGGTTTGGAGGAATTGAGTTTTATGTTGAATCGTGCGTTGAATAATGATGGGCGTGATCGTATTGATGAGCATGTGATGGGTGAGTATTTGGTGATGTTTGAGAATTTGGCGAAGCATTTTGAGAATGGTGGCCGGATTACTCAGATTGTGTTGCCTGAGTTGCCGCAGTATAAGTATATTACGTCGGCGTTGACGCAGATTCGGGAGAATTGTTTGAGTGTGCATCGGGCGAAGGTGGATTATGATTAGATGTTTGGGGAGTCGAGCTATGTGGGTGGCTCGGCTTCTTTTTGTTTGGGTAAAATGGGGTGTGATTTACTAATTTGTATTCGATGGAATATAGTGTTTTGTACTAATTTGTATTCGTAAGAATTTAGAGTTTACTACTA
>NZ_KV804760.1:0-4682 GCF_001811435.1 Staphylococcus sp. HMSC071G07
AGCTATATTTTTTACTTTGCAACAGAACCAAACATTTTATCTCAACAATGAGTTAAATAACTCTAATTTCATTGTAAAGGATATTGTCGAAAAGTACATAGAAAACTATAATAATAATCGAATTCAACAAAAATTAGACTACTTATCTCCTGTGCAATACAGAACATTAGCAGCCTAATTCAAGTGTTTTAATGTGAGGCCCACATTAAGGATGCAGTGCCATTATATTAGTGGTTCAAAAAGTAAAAGGCCTAGTTTAAATAAAGCATCTGTCTTTGGATTAATTCTAATTTTTTATAAGATTATTCATTCTATCTTTTGAATGTATTTCTTAATCTTCTTATCCAACTAACGCCACGCTTTGAACGAATGGGATAACCTGTTGGCTGAGCAGTCTGTTTTTTTAGATCTTTACCGTATTTAATTGCCTCTTGCATAAGATAAGCTTGAGAATTTAGTGGAGATAAATTGTTTTGAACATAGTGATAGACACCAATTTTATCTTGGAAACGTCCTTTCTCATTATCTGAAAGTTGCAAGTTCATATAATTCACTAAACGTTTTCCAATACTTTTATCTTCAACAGGGAATAAGATTTCGACACGTTTAATCATGTTGCGTGTCATCACGTCTGCTGATGAGAGGTAGATACTTTCATCACCGTTATTATGGAAATAATAAATACGTGAATGTTCGAGTAACCGTCCTACTATGCTTACGACTTCAATATTCTCACTGATACCAGGTATACCAGGTTTAAGACAACAAATACCACGAATGATAAGTTGAATCTTTACGCCTGCTTGAGAAGCTTTAAAGAGCTTTTTAATAATCGTTTTATCTGTGAGTGAATTCATCTTCATCATAATCTTGCCATTTCCATGTTCTAAATGACTACTAATCTCTTTGTCGATATGGTCAATAAAGACGTCACGAATATCAAATGGAGCTACAATTAATTTATTATACTCAGGTTTAACAGAGTAACCACTTAAATAATTGAAGAAATTAATCGCATCTTCAGCAATGTCTTTATTTGTAGTAATAATCCCCATATCGGTATATAGCTTAGCAGTTTTGTCATTATAGTTTCCTGTACCTAAATGTATAAATGATGTTAGCTCTCCACGAATACGTTTAACGACAAGCGCAATTTTACTATGTGTCTTTAGATGCGTCATACCATATATTACGTGACAACCTGCATCTTCAAGCATACGAGCCCAATGGACATTATTCTCTTCATCGAAACGTGCTTTCAATTCTACAAGTACAGTGACTTGCTTACCATTTTCAGCAGCTTCCTTCAAACTATTAATAATCGGTGAATCTTTACTCACACGATATAATGTTTGCTTAATGGCAATGGTATTTGGATCATCGGAAGCTTCACGTATGAAGTTTACAATGGGGTCAAATGATTCATACGGATGATGGAAGAATATATCTCTTTCTAGAGCTAATTTATAAATATTGTTATTTTCTAAAGATTTCGGTACTTGGGGTGTATATTTCTCATACGTCAGATATTTAAGTTTAGTAGAGAGATGACTCACTAAATCGAATAAAAACGTTAAATCAAGCGGGCCATTTAAGAAGTATATATCATTCTCTTCAACCTCTAATTGATCAATCAACCATTCAATATTCTCTCTTTGTGCAGTTCGGCCATCGACCTCTAAACGTACAGCTGAACCACTCTTACGTTCTTTTAAGAAGCGTTCAATTTCTATTAGTAAATCTTCAGCACCATCTTCATGAATCGATAAATCTGCATTTCTTGTGATTCTGAAGGTAAAAGTATTTAAAACTTTATAACCTTTAAATAGATAGTTGATAAAGTATGTAATGACATCTTCGACCATTACAACATATTGTTTAGCACCTTCATTAAATGTTAGAAATCGAGGAATTAATGATGGAATTTGTACGATTGCTGAGTTAATTGTGTCTTCAGTATCAATATCGACAAATATGTTTAAACTTTTATTGTTCAATTTCGGAAATGGGTGATACGCATCAATACCTAATGGTGTAAGTGTAGGTAGAATATGCGATTTAAACTCTTTTTCTAATCTTTCTATGAGCATTTCAGATAAACAATCAGGTTTGACCATTTCAATATTATAATGCCGTAACTCTTCAATCAATTCTTTATATCGTTGATATTGGATGTGAACATATTCTGTGTTTTTTATTTTAATCGCATCAAGTTGTTCTTGAGGCGTCATTTGGGTTTTATTTTCGGGTTTATCATAACCTAATTTCACTTGGTCTTTTAAACCAGCTACACGTACCATAAAAAATTCATCTAAATTTGAGCTAAAAATAGAAATGAAATTTAACATTTCAAGTAATGGATTATTCTTATCATAAGCTTCCTGAAGGACTCTATAGTTAAAATCGATCCAACTTAACTCCCTATTATTATAGTACTGTGGTAAATTAATATCCTTTTTTCCCAATTGAATTTGCATACTCTTAATACACCTCATTATTTAAACGTTGTTCTTGTGTAGTCTAAAAATATCATACGACTTTTAAGATTTTGTAAAGATAATGGATACTTGCCCTTTTAAAATCTTTTCAACATGTTTCTTCTGCTTATTCGCTTGATATTCTTCAGCAATAGGCTCTCCTTTGTGGTAAACATAGATTTCGTATTTATCGCCTTTTTTCTTTTTAAGATTAATTTCTTCTACAAAACTAGTATGAGAGATATTCAATGCGTTTACGAATTTAATAATACCACCTAGAGCTTGAATAGTATCAACTTCTTTACCGTTAAACCATTGTGTTTCTTTACAGTACAATTTGAGTAATGATTTATTTTTAAAACTTGCGAGAAGTGCTAGCTTCACACGATCTTTATGAGAGAACCCATTAATCGTTGAATTCGCAATAAGGTAATATGTGTGCGGTGAACTTGAATCTGAATCGATAAAACTACCTAAGTAATATATATACGCACCTTCAACAAATAAATACTTATCATAATCTGTAATTTTCAAATCACTATAATTTAACAGTTGGTCGAGTAAGGATTGTGCTAATTTCAAGCGACGTTTTGCACTTTCTTCCTCAATGTAATATTCATTAGCTAAGTGTATTAAAGCATCTCTACGTACATGTTCTTTTTTAAATTCATAAGGATGGCGTTTACGAATGAAATTCATGACATAACCTTCACGAATGCCATTTCTTGAGAAAGTGAATTGTGTCGCATCTATTTTTTGGAAAAGAGTCTTGAAAACAGAGATGGCAGGTAGAATGATATCTACACGATCTCGGCTTAAACCGTCTAGATTAATTAATTCATCGCGAGCACTTTTACAAATGATATCGTAAACTATATATATATCTTTCAATGACATAGTATAATTGTGAACACCACCGATAGGATAAGAATGTTCAGATTGATGAATACGAGCAACATTACGTGCAGAGCCACCTAATCCTATAAGCGTAATTTCTTGATTTTTTACCCAATCTAATTGATTAAATTGTTCGGATAAGAATTTTTCCATACTTTTAATTGCGGATTTATTATTATGATCTTTATCTCCGAAGAATTGACGTTTCAATGTGACAACGCCAAATGGGAAGCTATGTATTTCTTTTAATTTCTTATCTTTGAAAAGTGTAACCTCGGTAGAACCACCACCGATATCAACTGATATACCATTTTCAATATCTGTGGTGTGTGAAATGGCATAATAACCATAAAATGCCTCATCTTTTTCAGAGACGATTTGAATTTCAATATTTAATTCTTTTTTGATTTTTTTGATAATATCGTTACTGTTTTTAGATTGACGAATCGCAGCTGTCGCAATAGTATGTAGCTCTTGAACTTTAAATTTGTCGGCCACTTTTTTGAAACTTAAAAGTGCTTCTTTTAAAATGGCGATACCGTCATTGTTCATTTTAGTGTCACTGGTCAAGTACTGACTTAGACGTGCAGGTGTTTTAATATTTAATATTTCATTAAGACCAGTTTCTTTAGTAAAAACAAAAAGCACGAGCCGAATTGTATTTGAACCAATATCTATTAAGCCAATTTTTTCTTCCATCTCTTCCTCCTGTGTTTGATACGGGAAGTGCTCTCCCCCTATTTAATTGCATTTCACATGATATAGGATAAACCGAAAATATTCCAAGAAGCTTTTTGAGGAATTTCTATGAATACTAAATATAGAATAAAACCTCTCAACGTACGTATAATCATCGTTTTCGGATTCACTTATATTTTAGAGTAGCATTTTATTATTTTCGACATTATGTAATATTAAGTATAATACCCAAAAAATTCATAAAAAATGCCCATAATTGGCACTTTATTGTAAGAGATTAATATGCCACTAAAAACTAATACAAAAGGGAGTGCCAATATGATCTGTTTACATTTTACTATATATGAGCGTTCAAGTATATAGATGCTTAGAAAAGAAAACTATTCTATGAGAGCGATTGCTAAGCATCTTAATCTCTCAGTCTCTACAATTTTTCGTGAAATTAATTGTAATATGAATGAAGAAAGTTATTCTACATTTACAGCACAAACGCAATATAAAACGAAGAAAAGACGTTGTAGTCGTATTTTGAAGCTAGACAAATTTGAAATCACACTGGCCTCCAGAGTAGATTATGGATGGTTCTGTTGCAAAGTAAAAAATATAGCT
>NZ_KV804761.1:0-670 GCF_001811435.1 Staphylococcus sp. HMSC071G07
TAACTTAATCTGAATTGTTTTAAGTCAACCGCTCGCATTTTTCTTCATCTTCGTCTCGAGTTCTCAGTCACTTACAAAGGTAAGCTCCTTCAACTCTCAACTCGATTCATCAACTGACAAGCGCTTTCTTTTAAAACACTTCTCAGTACTACTAACAAGTTAACTCAAAACCTTAGTTATTAATCTGTGAGTGTTCTATTGAACACTAGCGATTATTTTTTTGAATTCAAGCTTTTAAAAACTCTAATTCACTCGGTTTTGCTTGGTAAAATCTATTACTTACTATCTAGTTTTCAATGTGCAATCTTTTTGAGTCAAACGTTTTCACTCATCTTCGTTTTCACCTCAAGTATGCAGTCACTTACACTAAGTAAGCTCCTTTTACTTTCAGCTCAACTCATCGAATGAGAAACGCTTTCTTTCAAAAAGTTATTTTGAATACTCGAATGAGCATTCAAAACTAAATGCAATATGTCACCGTTATTCCATTTTCATCTTCTACGAAGATGTTCCGTCCTTTTTCAGTCAAACGTTTTCACTCTTTCTCATTTCAGCTTGAGTGTGCAGTCACTTACGCTAAGTAAGCTCCTTTCACTCTCGCTTCAATTCGTCGATTGAGAAACGTTTTCTTTAAAAAAGTTAATCCTTAGAAAGGAGGTGATCCAGCCGC
>NZ_KV804762.1:0-1472 GCF_001811435.1 Staphylococcus sp. HMSC071G07
ATGATAAATTAGTGGTTAGCTATATTTTTTTACTTTGCAACAGAACCTTTTAAAACAATAACTGTATTACAATCCACTCAAAAAGGATTAACAGCATTTGGAAAAAGTTTAGGTCGTGGAACTGAAATTGTTTATGAAGGCTATGGTATGAAAATGCCTAAAGAACTTGAGCACAACGTCAACAAGAATTATAGCACAATACTTAATGAAGAAAAGTTATCAGATTACACAGGTGACTACATTATTTTAACAACTATGGGCGAAGAATCTGAGTTTACTGAAACTAATAATTGGAAAAATTTAAATGCAGTTAAAAAAGGTCATATTATTAAATTAGATGCTACAGACACTGCATACAATGATCCTATTTCATTAGAAAAACAAAGAAAAATCATTTTAAGACAATTAAAGAATATGAATTAAAATGATATTCTTTATACATTCGATTATATCGTTTATAAGAACAATTAAATATAATAGTAAACCATAAATAAAAAGCTACCTAATAACTGGTAGCTTTTTATTTATCGTAATTTTAATATATATCTGATTTTTTCATATTTCCAGCCTTAACTTCTGCTGTATCATATATTGTGATAAATGCGTCTGGGTCTACATCATTTATAATTTCTTTAAGTTTTTGTTCTTCGAGTTTATTAATAACACAAGAAATTTCTACAAATGAATTATTTTCTTCATCAATAGTCACTTTTGTAAATGTGCAATACCTTCCCAGTCTTTCTTTAATTTCTTTATTCATAATGTCATAATCTTTTGTAATAATTTTAAACGTTTTCGAACCACTTAGTCCTTCTTCAATAATATGTATAACTTTTGAAGCAATAAAATATGCGAGCGCTGATAAAATGGCACCTTTAAATCCAAAAACAGTAGAAACAAGTATAAATACGAATGTATTGAGAAATAAAATTAAATCACTTGTTCCGAAAGGTAACTTTCTAGATAATAAAACGGCTAACATATCTATACCATCTAATGCCCCACCATTTCTAAGGGCAAGACCCATGCCTAATCCAATAACAACTCCACCAACTACAGTAATAAGTAGTGAATCACCTTCAATAATTGTTGGTACATGATGCATAATCGAAGTGAATATAGATAATGATAAGATACCTATTATTGAAGATATAGCAAACTTACGTCCGATTTGTTTATAACCTAACCATATAAATGGTAAATTGATTATTCCTATTAATATTCCTAAAGGTAAACCAAACAAAGTGGAACCTACAATACTAATCCCTGTGACTCCTCCGTCAGAAACGTTATTTGGGATTAATATAGATTCCAAACCATATGCTGTAATAAGTGCCCCAATTATAATAAGTAAAATCCTGCCGAATGATATAATCACCATTTTTTTTGTCATTTTTGAACTCCTATTTTTATTATTAAAAAGTCTTCACCTATATTATAACTGGTTCTGTTGCAAAGTAAAAAATATAGCT
>NZ_KV804763.1:0-253 GCF_001811435.1 Staphylococcus sp. HMSC071G07
TCGTTGTGGTCTAGCTCCATCAAGCGTCTCAAGTCTACATTGAAAAATTTACTTATAATCCCTAATATATGTAAATAAATGTTTAGAAAGCACTAAGATATATGGCTGACCAAAACATCTTAGTGCTTATTATTATTGTCTTAAATTTTTATTTGAGCGCTCGCGGTAGCTGACTGAATTCGAGAAGGCTTTTCGCTTTCTCAAACTCTAGTCATCCTCGCGAGGGAAGCACTACGAAATCATAGATTTCTGT
>NZ_KV804764.1:0-553 GCF_001811435.1 Staphylococcus sp. HMSC071G07
TAATCCTTAGAAAGGAGGTGATCCAGCCGCACCTTCCGATACGGCTACCTTGTTACGACTTCACCCCAATCATTTGTCCCACCTTCGACGGCTAGCTCCACAAAGTGGTTGCTCCACCGGCTTCGGGTGTTACAAACTCTCGTGGTGTGACGGGCGGTGTGTACAAGACCCGGGAACGTATTCACCGTAGCATGCTGATCTACGATTACTAGCGATTCCAGCTTCATGTAGTCGAGTTGCAGACTACAATCCGAACTGAGAACAACTTTATGGGATTTGCTTGACCTCGCGGTTTAGCTGCCCTTTGTATTGTCCATTGTAGCACGTGTGTAGCCCAAATCATAAGGGGCATGATGATTTGACGTCATCCCCACCTTCCTCCGGTTTGTCACCGGCAGTCAACTTAGAGTGCCCAACTGAATGATGGCAACTAAGCTTAAGGGTTGCGCTCGTTGCGGGACTTAACCCAACATCTCACGACACGAGCTGACGACAACCATGCACCACCTGTCACTTTGTCCCCCGAAGGGGAAAACTCTATCTCTAGAGGGAT
>NZ_KV804765.1:0-10964 GCF_001811435.1 Staphylococcus sp. HMSC071G07
GAAAATTTGCTCAAGAATTTATTTTAAGCTTGATTTTTATTTATCTCAGAAGTCAATTTACATTTATGTCTCATGCTCTTTTTTGATATACTGATTTAATTTGAGATTTCGATGTTAAGCGGACACACAGAATACGAAAAAAGCGCAGTTGAACGTTATCGTGGTTCAACTGCGCTTTACTATATCGCTTAGCCACCCATAGACATGCCTTGGCCGCCTTGCATCGCTTGTTGTTGTTCTTGTTGCTGCTGTTGTTGCTTAATTTTTTGCGGATCAAGAATAGAGTCTTCAATCGCTTTCTTGATGTCACGGTCTTTATAATCTACTTTGTATTTTTTAAGTAAATCTTTGTAAGCATCTGTTAAGAGCTTAGGATTTTTTTGAACTTTTTGTTGGATAATCTTAGATTTAAGTTTACCTTTTTCTTTATCGAAATCATCTTCTTTATTTGCTTTGATGATATGGTAGCCATAGTCCGTCTTCACGACGTCAGAAACTTGTCCTTCTTTAAGCTTGAAGAGTGCTTTTTCAAATTTTTCATCCATTTGACCTTTATAAACGTAACCTAAGCTACCGCCTTTTTTGGCTGTTTGTGTATCTTTAGATTCTTTCTTAGCAATATCATCGAATTTATCTGGATCTTTATCCACTTGTTTTTGAATATCTTCAGCTTTTTTCTTCGCGTCTTTATCAGATAAGCCTTCTTTATCTTTCTTATCTTCTTTCACTTTGATGAGGATATGTGATGCTTTCTTCGTATTGTCTTTGATATCTTTATCAGACACTTTCACTTTATCTTCTAAAAGTTGTTTCTGATAAGCTTGAAGACGTTTTTCTTCTTTATAGTCATCGATAGACATATGTTGTTGTTTCAACATGCTTTCGAATTGGTCTTTGCCACCGTATTGTTTTTCTTCTTGTTTCACTTCTTTATCGATATCTTTCGTATCAACTTTATCTTTATATTCCTTATTGAGAAGCTTGTTAAGTAAGATTTGGAACGAACTGTTAGCGATTTGTTCGTCACCAATTTTATGCATCACATCAGCTACTTTAACATTCCCAGCTTTAGATGTAATTAATGTATTATCTTTAGAATCTGTTGCGTCATGCCCACAACCTCCGAGTAGAAGGGCACTTGCAGTTAAGGGTATCAGTACTTTTTTAAATGCTTTCATCGTCAAACTCCTTTTGTAAGAATAACATCGCTAATATAACATATTATTATTTAAGCACCAATTGAAACTGAAATCTATTGGACTATAGTATGAACGTGTTTCAACTCGTGACGTCAATTGTTAGTATCGCAAAGATTTCGGACTATGCAAAGTAATATCTTAAAGTTACTGTTTGTAAAAAGAAGGTGAGACGGCATCGCAGGGCTTGCGGCGTCTCACCTTCATCAATTTCCAATTATATATGATATCTACCATCTGTTTTTCTTAAAATATTAATACCTGTTTGATGTTCTTCAATATAATTGCCTTCATTCGACAAGAGAATCATTTTCAAGTATAAAAAGTCTAAAATTGAAAAACCCATGTTCAAAGCTACGATAAACATAAAGTAGTGTCCTAAACTTAAAAAGTGTTTCGTCAAGATAATGCCAAGCGCCGTAATAATGATAAAAGGTAAGATTAAACCTAAAGCAAAATAATATTTATTGACCGGCGTATTCACATAAACATTGTAAAACGGCAACGCTTTCTTTTTATTAATCTTATAAATGCGAAAAGATTTATAATACGGTAATAAAAATAATAAATGGAACACTTTGTGTAACGGATAAAGCAAGAGCGCACCGAGTACGAAAAGTAAAAAATAGTGGTCTGTTAAAGGCTCATTCGAATAGTAATGCATAATTTCATAACATATTAAAAATGAAATAATCGTAGTGACGAAACCTAAAAATGCAAGACGTGGTAAACCGAAACGAGCATTGATATCAATTTGTCTCGTACATATAAACATAGGCGTTACTCCTTACTTTAACTTCTGTTCGTTAACTTCGTTGCACTTAATCACTTTAGTATTATCTATTCAAATGGCTCATGCGTCAAGTAAGGATTGAGAACAACACAAAAAAGGTAGGGCGAAAGCATCGTCTTGGCTTCGACCTACCTTAATTAATAAGGCGTGCGTTAGGGTGCATTATGAAATTGATATACGCTCATATTATTAAACAAAAGAGCACCTTCAACTCACGTCATTTATTTAAATGTGAGACGTTTTATTTTTCAAATGTCTTTGAAATTTCTTCGCCTCTATTTTGTAAATTCTCGATATTAGATTGGATACGTTCAATATTTGGATTAATATCAGATTTAAAGTTACCGATGAGTTCTTTCACTTCATCGCCAATAGAACTGCCGAACGCTGTACTTTCAGATTTGATTTGAACTGCATAGTTTTTAATATCGTTAATACTTTGTTTAATCGTATTGATTTCTCTATCAAGTTCAGATTCTGCACCTACAGGTTGTTTCGCTTGTGCATGAGATACTGGCGCATTTTTACGATTACGATTCATCAATACGACACCTAAACCTGTCGCAATACCAGCGCTCGCACCAAGTAGTAATTGCACTGCTTTCATATTCATTCTCCTCACATTAACAAAGTCTCTTATCATACTTATTTATCATTGTACCCGTTTCACAATGGAATAAGCATCGTTAGTCAAATTGCGAACGAATTTGTTTAGCGATTTCTGCTTTTTTATCATCATTTAACTCATCTTCATGCGTTTCCCATTTGTAACCGAAACCGTCCACATCATTCTCATAACGTGGTAAGAAATGGAAATGAAGATGGAAGACAGATTGATCAGCGAATTCGCCGTTATTTTGCACAATATTGAGTCCATCTGGATTAAATGCTTGTTTAATCGCATTTGCCACTTTAGGTAGTGCTTCGCCGATATGTTTCATCGTTTCTGCGTCTGTTTCAAAGATGTTTGCAGAAGGTTTCTTAGGCACGAGTAACGTATGCCCCTTAGTGACTTGAGAAATATCTAGAAACGCATACACATAGTCGTTCTCATATACTTTGTGACTTGGGATTTCACCATCGATAATTTTACTAAAAATTGTTTCAGACATCTTTACCTCACTCCTTGTTATTATCATAATTTCTATTATAGCATTATTCAAATTGACCCGTCATTTCATGCTAGCATCTTTATGATTCTGTGCTACAATTTGGTAGAATACATGTATGGAGGTGCCGTATGACAGTACAAGTTGAACATCTCACAGGTGGTTACGGCAAGAAACCTGTGATTAAAGATCTCAATTTCGAATTGAATGAAGGTGAAATCGTAGGTTTGATAGGATTGAATGGTGCAGGTAAAAGTACAACAATCAAGCACATCTTAGGACTATTGCAACCTACTGAAGGGCAACTCTCAATTTCAGGAACGAATATTCAAGATGACGTTGAAACGTATAGACGTAAACTCTCATATATTCCTGAAGCGCCCGTAATATATGACGAATTAACTTTAGAAGAACATATTTATATGACAGCGATGGCTTATAATATTAGTCGTGAAACTGCGATGAAAAGAGCACAGCCATTACTTGAAACTTTCCGTTTAGAGAAAGAGCTCAAGGTCTTCCCTAGTCATTTCTCTAAAGGGATGAAACAGAAAGTCATGATTATTTGTGCATTTATCGTAGAACCTGAACTTTATATCATCGACGAACCGTTCCTTGGGCTCGACCCGTTAGGAATTCAATCTATGCTTGATCTCATGGTAGAGAAAAAAGGGGAAGGGCGTACCGTCTTGATGAGTACGCATATTTTAGCGACGGCTGAACGCTATTGCGATCGTTTCATTATTATTGACCAAGGTGAAATTGTAGCAATAGGCAACTTAGATGAGCTCCGTGAACAAACGGGATTGACGGATAAGACCTTAGATGAGATTTATATTCACGTGACGCAAGGTGGTACACGCGTATGACGGTCCAAGCGCAAACGTTGTTTAAAACGCGTAAAGAGGCTATCGCTAAGGAAAAGCGCTACTACAACAAATTTATCTTTAATGGTCATTTCTCAGTATTTCTTGTCCTCTTACTAGGAGCATTTATCCTTGGCTACGGTCAATGGTTGCGTGCTATACCTAAAGGAATCAATTATTCACTCATTACGAGTATCATCTTCGCCTTAACTTCGATGTTTCCGGTACGCACGTTATTGAAAGAAGCGGACAAGTTATTCTTACTACCATTCGAACGACATATGACACGTTATATGCGTTACAGCCTAATTTATAGCTACTTGCAAAGAATTGCCTTACAGATCGTGCTACTCATTGTGTTCTTTCCTTTGTTCTACCAAATCAAAGGTCACACGTACGGATTCTATATTCTGTTTGCCGTCCTTGCTATCGTTGCACCATTCCTTGGTTTAGTGCTGAAATGGCAATGGTTTAAGTATGGTCTTGAGAATTGGTCTGTGCACGTTGTGTTATTCATTATCTTTACGATGGGATACTATGTCGCACTCGATGTGGGTAAATTCACGAGTGTGGCTATCATAGGTGTGCTCATCGCATTTGCATTCTTTATCTGGTTAGCGAGTCGCAATCATCTCTTTCCTTGGGAACGCATGATTCAAATTGAACAGCAACACCATACGAATTACTACAAATTCGTCAATATGTTCACGGATGTGAAACATCTCAGTGAATCTGCAGTACGACGTCGTTATTTAGATCCTTTATTATCTGTACCTAAAGGTTCTAAATTCTCAAGTGAACGCATGTATTTATTCTTATTTACGCGTAGCTTTGCGAGAGGGAAAGATGCGTTTAACATCATTCTACGTTTAGTCGTTATCGCGGCAGTATTGATGATTTGGCTACACCAACCGATCATCAGCCTAATTATCGGCAGTCTATTTATGTATATTATCTTACTTCAAATGGCACAGTTCTATACGCAACAAGCCTATGGTTTGTGGCCGCAAGTTTGGCCAGTGGATGATAGTAAAGTGATTAAAGGTTACCGTCAGTTCCTTTATCGCTTAATGATTGTCGTTGCGGTGATCTTTATCATTATTTATGCGTTCATTGCTATCCAATATATCCTGGCAAGTCTGGTCTTTATATTGGTAGGCTGGCTTACAATCATCAATATTGTTAAAAAGTTAAAATATCAAGAAACGCTATTACGTGATTGATATAAAGAAGAATCGAACTTTAAAAAGATCGATCGTTTTCAAGTTATTTCTTCAAACATAACTAACAGCCCACAAATGTTTTGTTCATTTGTGGGCTGTTAACTGTATTTTATCGTTTTTTAAAACTTTTACATATCCATCTACTTATTCTTCGATAGGGAAGAGGTAACGTTCAAAGTAGCTTGAATGTTGACCTGAAGAACCGAAGAACTGACTTAATGCAGATTTAGCAAAGTTGTCTTGGAACGTTGCGGATTGTTTGAAATCTTCATAGTCTCTGCGTGAATTAAATCCGAAATAGATTTTATACGTCATGCCTTTTTCTGGTTTTAAGAAACGGTAACTTCTGAAACCAGCAAATTGGCTGAAATCAGGTGAAATGTTTTTTAATTTATTCTCAAGTTGATATGCATGATCTTCGGATGTTGGTATAAATAATACAGAGAAGAATTGATCTTCATCGAGTTCACCTGTTGCATTCACAACATCGTAGACGATAGGTTGTTTGAGCACAGTCTTGCCATCTGTCTCCTCAAAGATTACTGAAGAGTCAGGTGCAGAGAACTGTAAGAGTGGATGTTCCGGATGTTTAACTCGAATTTGATTCAAATAGCCATAAGTACCGTATGTCGCATATAATTTCATAGCGATTACCCCCTTGAGCTGTCTTTATTTCTATGATTGTTCACGAGTGATTCACCATTCAATTGAAGCATATGATGTTCACCTTACATTTATTCATAACTTAAATATCTAAGTGTTAAACATTTTTCTAACGTTTCATACACGTTCTTATCCTCATTTTAATAGTAAAAAGTCATTTAACGTGCTAACGGTAGCGTCAAGATATGTTATGATAATGATTGTTTAATAATATAACATAAACGTTGCGACAATGCTTTTCTAAACGTAAGCTGTATGTCTTTTTTGTGACATTTAAGCAGTTTAAAATACCGCCGAAAAGTCAATGTGGTAATATAGATAAGAATGATTATAAAGTAGGAGGAAGCGCGGTGTCTAATAAGAACAATACTATTCTAGATATGATTCAAGGCAAACCTGTTTCTCATACGCCTGTATGGTTTATGAGACAAGCAGGTCGTTCACAGCCAGAATATCGACGCTTGAAAGAGAAATATTCACTCTTCGAAATCACGCATCAACCTGAATTATGTGCGTATGTAACGCATTTACCGGTAGATAACTATGGGACTGATGCAGCAGTACTATACAAAGATATCATGACACCGTTAAAGCCCATAGGTGTAGACGTAGAAATTAAATCAGGCGTAGGGCCTGTAATTTCAAATCCAATTCAGTCTATTCAAGATGTGGAGAAATTAGGACAAATCGATCCTAAACGCGATGTACCTTACGTCTTAGATACAATTAAATTATTAACTGAAGAGAAACTAGATGTGCCGCTCATCGGTTTCACAGGCGCGCCATTTACTTTAGCAAGCTACATGATTGAAGGTGGCCCGTCTAAAAACTATCACTTCACGAAAGCAATGATGTACCGCGATGAAGCAACATGGTTCGCGTTAATGGATCATCTCGTAGACATGTCTATTGCTTATGTTAGTGCACAAATTGAAGCAGGTGCAGAACTTATCCAAGTATTTGATTCTTGGGTAGGGGCACTTAATGTGAGTGACTATCGCCGCTATATCAAGCCTGCGATGCAGAAACTTATTTCCGGTATTAAAGCTCAACATGATGTACCTATTATCTTGTTTGGTGTAGGTGCGAGCCATCTTGCTCAAGAATGGAATGATCTACCGATTGATGTGCTCGGTTTAGACTGGCGATTATCTATTCAAGAAGCTAAGCAGTTAGGTCTTAATAAAACGCTACAAGGTAATTTAGATCCTTCACTATTATTAGCGCCATGGGACGTTATCGAAGAGAATATCAAGCAGATTATTGATCAAGGTCGCGATTATGGCCAACACATCTTCAACCTTGGACACGGCGTCTTCCCACAAGTTCAACCTGAAACGTTGAAGAAAGTGACGCACTTCGTACATGAGTATTCACGTCGCTAGGTAACACGCATTTTACACAAAGAAAAAGTTAAGTAGAAAAGGATGGTCACGTATGACTCGAACTGTAGGTTTACTCGTAATGGCATATGGAACGCCATACAAAGAAAGCGATATTGAACCATATTACACTGACATTCGTCATGGTAAGAAACCTTCAGAAGAAGAGGTTCAAGATTTAAAAGATCGTTACGAATTTATCGGAGGGCTTTCACCGCTCGCACATACCACAGACAAGCAAGCTGAAGCTTTAAGAGATGCATTAAATGAGGCATATGAGGATACGACGTTTAAGTTATACATCGGTTTGAAACACATCCATCCTTATATTGAAGATGCGGTCGAAGCGATGCATCAAGATGGTATCGAAGAAGCGGTAACTGTTGTGTTAGCGCCTCATTACTCATCATTCTCAGTAGGTTCTTATGATAAAAGGGCTGAAGAAGAAGCTGAGAAATATGGCATCAAAATGACACATGTGAAGCATTACTTCAAACAACCTAAATTCATTCAATATTGGACAGAAAAAGTAAATGAAACATTGGAAGAAATTCCAAAAGGTGAACATGACAAAACTGTGCTTGTGGTCTCAGCACACAGTTTACCTAAAGGCATGATTGAACGTAACAATGACCCATATCCTCGAGAATTGCATGAAACAGCAGAATTGATGCAAGCACATTCTAATATCATTCATGTAGCAGAAGGATGGCAGTCAGAAGGTAACACAGGGACACCATGGCTTGGACCTGATGTGCAAGATTTAACGAGAACACTTTATCAAGAACACGGCTACCAACATTTTATCTATACGCCCGTTGGTTTCGTCTGTGAACATCTCGAAGTACTCTATGACAACGACCATGAGTGTAAAGTCGTATGTGACGAACTCGGAGTCAATTATTACAGACCTCAAATGCCGAACACGGATCCACTGTTTATCGGAGCTATTGTGGATGAGGTACAATCAATCTACTAAGCAAGTAAAGGAAGCGTGAATTCAATTGGCAAGACAGATAGCGATTATTGGTGCAGGAATCACTGGTCTATCGAGTGCATATTATATTAAGAAACAACGTCCAGATGTAGACGTGACAATCTACGAAGCTACAGGACGTCCTGGCGGTAAGATTAAGACTTATCGTAAAGATGGTTATACGATTGAACTAGGGCCAGAATCTTATTTAGGACGTAAACGTATCATGACAGATGTTGCGGAAGATATCGGTTTAGGTGACCAACTTGAGACCAACCGTACAGGGCAATCATATATTTATGCGAAGAACAAGTTATATCCTATCCCTGGTGGCTCTATAATGGGTATCCCCACTGACGTGAAGCCGTTTCTTAAGACGCGCTTGATTTCCTTTAGAGGCAAGCTACGTGCAGGTTTAGACTTGTTTAAAAAGCCTATCAAGATGACGGACGATATTTCAGTTGGCGACTTCTTTAGAGAACGTCTTGGTGACGAAGTGCTCGTAAACTTGATTGAACCTTTAATGGGTGGTATTTACGGTACCGATATAGATAAGTTGAGTCTGATGAGTACATTCCCTCAATTTAAGCAACGAGAAGAAGAATATGGCAGTTTGATTAAAGGCATGAAACACGAGAAACAAGAACGTCAGCGTAAGAAACAACTTTATCCAGGCGCCCCAAGCGGTCAATTTCGTCAGTTTAAAAATGGTTTAAGCTCATTTATTGAATATCTCGAAGATTATTTAATTAATAAGCTGAATGTTGAAATTAAATATAATACACCGGTTGAAGATATTATCGTTTCTCAAACTAATTATGATTTAGTCATTGATGGGGAAGAAGTGGAATATGATGGTGTAGTTGTCACAACACCACATCAAATATTTATGAAATGGTTTGAGCATGATCCTGCTTTCGACTATTTCAAGACGATGGATTCTACATCAGTTGCAACAGTAGTCTTAGCCTTTGATGCGTCTAACATTGAGAACACTTATGATGGCACAGGTTTCGTTATTTCAAGAACGAGTGATACGCGTATCACAGCTTGTACATGGACGAGCAAGAAATGGCCTTTTACCACGCCAGAAGGCAAGGTGTTACTGCGTGCCTATGTAGGTAGACCAGGCGACACGATAGTTCAAGATCATACAGATGAGGAAATTGTGCGCATGGTGACTGAAGACTTAAGCAATATGATGGTCTTCAAAGGTAACCCTGACTTTAGTATCGTTAATCGTATGCCTAAGAGTATGCCACAGTACCATGTAGGGCATATTAAAGCGATTCATGAGATTCAAGATCACATCCAACAGACGTATCCACGCTTGCGTATTACAGGCGCACCATTTGAGGCTGTGGGCTTGCCAGACTGTGTGAAACAAGCGAAAGAAGCAGTAGAAAGTCTGATGGAAGATTTTTAGAAGTGTAGCAGTGGGCGAATTTGTAAAGAATCGAGACAAGTTCGACTGCTTTATTGGTCAAATTGATAATGAATTAGATTGAGTATAGAACTCGGCTGATATTGCATGGTTTAATTATTTACCGTTCCATAATTTTAGGTTATGGGGCGGTTTTTTTTCTTTTAAAAGGGGAGGAGACGTGCTCGTGAGGATTTTTGTTTATCTTCGGCAGGGGTAAGCCCGCTCATGAGTTACAAGTGAAAGTATGTTAAAATGAACACAAATTAAGAACGTAAGATGAATTCGGAAAAGTAAGGGAGCAAGTTATATGACAGATGTAATTATCGTGCATTCAAAATATGGTGATTCGACAAATCATTGGTACGAATGGCTCAGCAATAACTTACAACTTGAAGGATATCACGTCACATTATTTAATTTACCTGTAGAAGATAATGATGCGATTGCACATTGGGTAGAAGAAATGAATGAACAAATACATATTCGTAAATATGAAACGTATTTCGTTACACATGGCTTTGGTACAATCGCTAGTTTAAAATATCTTGAGCAATCTGATGTTGAACACATTGAAGGATTCTTCAGTATTTCAGGATTTAAGGAAGATGCGAAAGATATTGATGAAAATATTAACTTAGATGGCATTTCTATTGATTACGAAGCTGTGAAGAAGAAAGTCGATCGTTTCTATGGTTTATGTTCTAAAGATGATCACCATGTCTCTTATAAAGAAACAGAACGTCTTATGAAGGCGTTGGATGGTCGTTGTAAAGTCACTGAAAGAGGCGGACACTTCCTTGAAGATAATGGCTTTACGACGTTCACAAAGCTACAGAATCGCATGCAAGGTATTATGAGTGATTGATTAAGAGGAGGGCGTGGGGCTCTCCTTTTTTAGTATAGTATAGTGAGTGGCTAAGACGAGAAAGAGCGTCTAAACTAAGCGTGAGGTGTGTCATTCTTATTTTGTAGAGTAGGGTAGGAGGGGAGATTAACGGAAGAGTCAATTCTAGTTTGAAAATGAGGATGGATCGAAATATGAGGTAGGCTTTCAAGAAAATTTTTGAGACCATTTAAACACTTTACGTATAGTTATGGATGATGTAGTGCTTTTTTACAATAATTTCTTAGTGCAATGCATTGACTTTCTTTGTGAAAGTTTATATACTGTAAAAGTCTTGTTAATGAGGCACCCAAATGTGAGTGCTTTATTAAAGAACTTGTAAAACTAATGTAAATTAGTTGTTGACTTACCTTGAATTAGATGATATATTAGAAAGGTAGTCTTAAATAGTATTAGCGCGGGATGGAGCAGTTCGGTAGCTCGTCG
>NZ_KV804766.1:0-74173 GCF_001811435.1 Staphylococcus sp. HMSC071G07
TAACACGGGTTCGAGTCCCGTCGGGGTCATACTTAAACAGAAGTGGCAATCGCTTCTGTTTTTTTAATATCATATGGAGAGTTGTCCGAGTTGGCCGAAGGAGCACGCCTGGAAAGTGTGTAGGCGTTACCATGCGTCTCGAGGGTTCGAATCCCTCACTCTCCGCTAGGGCGCTAGAAAAGTTTAAAATACTTTTCTAGCTATTTTTTAAATTTTAGCCGTAAACCCCGTAGTGACGGTCTTTATCCAGCTTTCAATGTTCAGTGACAAAAAGCATGTTTCAAATAGTTTCACATAGTTTTAAAAGAAAATAGGCACAATGTGTCTATAAAACTACTCAATAAACTCAATTTAGGCACAAATTTTACGTGCCATAGACACACATGAATAGTAGACAGAATTGGATTTTTATTTTAACGGTTGGTGATGAAAATCATTAGCCGCTATTTTTCTGTTTAAACCAAAAAATGTACGAATGCCTCTTCAATAGTAAGTACCTCGCATTTGGCATTAGATACGCTCACATGGATAGAAAGTGTTGAAATTATAAGAATACCTGCTATAATAAAGTGCAACGAAATGAAGTAAGTCATATAAGTAATACCTCAACGATAGCGGTCGCTGGGGCTTTGCTAATCGTTTGTGTTCAATTGCTAACACATTAAGAACGTGTCTCATAATTGTGGTACAGACGATATTAGTCATAACATAGTATAAAAGGTTTACAATTAGCGGTTAATGATGAAAGTCATTAGCCGTTATTTTTCGTGTGCCCGGCATGGGTAACAACTTGACGTTGAAAGTCCTTTACAGGTTTAGGGGAGAGTTAAAGTGGATGTTATTAGTCAGTTGATCATTTGGTGTGTGTATTTAGAGATAAAAGAAAATATTAAGGTGGGACAGGTTACTTTAAACTATCTAAACTTTATAACACTGTATTCAAAGCGAGAATTAGACTTTAATTCAAAAAAGTTGTATTTTTATGCTCTTTGAAAGAGCAACAAGTAATCATCTATGATATGATTAAAGTATAAATTAATTTAAAGATAGCGGGAAACTACATTGTGAACCAGGAGGATGACAACATGAAAAAACTTGTATATTTTGTAGTTATTATTTCGATTTTAGTATTATTAGGTGGGTGTGGTAAAGATAAACCATGTGGAAGTTATAAAGTAATTGATGATGGTAAAGTGACTTATAAATTAAATTTTAAGGATAAAAGTAAAGTAGAAATTCAAGATTACGTTAATAGAGAGAATCTATATGTTGATTATGAAATAATCAAAGGTAAAGATAATAAATATATCGTCTTTGACCACTTTCAAATTAAAAAAAGAGGAGCGTCTAGATCTGGAGTATACGTTGGGGCAAAACATACTCAATTTGTCTATATTATGAAAAAAGATGGAAATGACTTTAAACTCTATATTCCTTACGAAACAATTATTGAAAAGAAAGAAGATATAGCAAAAGCTACTATTACACCAAAATCTGAACCGCTAATTCTAAAGAATGAAGATTAAAAGAGTTTGATAGATTAACTAAAATACGTATAAATACTATTTAACTTAATAGTTCGACATTTATTTGTCTATGAGGACTAAATCCTATACAAATAAAAATGGGAAATAAAGCATTTTGTGTTGACGCACTTTGTTTGAAACTTGCTGTATATGTGTAATAGAAAAATAATCACTGTTGACGTAATGCTTAAATCTACTACACGTATACTAACATATTACATTGTGAGCTTGTTTTAATAGTAATCAAAAGTAATACAATGTATAGCTGTTTCAGTATGGATGTAATAATCACAGTTTAGTGGTTGTTGCATCCATTTTTTGCGGTTCTAAAATAAATTGGACTGATGAAGTAAAAATGGATATACTGTAAATTTCAAGTTTAACTTAGCCACCTATTTTTAATTAGCTCATATTATTTGAAAATCGTTACTTTTATTTATGTCGTACCTTTTATATGGAGAAGGCACAGCGTTTACCTGATAGGTGAACAGATGCTTTCCCATCCTATTTCCTCTGGGAAGAAACGCTATGAAGGCAGCCTCCATGTAAAAAGGCTTTAAAAAGTTACTTACCCAGATTAAGCTTTTGAATTTCACGCTTAAAGCACTCAAGAGGGGATTGACCATCTAAACTTTTCTAAGGTAGTTGTTCATTTATCGTTGGATCGCCTGAGCCTTGCGTTTTGATATACCGCTTAATCGCATAACTTTCAGTAAAAAGCGACGAATTAATTTATGCTGGTTTTCGCTCGTTCTTCTTTCCCATGAGGCAAACGGCTGGGCAAAATAGATAGAAACCTGATCTTTGAGCTGTAAAGTTAATAAACTAAACTCAGAGCCATTATCAAGTGATATCGACTTGAATATATGGTTCATATAAGACCCATGTTGTGTCTGAAGCCGGTGAGCACCTCGTGTTACAGCTTGTGCATTCTTATTTTCAATAAGTATGAGTTTTTCAACATGTGTCTTGCGTTCAACTAGCGTTAACAGGACAAGTTTTGGTTTATATTTTAATCCAATTACCTTATCAATTTCCTAATGACCAAACTCTTCACGAGTTTCAACTGCTTGAGGTCGTTCATTAATATTCATACCTAATACACGCTGATGAGAACGATGATATGTTTTATTTTTAGAGCGTCGACGACACTTCTCCTGAAGATGAATTTTATATATTTTTAACTGACTTTCATCAATCAAAGCATAAAACGTAGTGGTGCAAGAAATAGGCTTATCTCCGAAAGTATCGTGACACTACGCGTCTAAAATAAGTGCTTTAAGAGACCAGTGATTGTCTAACATTTTCACGTCAGCCCATTTAATAAATTCTTCTATTCTAAACCTAAAAAAGAGCTTAAGCGAAATAATATCGCTTAAGCTCACATATAAGCTCACCAGTCCAATTTGACACAGAGCCTAAAAAAACTCAATGATAAATCCTAACCAAATAAAGTCCGACATAGTCGGGACTACCTTTACTATTATTATAATACAACTCTATTAGATAAGGCAACTTAATTATTAGAATGGGTTTATTTAATGTCTATTTCTTGTGCATTAACGTTAATAAAAATCAACGTAATAAAAAGGAATAGGCTAATCATATTTAGTTATTTCAGTAGGTAAGAACTTCATGTTTAGGCTTAAATCTATTCTGATCAAATTATTCGTTTGGCCCCGTAAGTATTGGTTCTTGTAAGCCATAGGGTGATTGCTTACTTAATTCGCGCATTCTTTCTATTTCTTCATCTGTTGGATTATCAAAGTCAATTCCTTCATTTATTGCTTGTTGACGAGCTTTATTCACAGGTGGTTGTTGAGTAGCTTGCTGATTCTGATATACCTGTTGATTATTAGCACTCTGAACTTCTTCTTGATTATTTTGTTGCATTTGAGCGTTCTGAGCATATTGGTTATTTTGGCTATTTTCTTGTTCTTCTTGATTTATACTAGCTTGTTGTTGAGCTTGAGTAGATTGATTTTCTTGTTCGTTAATATTATCTGAATCAGATTCTTGATTATTATCAGATTGAGTAGGATCATCTGTATGTTCGTTTTCTTTTTCTTTATGTTTGTTTTCTTTATTTTTATTATTTTTGTCTTTTTTCTTATCTTTCGATTCTGAATGACGCTCATCTTTTGTTTGAGAATGGGTTTTATTATCTTTATCTGATTTATTACTATTACCACAAGCACTTAATAATAAAGTCCCAGATAGTAAAATAAATAGTATTCGTTTCAATTGTTTCCTTCCTTTGACTATTAGTATTTTAAAAGGCTAGAATTCTAATAACTTAAATCTTCTTTACGTAACTCTCTTTAATTTTATTTAAATATATCCCAAAAACTCTTGGTTGCTTTCTTATATGTTTTATTCTTTATGGCTTTCTTCGGTGATTTAGCATAGCCCATACCTTTAGTTCCGTATGTAGGATTGAACGCACTCTTCGCTTTTCTTTTAGCTGCGCCGGTTGTTCTTGCTTTCAAAGACTTTTTGACACTCGGTGTTCTAAATCCGAATTTCATATTTATCCCCCCTAGATAAAAGTTTGATTATAAGTAATCACTTCAACGTTTTATTAGATCAATGGTTCAATATTTCGATAGGTGAAATCTATAATTTCTCATCGTTGTGATAATTTAAAATTAATTTGTTATTAAGTATTGTATTTCAAACTAAAAAGAAGTGGCTTATAATCATTTGCATTAATAAATACTAGTATAATAAATAGTAGAAATAGCATATATTCTCATTTCTTTGTTGTATTAAATATATTGTAAATTATAGCTTTACGGTTAAGCAATAGTTTTCACAATTTTTCTTAACATATTTAGATAATTTCCTAACTCTATGCATATTGAAATGGATTTTGATAGGAAAGGGACGCTTCTATCCATAGATGAGATAATGTAAATGTATTGGAAAAGTCGTTAATCATGTTTTAAAAATTTGCCCCAAATTTCACCCCAAATTATGAGTTTCAGTAATTGCTTTTCTCTTGTATATGTCTTAAAATTAATAAAAAATATGTAGATTTCTGAAGTGTTTAACTAGATTAGATATTTAACTATACAAATGTAGAGCAAGAATTTTATACATATTAACAGAATATGCCCATATACATAATAAAATGATCTTCGTTCTCTCTAAGTATTGTTGTAATATAGGCAAACACTTTAAGAGAAGGGGAGAAGTAAAGTTGTCAAAGCAGCACCATCGTTTTTACCAAAGTAATTGGTTTATTATCCTAATGTTGATATTTGTGTTTCCTCTAGGGATATTTCTCATGTGGAGATATACGAGTTGGAAAAAGTTTTGGAAAATTAGTGTGACTGTGCTGATTGCATTAATATTCTTGGGACAAGTGGGAATTGCGAATGAAAATGATCAGGAAACGAGTCACAATAAAACGGCTCACACGTCGCAACATCATCAGTCTAAAGATAAAGAAAATAAGAAAGACTCTGATTCAAGTAAAAAAGAAGAAAGCTCCAAAAAATCTCATAAAGATAAGTCAAACAAGCACGAACAAGATAATGAGAAAAAGAACAATAAAGACCAAGAAAATAACAAACAAGAAGATAACAAACATTATCAACCAGGAACTACGGATCGCATTCCAGTTAAATTCAGTAAGCCAGTGGATGGAGATACAGCTCGCTTAATCTATCAAGGTAAGGAAGAGAAGTTTAGATTTTTACTCATCGATACGCCAGAAACGAAACATCCGCGATTAGGTAAGCAACCGTTTGGACAAGAAGCGTCTGATCGCACGAAAGAACTTTTACAAAATGCAGAACAAGTAGAAGTAGAATTTGACGTAGGAACGAAAGAGGATAAATATCAGCGTAAGCTCGCATATATTTACGTCGACGGAAAGATGCTGAATGAAATCCTTGTACGTGAAGGTTTAGCAAAGGTAGCTTACGTTTATCCGCCAAATACGCGTTATTTAGACCGACTTGAGAAAGCACAAGAACAGGCGAAAGCTGAAAAATTAGGCATCTGGAGTTTAGATTCAGCGTTCGAAGATGGGGCAAACAATGACAAAGCGAGCTCGTCATCAAAGCAGAATTCAACATCTTCGTCAGATAACGCTTCAGATTCTAATGATTCGTCATCACAAAATGACAGTAACAGCAACGCAAATAGCTCTGCAGCGTCATCTGACTCACAAGGTTCACAACAATTCAATAACTGTACTGAACTACGCAAAGTATACCCACATGGTGTGACCCAAGATCATCCTGCTTACAGTGGCAAGCTAGATAGAGATGGTGATGGGATGGCTTGTGAAGCATCGTAATTCACGAATTCTACAGTGTAGAATCACAACTTAAGCTCATAAATAAGCATCGGACAAGCATTACTCAATGAAGAGTAGTACTTACCCGATGCTTTCATTTATTTATTGTCGCCTGATTGATTGGAGTTGCCAGAATTGGCTCCATTTGAGTTATTGTTCGATGGTGCAGATTGTTTAGGAGTTTGATTTGCATTACCTTGTTGGTTTGGTGATTGCTGATTCGATTTCGGTGTTGACTGAGATGAGGACGATTGATTCTTGTTATTTTGCGCTTTCGTATCTGAGTCGTTTTTATCTTGAGATTTAGAAGCAGTTGAATCATCACTGTGTGAACGTCTCACCGTGTCTTGTGATGTGTTACCAGAGTTACGTGGTTGCGCCACATGACCTGTACCTTGTGTAGCAGCGTCGTTTGCACTGTCAGTCGCTTCTTCTGTATCGCTTTCTTCATCATCTGTGGCTTCATCATCTGAGGAAGTTAGTTTTGGTAGCTTAAAAGTCACATATTGCGTGCTAAACAAATTGGATGAAATCTTTAACTTTTTATCTTTAGACTTAGCTACTTTAGAAGAAACATCGAAAACAATTTGACCCTCAGCAGTACTATCTGGGTTAACTTGCTCTAAAAAGAATGAATTCGAATTCTCTCCGTTGTCATCTGTGTTGGCCATCACAGAAGCGGTACCGTCAGCTTTCAGTGTCTTACCCTCTGACAGCAACTCAAACATCGTGCTATCAACTGTGAGCGCCTCTTTACCTTTGTTCTTAATCTTGACGTTAACGACTATGTAAGTTCCTTTGGCAGTAGTAGGGGTGATGGACGGACCGACTTGTTTCGATTTGCTCGCTGATTTCACTGTGACCTCTAAATCGCCGTTCTTCGCAGTTTGACCTACTTTGTAAGCTTTGTCAGCTCTCGACGAGTAAGGTGTACCACTCTTCAAGAAGAGGATTAAAGCGATAATGCCGGCTGCCAGTAGTAAGATAATTACTGCACTAATTGTTACAATCATCGGCCATTTCTTCGGCTTGTGTGCAGGCTTAGGACGTGCTTTCGAAGTTGATCGTTGCGGATGTCTTTCTTTATAGTTCGGTTGTTCGGACATTCGTGTTGCTCCTTTTCTATATTTTAAGCTGTTATCTCTATCACAAATCAATTGAAATATAGATAGTTTAGTTTTTATATCATTCATTATAATATTGCTCAGTAGAATTGCAATAATAATTTCTTGGGTAACAGTAAAATTGTGAAAAACGAAGCAAGGTATTTGGTCCTATTTATTTCTAAGAAGTATTCATGTAGCATGAGTGGGCGTCCTAATTATCGTGAACTAGAGAAGAGGGGGCGTAACAAACTTTAACACCTCAAAAAGACCTCACGATAGCTCGCGAGGTCTACACGAATCATTGATGCTCGAGTTTAGGCATCTGTAACAGCTTTATCTTTGTCATCGTCATCTTTCTTTTGTGACTTATGATGGTCTTTTTTATCTTGAATCTCATCTTCTTTTTCTAATTCTTTATCGATACTTTTTTCTAATTCTTCTCGAGGTGAGAATGATGATTTATGCAAATCTTTGAGTTTCACTTTTGTTCGGCCAAGGTCTTTATCATAGTTATTATTATCTTTTCCAACAATAAAGACATCATCTTTGCCTTGCAGTTCATAAGTTTCAATACCTTTTGCAGTTCCACCTTTTTTAATGTTATCACGTTGATGTTTGTCCCATTCAGCATACTTACCATCACGGAAACTTATATAGCTTGGACTTAATTTATTTTCCGTATCTTTACTATCTTGAAGAATATTAAAGGATTCAATCCATGCAAAACTAGCGTTTAAATTACTTTTACCTGATTTATTCTTCACTTCAAATTTAAAAGCAACGACATCGCGATCTTTATCCTTATCATGGATAATTTCTTTGTCTTTAATTGTTACGATATAATCTTTCGTTTCAAGTTTATCGCCTTTAAACGTACCACTTGGTTTTTTCTTATAAGTTTCATGTTCTGAAGTATCGTACTCTTTGTCTTTATCTTCTGAACCTTTCGATTTCGATTCCTCTTTAGATTGAGAATCCTCTTTTTTCGAACTCTCATGCTTGGACTTATCCTCCTTTGAACTATGGCTGTCATGTCCGCATCCGACGAGGAGGGTACTAGCAAATAATAATGTTAAGACTTTTTTCAACTTGGGTGCCCCTTTCTTGTTGTTCAATCGTGTTGAGATTTTTCACGGTGTTCTGTCTCTTTATCCCGTCAATATGACGATTGAAAGTTAAATCTATTATATATAAACCGCTTACAGCGATGCAACACTTTTTAGGTAAAATAGTTTGCTTTCTGCGTAATATTCAAAAAATTTAATATCACTCATTTTACTAAAAGTACCACTCATGCTAAAGCGATCGAAAAACGTTATAATAATTGAAGTATTGGAGGAATCAATTTGGAAAACTGGTTACGCCGACAAGCATTAAATCAACCGCAACACGTCTTTGTAGACAACGGGAGCGAACAGCTCACATTTGAACAGTGTTACGATCAAGCACGACGACTCGCACAAGTCTTACATCAACGTGATTTACGACGTGTAGGTTTATATATTGATAATTCAATTGAGAGTGTCGTATTAATTAACGCTGCATGGTTAGCAGGTATCGAAGTGGCGATGATCAATTCGCGTTTAACGACGACAGAAATCAAGAATCAGATGAATTCGGTAAACATCGACACGATTATCGTCACACGTCCTTTAGAAATCACAGGATTCAACCTACTACGCTACTCTGAGTTGCAAAGTAAAATGACATCGTCCGCGTACGAAGCGACATTTAACATCAAGCGCATCGCATCTATTATGTTTACTTCAGGAACGACGGGGCCACAGAAAGCGGTACCACAAACTTTCCATAATCACTATGCGAGTGCGAAAGGTTGTGAAGAAAGTTTAGGTTTCGATGACGCTACAGTTTGGCTTTCTGTCTTACCGATGTATCACATTTCTGGACTTAGTGTCATGTTGCGTGCGCTGATCAAAGGTTTCACAGTACGCCTTGAACAGAAATTTAAAACGGAGCACATGCTCGAGATTATTCGTGATGAAGGCCCGACTCATGTTTCACTCGTGCCTCAAACATTGAAGTGGCTCATGGACGCGGGATGGCATCAACCTTACGACGTTGAAAAAATATTACTTGGGGGAGCGAAGTTATCGCGCGCATTGATTGATCAAGCGTTAAATTATGATTTACCGATTTATAATTCATTCGGTATGACGGAAACTTGTTCACAATTTGTGACTGCAAGCCCTCAAATGTTGAAAGAACGTCATGATACAGTAGGGCAACCAAGTGAGAATGTAGGTGTGAAGATTAAGAACCCTAATGCTGACGGGCATGGTGAACTCCTCGTCAAAGGTGACAATGTCATGGGAGGCTATCTTTATCCGTCAGATTTAACCGACACGTTTGAAGATGGCTATTTTAAGACTGGAGACATCGCTGAAATTGATGAAGATGGCTACGTTATCGTGTACGATCGACGTAAGGATTTAATCATTAGTGGTGGCGAAAATATTTACCCATTTGAAATTGAGACTGCAGCGAAAGCCTATGGTGATGTGGAAGATGCGCTTTGTATCGGTGTAGAGGATGAGACTTGGGGGCAAGTACCACAACTTTATGTCGTCACAAATTCTAATTATGACGAAACGCAATTTAGAGACTTTTTAAAAGTGCAATTAGCCAAATATAAACAACCGAAAGCTATTGAGACAGTGTCATCTCTACCATATACGTCTACAGGCAAGTTACAACGTTCACATTATCGTTAAGGTAATGCGGTGATTTGCAATCAAGAGTGAAAGGAGGGGAAACGTTGTATATCGTTAATGCGACTTTCTATGATATGGCTGCTGCTTTTAAGCAACCGATCGTTACGCCAAAGGTGCGTTTGGAACGGCGTAAAGCACTTATTGTTGAGTTGAAGACGAACGAGGGTGAAAGTTACTTTGGCGAGTGTAACGCCTTTGAAACGGATTGGTACGCACCGACGACGATAGCGGATGTCGAAGCGGATATTCGTGTGTGGTTGGATGACATATATGGTAAAAGTTTCTACACCTATGAAGAGGCGTTAAAGTTAGCCGATCGTTTGGAAACCACAGATGCACGCCATACGGTGGTCATGGCGTTCTACACGATGTTCCATTCACTTGAAGATGTCACTGTGGACTATGGCGCTACGGTGAGTGGTTTGACTGAAGAGAGTCTCAATACGTTGGAGGAGACCCAGCCGCAGCGGATTAAATTAAAGTGGACACCACACGTACTTGAAGACGTTCAATGTTTACAAAGTCTGGCGCATCAACCGGCTATCGCTTTCGATGCCAATGAATCTTTGAGTGAATACGATATTGCTACTGCACTGAAGTTGAAAGACCAACATATTCTGTATATAGAAGAACCTTTCAAGACGTTGAATGCTGAGGAGTTAGATGAAATTAATCAGGCGATGCCGATCGCGATTGATGAAAAGGCGACAGATTTAGACCGTATTAAAGCATTAGTGTGGAATTATCCAATATCTGTGGTGGTCGTTAAACCCTTCCGTTTAGGTGGCATTGACCGAGCAATGGAGATTATAGCGTGGCTTTCTGACAATCATATTCAAATAGTGATAGGCGGAATGTATGAGTATGGATTAAGTCGTTATTTTACGGCGCTCCTAGCTCAGTATGCTTCGCTACCGAGTGATATCACGCCGTCTGGTTATTATTATGATACTGATGTCGTTCCAAATAGTGGTTGCTTGGAGAATGGGCAGTTGAAATTTTCTAAGCCTAGCATCGATACGCAAGTCCTAGACAATGCACGTTAGTGTTTATGATTTTTATGATCTTTCTTAAGCGGTACGGGATCAAAACCACTTTTATGAAAAGGATGGCATTTAGAAATACGCTTAATACCAAGCCATAAACCTTTAATCGGGCCATACACTTCGATGGCTTCACGTGTATATTCGGAACAAGTAGGATAGAAACGGCAAGTTCTCGGTGTCATAGGAGAGATAAAACGTTGGTAGAAATGGATCAACGCTAAAAATACTTTCTTCATAATTACAACCTCACTAAGAAATGATACATTAAAGGAAGTATAACATAATTAATTGGGGGACATGGGGTATGCAGTTTACCGATCAAGAGCAGGATAAGGTCACGTTAGATTATCGTACAGAGCATAATGAGCCTACAGGAGAGCACGTATTGATGATTACACGTATGGATGATCAGTTTCTCTTAACGAATCATCGTCAACGTGGGATTGAATTTCCAGGTGGTAAAAGGGAAGCTGGCGAATCCTCGAAAGACGCGATGGAACGTGAATTATTTGAAGAGACAGGTGGCAAGGTGAAAGACGCCCAATATATCGCGCAATATGTCGTTCATCGCACGAATGGCCAACCCTTTAGTAAAGATGTCTACTTTGTTGAAGTAGATGAACTATGTAATAAAGATGATTATCTCGAAACTAAGGGCCCAGTGTTCTATCAATACTTGGATGACATTCCTGAAGAGCAGAAGAGTTATTTATTGCGTGATGCAGCGATATTACACTGTGTAGAAAGAGTGAAAGATCTTGGATTATACTCATGACAAACGTATGCCAGTTGAGTTGGAGAACCATCTTTGTAGTGAAGTGACTTACGAAGTGGATGGTTTGAAGTTAAAAGGATTGTTGTTAGAACCTAAGCAGCAAGTGAACAGAATCGTCGTTTATCTTCGTGGTGGCAAAGGACAAGTAGGACGTGTGAGAACGGCACGTTTACTGCAATTTAGTAATTCTCAGACACTGGTCTTTGCGCCATACTATCGTGGCAATAATGGCAGTGAAGGTAAAGATCAATTCTGTGGTGATGACTTGCACGATGTAACGGTCGCTCTAGATCAATTGCGAGCAAGTTATCCTGATACGCCCATACATATGGTGGGTTTCTCACGTGGAGGGATTCAAGGATTACTAACCTTCCAGCAACTACCAGTAACGAGTTTCATAATATGGGGCGGTGTTACGGATTTAAGGATGATGTATGAGGAGCGTGTAGATTTAAGAGGTATGATGCGTCGAATGATTGGCCATCCTCGTAAACATTCTGAAGCATATCAGAACCGTGATGCGTTATCTCAACTTCATCAACAGAGTCCACCTATTTTAATCGTCCATGGTGGTGCAGATCGACAAGTTGATATTCAACAGGCATACCATTTAGAAGGTGTGTTAAAACGTGTGGGTGCTACTTACGAAACGTGGTATCAATCAACAGAAGGCCATGTGCCGCGTCCTCCATATATGAGAGCCACCTTAACGCACATTCATGATTGGATGACGCGTGTTGAACAAGATCAGGTTTGTAAGTAGCTGACTGATAGTGGGTGAGTCATATCGCTATGAGTATGTTTTACTACATTGAAAATTAGAGGCTTCAGTAGTAGCATAATATAATATTTGATCGTCAAATAACTCAATATCAGCAATACAAAAAACGTCAATTTCACTCGAAATTGACGTTTTTCTTAGCAATTAATTTGACGTTAACCACGCGCTATTAACTTATTCAAAGCCACCAGCTTGCGCGATATCTTCTGCTTCTTCGCCGAATTTAGCAAAGTTATCTTTGAAGCGGCTGATTAAGTCTTGTGCTTGTTCTTTATATTCTTCTGGCTTACTCCAAGCATTGATAGGATTAAGAATTGTTTGTGGTACTCCTTCTATATCTTTAGGGATGTTTAAGCCAAACATTTCATCTTTAGTGAATTCTGCGTTTTTCAATTCACCTGTAATTGCTTGGTCAACCATCTTACGAGTGTAATTTAAGTTAATACGACGGCCTACACCATATTTACCGCCAGTCCAACCTGTGTTGACTAAGTAAACATCAACATCATGTTTATCGATATGTTCACCTAATAAGTTAGCGTAAACTTTCGCATTTAATGGCATGAATGGCGCACCGAAGCAAGTTGAGAATGATGGTTCTGGTTCAGTGACACCGCGCTCAGTACCTGCAAGTTTAGATGTAAATCCACTTAAGAAGTGATACATCGCTTGTTGTTTCGTTAATTTAGAAATTGGTGGAAGTACACCAAATGCATCTGCTGTTAAGAAGATGATTGTGTTAGGATGTGCTGCTTTTGAAGGTACCACGATATTGTCAATATGGTGGATAGGGTAAGCTGCACGTGTATTTTCAGTGTAGTAGTTATCATCGAAGTCAACATTGCCTTCGCTATCTACAACGACATTTTCAAGTACTGTACCATATTTAATGGCATCGTAGATTTGAGGTTCTTTCTTGCGAGAAAGGTTAATTGCTTTCGCGTAGCAACCGCCTTCGATGTTGAAGATACCGTCTTCGTTCCAACCGTGTTCGTCGTCACCGATGAGTTTACGGTCAGCTGCTGCAGATAATGTTGTCTTACCTGTACCTGATAGACCGAAGAATAATGCAACATCGCCTTTCTTACCAACGTTAGCAGAGCAGTGCATACTCATGATGTTGCCTTTAGGTAGAAGGTAGTTCATTACAGAGAAGATACTCTTCTTCATTTCGCCCGCATATTCTGTACCACCGATAAGTACAATTTTGTGTTTGAATGAAACGATGATAAATGTTTCAGAATTTGTACCGTCTACTGCTGGATCCGCTTTGAATTTAGGAGCAGAAACGATTGTGAAACCACTGTCGATAGATTCTGCTTCTTTCTTACTTTCAGGACGAATAAACATATTTTGAGCAAAGAGGTTATGCCATGCTAATTCGTTGATTACTGTAAGAGGAAGAGTGGTCTTCTTGTCGCTTCCTGCAAAGCCTTTGAAGACGTACAATTCGTCTTTCGCTTCTAAGTAGTCGAGAACTTTGTCGTATAATTTGAGGAACGTTTCTTCATCGATAGGTTGGTTCACTTCGCCCCAGTCGATGTCGTCTTTATAGGAAGGCTCTGTCACGATAAATTTGTCTTTTGGTGAACGGCCCGTGTACTTACCAGTTCTCGCATTAATTGCGCCTAATTCAGTGAGTTCTCCTTCGTTATTCTCGATGATTTTGTAATACAGTTCTGTTGTCGAAAGTTGGAATAGTGAGCTAGGTTTTTTTAATAAATTCTTAATCTTGTTCGTGTAAGTATACGTATCAGTTGCCATACTTAATCCCTCCAGCGGTAATTTTAATGTAAGCCTTTACAGTTAAAAAGTATAACACATTTATGTTAATATTCCATACCGATATATGAAAGAATATGTCGAAAAAGTTAAATTGACATCAATGGCCAGTTTAGGTACTATTAGAAGTAACGGATTCTCTTATCCTGAGTGGTGGAGGGACATGGACCCAAGGAAGCCCAGCAACCTCTTCTCAAGTGTGAAGAAAGGTGCCAAACCGTTTGCAGACGCAAGTGTCTGAACGATAAGAGCGAATGGACGTACTGAGCCTTCTCTCTATCTATGTAGTGAAGAAGGCTCTTTTTTGTTAAGCTCTGTTGGAGGGGAATATTCGTAATCTATATATAAAGGAGTACATTATGACTTATAATAAGAGATTATTCACTTCAGAATCAGTGACTGAAGGCCACCCAGACAAGATAGCTGATCAAATATCAGATGCCATACTAGACGAAATATTGAAAGATGACCCCGATGCACGTGTCGCTTGTGAGACGACAGTGACGACTGGGATGGCGCTCATCTCTGGAGAAATATCTACACGTACATATGTCGACATTCCTAAAGTTGTGCGTGAAACGGTAAAAGGCATAGGTTATACACGTGCTAAATACGGTTATGATAGTCAGACGATGGCGGTGCTCACAGCTATTGATGAGCAATCTCCAGACATTGCACAAGGTGTCGACAAAGCACTCGAATATCGTAAAGAGATTACAGAAGAAGAAATCGAAGCGACAGGCGCAGGCGACCAAGGCCTCATGTTCGGTTATGCTACGAATGAAACCGATACCTATATGCCGCTACCTATCTTCTTATCTCATCAACTTGCGAAACGTTTATCCGATGTGCGTCGCGATAATATTCTTAATTACTTGCGCCCAGATGGTAAAGTTCAAGTTACAGTAGAATATGATGAGAATGACAAACCACATCGTATTGATACCATTGTTCTATCTACGCAACATGCTGAAGATACAGATTTAGATCAAATTGAGAAAGATATGAAAGAACACGTAATTTATCCAACAGTGCCTGACGACTTGTTAGACGAAGAGACACGTTTCTACATCAATCCTACAGGACGTTTCGTCATCGGGGGTCCACAAGGTGATGCTGGACTCACAGGTCGTAAGATTATCGTTGATACTTACGGTGGTTATGCACGTCACGGTGGTGGTTGTTTCAGTGGTAAAGATCCGACGAAAGTGGACCGTTCTGCAGCGTATGCCGCACGTTATGTTGCGAAGAATATCGTTGCAGCTGAGTTGGCAGAGAAATGTGAAGTTCAACTTGCTTATGCCATTGGTGTTGCTGAGCCAGTATCTATCGCGATTGATACTTTCGGCACAGGTAAAGTAGGCGAAGAAGCGCTTGTTGCAGCCGTACGTGAGCACTTCGATTTACGTCCAGCAGGCATTATTAAAATGCTAGACTTGAAGCAACCAATCTATAAACAAACTGCCGCTTATGGACATTTCGGTCGCACAGATGTCTTACTACCTTGGGAAAAACTAGATAAAGTGAACTTATTAAAAGATACCGTTCAACAACAATAATTGAAATTCGGCACAATGTAGTCGAATGATATCATTTTATCTATTATAATAAGTGAAAAGAGTATAAAAGGAGCGTTATAATAATGAGTTCATTTGGACCAATAGAAATTGGTTTAATCGTAGCGATCGTCGTAGCGATTATTTGCTTTATCTTATTTATCGTAGCCTTATCAAGCAAGAAGAAAGCGCAGAATAAGATTAAAGATCAGTATGAATCACGCGAACAAACGCTGAACGACGAACATGCGGATGCGTTAGAGAAAGAACGTGTTGAGAACAAGAAAGTAGTCACTAAGCAGAAAGAAGAACATCAAGCGACTGTCAACGCGAAAGATAGAGAAATTGATGCGTTGAAATTATTCTCTAAAAATCACAGCGAGTATGTCACTGATATGCGACTCATCGGCATTCGCGAGCGCTTAGTGAATGAGAAGCGTATTCGCCCTGAAGATATGCATATTATGGCAAATATCTTCTTGCCACGTAACGAATTTGACGATGTGAAACGCATCAGTCATCTCGTACTCACACGTACAGGGCTATATATCATCGATTCACAATTGCTTAAAGGACATGTGCTCAATGGTGTTAGCGCAGCTCAATTTAAAGAGCAACCAATGTTAGAGCAAATCTTTGATACGTTAGATTTATCTAAAAAGGATCGTCACACTTTAGTGTTTGATCAAAATGAGGATCAACATTCCTTATCAGTTATCGATTACTCTTCACAATTAGAAGATATCGAGAAAGTGGCAACTGACTTACAAACACGTTTAAATCTTAAATTTACACCAACGACGATTCTTTACTTTAATCCTAAAAATGATGGCGACGTTACAATTTCTAACTACGCACAAGCTTCAGGTTCAAAAGTTCTCGTTGGACCTGAGCAATTAGACGAATACTTCAATAAATTTGTCTTTCATGGTCGCATTCAATATGATGTGAACGAGTTACAGCGCATTATGGAAGAAATAGAAACGTTTAATTAATCAAGACAGATCACTTGAAACAACTTAGAGCTTACAAGTCATTTTAAAATAGAAAGACGAGACGTAAGCTACTATTAAAGGAGTGGGGCGACGACCATTACTACGATGTCAGTCCTACTCCTTTTACTATAGTTAGAGCTCAAATGATTATCTGACATGTGCCATAGGGTAAATGGTAAGATGGATAGGAGATATCATAACACTTTGGGAGGGTGAAACATGAAGCATATTGAATTCTATAACGGTCATGAGATGCCGATGCTCGGTTTCGGTACGTTTGAACTGACTGACCACGAAATGTGTAAGCATGCGGTCAAGACAGCGATACTGAATGGCTACCGTCATATCGACACTGCTACACGCTATGGCAATGAGCAAGCAGTAGGTGAAGGGATTCAAGAGGCATTACAAGAAAGTGATCTAACACGTGAAGATCTGTTCGTGACGTCTAAACTTTGGTTAACAGATTATGGGCGTGGAAATGTTGAAGCAGCCTACATCGACTCACTCAAGAAGCTAGGTTTAGATTATTTAGATCTTTATCTCATGCATTGGCCAGGTACAGATGAAGCAGTAATGGTCGATACATGGCATGGTATGGAAGATTTATATAAAGATACAAATGTACGCAATATCGGAGTATGTAACTTTGAACCTGAACAGTTAGAGGCGCTGTTAGCTCAAGTTTCTATTAAGCCAGTAATTAATCAAGTAGAATACCATCCGACTTTCCAACAACGTAAGCTGAGTCTGTATCTCAACGCGCAACGTATTTACTTAGAGTCATGGTCCTCTCTCGCACGTGGCGATGCTTTAACGAATAATACGATTCGTGAGATTTCGGACAAGGTGGGTAAAACGCCAGCACAAGTGATTCTTCGTTGGGTTTACCAACGTGGCGTAGTTTCTATTCCGCGTTCATCAAATCCACAACATATTAAAGAGAATATTGCTATCTTTGACTTTGAGTTGTCAGAAGAAGAAATGGAGCGCATCAATCAGTTAGATACGGATCAACGTTTTGGGCCTGATCCAACGACATATGAAGGTTAATAGATAGAGATTTTTAAAATGTGCAGAAATAAGAAAGGGTACGAGCACATGGAAAGGGCGTAGTGTTTAAACGCATACTAACCATGATGCTTGTACCCTTTTAAACTAAATAAAGTAGCCCAGTAAACAAGCAAGGAATGCACCGAGGTATTGAATCACACTATAAATGATAAAATGACCTAGCTGACGAGGTTGATTTAGGAACTTCACCAACTCAGATGATAATGTAGAAAAGGTAGTGAGTCCGCCTAAAAATCCAACCGTGAACAAAGGCGATAACCAGTGTGCTTGAAGACTGTAACCAGACACGAAAGCAATGAGAAAGCTACCCACAATGTTAACGATGATGGTCGCAATCGGGTAACTTTGCTTGAAACGTTGATTACAAAAGTCCGTTAACATGCCGCGAATGAGGGCGCCGCAACCTCCGCCTATGAGAACGAGGATAAGCGTCATTGTAGACGACCTCCTATTCGCGTACCGAGATAGCATAATAGAATGCCGAGAATGTAACTAGAAATCGCATACAGGGCTAACGTGCCGATTAAACCTTCTTGTAACATATTCAGACACTCAAATTGGAACGTTGAGAATGTGGTGAGTGCGCCAAGTAGGCCTGTAGTTAAACCTTTCTTTAAATTGGCATTATTACGGAAATAACTTAAGGCAAGCGTGCTGAACAAACCCATGAGAAAGGCACCTGCGAGATTTGCGCAGTATGTGCCGATAGGAAAGGTGCTTTGATGATTCAATTGTGCTAGAGCATAACGTAACAGCGCGCCTATGCCACCGCCGAGAAAGATATAGAAATAACGCTGCATATTAAGCCTTCTTTCTTAAATAGTTACTGTATATAATTGAATCCCAGCTTAGAGCAGTGAAGTGTACGTCACTCGAGCTGGGATTGCGTCTTTAGAATAGAATTCCGAATGTAGATAATAGTGATACGATATGTAAGAGAATTACGATAAGTAGTACGAAAGGAAGTACCTTACTTGCGTATCTAATCCATCCAGATTTTTCATGTAAATGTTTAATTGATTTGTCGTTAAATATTACAGCTGCGATCAGAATAATCGCGTTAATAATACTACATATAAAGATAACTTTAATCATTGAGTTAAAATGGTTCGTGAGTAGAGGATTGTGCGTATTAAAGTAAATACTAATTAATACGAGAATAATAGCGATATAGAAATATAATTTTGAACGTGCCATGTTGACCTCCTCCAATATTACATTTCTTAATAATAGCATATTTTTCAATTATTGTAATCGTTAAATCATTTTAATGGAAAAGTGGAAGATGAGTTAAGAAATCTTGCAGATATTTTAAAAACTCTACCTCAAAACGTAATCAAACTTCTCAAGCAAAAGAGTAGTATTTGACAACAATGGGTGGTATAAAGAGGTTAAACATTATACTCAAACTGATTTAAATAAATATATTATCTAAGTTGGGTCTCATAGAGGAGGAAGAAAGTAATGAGAAAGTTAAATGTTGAAGTCTTCGCTGACGGTGCAGATATCGAAGCGATGAAACTCGCATATAAAAATAAAGAAGTAGATGGGTTTACTACTAACCCAAGTTTAATGGCGAAAGCGGGCGTAGAAGATTACAAGGCTTTCGCTGAAGAAGCGGTGCGAGAAATCCCTGACGCATCAATCTCATTTGAAGTCTTTGCGGACGATTTAGAAACGATGGAGCGTGAAGCGGAGATTCTACAACAATACGGTGATAACGTCTTCGTGAAGATTCCGATTGTTAACACGAAAGGCGAATCTACTATTCCTTTAATTAAGAAATTGTCAGCGCAACATGTACAACTTAACGTCACAGCTGTTTATACTATGGAACAAGTTCAATCTATCACTGACGCGGTTACAGAAGGCGTCCCAACATATGTCTCTGTCTTTGCAGGTCGAATTGCTGATACTGGTGTAGATCCACTACCGTTAATGAAAGAAGCAGTGAAAGTGACACATAGTAAAGCAGGTGTGAAGTTATTATGGGCGAGCTGCCGTGAAGTGATCAACGTAATTCAAGCAGACGACATTGGTGCAGATATCATCACTTGTCCAGCGGGCGTTGTGAGTAAAGTAAATAACAATTTAGGTCGCGATATCGAAAGCCTGTCTGTCGATACTGTGAAAGGCTTTGCGAAAGATATTCAAAGCTCAGGATTGTCTATTCTTTAGTGATGGAAGAGGGAATCTCGAATGGCAGTAGTTTGAAGCAATAACCGCTGTTCATCTCTCAAGAAATTAAATTTGAAATATAACATTGGCTCGTTTCGAATTGTGGATACCACATTTCGAATACGAGCCATTTTAATATGAGAAAATGTAGAGCGTGCTATTGTACCTCCATCTCATCTCAGTTAAGATGAAAGAAGTGATTAAAGGAGTAATGTGATGAACAAAGATTTATTTCAACAAAAGGTAACGAAACATTTGTGGTTTCTTAATAAAAAAGAGAAAAAGCAACTACATCAAACTATCCAACAACTAGACCCTGAACAAGAGCAAGATGCGCAACTTCTACAACGTCCCATCTTTTTTGCTAATCAGTTTCTCAAGACTCATATTTTCCGTCAGAAAGTCGTGAGTACGACAACGTTTATGCTTCTATTGTTAGGTCTACTTGTATCTTACGTTATTACAGTCGGGCTTTTCCTGTTCGGATTTATCACAAGCTTAAGTGCAGTGAATTATTTTATCCACCCACAAGGGAATTTGACGATGCTTTCAGCTATCCTTATATTGATAGGGGCCGTCGGACTTGTGATTGTTGCACTTTGGCTTATCAAGCAGACGACCGCCTTGTTCACTAAAAAGCTCTTAGAATATAAATTTAATAAAGCACTATAGCTCAATATCTTGATTGTAGAAAGTAGCTAAAGATAAGCTTTCTAACCATTTTTTACGGATTAAGGTATAGCCTTCATCGACGAGTAATTGCTTGCGTGCACTGAAATAAATGAGTGTTCGTGAACCTTTAGATGTTAAACCGCGGATTTGGTGTGCGTTGATATAAATTTGAAGTGGCGCACGCTGTTGCTTAATCGGGAATAACGTGAGATGTTGATTAACATAAATAGGCACGAGTTTATTGATATGCAGTAGATTTTTAGATGTTGCGATTTGATGTTTGATATCTAAACGGCTACTACTAATGAGGTAATTTAAGACTTTATTTAATGATCCAGGATAGAGATACGAATGGCTGACAAATTCACATCGAGTGAGGCGTTCCAGATCGGGTTGTGTCATAACATAGAGCAGTTGATTCTTATCGAGCATGATTTACACCTCTGCTTTAGACATAAACTGTTGATATTTCTTGAGGACACTGCGACGATAGAGCTTTACAGAGCTCACTGAACGCTGAAGTTGTTTCGCTATTTCAGCCTGTTGATAACCTTGTACCCTGAGACGCAACCATCGCTGTTCAAGAGGCGTGAGCCACGGTTGAAACGTCTTGAGTAAATCCGCAGTGAGCACTTGTTCTTCCATTGATTCAGAAGCGTAGATGTTTGTTGTGGTTTCTAGTGTTAAAGATGGCTCCTGCTTGCCTCTTTGACGAAAGAGGTCAATGAGATAGAACCGTAGGCGATAGAATAGATATTTGCTCAGTGGGAGTTGATGCTTGTCATCAAAACGTTCGATGAGTTCCCACATGCGTATGAGCAATAATTGATAGAATTCATCATAATCATAACTGATATTGTAACTTTTGAGTAGATAATGAATTATATTTTTGTATTTTTCATAGTAAGTGTTAAAATTCAATTGTTTCTTCTTTCGATTTGTACGTACAAATAAATATTTCCGGATAACTATAGCGTACGGTGAAGTAGAAAAGATTTCAGTTGCTTAATGTGAGTAAAAGGTGTTAAATGGTAGTAATAGCAATTTAAATGTGACTAAAATAGTACTTAAATAGTGTTTTAAATATAGATTCGACATATTTTAACTGACAAGGAGGCTCTAAATGGATTACGCACACCTTAATCTTGAACATTTTTTCGCGCGACACGACGATTTGGATTCGATTAAAGATAAATCAGATTTCGTAATGATCAATAATATGACGAAAGAAATGCATTATCGTGACGGTAGTGTAGAAGGTAATATCGATTTGAATCCGTATTATTATAAGAATCGTTCACAAGCAGTCAGTTTCATCATGATGGAATATCATTCAAATCATAAGTAATGAACAATAATTTCATTCAGAAGTGAAGATGCTGGGGAAATTCAGGTGCTGTCTTTATTTTGTAATGAAATTAAAGTTTCATTACTTTTTTTATGAATTTGTAACAACGACAGTATGAAATTGTGTGACATCGATTTAAATGTTAAACTTTATAAGCAAAGTTCAAATTATTACCTAAGAGGTGTGAACATGATTAAACATAAGAAAGGCTCAATCTTTTCGATTATTGGTCTCTTAATAATCTTAGGTGTTTTTGTAGCTATTGGATTCTCTTTAATTAAAGACCAAGTGATTTTTAAACACGAAAAGCAAGTTGAGCATATTGAAAAGGTAGATAATACTTTAGACAAAGCTTCGAAAAAACAAGTGGATAACTATACGAAGCAACAAGTATCGAATAAGAATAACAAGTGGAGAGATGCATCTCCTGAAGAGATTAAAGATGCGATGGATTCAAGTAAGTTAATTGATAGTGATGTACAGAAATATCAATTCTTGCAACTTGATAAATATCAAGGAGTGGATCGCAATCGTATCAAACGTATGCTCGTGGATAATCCTACGTTATTGAATCATACGGACGATTTCATCAAAGCTGCGAAAGACAAACATGTCAATGAGGTTTATCTCATTTCGCACGCATTGCTTGAGACGGGCTCGGTTAACAGTGATCTCGCGAAAGGTGTGGAAATCGACGGTAAGAAATACTACAACTTCTTTGGTGTAGGCGCACTAGACGAAGATCCTGTGAAGACAGGTGGCGAATACGCGAAGAAACATGGTTGGGACACACCTGAGAAAGCCATTGCTGGCGGTGCTGACTTCATCCATGATCACTTCCTTTCTCACGATGATCAGAATACACTTTACAGCATGAGATGGAATCCTAAGAATACAGGTAAGCATCAATATGCGACAGATATTAACTGGGCTAAAAGTAATGCGAAGCTCATGTCTAATTTCTATGACAAGATGAATACAGAAGGTAAGTATTATAAATATTACGTTTATAAAGATGATGCTAAACATCAAGATAAGAAATAAGAATAGGTAAGGCGTTGCGCTCCTATTAATAAAAACCCGTAGTGGCTGAAATAGACCTCTACGGGTTTTATCATGGTTAAGACTTCATAGTGATGTCGTGAGTACTGTTTTAAGTTCTTAAAACGAACTTCTGACAGTTACTTTGCTTCATTTTTACGATTAAAGATAATCCAGAACAATAGCATGGATAGTAATACTTTGATGATAAATTTCATAAGAGGGGCCTCCTTTATTCTACTTATTGAAGTAATGGTGTTTTTCTAAAAAGTCATGTGCAACGACAGCAGGTTCTTTACCTTTGCCATCAGCTTCATAATTGAGTTGTTGCATTTGCTCGGTAGAAATTTGGCCTTCAAGTTTCTTTACTGCTTGTCGAACTTCAGGCTCTTGTCTTTGGAGACGCTTTGGCACGATAGCGCTCGCATCATAGGATGGGAAGAAGTGTTTATCGTCCTTTAATACTTTAAGATGATAGGCAGAAACACGTCCATCTGTTGTATAACCTAACGCTGCATCAAGTTTGTTGCTTTTCAAAGCATCATAAACGAGACCAATCTGCATTGGCTTTAATTGTTTAAATTTAAAGCCGTAATAGTGCGTGAATGGTCGATATCCGTCGCCACCGCGTTTAATCCAAGTTGTATCTGTTCCAACCCGAATCTTATCTTTAACTTTGTCTAAATCTGAGACGGTTTCTAAGTGATATTTCTTAGCTGTTTCTTCAGTCACCATAAATGCAAAGGTATTCTCAAACCCATACGAATCAAAGAATGTTTGATCATACTTTTCATCGAATAACCTTTGCGTTACGGACATTGCTTTCTTAGGATCTCGAATCGGTTTCTGATGCAAAGCACCTACGAGCTCAGTTCCAGTATAACGTGTACTCGAAATGTCGGCTTGACCGTTAAGTAAAGCGTTATGTTGAATCGTCGCAGACCCTAAGTTATTGATGATAGACACGTTGTATTTATTGCTATCATGTTCGATTAAATCTTTAATCATATAGGCCATGATTTGAGATTCACTCGTAGCGAGTGCGGATACTTTAATGTTCTTTTTACCTTGCGTGCTACCGCCTAAACCCGGCAAATCACAGCCCGCTAGAGTCATCACACAAATTAATATAATGATCATACCATAACGTAATCGAGACATATTGTGTAACCTCACTTATGCGTTATAAGGGTGTATATAGCGTAACACAATATATGTAAAAGTTTAATATCAGTTTAGCAAGTCTGAAAAAAGTGAATATACAAATGAATGTGTTATAAAAAGATAAAAACTTTAAAGAGGTCGATCACAATGAAGATAGCAATCATCGGCGCCGGTACTGCAGGCGTCAGTGTATTAAGAGAACTCGTTAAATATCAAGAATTTAAAGATTTAGAAGTGGATATTTACGATAATCCAGAGAATATGGGGCAGGGTGTGCCTTTCCAAAATGATAGTCAAGAATTATTGATTAACTTGCCGTCAGATCAAATGTCTTTAAATTTAGATAATCCTAGAGAATTCTACGAATGGTATGAGCGACAAGACGATTTCAAATTTGAGCATCCAGAATTCTTGCCACGCTTTATCTTTGGCCATTATATGAAGTCATATCTCAATCAATATCAACAAACGTACGACAATATCAACGTCATCTATAAAGAAGTTACAGAAGTCTACATCGATTCAAACATTGGTGATACAGAAATTAACTATCACGTCTGCACATCCAATGACATGTCTGAATGTAAAGTGTACGATGTGGTCTTCCTTGCCATTGGAACGTTGTCTTACCACGATCCCTACCATCTGAAAGGCACAAAAGGTTATATTCAAACGCCTTATCCTACATACAATACTTTAGATGAAGTGGACGATACGGATCGTATTGCGATTGTGGGTACGGGTTTAGCAAGTTTAGATGTTATTCGTTACGTTACTGCGCATCATCCTAATTTGCCGATAACTGTGACGAGTCGCAGTGGACATTTACCTAGCGTGCGTGGCGAGATGCCTGATATTGAATTTGAGTACATTACGCCCGAGCATTTTAACCGTATTAAAAAAGACTACTTTGGTAACGTGCCTCTTCAACATGCGATAGACTTATTTGTCAAAGAGTGTGAACGTTTCGATTTAGATTTAGATGAATTAGTCCATCGTAAACAGGGTGAGCCGATTCATGATTTAACTTATGATTTAGATCATCCTAAAGAAGTGGGGATCTTCCAAACGTTATTAGAAATGGTCAAAGAAAATATGAACTGGATTTGGAATAGTTTCAGTCATCAAGATCAAGAAAAATTCTTGAAAGAGTATCATGGTATTCTGAAAGCAAATTCAAATCCAATGCCACCGACTACAGCACATTTAATTATCGATGGTATTCATGACGGTTTGATTGAAATTAAGAAGAATGTGAAAGACATTTATTACGATGAGCCTAACAGTCGCTTCTGTATTTATTATGAGGAAGAAAATGAGAAACCATCCATTTTCGATATTGTCATCAATGCGACAGGTGCGAAAACGCATCTTGCCGATCTTGACCATGATGACCAGCTCGTCATTAATTTGGAGAATAGACAAGTTGTGCAGTCTCATTCGCTGGGTGGTATTCAAATCATACCTGAAACCAATCAAGTGATTAGTCCACGTTATGGCACCTTGCGACGTATGTATGCTTTTGGACAGCTCACAAATGGTATTAATCAATCACGCAATGGTGTAAATATGATTGTGAAACAAGCTGCAAGTGTTGTAGATCAAATGTTTGATAATATGAGAGAACAATAGGGAAATGAAAGACGAAGTTTAAGTTTCTGTAGACGAAGCGTCGAATTCGATGAAGAGTGTACAGTTTCGAATCTTACTCTACTTATCGTTGTAGGTGCAGGAGATGTAGTTTTAAAAAGTCTTTCTTTAACGTAAAAGATTTGGTAGTGGGGAAACGTTGACGTACGTTTCCTCGCTACCTTTTGCTTTATAGGAAGTTCTGCAAATTGAGTCGTGAAAGATGATGACGAAACGAAATGAGATGAGCGCTGATACTTGTTTCAAACGTTTGACGCTTGGAATTAGCTTCTCCACGTTATACAGACGCCTGAATTGTGTTTCACAATATTTTGATGTAAGATAATGATAGACTCAATCATCGATGTCAATTGAACAATTAAATAGAGTAATTCTTTCGGGGCAGGGTGAAATTCCCAACCGGCAGTAAGTGAAGCCTGCGACCCGAGGTCATACGATATGACCTTGGCTGATCTAGTGAGAATCTAGAGCCGACAGTATAGTCTGGATGGGAGAAAGAATGAAGTAAACGATAACCACAATTATGTGTGGTCTACTTTGTCATGTGAAGTATGCATTATAACACGGACTTACTGTGTTAATAGTGGTGACAAGCGTAAATAGAGCAGACATATGTCAGTAATATGTTGAAGTCTGCGTAAGTTAAGTTTGTGTGCCATTATGACATAAAGTCGTACTTGATTATACACATATGGAACATGTTAGTTTACTATTTTTCTCACACCTGAAGCGAAGCCTTAGGTGTTTTTTTAATGAGGTGATGAAATGAGTCATTATTTAAATTATGCTATTCAACTTGCGGAAATGGTTGAAGGACAAACTGGAGTCAATCCGCCAGTGGGTGCAGTTGTGGTTAGTCAAGGTAGAGTCGTTGGCTTAGGCGCACATCTGCGACAAGGTGATAAGCATGCTGAAGTTCAAGCCTTGGATATGGCAGGTGCAGAAGCGCAAGGTGGAACGATATATATTTCACTTGAACCTTGCACGCATTACGGTTCCACGCCCCCTTGTGTGAACAAGATTATTGATTTCGGCATTTCCAAAGTCGTGTATGCGATTAAAGATACGACGCTTTCTTCAAGAGGCGATCAGATCTTGAAAGAACACGGTATTGAGGTGGAATTCCGTTACCAAGAAGCGGCGATGAGACTTTATGAAGATTTCTTTTTTGCAAAACGTAATGCGATGCCTGAAGTAACTGTGAAAGTTTCATGCAGCTTAGATGGTAAGCAAGCGACAGATGTCGGTCAGAGTCAATGGATTACGAATAAGGCTGTGAAACAAGATGTCTTTCAATTGCGCCATACGCATGATGCGGTCATTACTGGTAACAGTACGGTTCATGCAGACGATCCGAGCTATACGACGCGCATTGAAGAGGGTAAGCATCCAGTCAGAGTCTTACTTTCTAAAAGTGGCGAAATCAATTTCGATCTGTCCATGTTTCAGGATGCCACAGCACCGATATGGATTTATACTGAAAATCCTGATCTTTCCGCAAATCAAGAACATATAGATATTATTTATTTAAAAGAATGTACAATTGAACGTATCCTTGGTAATTTATACAGCAAAGGTATTGGGCGTGTACTCGTAGAAGCAGGCCCACAAGTTACTTCTCAATTTCTCCATTCAACACTAACGAAAGAACTCATCCTTTATTATGCCCCGATTATTATAGGTGGTTCTGGTCAGCATCAATTCTACCAAACTGATGAAGTACTAGAGCTATCACAAGTTCCTAACTTTGAAATTGTTCGTACAGACATGCTTGAGCAGAATATTAAAGTCCAGTTACGAAAGAAGTGAGACGATGTTCACAGGTATCATAGAAGAAGTCGGTACGATTGAACGTATGCAGACTGTCCAATCTGTTATGACGCTCTCTATACGTTGTCAAACGATACTAGAAGATATGCAGATTGGTGATTCAATCAGTGTGAACGGCACGTGTTTAACTGTCACAGCTTTCGATTCAAATCACTTTGATGTCCAAGTCATTAAAGGTACAGAAAGCAAGACGTATTTAAACCAGTTATCTCAAGGAGACCCCGTCAATTTAGAACGGGCGATGAGTGGTCAAGGTCGATTTGGTGGTCACTTCGTACTTGGTCACGTTGACGATATTGGTCGTATCTCTCGTATTGAGAAGAACAGCAATTCAACGATTATCACAATTCAAGCACCTCAAGATTTGTTAAATCAAATGGTTTCTCGTGGCTCTATAGCGGTAGATGGAACGAGCTTAACGATATTTCAACTGCGCGCGAATGAGTTCGATATCCATCTCATTCCTGAAACGCGCCATGCGACCATTTTAGATAAAAAGAGAGAAAATGATCTCGTACATTTAGAGACAGATATGTTATTTAAATACGTTGAACGCATCATAGGAGACCAGAAAGACGGTCTCTCGGTGGATAAGATGAAAGCGTTAGGATACTAGGAGGGGTAGAGGATGAAATTTGACCGCATAGACGACGCAATAGAAGCCCTTAAGAATGGGGAAAGTGTTATTGTTGTAGATGACGAAGATAGAGAGAATGAGGGAGATCTGATAGCAGTCACGCAATGGATGAAAGAGGATACTGTAAATTTCATGGCGACATATGGACGTGGATTAATATGTGCACCCGTGAGCCAGGATATTGCACAACGTCTTGATCTAGCGCCGATGGTTTCACAGAACTCTGACGCCTTTGGAACTGCATTTACCGTGAGTATCGATCACCGTGAGACGACGACAGGAATTAGTGCAAACGAGCGCATGTTAACGGCGAAAGCGCTAGTGAGTCCAGAGACGACAGCGCAAGATTTCAACCGACCAGGTCATCTCTTCCCTCTGATTGCGAAAGACGGTGGTGTCTTAGAACGTCAAGGTCATACTGAAGCAGCGGTGGACTTAGCGAAACTTTCAGGTGCTACACCTGCCGCACTCATTTGTGAAATCATGAATGACGACGGTACGATGGCGAAAGGCGACGATTTGATGCAGTACAAAGAACAGCATGGCTTGAAGATGATTACGATTAAAGATTTGATGTATTATCGCCGTGAACGTCAAGCTCAAGCGATTCAAGCTCGTGCGAAAGTGAAGATGCCAACAGATTACGGTCAATTCGATATGTATGGTTTTACGACGCATGATGGTGAGGAAATCGTTGCTATCGTTAAAGGCGAAATTAGTGAAGTTGAGAATGTACGCTTACATTCAGCATGTATGACAGGCGACATCTTCCATAGTCAACGTTGTGATTGCGGTAAGCAATTAGAAGCATCAATGAAGTATATTCAAGAGCATGGTGGTATGATTCTTTATCTTCCTCAAGAAGGTCGAGGTATTGGATTGATTAATAAGCTACGTGCTTATGAGTTAATCGAGGATGGTTATGATACAGTAACAGCTAACACTGCGCTTGGCTTTGATGAAGACTTAAGAGATTATTTCGAAGCGGCACAAATTCTTAAACACTTTGGTATTAAAAAAGTGAATTTGTTGAGCAATAATCCAGCGAAGTTTCAAAGTTTAGAACACTATGGTATAGAGATTGCGCAACGTATCGAAGTGATTGTGCCAGAGAATGAGCATAATCATGATTATTTAATTACTAAAAGAGATAAAATGGGTCATTTGATTTAGGAGGTACACATAATGAAATTTGAAGGTAAATTAACAGGTTCAAATCTGAAAGTAGCGATTGTTGTGAGTCGTTTCAACGACTTTATTACAATGCGTTTATTAGACGGCGCGAAAGATACGCTCGTGCGTCACGAAGTAGATGAGGATAATATTGATGTGGCACTCGTTCCAGGTGCATTTGAAATTCCACTTGTAGCGAAGAAATTAGCGCAAAAAGGTAAATACGATGCAGTTATCACACTCGGTTGTGTCATCCGCGGTTCCACTACACATTATGATTATGTCTGCAACGAAGTTTCTAAAGGTATTTCACGCGCAAACGACGCGACAGATGTTCCAGTCATCTTCGGTATTGTGACTACTGAAAATATTGAACAAGCCGTTGAACGTGCAGGTACGAAAGCAGGAAACAAAGGTGCAGATGCAGCGATGAGTGCGATTGAAATGGCTAATTTATTTAAAACAATTAATGAAAATTAAGAGCGTGAACATAAGTAAGGGCAAGTTGAGTAGATTTCTACTTAACTTGCCCATTCTTTAATTTGAGAATAATATTAATCTTTCTATCAAGAAAATTCTAACTACTTTGTGATAAATATGAGCACTGTCTCTAAATAAGACAATGTAAGTATCACGAAGTTATTTTTTAGCGAATTTCGTAACGAGACCTGCAACTACTCCGAAGCCAACTAAAGCGCCAGCTACAAAGCCTGTCTTCTTCAATGATTCAGGTGTCACGAATTCTTTGAATGCAAGATTTAAGTTCTGAGGACGTTCTGCTAAACGTCTCATAAAGTAACTAAACCAGTCATCCCCATATGGAACGTAAACACAGAAATTATAACCCTCATTAGCGATTTCTTCGGCTAGTTCAGATCTGAAGCCGTAAAGCATTTGGAATTCGAATTGATCTCGCTCGATATTATGATCTTTCACGTATTGCTTCACGTGATTGATGATTTTGTCATCGTGTGTCGCAATTGAAGTTACATGCTCTGCATTGTTCAGCCTTTTTTCAATGAGATGAATATAATTTCGATCAATGTCTTCTTTCGTTTGGTAGGCGATATCTTCTTTCTCTTTATAAGCACCTTTAACCATACGTAATCTTAATTCTGGATATTTGTCGACAAGATCATCTGCTTTATATAGATAAGCTTGAATAACGGTACCGACATTTTTGAATTCACCTTTTAAACGATCAATCGTTTGAGTAATATCAGCTAAGCTATCGTATTTTTCTGTATCGATATTGATATGCATGTTTCCAAATTCATTAGCTTTCAATAATATTTCTCTTAAATTACGATAAGCTAATTCTAAATCGAACTCAGATCCGAGTTGACTGAGTTTCACTGACATGTGCGCATCGACATTATGGTTGTTGATCGCGTACATGACTTCGAGGATTTCATGTTTCGCTAAGATGGCTTCGCCTTCATTCTCAACGAATTCTCCCAGTTTATCTACTGTCACTGTAATCCCTTTGTCGTTGAGCTTTTGAATTGTATCGATGAGCTGGTCCATCGTGTTTCCAGCTACTACTCGATTTGCTCCTAGTGTAGGGCCGATACTCTTAGCGAGTTTGTTTAAAAAAGTATTATTAGATATACCTATAAAAAAATCTTTCACTAGTGGCATTGAAATTCCTCCCATTCCTTTAGAAATATTGTGCCTTTCATATAGTGTAGCATGAAATGAATAGTAGTGAAATCGTTTACAAACACATAATTTACACAATTTGGAAATTTTCAAACATTAAAAGTGTGATAGAAATTGCGACGCGGGACGTTTAGCCTTTTACCTATAAAATAAAGAAAATAGTTGTTAAGGCCTTAAACAATCAGATTAAGTGTGTTTAGAAAGAAAGTGAAGTATTTTAAAAAGGAGAGTAGGTTGAACGTGGAAATACGGAAACAGAGTTTGATACAATAAAGAATAAGAACTTGAAGAAGAAGGGATTTAGAAGACATGTGGAAATGGGAAACTGAAAGCGAGGCGAAAGGCGTCATCGTCATCGCGCATAATATGTTAGAACACACAGGTCGATATGCATATCTCATCACGATGTTGCGACGCCAAGGCTATCATGTCATCATGGGCGATTTACCTGGACAAGGTCAGACTTCTCGTGCAAATAAAGGACAAATCGAGAGTTTCGATGTTTATCATGAAGCTGTCCTTGAGTGGATCCGCATTGCGAACGAGTACAAGTTACCTACATATCTCCTCGGCGTGGGTCTAGGCGGACTTATTGCGCTCAATTTATTGGAAAAGACTGAGGTACCGATTGAAGGCCTATTACTCGTTTCTCCACTGTTAGAATTTACGAAAACGGCTAAGACGCGTAAAGATAAAATACTTTCAAATATTGGAAAGTTAGCGAAAGATACACGCTTTAATATTGGAATTGAAGCACGTGATTTAACGCGTAATGAAGAAGTAATTGAGGAAACTGAAGATGATCAAATGATGTTGCGTAAAGTGACATATTACTGGTACAAAGAAGTAACTGAAATTATGAAAGAAACCGTAGAGCATTTGAAAGATATTAAATCATTACCGTTGCTCTTGATGCTAGGGACAGAAGATAAGATTGCTGATATAGATGTGATGCGTGAAGTGAAAGTGAAGGTAGCTACACCAGAACTGTACTATAAAGAATGGTCTGGACTGTATCATGAAGTCCATAACGAACCGGAAAGAGATGAAGTGATGCGTTACATTCTAGCTTTCTTAAATAACAGTGTCAGCAATCTTGGGTTCATCATTGATGACGAAAATCAAGTTAATTCGACTGACTAATGATAAAGGGTAAGCTCACATGGATCGTTTAAAATTATAATGCCATGAAGGTATCGGAAGACTAGGATTTCACACTTAGCGCTTGTGTATTTTAAGTGTCTGTGAAGTTCTAGTCTTTTTTAGGTTTTGTAAGATGACTCGAACAATCCTTGTTTGAAAAGTTGGCAAATGTATAAACATACTGTAAGCGTGAGTAATTATATAGTGACGAAAATTTTACATAAAGCTATTAATCTTGCTTTTTATAGAAATATTTGGTATATTTAATTTGTGAAATAAATCACATAGTTATACAAAGTTTTGTGATAGGAGAGAGTAAGTATGGAACGTACGAAAGGTAATAAAGTAGTATTAGTTGGAGACGGTGCAGTAGGTTCAAGCTACGCATTTGCAATGGTAGCGAAAGGTGTAGCAGACGAGCTTGTCATCATCGATCTCAATGAAGATAAAGTGAAAGGTGACGTAATGGACCTCAACCATGGTGCCCCTTATGGTGATTCACGCGTGACTGTTAAAGCAGGTCAATATAGCGATTGTTCAGATGCTGATATCGTAGTTATCACTGCTGGAGCGGCTCAGAAACCAGGTGAGACACGTTTAGACTTAGTTGAGAAAAATACGAAGATCTTTAAATCTATCGTGACAGAAATCATGAACAGTGGTTTCGACGGTATCTTCCTTATCGCGACAAACCCTGTCGACATCTTAACTTATGTCACTTATAAAGTATCAGGTTTACCGAAAGAACGTGTTATCGGTTCTGGCACAATCCTAGATACTGCGCGTTTCAAATTTGAACTCGCTGAAGAATTTGGTGTATCTCCAGGTAGTGTCCACGGTCAAATTATCGGCGAACATGGTGATTCAGAGTTAGCTGTATGGTCACAAGCAAATATCGCAGGTCAACCTTTATTTGATATTTTAAAAAATGATAAAAAACGTGAAAAACGCATTGAAGAAATCTTCGTACGTACACGTGATGCAGCATATGAAATTATTGAAGCCAAAGGTGCGACTTACTACGGAATTGCGATGGGCTTATTACACATTACTAAAGCCATCCTCTTTAACCAAAAGAAAGTCCTCACTGTATCTAGCTATCTAGAAGGTGAATATGGACAAGAAGATGTATACATTGGCGTTCCAACATTAGTAACTCGTGATGGTGCGCAACGTATCTTTGAATCCCCGTTAAGTGAAGAGGAACAAGCGCAATTTGATAAGTCAGCACAAGTGCTTAAAGAAATGCAAGATAAAATTCAAAACCATATAATTGCATAAATCATAGATTGATCTTAAAATGATAATGAGATTAATTTAATATAAAATGTTTTGTGAATTTACTATATCTCTTTAGACAAACTATTTACATTGCATTTAACATATAGTCATTTTAAACTGTAGAATGTAAAGTGTTACTTCATGATGCGTAGGGATGTTATTGTAAAGTAACACTTCTTCTACAGTGTTCTACATTTTATATAAATTAATTTTTTCTTTATCGATAAAATCTATGATTGGAGGAATGTTTGATGGGGAACACGACTGAACAAAAGGTGACGAATATTTTAGAACTTGAATCTTTATTTAAAGATGTTGAAGCGATCTTCAACAGTGTTCAAAGCGAATACGAGTTATCTAAAGAGGAAGTTCTAATTCTATTGACGCTTTGGGACAAAGGTTCTATGACGTTAAAGGAAATGGATGATCACGTACCTGTTAAATCATATAAACGTACACGTACGTACAATGATTTAGTAGAGAAATCATGGGTTACTAAAGAAAGACCTAAAAATGATGAACGTACAGTGATTATTCACTTCAATGCTTCTATGAAGAAAGAGAAAGAACAACTGTTAGATTACATCATTAAAGAAGCACAAGAGAGAAAAGAAAAAATGCAATCCAGTCTTAATTCTATATTAAATTTATCATAATAATAAATCTCGGTTGGAGAAGTCCACGTACTTCTTCGACCGAGATTTTTTATAATGCATGTTAATTTTTTTGTTAAGCTTTAGATGGCTTGCACTGTGCTACCATCCGTTTAGCACGAATCAGCGTTTCTCTATCGCACAAATAAACGGCGGGTGATTCTGTTGGTTGATAAACTGATACTGAAGTACATGTGCTTTTTGCTGATCGATCTTACTCAAGTATTCTAATAGAGCGTCTTTTTCTTCAGTGCCTCCGGGATGGCCGTGATAAATGACGAGTATGATGATACCTTCGGGCGCCAACATTTCCATTATCGCTTCAATGGCAGCAATCGTTGAAGGCGCTTGAGTAATAATCGTTTTATCACCGTGAGGGAGGTAACCTAAATTGAAGATAGCCGCATCGATATGTCCACGGTGTTCTGGAGCAAGGTGTTGCGCAACATTCGCATGACTGTCTTGAATCAGTTGAACATTTGAATAGCCATTAACGCGCTCCTCAGTTTCTGATATCGCAGTAGCTTGAATATCGAAACCATAAACATAACCTTGAGGTGTCTGTTGCACCAGGTACAGCGTATCGTGTCCGTTACCACACGTCGCATCAATAACGATACTATCTTCTTTAATATGTTGGTTTAATAGCCTTTTACTAAAAGGGAGGATGCGTTCAACTTTCATGACTGAACCTTGCTTTCAAACTTTTTACCTTGATAGGAATGACGGCGTGCAAGTTCGTCATCTATCTCGTTAAGCACTTCCCACTTATTCACGCTCCACATTGGGCCTACCATCAAATCAATCGGACCGTCGCCAGTAATGCGATGAACAATCATCTCTGGAGGAATGACCTCAAGTTGGTCACAAACAAGATTCGTGTACTCGTCTTGTGACATAAACTCCAGCATACCTTTCTCATATTGTTTAACCATCGGCGTACCTTTAAGCAGATGCAGAAGGTGAATCTTAATACCTTGTACATCCATTTGTGCGACTTCACGTGCTGTCTCCATCATCATGTCGTAATCTTCGCCCGGCAAACCGTTGATGATGTGCGTACAAATATTAATATTATGTTTACGTAACTTCTCGATACCTTCATAATACGTTTGCATATCATGTGCGCGATTGATGAGGTCAGAGGTACGTTGATGTACTGTTTGTAAACCTAACTCTACCCATAAATACGTGCGCTCATTTAACTCAGCTAGATATTCTACGACGTCATCTGGCAAGCAATCGGGACGAGTGGCGATAGATAAACCGACCACACCATCTTCTTTCAACGCAGCCTCATATTTCTCACGTAAGACTTCGACAGGCGCATGTGTGTTAGTGAATGCCTGGAAGTAAGCAATATACTGACCTTCATGCCATTTCTCATGCATACGGTCTTTAATTTCTTTAAATTGTACTTCAATAGGATCTGCTCGGTTACCCGCGAAGTCACCACTTCCAGCTGCTGAACAGAATGTACAACCGCCGTGCGCAACTGTGCCATCTCTGTTCGGACAGTCAAACCCACCATCTAAAGCGACTTTAAATATCTTCTGACCAAATTTATTTTTCAAGTGATAGTTCCAAGTATGATATCTTTTATCTTCAAATGCGTAAGGGAAATATTTACCCATGTTACATTTTCCTTTCTAAGTCATATAATCTTTCCACATTTTAATATATTCTTCTACCTTACTGGTGATAGTGAGAGAGGTCAAGTACAGGCTTTTACTCGCTAATAGTAAAAGAGGCATCTCGAAAATTTCTTTAATAAATAACAAAGGTTAATTAAAGGTAACTTTATAGAATGGAAAGTTAATTAAATAATAATTACTATTAACTGTGTTATAGTGAGTATAAATGTTGTTCTTACGAAAGGGGCGGTGTGAATGAAGATGCCTAAAGCGGTTTGGTGGCTCATCATAGGTATGGCTCTGAATATCACAGGTGCCAGCTTCCTCTGGCCATTGAACACCATTTATATGAAAGAAGAGTTAGGGAAGAGTTTAACGCTCGCTGGTATCGTACTCATGATTAATTCATTTGGGATGGTCATAGGCAATCTGCTTGGGGGAACGTTGTTTGATAAACTGGGCGGTTATCGAACCATTCTAAGCGGGACAGTTATCTGTTTAACGAGTACGACATTGCTCTTCTTCTTTCATGGTTGGCCTTGGTATGCGATTTGGTTGGTGTGCCTCGGATTCGGTGGGGGAATGATTATACCTGCGATTTACGCTATGGCAGGTGCTGTGTGGCCTCGAGGTGGACGGCAAACCTTTAATGCGATTTATCTCGCTCAGAATATAGGCGTTGCACTTGGAGCGACGACAGGCGGATTTGTGGCAGAGATTGACTTTAACTATATCTTCTTAGCCAACCTCATCATGTATGTGTGTTTCGCGGTTGTAGCGGTTACCCAGTTTAATCTTCAAATGACATACAAAGTGAAACCACAAGAGAACACCGGGTTATTCTCCAAAGCTCAACGTCCACAATTTATAGCGCTATTGCTCGTTTGTCTCATGTTTATTATTTGTTGGATTGCTTATATCCAATGGGAGAGTACGATCGCTTCATTCACCCAACAATTGAACATATCGATGAGCCAGTACAGTGTGCTGTGGGCGATTAATGGTGTGATGATCTTAGTGGCACAGCCGCTCATTCGTCCAGTGATTTATCTGTTACGTGGAAACTTGAAGTATCAAATGTTCGTCGGAATAGGAATCTTTGCATTATCATTTTTAATCACAAGCTTTGCAGAACACTTTATCATCTTCGTCATCGGCATGATTATTCTAACTTTTGGTGAGATGTTCGTCTGGCCAGCAGTGCCGACGATTGCGAACCATTTAGCTCCGAAAGGGAAAGAGGGCGCTTATCAAGGTTACGTTAATTCAGCCTCTACGGTGGGGAAAGCGCTAGGTCCTTTTTTCGGTGGGGCACTCGTCGATATGTTTAACATGCAGACGATGTTCTTAAGCATGATTGGTCTCTTGATTATCGCGTTGGTTGTGGTTGGTTTTTATGATAAAAGTTTACCCGAGGATCGGCGACCTTAACTCACTAGTTCGGGTAAAAGCATTTTACAATTTAAACTTGAAATCATGACCCCGAACACTTAATATAAGTAATGTATAGGAGTAGTAATTTAGATGTTCGTCAACAGAGAGCTAGGATGGTGGAAACTAGCGGCGAAACACTAAGTGAACTTACCGGATTATAAATGAATTGAGCGACATCTCTTACTATTATTGTAATGAAGTGCACTGAGTGTGAACAAGGGTGGTACCGCGGCAAGGTTATTGTCGTCCCTGAATGTGTGGATAATAGTATGAGGTGTTTTTTCATGAATTGGAGGAGAGAAAGTGAGCTTTAATCACAAAGAAATAGAACGCAAATGGCAACACTATTGGGACGAACATGAAACGTTTAAAGCGACTGACGACTTTGGTCAGAAGAAATTCTATGCGCTAGATATGTTTCCGTACCCATCAGGTGCAGGCTTACACGTAGGTCATCCTGAAGGTTATACGGCGACGGATATTATTTCACGTTATAAACGCATGCAAGGTTATAATGTGTTACATCCTATGGGTTGGGATGCTTTCGGCTTACCAGCGGAGCAATATGCATTAGATACTGGGAACAACCCAAGAGCTTTTACACAACAAAATATTGATACGTTCAAACGTCAAATCAAAGAACTCGGTTTCAGCTATGACTGGAGTCGTGAAGTGAATACAACAGATCCTGATTATTATAAATGGACGCAATGGATTTTTATTCAACTTTATAATCAAGGGCTTGCATACGTTGATGAAGTAGCAGTGAACTGGTGTCCTGAACTAGGCACAGTACTTTCTAATGAAGAAGTTGTAGATGGCGTCTCAGAACGTGGCGGACATCCCGTTTATCGTCGCCCGATGAAACAATGGGTCTTGAAGATTACTGAATACGCGGATCGTTTACTTGAAGATTTAGACGACTTAGATTGGCCAGAATCAATTAAAGATATGCAACGTAACTGGATTGGTCGTTCAGAAGGGGCTTCTATTCGCTTCGACATCAAAGGTGATACAGAAGAACAAATTGAAGTGTATACGACACGCCCAGATACAGTGTATGGATCAAGCTTCCTAGTGCTAAGTCCAGAACATAGCCTTGTTGAAACAGTGACAACTGAAGCACAACAAGAACAAGTGAAAGCGTATCAAGAAGAAGCGGCGAAGAAATCAGACTTAGAACGTACGGGTCTTGCCAAAGAGAAGTCAGGCGTATTCACAGGTGGCTACGCGATTAACCCATTAAACGGTGAAGAAGTGCCAGTATGGATTGCAGATTATGTGCTTGCAACATACGGTACAGGTGCAGTTATGGGTGTGCCTAGTGGTGACCAACGTGACTACGAATTCGCGCAAACGTTCGATTTACCAATCATTCCTATCATCGACGGTGGAGATTTATCTAAAGAAGCCTACGATGGTGACGGACCACACATCAATTCAGGTGAATTAAACGGTTTACACAATGACGAAGCCATCGTTAAAGCAATTGAGTTACTTGAAGCCTCTGGTGCAGGTGAACGCAAAGTCAATTACAAACTACGTGATTGGCTCTTCAGTCGTCAACGTTATTGGGGAGAACCTATTCCAGTGATTCACTGGGAAGATGGCACAATGAGTACAGTTCCTGAAGACGAATTACCACTTTTACTACCTGAAACAGATGAAATTAAACCTTCAGGTAATGGTGAATCACCACTTGCAAACATCGATGACTTTGTGAACGTGGTAGATCCTGAAACAGGCATGAAAGGACGTCGTGAAACGAATACGATGCCCCAATGGGCAGGTAGTTGCTGGTACTACTTACGCTACATCGACCCTAATAACGACGAACAACTTGCAGACCCTGAGAAATTGAAACACTGGCTACCTGTTGATCTCTATATCGGCGGTGTAGAACATGCGGTGCTTCACTTACTTTACTCTCGTTTCTGGCATAAAGTGCTTTATGATATCGGCGTAGTGCCTACGAAAGAGCCGTTCCAGAAGCTATATAACCAAGGTATGATTCTCGGTGAGGGTAACGAGAAGATGAGTAAGTCGAAAGGTAACGTGATCAACCCAGACGATATCGTACAATCTCATGGCGCAGATACGCTACGTCTTTACGAAATGTTCATGGGTCCTTTAGACGCAGCGATTGCTTGGAGTGAAAAAGGTCTCGAAGGTTCCCGTCGTTTCTTAGATCGTATTTGGCGTTTACTCATTAACGAAGATGGTTCATTATCTGAAAAAGTGGTAAACATTAATAAGGGTACGTTAGATAAGACTTATAACCAAACTGTGAAGAAAGTCACTGAAGACTTCGAAAGCTTAAGCTTTAATACTGCTATTAGTCAACTCATGGTCTTTATCAATGATAGCTATAAAGCAGACGAACTTTACAAACCATATATTGAAGGTTTCGTTAAAATGCTCGCACCAATTGCACCGCACTTAGGTGAAGAGCTATGGTCTAAATTGGGTCATGACGAAACAATCACGTATGAATCTTGGCCAACATATGATGAATCTATGTTAGTGGATGATGAAATCGAAATTGTTGTTCAAGTCAATGGTAAATTACGAGCTAAGCTTAACATTTCTAAAGATATGTCTAAGGAAGAAATGGAAGAGGTTGCATTAGCAAATGATAATGTTAAAGCTGCTATCGAAGGTAAAGAAGTGAAGAAAGTTATAGCAGTACCACAGAAATTGGTTAATATTGTTGCTAAATAAAAGAAAGGGAGCGTTTTAATTATGGAAAGCATTACAGTAGATCAATTAAAAGAGAAGATCTTAGATTCCAACCCAGTCAACATTGTTGATGTTCGTACTGACGAAGAAACAGCAATGGGTACAATTCCAGGAGCAAAAACGATTCCGATGGATCAAATTGAAGATAATCTTAACTATTTCGATAAAGATCAAACATACTACATCGTATGTAAAGTAGGCGGTCGTAGTGCGAAAGTCGTCCAATATTTACAATCCCAAGGCATTCACGCAGTAAACGTTGAAGGCGGCATGGATGCTTGGGGCGATGAAGGTTTAGAAATCGACAGTATCTAATTGCTGAGTATGATGAACAGAAATGTTTAAGTATATCTAAATAAAATCACCCGAAGATGATGGAAAGTCATCTTCGGGTGATTTTTGAGTTCATTTAAGATTTTAGCAGCACGGTAAAGTGAATTCTAGATATTGTGAATCGTAGTGATCGCACGTGTATGATATGAACTGACTTTTAACCATAAGCTCACACGTTTGCGTTTACTCATCAGCGTGACTGTCAGGTACGAACTGACCTGCGTTGAGCCCAGCTACATGTCCTGTGACAAGTGCACTCGTAATATTATAGCCACCCGTGTAACCGTGAATATCCAGTACTTCACCGCTAAAGAAGAGTCCTGGAACGAGTTTGGACATCATCTTCTTCGGATAAAGCTCTTTCAATTTCACGCCACCGCCTGTGACAAATGCTTTATCTAAAGGAAGCGTGCCATTCACGCTAAATTCAAAATGTTTGAGCTGTGAGACTAACGCTTGTAGTTGCATGTTAGATAGATGATGGCCCGTCAAATCAAGTGGAATGTCGGCTTGTTCCAGCATAAAGAGTAAATAACGTTCTTCAACTAAACCGTGTAGACTATTCTTTACCGCTTTATCAGGTGCGTCTTGAATCATTTGACGGATTTGCGCTTGCAACTGATCTTGTTTCATTTCAGGAAAGACATCGAGGCTCATGCGTACATCTTGGTGCTTTTGTTTCTGTTGCTCTTTGTAAACAAACTGACTACATCTTAATGCGGCAGGACCACTGATGCCGAAATGGGTGAAGATCATGTCCATTTGATGTGTGATTCGCGCTTTACCATTTTTCTTCAGTACAGATAACGCCACATCTTTAAGACTTAGGCCTTTAAGTCGTTTGTTTTTGATAAAAGGTTCTGGAGATTTAATAGGTACTTCTGTAGGGAAGAGTTCTGTAATCGTATGACCCAGACTTTCCGCGAAACGATAACCATCCCCAGTAGACCCTGTTTGAGGCACACTTGTCCCACCTGTACTAATGATGACAGTGCGTGAATGAACTTGTGCTTGATTGTTCAAGGTTAGCGTAAAATAATCTTCGTGATGCTCAATTTGATTAACTTGTGTTTCTTCTATTACTTCGACACCTTGGTCGTAAATCGTTTGAGTAAGGGTATCTACAACATCTTGCGCTTTGTTAGATACTGGAAACATTCGGCCATGGTCTTCTTCTTTTAGTTTCACGCCGCGACTTTCGAAGAATTCGATAATGGATTCATTGTCAAAGATAGAGAAAGGACTATAAAGAAATTTACCATTGCCAGGTATGTTTTGAATAATTTCTGCATAAGGGAGACGATTCGTAACATTACAACGACCGCCACCTGAAATTTTTAATTTACGTCCTAAACCTTTTTTCTTTTCAATCAGCAAGACATTATCGCTATGTTGACTTGCTGCGACGGCTGCCATACTTCCGCTCGGTCCGCCGCCAATGATTACTGTTTGATACATGCTTAATCCTCCATTTTAGGATAATCCGTTTACTCATTAGTGTATTATAGCAATCTTAGTTAGTATGTTATAGGGTAAGTATGTGAGAATTTCTCAAACTTTCAGTGTCAACATGATATAATATCTCGCAGCGATAATCATTTTATAGTAATATAGTTTTGAAAAATCAGTCGTATAACGTTATGATGAAATTTATGGTAATTATAGAAAAACTTAATTAAAGATAGGAAGATAAGGATGAGTGAAAGTAAAGAATTAGTGAGGGGAACGTTTCTCATTACATTGAGTATCTTGATCACCAAAGTGCTCGGTGTAATTTACAACATTCCTTTCTATCACATTATGGGGGATGAGAAGAATCTCGCCCCGTTCAGTTATGCTTACACGCCGTATAATATCGCTATTGCAGTAGCGACGGCAGGTGTACCACTCGCAGCGTCTAAATATGTTTCTAAATATAATGCTTTAGGCGCCTACAAAGTGAGTCGCAAGCTCTACCGTTCGAGCTTTATAGTGATGGCAATTACCGGTATCATTGGTTTCTTAGTGCTTTACGGCCTAGCGCCAACGATTGCACACGTCACGCTCGCACATGAGAATGGTGCACAAGGTGGCTGGACACTCGCTGATATCACGTGGATTATACGAATTATTAGTTTCGTAGTTATCTTTATTCCACTGTTAGCGACATGGCGAGGCGTCTTCCAAGGTTACAAGTCAATGGGACCTACTGCTGTGTCAGAAGTGACAGAGCAAGTCGCACGTATTCTATTCATCTTAGTCGGTGCATACTTAGTGCTCAACGTCTATAATGGCTCACTATTATTAGCCAATGGTGTAGCTACATTCGGTGCTGCAGTTGGTGCGATTATCGGTATCTTCACGCTGTGGTACTATTGGCGTAAAAGAAAGTCAAATATTGAGCAGATGGTTCAAGAAGACCACACCAATATAGATGTATCTTATGGACAAATGTACAAAGAAATTATTTCGTACAGTATTCCATTCGTTATCGTTAGCTTGAACTTCCCACTCTTTAACATGGTGGATCAGTTTACACATAACTTTGCTTTGGGCTTAGCAGGCGTGCCGCAAAGTTTACACGATAGTTTCTTTACGATGCTGAACTTCACGACAAATAAGATTGTCATGATTCCAACATCGTTATCAGCAGGATTTGCAGTCAGCTTAATTCCATTTATCACGAAGACCTTTGCATCCGGTGAAACGACAGAAATGCACCGTCAAATTCGCACATCTCTAGGTGTATTGATGTTTATCACAGTACCTGCAAGTTTAGGCATTATGGCGCTGGCGTCACCACTGTACACAGTGTTCTACAAATTTCAACCCGATGGCAGTTTACTATTGTTCTTCTATGCGCCAGTATCGATCTTAATTGCATTGTTAAGTGTGACAGCTTCTATGCTCCAAGGTATCGATAAACAGAAACTTACTGTCTTCGTCATCTTAGCAGCAGTCGTGATTAAACTCGGTTTAAACATACCATTGATTATGCTGTTCCACACACCAGGTGCGGTGCTTTCAACAGGTATTGCGTTATTGTTCGCTAATATTTGTAATTTAATTATTTTAAAAGTTTATGCGAAATATGACTTCCGTGAAACATGGATTCAATTTGGTAAAATATTCATGTACGGCTTTATCATGATGATTGGTGTAGAACTGACATTCTTCGTTCTGCAATTGTTCTTATCACCTGTTAGCAAAGTGAACGCGCTCATCATTCTTATCGTAGGTGTTATTGTTGGTGCCTTGATTTACGGCATTATCTCTATGAAGACGCATCTTGCGGACGAATTCTTAGGTGACATCCCGAACAAGATACGTAGCAAGTTAGGATTTTTAAAATGAGAATAGATAAATACTTAGCTCAAATGGGCGTGGGCACGCGTTCAGAAGTGAAGCAGTTATTGAAAAAAGGACGCGTGACGATTAATGATAAGGTTGAAAAGTCGCCGAAAGTGCATGTGGATCCAGAGCGCGACGAGATAAGCTGTGATGGCGAGACGATTACTTATATCGATAAAGTTTATCTCATGCTGAATAAACCTCAAGACGTAATTTCAGCAACTGAAGATGACGCTCAGCGTACGGTGATAGATCTGATTCCAGAATATCAACATTTAGGTATCTTTCCTGTAGGCCGCTTAGATAAAGATACTGAGGGACTCTTGCTGATCACGAACGACGGACAATTTAACCATGATTTGATGAGTCCTAAAAAACATGTGGCCAAAACTTATGAAGTGCTATCAGAAAAAAATATTACCAATCATGATATAGATATGTTTAAATCGGGTATAGAGTTAAATGATGGTGCTACGAAACCAGCTATATTGAAACAAACTGATACTCCCAATCAATCGTTAGTAACTCTATATGAGGGACGGTATCATCAAGTTAAACGAATGTTTCATGCCATAGACAATGAGGTAAAAGCATTAAAACGCATCAAGATTGGAGCACTTCCACTTGATGAAGATTTAGCTCCTGGTACGTATCGCCAATTAACTCAGGAAGAATTAGAGTTACTGAAACAATAACTATAAAAAAGAGGTGTTAATTATGTCTAAGTTTCTTAAAGTTGTATTAGGACTCGGCGGTGTTGCCGCAGCAGTACTTTTATCTCGCAAAGAAAACAGAGATAGATTAAAGGAAGAGTACAACAAATACAAAGAAGATCCAGAAGGCTACAAACAGAACGCGAAAGAGGTAGCTGAATCTTATAAAGAGAACGCGAAAGAAGCGGCTCAGAATTATAAAGAGAAAGCAAGCTCTGTAGCAAGCGACCTACAAGAAAAAGCTGGAGATACTATCGAAGAAGTGAAGAAAGATCCTAAAGCCTATGCGAAAAAGGTGAAAGAAGATCCGAAAGGCTTCTTAAATGAACAAAAAGAACGCTTCATCAATGGTGAAGAGAAAAAAGAAGACCACGTTGAAGAAGCACGCTTCGCTGACGAAGGTGCTGTAGATCCTTCAAACAACTTACGTGTGGTTTCTGAAGAAGATTTGAAAAATAATCAAAACCAACCTAAACAAGATAAAAACAAATAATAATTGAGATTTGTGCTTGGCTTACATACGTTGTGGGCCAAGCTTTTTAATTAGGGGCAAGCATGGAAAATAGTCGTCAAGGGCTCGTATCATTAAAACCCAAAGCAAGCCGTATTCATAACTGAATGAGCGTTAATTCCTAGTGCAGATATGTTCACAGAAAGCGAGAGTATATGATATTAAAGTTCAGAATTATTTAAACAGTAGAAATTATTCTGAGAAATTTGTTCTTCCCACTGTAGTTCACGCTTAATTTGATGTAGAATAAAGAGAAACCCAGTTTTTTAAACAAAGGAAGTTGATAAGTAATGTGGAAAGAAAAAGTACAAGCGTATGAAGATCAAATCATTGAAGATTTGAAAGGATTACTATCAATTGAAAGTGTCAGAGACGACGATAAGGCATCTGAAGATAATCCAGTAGGCCCTGGCCCACGCAAAGCATTAGACTATATGTATCAATTAGCTGACCGAGATGGTTTCAATACACATGATGTAGACCATATCGCAGGTCGTTTAGAAGCAGGTGCAGGCGATGACGTATTCGGTATACTTTGTCACGTGGATGTCGTGCCAGCTGGAGAAGGTTGGGATAGCGATCCATTTGATCCAGTCGTAACTGACGACCGCATTATTGCGCGTGGTTCACTTGATGACAAAGGACCAACGATTGCGGCTTACTACGCTGTGAAGATTCTCAATGAAATGAATGTAGATTGGAAGAAACGTATACATATCATCATTGGTACGGATGAAGAATCTGATTGGTTATGTACAGACCGCTATTTCAAGACTGAAGAAATGCCGAAATTAGGTTTCGCCCCTGATGCTGAATTCCCTGCTATTCACGGTGAAAAGGGGATTAGTGTCTTCGATATCGTACAAGATCAGAAAGATGATGACGATGACGAGCCTGAATATGAATTATATGCTTTTGAATCTGGTCAACGTTATAACATGGTACCTGATCAAGCAACAGCACGCTTATTCGTTAAAGAAAATATGACAGATGTTATTCAGAACTTTGAACAATTCTTAGTAGAACATCAACTTGAAGGTTCTAATTATGTTGATAGCGGCATCTTGCACTTGAACGTGGAAGGTAAAGCTGTTCATGGTATGGACCCATCTATCGGTGTGAATGCCGGATTGTATTTACTCCATTTCTTAGCGACGCTCAATTTAGACAAGACAGCTACGAACTTCGTACAAATCGGTGAAAGATATTTATTTGAATCTCATTTTGGTGAAAAAATGGGAATGAAATTCCACACTGACAACATGGGCGATGTTACAACAAACGTCGGTGTAGTGAGCTATGATAACCAAGAAGGCGGTAAATTCGGCGTGAACCTACGTTATCCGCAAGGTTTCGAATTTGATAAATCGATGGCCCGTTTCGAAGAAGAAATCAAAGCATTTGGTTTCAGTATCGATATGGGTAAAGTCCAAGAGCCACACTATGTTGAGAAAGATGACCCATTTGTACAGAAACTTGTAGAAGCTTACCGCAATCAAACAGGTGACAATTCAGAACCATATACTATCGGTGGCGGTACGTATGCACGTAATTTAGATAAAGGTGTGGCATTCGGTGCGATGTTCCCAGAGTCTGAAGATCTCATGCATCAGAAGAACGAATACATTACGAAAGATCAATTATTCCGCGCAACGAGTATTTACTTAGAAGCACTTTATTCAATCTGTGTGGAGGGATAGTTATGACAAAGGTATTAATCAATCAGAAACTCGTAGACGAACAAGAAGCAACCATTCCATACAACGATCGTGGATTTATTTTTGGGGATGGTATTTACGAATATATTCGCGTTTATAACAATAAGATTTTTACAGCTAAAGAACATTTCGAGCGTTTGTTACGTAGTGCGAATGAAATCGGCTTAGACATCGACCACACGGTAGACTCTTTAACGGAGCTCGTGAAAGAACTCGTCGTAGCAAACAAGGTTGTGAATGGGGGCGTTTATCTCCAAATCACACGCGGTGCTGCGCCTCGTGATCATCGTTTCCCAACTCCGCCAGTTGAGCCAACGTTGATGGGCTTTAGTAAAAGTTACGGACGCCCGTTCAAAGATATGGATCAAGGTATTAGTGCAGTAACTACTGAGGACATTCGCTGGTTACGTTGTGATATTAAAAGTTTAAACTTACTCGGTAATGTGCTTGCACGAGAATATGCAGAAAAATATAACGCTGACGAAGCGATTCAACATAGAGAGGGTATTGTTACAGAAGGATCAGCAAGTAACGCATATGCTGTGAAAGACGGCGTGATTTATACACATCCAATCAATAACTACATCCTGAACGGTATCACGCGTCAAGTTGTGAGCTGGATTTGTGAAGATGAAGGCATACCATTCAAAGAAGAAACATTTGATGTAGATTTCCTTAAAAATGCGGATGAAGTGATCATCACGAATACCTCTGTAGAAATCATGGGTGTGATTAAATTAGATGGTGAACAGGTCGGTAATGGTCAAGTAGGTCCGATTACGAAACAACTGCAAACACGATTTAATCACTACATTGATACGCACTGTGTCTAAGCGTAACTGAATAGACTGAGCACTTTGAGAGAAGGCGAAAGCATCTCGTCTTCTTTTAAAGTGCTTTTTTCTTTTCACATAAGTGCGTTTTTCACTATCGTGGAGGAGAGCAATTGTGATATATTATGTGAGTTGCTCTAACAATTTGGGTAAAAGTAATGTGATGAGAGATTAAAAGTTTTGTTATCATCTCTTTACTTTTTTGTGACATTTTTAAAATAAACGACATACTTAGTAAGTCTTAAGACCGATATTGTGATATAATTTGAGGGAGTCAAATTTTAAGATTAATAATATCACAAGTAAGTAAAATGTGACATTTAGTTTTGGTTTTTAGGTTGAAATCGCCAACCAAAAATTATAAAATTCAATATGAGTCTTTCGAAATAAGAACGAATATACATAGTGACAAAGAAATCTCTGGAAACCCTGACATGACAGGGTTAGAGATAGATACATATTCTATCGTTGAAGGTACTTGAACTTCAAGATAAGTAGCCGAGCGAAGGGTGTGTAGGCTAGGAATACAAGGGATAACCTAGTGTAAAGCTCGGCTTAAAGTGTGTGACAAAAATTGTATGATTTGGCTCTAGAAATCAGCTTTTTCTTGAGCCATTTTCTAATTGAAAGTGAGGTGTACGACGTGGAGCAGTTCTACCAATTGGGTTGGACATTAGATTCAGCAGGTGGCGCGTCTGGTGAAGCTTATATGGCAGAGCAAGACGGTCAGAAGTTATTTTTAAAACGCAATTCGAATCCGTTTATCGCAGCATTATCAGCAGAAGGTATTGTACCGAAGCTTGTATGGACGAAACGTATTGAAACAGGTGAAGTGGTAACTGCACAACACTGGAAGAATGGTCGTGAGCTCACTTTTAATGAAATGCCACAAACACGTGTGACGAACCTTTTAAAGAAAATACATAGTTCTAAAACATTACTTAACATGTTGAAACGTATGGAAATGGAACCTATCACACCTGAAATCATGCTCTCCAAGATTAATGCGTCATTGTCACGTGAAGTTTGGACTCATCATGTCGTACGTAAAGTGCTCACTTATTTAGAAGCGCATATACCGCAACTCGATCCACGTTTCTTCACCGTCGTACACGGAGATGTGAATCATAACAATTGGTTACTGTCAGATCATGATGAACTCTTCCTCGTAGACTGGGAGGATGCGATGATTGCAGATCCGGCTATTGATATCGGTATGTTGCTCTATAACTACGTGCCAGAATCGCAATGGTCAGACTGGCTCGCTTGTTACGGTGTGAAAGAGACCCTTGATTTACAAAAACGAATGAAATGGTATACCGTAATTCAATCTATTGCAGTGATTCAATGGTACGAGGATCAGAAGCGCTTCAAAGATATGAATACTTGGTTAGAATTTTTAAACGAAATTATGAATCACAATGCGTTTATTTAAGGAGAATGTATGATGAGAATGCGCTATAAACCGTGGGCAGAGGATTATTTAAAAGCCCATACTGACATTGTAGATATAGATGGTCAACATGCGAAACAGCTCTCTCAATGGTTTGATCAGCAGCAACCTCTCTATATTGAGATTGGTTCTGGGAGAGGTCAGTTCATCACTACAATCGCTGCACAACATCCGGAAATTAACTTTATTGCGATTGAACGTGAGAAGAATGTAATGGTGAATATTTTACGCGATGTCATTGATCAAGAGTTAACGAACTTGAAACTCATTTGTAATGATGCGGCTGAGTTAACAGATTACTTCGAGCCACATGAAGTTGATCGCATTTTCCTTAATTTCTCAGATCCATGGCCTAAACGTCGTCATACGAAACGCCGTTTAACGTATCACACATTTTTAGCGATATATCAAGAGATACTTAAAAAAGACGGTGAAATTCATTTTAAAACAGACAATCGAGGATTATTTGCCTATAGTCTAGAAAGTATGTCTCAGTTCGGTATGTATTTCACTAAAATCAATCTTAATCTACACGAAGAAGATGATGAGGATAATATCGAAACAGAGTACGAGCGTAAATTTGCAGATAAGGGCTCACGAATTTATCGTATGGAAGCGCGCTTTCATCAATCTTAACTGTTCAATTATATAGTGCTATTTAGAGAGTGAGTAGAATCGATGACGGTTCATGCTCACTCTTTTTTGTTAAACCAGACATTTTACTGACAAGAGAGACTATATTAATATAGATTTAAATGACAGTTTAAGAGGGGATATTATGAAATTAGGACAGTTTACAATTCACTATCTCGATGGTGGCTATACACACATGGATGGCGGGGCAATCTTTGGCGTTGTACCTAAGCCATTGTGGTCTAGAAAGATTGAATCCAATGACAAGAACCAGATTCCACAACCCACGCATCCGTTACTCATTCAAACTCACGATGTTAATATCATCGTAGATACAGGGATCGGTAAAGGTAAGTTGACTGATAAACAACTGCGCAACTATGGTGTGAGTAATGAAAGCCGACTTATCGAAGATTTAGAGAAACATCAACTGAAACCGGAAGACATCGATATGGTGCTCATGACGCACATGCATTTCGATCATGCTACAGGTCTTACTGATAGTGAGGGGCATGCAGTGTTTCCTAATGCAACGCACTATATTCAACAAGATGAATGGGAAGAATTTCTCAATCCAAATATACGCAGTCAAGCGACGTATTGGGCGATGAACCAAGGGGATTATCAAGAGCGATTAAAGCTCTATCAGGATGCTGTGGAACCTTATCCTGGTATTAAGATGATACACACAGGAGGCCATAGTTTCGGACATAGTATCATTACCTTCGAGAGTGAGGGGGAACGTGCAGTGCATATGGCAGACATCTTCCCAACACACGCGCACCTCAATCCGTTATGGGTAACTGCTTACGATGATTATCCAATGGATTCTATTAGCGAGAAACAACACTACATTCAACAGTTTATCAATGAAGAAACGTGGTTCTTGTACTATCACGACCCAATGTATTTCGCGGTGAAATTTAATAGCGAAGATGGTAAAACGATTGAGAGTTCTATTATGCGAGAACATACGGATCAGTAAATAATGATTGAAGATTTGATTAACAGAAGTGAGCGCTTTTGTTACTTCATCGAATTAGACAGAGATGAATAGGGGAGTAGATAACAGATGGCTATAGATAAACATAAGACGTTAGAACGCATGCAAGCATTAACAGAACTTCATGGCGCGCCTGGCTTTGAAGACGATGTGAAAGACTACATGATTCAACAGATGAAACCTTTCGTGGATGATTTCGTATATAACCGTTTAGGTGGTTTCTACGGCGTTAAACGTTCGAAGAAAAAGAATGCGAAACGTGTGATGGTAGCAGCACACATGGATGAAGTCGGCTTTATGCTCACTAACATTACGGACAACGGTATGTTGCAATTCACTAATCTCGGTGGGGTTGCTACTGACATTTGGCAAGGTCAACGTCTTCAAGTTAAGACACGTGAAGGTAAAAGTTATGTGGGTGTCGTATCTAATATTCCGAAACATTTTCAAACGCAAGGGGATCGACCACCTAAAATTGAAGATTTAATGCTTGATATCGGTAGTGCTTCAGCTGACGAAGTACGTGAACGTGGCATAGAGATTGGTGATAGTATCGTGCCTTATACCCCGTTCACACAACTTTCTGAGCATCGTTACACGAGCAAGGCTTGGGATAATCGTTACGGCTGTCTGATCGGTATCGAGTTGTTAGAAATGCTACAAGATGTTGAATTAGACGTGGATTTATATGTCGGAGCGAATGTTCAAGAAGAAGTCGGCTTACGTGGTGCACGTCCATCAGCAGAACTCATCGATCCGGACATAGCTTTTGTCGTTGATTGTTCACCAGCGAATGATATGCAAGGTAAACAGAAGTTATCAGGACAAATTGGTGCAGGTACATTGATCCGTATAAAAGATGGTACGATGATATTGAAACCAAACTTTAGAGATTATTTATTACAACTCGCTGATATACATCAAATCACACATCAATATTATATTTCACCAGGTGGTACCGATGGTGGAGAGATCCATAAAGCGAATATCGGTGTACCAACTGCAGTTATAGGTATGTGTGCGCGTTATATTCATAGCACTGAATCTGTCTTTGATATACGAGATTATGAGGCAGCACGCGCATTGCTTTATCAATCAGTGACTCAATTGGACGAAGAACAAATTGAACTTTTACAATATCACTAAGTGAAAGAAGGTTGAAGTTATGAAAAAGTTAGAAAATGAACAACAGTTTGCAGACTATAAACAAGGTAAAGTCGTATTTATGTTCACAGCGACTTGGTGCCCAGATTGCAGAGTAATTGAACCCGATTTACCTCAATTAGAAGAAAAATATGATGAGTTTGAATTCGTTTCAGTAGACCGTGATCAATTTATTGATTTATGCGCTCAGCATGATATTATGGGCATTCCGAGTTTCTTAGTCTATAGCAACGATGAATTGTTAGGCAGCTACATCGGTAAAGAACGCAAATCTATCGAACAAATTGATCAATTCCTTTCTGAGTTAGCACCAGAAGCATAAAAGAGAGAGGAATTTCACTATAATGTTAAAAACAATACCCTTACAAACCACTTTTTTTCTGTTCGTAAGGGTATATTTATTGTAAACTGTAGAGAGAAACGCTTAGAGGAGTGTTGAGTATGAACGTCTTTCAAATGAGAGATAAACTTAAATCTCGCTTAAAGCATTTAGATGTTAAATTCAGCTACGATCGTGAAGAAGAAACTTTACGTATCTATCGTACTGATAATCATAAAGGTGTAACGGTAAAGCTACAATCTATCGTTGCTAAATATAAAGAACAAAAAGAAGATATCGTAGACGAAATTGTCTATTATGTGGAAGAAGCTATTTCACAAATGGGTGGCACAGCATTAGAAGACTTAGATGATATTAAAGTGATGCCAGTCATGAGAGCACCGAGCTTTCAAAAAGAAAATAATGAAGGCACACCTTTCGTTTACGAAGAACATACTGCAGAAACATTAACTTACTATGCGTTAGATCTCGGTAAATCTTATCGCTTAATCGATGAAGACATGTTGAAAGAACTTCAAATTACGAAACAACAACTGAAAGAAATGGCATTATTTAATGTCCGTAAATTAGATAATCCCTATAAGACTGATGAAGTGAAAGGGAATATCTTTTATTTTGTCAATTCCAATGATGGTTATGATGCAAGTCGTATTCTCAACACGCGTTTTCTTAACGAATTCGAGCAACAGTGTGAAGGAGAAATGCTTGTCGCGATTCCACACCAAGATGTGTTGATCATCGCAGATATTCGCAACAAGACGGGATATGACGTGATGGCACATTTAACGATGGAATTCTTCACTAAAGGGCTTGTGCCTATTACTTCACTATCATTTGGCTATGAAGAAGGTCATTTAGAGCCTATCTTTATTCTAGGTAAAAATAATAAACAAAAGAGAAATCCTAACGTGATTCAACGCTTAGAGGCGACACGTCAGAAATATAACAATAAAGATCAGAAATAAGGAGTTTGTTCAATGAATTTATTCTATAATCCTGAAGGCGTAGGGGATGTTGCATTTCTTCAATTAGAACCTGTAACAGGCCCTGTTAATTATGACAAGAAAGGAAATGTTGTAACGCTTTATCAAGAAGATCAAGTTGTCGGCTTTAATATCTTTGAAGCTAGTAAAGCGGGTGTTGAAGGGAACGGACATATTAAGTTAACAGAAGATCTCGTAAATGCTTTTCAACAACAACTTGACCAAGCAGGAGTGAATTATCAATTATCTGTTGATTTATCACCTAAATTCGTCGTGGGATACGTCGCAAGCAAGGAAAAACATCCGAATGCGGATAAACTAAGCATTTTAAAAGTCGATGTCGGTGATGAGGAATTACAAATTGTATGTGGGGCACCTAACGTTGAAGCGGAACAAAAAGTTGTGGTTGCTAAAGTAGGTGCAGTTATGCCGAGTGGTATGGTGATTAAAGATGCTGAACTTAGAGGCGTACCAAGTAGTGGAATGGTATGCTCGATGAAAGAACTGAACTTACCTAATGCACCCAAAGAAAAAGGGATCATGGTGCTAGATGACAGTTATTCAGTAGGTCAACCGTTTTTCGAAGACTAAAAGGAGGTAACGAACAGTATGAGCTGGTTCGATAAACTATTTGGAGAACAAGATAATCCTAATAAAGATTACCTCAACAAACGTAGCCATAGAAGACAAAAAGCCAAATATAATCATCAACATACGTTATTACCTCAAAATAATGATATTTATGAACGACCTAAAGGTAAGTTTAGATTTCCAATGCGTGTGCTAGAAGAGGAGCAACGCGAAGCAGCTTCGCACGAGGAAGTAAGTGAGGAGAGATTTACGCCACATCAACAAGAAGAAGATACAACACCTTCACGTTCTAGAAAAAGACATCGTCATCGCGTTGATCATCATGTTCAAGAGCACAATGATGATGCGCCATCATTTGAACGTGCAAGCGCTTCAACACGCACGCAACGTCAGACTCAACCGAGTGGTTCACATCAGCGTAAAAGCATTCAGACTGAAGCATTACGTGCGCATTCTAAAAGAGGTCAAGATACGCAACCTCGTAACTATGCGACAAGAGAGTTCAAAGCATCTGAAGTACCATCAGCAATCTTTGGAACACATCAACGCAGAAAGCTTGATAATGGTGTAATCCCACCAGTTGATGAGGGGCGTTCACACGAAGAACAACACCCGGATTATGCTCCCCGTACGCAAGATAGCGATGCACTTAATCATTCTAATAAAGAGGAGCGTAACAATAGCGCGTCTTCAGAAACGAAGGCTCAGTCCTCTCAATCCACTCAGAATGAGCAAGCTTCACAACCAGAACGTAGCGGGCAGCAGACTGAAGCGGATTCATCACGTTCTCGCAATAATACGATTAATATTGAAAATATTTATGCTTCTCAAATCGTGGAGGAAATTCGTCGTGAACGTGAACGCAAAGTGTTACAAAAACGTCAATTTAAGAAAGCATTACAACAGAAACGTCAACAACAACACGATGAAGAAGAGGATAGCGTACAACGTGCCATTGATGAGATGTATGCTAATCAGGCGAAACGTTACATAGGTGAAAGCTCACTAGACGAGGACACAGACAATCAAGCGCAGTTGCAGCAAGGTGAGACAAATACTGACGTTAATGAAGATTCCACTTCTCATTTTAACTATGAAGAGGTGAATCTAGATGATGTGCGTAATGTGCAACAGGTAGACGATAACGATGTTACAGTTGATGCCACTCCTACAGATTCTGAAATCGATGGTACAGCTAATGATTCATCTTCAGAATCACATCAACTTTCTGACGAAGCGGAGACGACTGATCAATTAGAAGATGAGATTGAAAGACATGAAGTAGACGGCGGTGCGGAAGATGTTCAAGAAACGCAACAACCATCTCACACGCTTCAAGATGATTCAAACGCACATGTTCAATCTAATGACGACCTCAATAATCAAGAGGTAACTGACGCACAGTACCGTGATTTAGATGAGGAGGAGTCTCAAGATCAAGCAGAGCATCTGGCAGAGTCTAACGAGGTTAAAAGTGACGATGAAACAGAGCCCTCTGAGGATATGACGTCTTCTCAAAACGACTTAGATGAAAAAGAAGAAGCGAATGATACAACAACGCAACATCAAGAAGGCGCACAGCAAGAAGATGCGCAATCTCAACTTGAAAAAACAAAAGATGATCAACCACTAGTAGATGACTCAGACTATGTGGCTGATAAAAAGGATTCTACAGAATATCAAGATGTAGCTAATGAAACTACGACGAATCCAACTCAAGAAGAACAAGAACAGTCAGATGCGCAAGTCACTACATCAGATGGGGAACATGAAGACGACAAACAGGAAGAATCATCTCATTCAGAAGAACGCAATCAAGGTCATCAACAATCTCAGTCACAAAATCAGAAAGTTCATCATGCTGCATCTAAGCAAAAACCAAAAATACGTAAAGGCGCAAAACCGTTTAACGTCTTAATGACACCATCAGATCGCAAACGTGCAATGGATAGTAAGAAGAAAGATTATAAAGTTAAAGAGCCAGAGTTGAAACCTGAAATGAATTCAACTCATACGCAACAAGCTCGCACAAGTGAAACACCATCATCCAATCACTCAACGAGCACACCAATGGCTTCTGAAAATGACTCTCAACAAAACGACACACAAGAATCTGAAACAGACACTGTTACTAAAGTTGAAACTCAAAGCCATGCACAACAACAGAATGATGAGACTTCTAATTCACACACTGATACGAGTCGTGAATCTTCTGAAGTGCATCATAAACATGAACAAGACGTCAATAATCATTTAGGTGTTGAAACGGATACGCAATATAGAGATAGTGAAGCGCAATCATCAACACACGATTCTATGCATGCACATGAACAGAATGAACACCAACAACAGCGTAGGCAACAACCTTTTAATCAACAAACTCAAGTAAGTGGCGAAGGTCACAAAGAGGATCAAGAAGATAACAGTACAAACTTTCAGCAAGATGATCAAACACAACAGCCTTATACACAGCCATCTCAAGAAATGAATGGAAATCAAAATGATGTCCCTGAAAATGACAACGCAAATACGCAAGATATGACAGATACACAACAAACGGGAGTGGCTACACGTCAACAAGAAGCATCATCTACACAACAACCGAAGCAACAAATACGCAAAGGGCCGAATTTGAACTTGCCAAATATCAATTTACTGGAAGAGCCGGAAGCACATGAAATTGATGAGGCGTGGATTAATGAGAAGAAAGAAGAGCTCAATGATGCGTTCTACTACTTCAATGTACCAGCCGAAGTTCAACACGTTACTGAAGGTCCAAGTGTGACACGCTTCGAACTTTCCGTTGAAAAGGGTGTGAAAGTCTCACGCATCACGGCACTTCAAGATGATATTAAGATGGCACTTGCGGCGAAAGATATTCGAATCGAAGCGCCGATACCAGGCACGAGCTTAGTCGGTATCGAAGTACCTAATAATTCAGCTACGAAAGTGAATTTACGCTCTATTATTGAAACAGATAGCTTTAAGAATGCGGAGTCTAAGTTAACCGTAGCGATGGGGTATCGTATTAACAATGAACCATTATTGATGGATATTGCGAAGACACCTCACGCCCTCATTGCTGGTGCCACAGGTTCAGGTAAATCGGTATGTATCAATAGTATATTGATGTCTTTATTATATAAGAATCACCCAGAAGAGTTACGTCTATTACTCATTGATCCTAAGATGGTTGAACTAGCACCTTACAACGATTTACCTCATCTTGTATCGCCGGTAATTACTGACGTCAAAGCGGCAACACAAAGCTTGAAATGGGCTGTGGACGAGATGGAACGCCGTTATAAATTATTTGCGAAATACCATGTGCGTAACATCACTGCTTTTAATAAGAAAGCAGCTTACGAAGATCGTATGCCTAAAATCGTAATCGTTATCGATGAGTTGGCAGATCTCATGATGATGTCACCACAAGAGGTTGAGCAATCGATTGCACGTATCGCTCAAAAAGCGCGTGCTTGCGGTATTCACATGTTAGTAGCCACACAACGTCCTTCAGTGAATGTCATCACAGGATTGATTAAAGCTAACATTCCGACACGTATCGCCTTTATGGTTTCTTCAAGTGTCGATTCACGCACGATCTTAGACAGCGGTGGTGCTGAACGACTCTTAGGTTACGGTGATATGTTGTATCTCGGAAGCGGTATGAATAAACCAATTCGAGTTCAAGGTACCTTTGTTTCTGATGAGGAAATTGATGAGGTTGTTGACTACATTAAGAAACAACGTGAACCAGATTATCTATTTGAAGAGCAAGAACTGTTAAAGAAAAATGAAAATCAACCTAAAGATGAACTCTTTATGGATGTATGTCACTTTATGGTTCAAGAGGGTAATATATCAACTTCACTTATACAAAGACATTTCCAAATTGGATATAATCGTGCAGCACGTATCGTAGACCAACTAGAGCAACTCGGTTATATCTCAGGAGCAAACGGGTCTAAACCACGAGATGTATATATAACCGAAGCTGATTTAGAACAGATTTAATTAAAGGATTTAAGGAGTTGTTAATTATGACCCACTATCACTTCGTTGGTATCAAAGGCTCAGGGATGAGTTCTTTAGCTCAAATCATGCACGATTTAGGCCATGAAGTTCAAGGCTCAGATATCGATCAGTATGTATTTACCGAAGTGGCTTTAAAGAATAAAGGAATCAAAGTGCTTCCTTTCAGTGAGGACAATATTCACGAAGGTATGACCGTGATTCAAGGGAATGCATTTCCAGATACACACGAAGAAATTGTCAGAGCGCGTGATTTAAACTTAGAAATTATTCGTTATCATGATTTCTTAGCTCACGTGATTAATCAATACACATCAGTGGCGGTGACTGGCGCACATGGCAAAACGTCAACAACAGGATTATTATCTCACGTGATGAATGGCGACAAGAAGACGTCGTTCCTCATCGGTGATGGCACTGGTTTAGGAATTCCAGCGAGCGATTACTTTGCTTTTGAAGCCTGTGAATACCGTCGTCATTTCCTCAGCTATCATCCTGACTATGCGATCATGACGAACGTGGATTTTGACCATCCAGATTACTTTAAAGATATTGATGATGTATTCAGTGCTTTCCAAGAAATGGCTGATAATGTTAAAAAAGCGATTATTGCGTGGGGCGGAGACGACTATCTCCGTAAGTTATCTGTCGATGTTCCTGTTTATTACTATGGTTTAGACAGTGATAATGATATTTATGCGCAAAATATTCAAATTAGTGATGTAGGTACACAATTTGATGTTTATATCCAAGGTAAATATTATGACACTTTCTTATCTCCACAATATGGCGATCACAATATTCTCAATGCGCTTGCTGTGATTGCAGTATGTTATTTCGAAAGTTTAGATGTTGAGAATATTAAGGAAGCGTTAGAAACATTTGGTGGCGTTAAACGTCGTTTCAATGAGTCTGAGCTTGGAGATCAGGTCCTTGTTGACGATTATGCTCACCATCCGAGAGAGATTAATGCTACAATTGAATCAGCACGTAAGAAATATCCGAACAAGAAAGTCATTTCAGTCTTTCAACCACACACCTTCACACGTACGCAAGCCTTTCTTGATGAATTTGCGGAAAGCTTAAGCGAGTCAGACCATGTCTTCCTATGCGACATCTTTGGCTCTATACGTGAGAACAGTGGTGAGCTAACGATTCAAGATTTAATCGATCGTATCGATGGGGCACAGTTGATCAGCGAAGATACTGTCGACCAACTCGATGACTATCCTTCCGCTGTCATCTTGTTCATGGGTGCAGGAGACATTCAGAAAGTCTTACGTGCCTACACCGCACATGCCGGTAAAATAAGTGAATTTTAATACCATAACTGATGTTTATGTTAAAATAAGTTGGGTATTTAAAATAAATAACAACATATGTATTTTAGGAGGCGTTTTTAATGGAATGGATTTTACCCATTGCTGGAATTATCGCAGCGATTGCATTCTTAATTCTATGTATTGGAGTCGCTGTCGTGCTCGTTTCAGTTAAGAAAAACTTAGACCATGTTGCGAAAACACTTGATGGTGTAGAAGGTCAAGTTCAAGGTATTACGCGTGAATCAACTGATTTACTACACAAAGTAAACCGTTTAACTGAAGATATCCAAGGTAAAGTTGAACGTTTAAACTCAGTAGTAGATGCTGTGAAAGGTATCGGCGACTCAGTTCAAACGCTTAACGGTTCAGTTGACCGTGTAACAAACTCTATTACGCATAATATTTCTCAAAACGAAGACAAAATTTCACAAGTTGTCCAATGGTCAAATGTAGCAATGGAAATTGCTGACAAATGGCAAAACAGAAGACAACGTAGAGAAAGTGCAAACTACAAATCAAACAGTGTAGCTAATGACCGCAATGCAAGCTATACTACACACGTAGAGAAAAAATAAATTATACTTAATATCATAATGCACTTAAATGAGGTATTACACTTTGTTTAAGTGCATTTGTTATAGGAGGCTTTAAATATGCAACATTATAATCGCGACGACTATGAAAGAGGCGAACAAGATTTTACTATGAGACCTCATACGAGTCGCTATCAACCTAATAATTTCGTCTTTGGCTTCGTCTTCGGAACCGTCATTGGTTCAGCCATCGGTTTATTTGCTAATAATAAAGCGAAGAAGAAAAAGCAAGTGCCTCAAGAGGAAGTGCAATTTGATCAACACCTCCACGAAACGACACGTCAAGAACAAGCTTTAGCTGAGGATCAAGTCGAAACGATTAAAGGTCGCATTGGTCATGCTTACAATGCAGATCAAACACCTTCTTCCGATGAACTCAGTGCACAACAAGCTGCCATTCAACAAGAAAGTTCTGATCACCAACTATCTGACACTTCTCCAGTGGGTCAAGAGAACATTTTATCAGAACGAGAAACGACTGATTCAGATCTTGAAAATATCGATGAAACAGAAACACCATCACAACAAGAATTAAATGCACAACAAGCAGCGATTCAACTAGAGGAAGAAGAGAAAAACGATGCTCTACATCAAGTCGATAAAGATCAACATTCACCAGCTCAACGTCTTGCTCAAGCATCTCAACAAAAACACGCACAGCTTCAAGAAGATAAGACGGTAGCACAACGTACTGACGCATTACTCGCAAGTCCTGGCATTGCATCACCACGTAAAGATTTCAAAGTGCCAAACTTATTAGGCCAAAGTAGTGGTAGTGCTGAGTTGGCTCGTGCAGCTAAAGATAAAAAGCAAGCGATGAACACAAACAGTAAAGTAGCTGAACAAACGCGTCAATTATTCGCTGATGCACCAATTGCTAGTCCTGGTCAATCATTTAAAGTGCCACACTTAACAGGTGGTCAAGATGCGACAATTAAAGGACAAAGCCTTGCGAAAGCAGCGAAAGATAAACAAGCACGTATGAAGCAAGATACTAAAGTAGCAACACGCACAGAAGCTTTGATGACTGAAACACCAATTACGAAAGTCGCTAAGCCTTATATCGTTCCAGCACTCACAGCGGAGTCTATTGATAAAGCGCCATCATATGCCAAAGCAGTCGTTGCTTACACTAAAGCTCAAAAGGCAGCGAAGAAGCAAGGTCAAAATAAAAAAACTCAAGCATCGCAAAAGTCGACTTCAAATAATAAAAAAGCTGCAGCGACGACAAAAAAGGCTTCAACATCCAAGGCTAAGAATACGAAGAAAACATCAACTTCTTCTAACAAATCACAACAAACAACTGCTAAGAAAAAGACAGCAAGTGCACAAAAGAAATCAAATGCTAAAGGTACCAAATCACAATCTAAATCATCATCTAAGAAACAAAATGTAACTAAACCTAAAGATGCTAAAAAATCAGCGCCACAAACGCATTCAAAAGCATCATTTGACAATGGTCATATCCAACACGATAAAGCTGACAAATCATCAAAACAAAGTAAAAATAACATCGCTTCAGCAACTGAAAGCTCAACTGTAGATACGACGAAAGATCAACAATCCGTGCCTTCTTACAACAATAAATCAAACAATACAAAAGGTAAGAAGACGAAGAGCAAAATCGAAAAACGTACTTTCGATGATAAATAAATATTGAGCACTTTAAAGCGATGAGTAATGAGCTGTTTAACATTGATGCCGCTCATTACGCACAAGGTTCAAGTCAAACATAACTACCTGACTTGAACCTTTTTGCTTTTAATGAAATAGAAGAATTTGTTAACTCAATATATACGATGAAGAAAACTCGGCACTTTAAAGCTATTGAATAACAAAAGAAAAATGTAACTTATTTGAAGTGTTTCACGTTAATTGTTAGAATGGACAATACTAAATATTTTATCGCTTTAAAGCAAGATATAACATGACTATACATAGAGGTGAAAATTATGACTGACGAATTACAACAATACAGAGAAGAAATTTTTAATATCAATGAACAATTACTCGATTTATTAACTCAAAGAGGAAAGGTCGCGAAAAAAATTGGCGACGTTAAACGCAAACAAGGAATTACAGTTTATGATCCTAAGCGCGAAAAGGAAATGTTAAATGCGCTCATCGATAAGAATGAAGGACCTTTCTCAGACAGCGTAATCAAGCAACTATTTAAAGAAATCTTCAAAGCTTCTACAGATTTACAGAAAGTAGACAATGAAAAACACTTGTATGTATCACGTAAACTGAAGCCAGAAGATACTGTCGTTCACTTTGACAATGGTGGTGCAATCGGCGACGGCAATAAATCATTCGTCTTCGGACCATGCTCCGTTGAGTCTCAAGAACAGGTTGATGCAGTAGCTGAAGACTTAGCGAGCAAAGGTGAGAAATTTATTCGTGGCGGTGCGTTTAAACCACGTACTTCTCCATACGATTTCCAAGGGTTAGGCGAAGAAGGGCTTAAAATCTTAAAGAACACGAAAGATAAATATAATTTAAACATCGTGAGTGAAATTGTTAATCCTGCAGACTTCGAGATGGCAGATCAATATGTAGATGTGTTCCAAATTGGTGCACGAAATATGCATAACTTTGAGCTATTGAAAGAAGCGGGACGTACGAATAAACCGATTTTACTTAAACGTGGATTATCTGCAACAATAGAAGAGTTTATTAAAGCAGCAGAATACATTGCTTCAGAAGGTAACCAGAACATCATCCTTTGCGAACGTGGTATCCGTACGTACGAGAATGCAACACGTAACACGCTAGACATTTCATCAGTACCTATTCTGAAACAGGGTACGCATTTACCAGTGATGGTCGATGTGACGCATAGTACAGGACGCAAAGATATTATGCTACCAACTGCTAAAGCGGCATTAGCTGTTGGTGCAGACGGTGTAATGGCAGAAGTTCACCCTGACCCGTCAGTCGCGCTAAGTGACAGTGGTCAACAAATGGATCTCAAAGAGTTCAACCACTTCTACGATGAGCTAAAGCCTTTAATCGACAAGTACAATAACGGTGAACTTTAGTCGTGAGAGGATAGGGAAGCGAAGCATCATTTTCAGTTCGCTTCGTTAAGTTATTATGAAAATGACTAGTGATGACAGGGTTGTCAAAGGCGCATACACAGCTTTTGGCAACCTTACATTGTGTTGACGTACCTTAAATTCTTGGAATAATGATATTTTGTCGAAGGTTGTACTTATTTAACTTTCTTTTTTCAAAAATGACCCACAATAATAGGTTTAAAATTTAATTAATGTGTAAAAATAAAAGAAAGTCAAATCGTTTATTTGAAATAATTAATTTACCGGGTTTGACATCATTGTGACAACTGAGACGGATTCATTTTACTCTAACGTGATTTATGATAAACTATGAAAACAATTATGAAAGCGTATATGGCATACGTTGAAACGCTTACGAGGAGGTCGCTTATGACTGTAACGATATATGATGTAGCGAGAGAAGCTCGTGTATCAATGGCCACAGTTTCAAGAGTTGTAAATGGAAATCAGAACGTGAAACCTGAAACGCGAGATAAAGTAAATGAGGTTATCAAGAAATTAAATTATCGTCCGAATGCAGTCGCACGAGGCTTGGCTAGTAAACGTACGACAACTGTCGGAGTGATTATTCCTGACATTTCTAACGTGTATTATTCTCAACTTGCACGTGGTTTAGAAGATATCGCGACAATGTATCAATATCATTCTATCATTTCAAATTCGGACAATGATCCGGTTAAAGAGAAAGAAATCTTTAATAACTTATTAAGCAAACAAGTTGATGGTATCATCTTCTTAGGTGGTACAATTTCTGAAGAAATGAAAGACTTGATTAACAAGGCATCTATTCCTGTTGTCGTCTCTGGTACGAATGGTAAAGATGACAATATTGCTTCTGTAAATATTGATTTCGAAAGTGCTGCAGAAGAGATTACAGAACATCTTATTGAGTCAGGCGCACAATCTTTCGCGTTCGTCGGCGGAGATTACTCTAAGAAGGCGCAAGAAGATGTTCTTACAGGCTTAAAGCATGTCTTATCTCAACATGGCTTGCAACTTGATGACAACATGATTTACAACGGAGATGAAACGTATAAAGACGGTTTACGTGCTTACGAGCAACTTGATTTAGCACAAGTTGACGCTTTATTATCCATCAGCGATGAGCAAGCTATCGGTATCGTGCACAGTGCACAAGATAACGGTGTGAAAGTACCGGAAGAATTACAAGTGATTAGTTTCAATAATACGCGCTTAGTTGAAATGGTTCGTCCTCAGCTTTCTAGCGTGATTCAACCGCTCTATGATATTGGGGCAGTAGGCATGCGCTTATTGACGAAGTACATGAAAGAGGAAGAAATCGAGGATCCAAACGTGATCTTGCCACATCGTATTGAGTATCGTGGTACAACTAAATAGTACTATGCTGAAGACATTGTGAGGCATCCATACTCTATGAGAGTGCGACTTCACAATGTCTTTTTGTGTAGTAAAAGGGCGCTGAGTTCGCTTGCCAGTATAGATTATCAATCTGGAAAAGGGAAGCGCAAGGCATTTAACCTTAATAACGCTTCCATGATTTCAACTATTTTACTCAAACCAGCTACAAATTTGTTGTGTTCGCTCCCAATTCTTGTCGCTAATTTCCTTCGCACGAGGCACACTTTGATAATTTTTACCCTCATCTGTCCATGTAGTCGGAAGCGGTTCTGAACTATAAGGCTGCCACTTGTTAAGCCAGGCATCGGGAAGGGGGCCATGCTGAATTGGTTGACCTTGAAGCGCGAGATAAACATGCGCCCATGCCCGTGGTACCACATCCCAAATATTATAGCCACCACCACCAAACATCAGAACTTTGCCATCTGTGTATCGCTCAGCCAGCTGTTGAATCATATACGGAATTTGATACAAGCTCTCAAGTGTGCAACTCATATGTGTCAGTGGATCTAAATAATGTAAATCAACACCATGTACACTTAAGATAATATCTGGGCGAAAGGCTTCAATGACAGCGCTGATAGACGTCTTAAAACACTTCAAAAAAGACTCGTCTTCAGTAAAGGGTTCAAGTGGAAGATTAACAGAGTGACCATACCCGTGTTCTTTGCCACGTTCTGTATAATGACCCGTTCCTGGAAATAGAAATTTGCCCGTTTCATGAATAGAATAATTCAATATATTCGGATTCGTATAGAATGACCATTGTGTACCATCTCCATGATGTGCATCGGTATCAATACAGAGTACACGTGCATCATATGTCTCACTTAAATAAGCCGCTGTGACTGCCACATCATTGTAAACACAGAATCCATTCGCTTTACCAGGCAAACTATGATGCAAACCGCCACCGAGATGACAGCCGTTCCGAACTTTACCAGTCATAATCGCATCGGCCAGTTTCAAAGCACCGCCTACGATACGGGCGCTATGTTGATGCATATGCTTGAACGGACTCGTCTCATCATCCAAACCATACTTACGTGCCTCAATATCACTCAATATGCCTCGTGACGCATGTTGAATCGCTTCGATGTAGTCATATGTGTGAACGAGAGCTAACGTTTCTTCAGATGCGATTTCAGGCGTGATGATGTGCTGCTGGTCTAGCACACCCATGTCTTCTAATAGCTCTGTAGTGAGTTTCAGCCGCATTTGGTTAAAAGGGTGCTCATCACCAAAGCGATATTTAAGCAGCTCGTTTGAATAAACATACCCCGTTTTGTAATGTCCCATCATTCCCAACTCCCTTTTTCAATAAATTACAACCCCTTGTTTGTCGAGAAACATCATTACCGCTTACAGATATTTTAAAAGAAAAAGCGATTCTGAAAACGCAAATCGTCAAATGCTTGTTGCTGTTCTAAACGAATACGTGCCCCGATACGTGCCATCAAACAATTTGCAGGATGACTCGTAATCTCTGGATCATCTGTCGCAAAGATTTCTAACCCACCGTGGTTCATCAATCGTTGCATCAACCTTTTGTATTCAAAGACATCTAAACCACTTTGCTTCAAATCCCAGTGCCAATAATACTCAGTCGTAATGACGATGTAGTCTTCAAATTCATCACTTTCAAGACTGAGTTGAATCAACTGACTCCCTAAGTGAAGATGACGATAAGCAGCACTTAACTCAACCGCACCTAATTCGATTAAATACTCGAGCTGGCCATCAGACCATCTCTCAAGCGGATCTGGATGATGATAGGTGACATAGCCAATAATATGTTGTTGTTGCCGTATGACATAGATACGGCCTTCATTCAGCTCACTTATTTCTTTGAGCGCTTCAAATTGCTCTTTTGGAGGTCGAAAGGCGTGAAGCCCTTCATCAAACGTTAATTGCTCTAATTTTTGACGTGATAGAGGTCCTTCAATGACGAATTGTCCTTCCTCTGTCTGTAATTCTCGTTTTTGAAAAGTTTTCACATGAATCATTTTAAGCACTTCCTTTGAATTCACTCATCGGTCTCAATGCGATATTGTTCCTACTTCCCAAAGAAAAATCCTTACATGTATTATACCTAAAAGTAAATTATTTTGGAATTATTTATCGAATTATTTTGAAAATTGTTGATAATTGTTTATAATACAAACTGTAAGCGGTTACAATAAATAAGGGGGATTTTCTATGAAAGTTGAAATTTATAAAGGGGACAAAGGGAATTTCAATCTTCAAGATTATACAGAAACATATCGTAACTTTGATTGGTCAGAAGTAGAGAAAGCTTTTACCTGGTCAGAGACAGGAAAGGTGAACATGGCTTACGAATGTATCGATAAGCATGTCGATCAAGGTCGAGGTGATAAAGTCGCGCTGCATTATCAAGATGAGCAACGTACAGAAAGTTATACTTTCACAGAAATGAAAGATCGTTCTAACCAAGCAGCGAATGTTCTAAAAGATAAAGCGAATGTCAACAAAGGAGACCGCGTATTTATCTTTATGCCGCGTACACCTGAGCTTTATTTCGCATTTATGGGAATACTTAAGTTAGGTGCCATCGTAGGTCCGTTGTTTGAGGCTTTTATGGAAAAAGCAGTGACAGACCGCTTGGAAAATAGTGAAGCAAAAGTCATTATCACGACAAACACTTTACTCCCGCGTATACCAGTGGATCAATTACCTCATCTAGAAACAGTTGTTGTGGTCGATGATGATGTTGATGATAATTATGTTGACTTTAACAAAGAAATGAAAGCAGCGAGCACAGATTTCGATATGGAATGGCTCAATTTAGATGATGGACTCATCCTACATTATACATCTGGATCTACAGGTCAACCTAAAGGTGTACTACATGAGCAACGTGCTATGATGGTTCACTACATCTCAGGTAAATACGTGCTCGATATCCAAGAAGATGATGTTTACTGGTGTACAGCGGATCCAGGTTGGGTTACAGGCACGTCTTACGGTGTGTTCAGTCCATGGTTAAATGGTGCAACGAACTGCATTGCGGGCGGCCGTTTCTCACCTGAAGCTTGGTATCAAATGATTGAAGACTTTAAAGTGACGATTTGGTACACAGCTCCGACTGCTTTACGCATGTTGATGAGTGCTGGTGACGATGTCATTAAGAATTATGATTTATCTTCACTCAGATCTATTCTATCAGTAGGAGAACCGCTTAACCCTGAGGTCATCAAGTGGGCGAAAGACGTCTATGGACTACGTGTACTTGATACGTGGTGGATGACTGAAACAGGCGGTCACATGATCGTTAACTATCCTACGATGGATATGAAACTCGGTTCTATGGGTAAACCGTTGCCAGGTATTGAAGCAGCAATCGTTGATGACCAAGGAAACGAATTACCAGCCAATCGTATGGGTAATTTAGCTATTAAAAAGGGATGGCCTTCAATGATGGTTGCGATTTGGAAGAATCCTGAGAAATACGATTCTTACTTCATTGGAGATTGGTATGTTTCTGGTGACTCAGCTTATAAAGATGAAGATGGCTACTTCTGGTTCCAAGGTCGTGTCGATGATGTCATTATGACAGCAGGTGAACGTGTAGGACCATTCGAAGTTGAGTCTAAGTTAGTCGAACATGAAGCGGTTGCTGAAGCAGGTGTCATTGGTAAACCTGATCGTGTCAGAGGTGAAATTATTAAAGCCTTTGTAGCGCTTAAAGAAGGCTACGAACCATCTGACGAGTTGAAAGAAGATATCCGTCAGTTTGTTAAAAAAGGTTTAGCGGCACACGCAGCACCTCGTGAAATTGAGTTTAAAGATAAATTGCCTAAGACCCGTTCAGGTAAAATTATGCGTCGTGTACTTAAAGCTTGGGAACTCGATTTACCTGAAGGCGACTTGAGTACGATGGAAGATTAACGTCTTCAAACTACAATTTCTCTTACTGTTAATAATGAACAATTATCCAACAATGTTTGATTCTATGATGAAACGAATCAATGTCGACCCCCATCCACATTGATTGCTAAATAATATAGAAATGCTCAAGGTTCGGAAAAGTGTGGTGCTTTTTCGAGCCTTTTGTGAAATTTAAGGTAATCAGGGAATAGGATACGTTGTGCTAACCTATACATATAGATGTTAAATGCATGAGTGTACCGATTGAATGATAGTTGAAAATCTGAGAGGTTGGAAGATAAAATTTTCGCGTGCAATACTACAAAATGCGTCGATTTCGGCACATATCATATAAGAATACATGAATTACGTGAAAGCGTTATCTTAAAATAATCGACAAGGCGTATAAAGTCAGTTAAGATAAATATGTAAACGTTGTAACACAGTTTTATTCAATTACATGTTTCATTTTTTATTTTAATAATTAAAAAAGGGGCGAATAAAGTTGGCACAATTATCTGATTTAGATATTGCGAATCAATCGACACTTCAACCAATTACTGAAATAGCGAAAGCTGCAGGTATTCCTGAAAGCGCGCTAGAACCATATGGTCATTACAAAGCGAAGATTGATATTAACCAAATCAAAGGCAATGACAAAAAAGGTAAGGTTGTATTAGTTACTGCGATGAGTCCAACACCAGCAGGGGAAGGTAAGTCTACAGTAACTGTAGGTCTTTCTGACGCTTTCCACGCATTGAAGAAAAATGTTATGGTAGCGCTTCGTGAACCTGCATTAGGACCAACTTTCGGTATTAAAGGCGGAGCTACTGGCGGCGGTTACGCACAAGTACTCCCAATGGAAGACATCAACTTACACTTCAACGGTGACTTCCACGCAATTACTACAGCAAACAATGCGCTTTCTGCATTTATCGATAACCATATACATCAAGGTAATGCACTCGGTATCGACCAACGTCGTATAGAATGGAAACGTGTCTTAGACATGAACGACCGTGCATTACGTAGCGTAGTAGTAGGTCTTGGTGGCCCAACTAAAGGTGTACCACGTGAAGATGGCTTTAACATCACAGTGGCATCTGAAATCATGGCTATCTTATGTCTTGCTACAGATATTAAAGACTTGAAAGAAAGATTTGCACGCATCACTATCGGTTACACAAGAGACCGTAAACCAGTGACAGTTGCTGACCTTGAAGTTCAAGGTGCTTTAGCAATGATCATGAAAGATGCGATCAAACCTAACTTAGTTCAATCTATCGAAGGTACACCAGCACTTGTTCACGGTGGACCATTCGCAAACATCGCACACGGCTGTAACTCAGTTCTAGCGACTCAAACAGCTCGTGATCTAGCTGACATCGTTGTAACTGAAGCAGGATTCGGTTCAGACTTAGGTGCTGAGAAATTTATCGATATCAAATCACGTGCAGCTGACTTCGAACCTTCAGCAGTCGTTGTCGTTGCGACTATCCGTGCGCTTAAAATGCATGGTGGCGTAGCTAAAGATGACTTGAAAGAAGAAAATGTAGAAGCAGTTAAGAAAGGTATCGTTAACTTAGAACGTCACGTAGACAACGTACGTAAATACAGTTTAGAACCAGTAATTGCATTAAATGCATTCGTTCACGATACTGATGCTGAAACTGAATTCGTTAAAGAATGGGCGAAAGAACACGGTGTACGCCTTGCTTTAACTGAAGTTTGGGAAAAAGGTGGTCAAGGTGGTATTGACTTAGCTAACCAAGTATTAGAAGTCATCGACCAACCACAAGAATTCAAACGTCTTTACGACTTAGACTTATCCATCGAAGAAAAAATTGAAAAAATTGTTACTGAAATTTACGGTGGTAAATCTGTATCATTCAGTAGTAAAGCGAAAAAACAATTACAACGCTTCAAAGAGAATGGTTGGGACAACTACCCAGTATGTATGGCTAAGACACAATACTCATTCTCAGACGATGCATCACAACTAGGTGCGCCTGAAGACTTCGAAATCACAATTCGTGAATTAGAAGCGAAAACAGGTGCTGGCTTCATCGTAGCACTTACTGGTGCAATTATGACTATGCCAGGTTTACCTAAGAAACCAGCTGCGTTAAACATGGACGTGACTGATGATGGTCACGCAGTTGGCTTATTCTAATCTCACGCTTATTCCAGTGAGTTAGAGTACACACGATTTCATTGAATTGTTGTTATCCTAATTAAGACCTCATTCCACGAGTGGAATGAGGTCTTTTCGCATAGTATGACGTTTTACTTTGCAGTTTGTAAATGTTGTGCGATATCATAATGTTTCGCTTGTTCGTAGTCCTTTTCACTAATCTTATTCTCAACACGCATGCGTCGTAATACATAATGTTGGCGATCAATACCTACTTGTAAACGCGCTTTCGTCTTAAGCGTACCGTCTTCGTGATAAGGCGTATACGTATAAGGACTTTGTAGTAAACCGATGAGATAAGCAGATTCAGCCACGTTGAGCTCATTCGGCGACTTGCCAAATAAACTGTAGGATGCTGGAGCAATACCACTAATATTATTTCCTTTAAAATCTCTACCGAATGGCACGATATTTAAGTAGGTGTAGAGAATTTCTTTTTTACTCAGTATATGTTCAGTGCGCATGGCTAAGACGATCTCGTTAGCTTTTCGACTGTAGGTTTTTTCATTGGAAAGGACTTGGTTTTTAACTAACTGTTGGGTAATCGTACTACCACCTGACGATACAGGTGCATTAAAGATATCCTGAAACATCGCTCGGAACAAGGCTTTGGGCAGAACGCCTTTATGTCGATAGAACGACGTATCTTCTGATGCGAGCAGGGCATCAACCACGTGGTTATTGACTCCTCGTGGACCAACGACCAGGCTGTTGAGTGAATCATCATACTCGCTAGTCACGTCCGAAACATTTCGGTTCAATCCGTCGTCTCCAGGAAAGTGTAATAAGTCAGTGCGCAATTGATGATCAGAAATCTTGCTTTGAGCCTGCGTTAAATGATGAAAGTACAATAATGTGACGATAAAGCTCAAACAGATGATGCCTGTCGCCACTAGAACGAGTAATGTGAGCCCTTGTTTAATACGATCGTAGTAGAAGTCAAATCGAGCAAGCTTAGTATGCGAATGCTGTTCTGCCTTATGCTTGTCGTTACTGAGCATAGCGCACCTCCCAATTTATTTAAGACAAGTATAACATATTTGGAGTCATTGACTTTTAAAGCACTGTTACTTATAATATAAAGCAATTCGATATCTCTTTGGATTAGAGGACAAGTAGTGAAAGTCTATTATTTCAGAAAGCTAGTGGGTGATGCAAACTAGTATAATGGCTTTGATGAATACACCTCATAGTAAAGTTATAATCCAACGTTTCATTAATGAGCGTATCATTAATAAAGCTGACTGAAAGTTAAGTATGGTGGTACCGTGCAATTTGCGCCCTTACGTGATCGTAGGGGTATTTTTTATGTCTTTAAAAGGGATAACGTGTATGCAAGGTCTGAACTATAACACTTTTGTATCACATTTAGGTTAATTATATAAAATTAGGGAGGAATCAACATGTCTAATGCATTAATTGAAGAATTAAAATGGAGAGGGCTCATTTACCAACAAACGGATGAAGCGGGAATTGAGGAGTTATTAAAAAAAGAACAAGTCACACTTTATTGTGGGGCGGACCCAACTGCGGATAGCTTACATATCGGTCACTTGCTACCGTTCTTGACTTTACGTCGTTTCCAAGAACATGGCCACCGTCCTATCGTCTTGATCGGTGGAGGAACAGGAATGATTGGTGACCCTTCAGGTAAATCTGAAGAACGTACGCTTCAAACTGAAGAACAAGTTCAACACAATGTTGAAGGTATTAGCCAACAAATGCATCGTTTATTTGAATTTGGTACAGAAAAAGGTGCTGTGCTCGTAAATAATAAAGATTGGTTAAGCCAAATCTCACTCATCGATTTCTTACGTGACTATGGTAAACATGTCGGCGTAAACTACATGTTAGGTAAGGACTCTATTCAAACACGTTTAGAGAACGGTATTTCTTACACAGAATTTACTTACACGATCTTGCAAGCGATCGATTTCGGTCACCTTAATCGCGAACTCAACTGTAAGGTTCAAGTCGGTGGTTCAGATCAGTGGGGTAACATCACAAGCGGTATCGAGCTCATGCGTCGTATGTACGGTCAAACTGAGGCGTACGGTTTAACAATTCCTCTTGTAGTTAAAGCGGATGGTAAAAAGTTTGGTAAGACTGAAGGTGGTTCTATTTGGTTAGATCCTGAAAAGACCAGCCCTTACGAGTTCTACCAATTCTGGATTAATACGACAGACGACGATGTTATTAAATTCTTAAAATACTTCACTTTCCTAGATCAAGATGAGATTGCGAAACTAGAACAATCATTAGAGGAAGCACCTCATTTACGTGAAGCACAAAAAGCGTTAGCTGAGAATGTGACACGCTTTATTCATGGACAAGAGGCTTTAGATGATGCGATTCGTATTTCACAAGCGTTATTTAGTGGTGATTTGAAATCACTTTCTGCTGATGAATTAAGAGCAGGGTTTAAAGATGTGCCACACGTCACTTTATCTAAAGACACTACGAATTTAGTTGAAGCGATTGTGGAAACGGGTATTTCTTCTTCTAAACGTCAAGCACGTGAAGATATTAGTAATGGTGCAATTTATATTAATGGTGAGCGTGAGCAGGACTTGAAGTATGAGTTGAGTGATGAGGATAAGATTGAGGGTGAATTCACTATCCTCCGCCGCGGCAAGAAGAAGTACTTTATGGTGACTTACGAATAAAATTTGTAATTTGACATAATATTCAATACTGCGTATTGTTTGGCGGTGCTTTCCTAGAGGGTCACACTCAACTAATTCTTTTCGCTCAACGAGCTCAAAGAATGGATTTTCGTTGTGCCCTTAATCTCTCAGGAGTCACCGCCACAATACTTGTATTGAGAAGGGTACTAAGTTTGTTTCTAATGATTCACCACAAAGTATTCTTACTAGTTTATTTTGATAAACTGAGTAATATGGTCTATTGAAGAAATAGCTAAAATCAAAGTATTAGTACTAATAAATTATCCCTTGCCTAGGGGGAGAAGCACAGAAATCTTTGATTTCGTAGTGCTTCCCCCGCGAAGATGACTAGAGTTCGAGAAAGCAAAGTACCTTCTCGAATTCAGTCAGCTACCGCGCACGTTCAACTAATTATTATAGCGCTTTGCGCAACAATAATGGATTTTCACTACGACCTTAATCCCTCAGGCGTGTCAAATCGTCGGTGGACGATAGGTTATGATTTAAATATAATAGATGCCAACTCACATAAAGTATTCTTCTATGTAGGCTATTGATTTATTAAGAAGAAGTTTCTAATATAACAATATTTAAAAATAATAAAGTATTTTTTAAAATTGACGGTGCTTTCCTAGAGGGTCACACTCAACTAATTCTTTTCGCTCAACGAGCTCAAAGAATGGATTTTCGTTGTGCCCTTAATCTCTCAGGAGTCACCGCCACAATACTTGTATTGAGAAATCGTATATAATCTGTCTATGACATAAAGTATTCTTCTTGGAATTATATAAATTTTAGGATGGTTATATACTAATCTAGCATTAAATTTGCGTTTATTATTGCTTAGCAGGGGTCAACACTACAATACTTTGTATTGAAAAGGGCGTTCGGTATAGTCTTATTAGTAAATAACTTAACCACAAAGTATCCTTTATTAAGGTTAGTTTGAGTGATTTGAGCGGTATGTTCTAATGTAGTATTTAGATTTATTGGGTATCGCTAATTTTTCGCTCATTATAAATCATTATTAACAAATATCTTTAAATAGAAACACTTCTATAGTTATCGATAACAATATTATGTAAATTTAATAAAGTATAACTAACCATCGAATCACATAAAAAGGGGGAACTTCGACATCCGAAGTTCCCCTTAAAATTTATCACTTATTATTCAAATGGATTAAAGAAGCTTTCGCTATCTTTTTCTTTTGATTTAGATTTGTGTTGTGATTTTTGTTCTTTAAGTTTAACTGAAACTGTTTTCTTCTTACCGTCGCGATCTAAAGTTAATTTAACCGTGTCACCTGGTTTTTTATGTTCGTAAAGGTAAGAGCGAACGTCTGTGTCTTTTTCGACTTTTTCATTATCGATTTTTGTGATAATGTCGCCTTCTTTAACACCTTTCGCGCCCTCGACTTTAGCGACGTATACGCCTTTGTCTTTATCCGTATCTAATTTGTCTTTATACTCATCTGGAATTTCTTCAA
>NZ_KV804766.1:74273-79211 GCF_001811435.1 Staphylococcus sp. HMSC071G07
TGTCTTTATACTCATCTGGAATTTCTTCAAGGTTGAGTAGACCAACACCGATAGAAGGGCGAGTAATCTTACCTTTCTCAACAAGCTGTTTGATCGTTGCTTGAACTTCGTTACTTGGAATAGCAAAGCCGATACCTTCAACTTGCTCGTTCGCAATCTTCATGGAGTTAATTCCGACGAGATTACCGTTTAAGTCTACGAGTGCACCACCAGAGTTACCTGGGTTGATCGCTGCGTCAGTTTGAAGAACGTTGACTTTGTTAGGCCCTTCGGAAGTTTGAGCATCAATTGTACGTTCGTTCGCTGAGATAATGCCTGATGTTACTGAGTTAGCGAATTCGAGACCGAGTGGGTTACCCATTGCGAAGACGCTATCTCCAGTCTTCACTTTACTAGAGTCTGCGAATTGAATGGCTTTGATACCTTTCGTATTATCGATCTTTAACACGGCCATATCTGTCATCGCATCTTTACCTACAAGTTTTGCATCGACTTGTTTAGAGTTGTGTAATTGCACTTTAATCTTACTTGCGCCATCAATCACGTGGTTGTTAGTGACGATGTAAGCGTCTTTATTATTCTTCTGATAAATTACTCCAGAACCCACGCCAGCTTCTTGAGCTTTAGATTTCTTACCTTCGAGGAAATCTTCGATGCTGTGAACTTTCTGCATGTTAACGACACCTACGATAGCGGGTGAAATATCGTTGACCATCTGATTGACGGAGTCGTATTTATCACTTTTACCATCCATCGTATTGCCACTGCTACCACTGTGGGATTGATTGACCTTCGCACCATCTTTCTCTGGCACAGTATGATCGACAACTTTCCCTATACCTAACACGATAAGCGCACCGATAATTCCTGCGATGAGCGCTATGATAATCGTCTTAAACCAAGGAAATTTCGGTTTATAACGCCTTGAACTCGGATAGGAGATAGAGTAATTGACGTTGTCTTGTCGTGTGTCTTTATTCTGAAACATATTTAACCTCCATTATAATATTCATCTACTATTATGAGAGTTTTTGCAATATTTTTCTAGTAAATCACGTTATATTTCGAGAGTTTCAATCTTTTGTTGAGGCGGTATAGCGGAAATGGTAAAATTTATTATTGTATAACAGTTATTAAAGTAGGTGAACGTATGTATAATTTTTGTCGAGCTATCTTAACTTTTATACTGATTAAAGTTTGTAAAAGTTTGGAGGTTCATGGAAAAGAGAATATACCTCAACTTTATCGGTATGTCGTGACGTGTACGCATGAAAGTTATAATGAGGTTATTATGCTTGGTTTAGCAATTTCTCCGAACCAAATACATTATATGGCGAAAAAGGAACTCTTTTACAATAAATATATTGGCAAGTTCCTGAAATCTTTAAATGCTTTTCCAGTAGATCGTGAAAACCCAGGTCCAAGTACTTTGAAACAACCCATCAAATTGTTGAAAAAGAATAAGACAGTAGGGTTATTCCCGGCAGGACACCGTACGAAGAAAGATGAAGATGCACCATTGAAACGTGGGGCGGCGACTATCGCGATGATGGCAGGAACGCCTATCGTACCAGCAGCTTACGTTGGTCCTAAAGATATCAAAGGATTATTCTTTGGTAAAGCGCATATTAAATTTGGAGAACCTATCGACACGAAATCACTTCCGAAGTCCATGAAACGTAATGAAAAGTTAACTTACATCACGAAAGAATTAGAAAAACGTACGAAAGCATTACATCAAGAATTAGTTGAGACGTACGGAGATTAATTAAGTCAGCGTTTTTCAAATCATTACAACTATAAATCGATTATTAAAGCTAAAGTGTTCAACTCTTGTCTTATATTACGCACTACATAAAGGCTCGAGTTGTTGGACTTTAGCTTTTTTGTGTCGATTTCACAAGGTCTATAGGTCTGAGAGAGGTGCTGTGTTAATATATTAATGGCTATTATAGTTGCTCATTCAAATTATTATCAAAGATAAAGAAAAGAGGATATAGAATGTATAACTTTCTACAACGTTTAGGTAGATCATTGATGCTACCGATTGCAGTCTTACCTGCCGCTGCAATTATTACAGGTATAGGGAATTTATTAAACGCCCTTCAACTTTGGCCACATGTCGCTGAGTTCTTTGCTCAGAGTGGTAAGGCGATTCTCGATCAACTTGGCATACTCTTTGCAGTAGGGGTTGCATTGGGGATGGCGAAGAAGAACGATGGTGCAGTGACTTTAGCAGCGGTTGTCGGTTTCTTTTTAACAACGCAAGTGCTCAAGCCCGAGCATTTATCAGTGCTGTTAGGAATTGATAAGAATGATGTCAACATGGCCTTTGAGCAAATGAATAATGGAAACGTCTTTGTTGGTTTACTCGTTGGCTTAATCGCCGCATTTACATACAACCGTTTCAGTCAGACGGAGCTTCCTATGGCGCTGTCCTTCTTCAGTGGTAAACGACTCGTACCGATTATGACAGCTTTCTTTAGTTTAGGGCTCATCGTCGTATTAATGGTCGTGTGGCCTTATATTTACGATGCAATTGTTACCTTTGCGAAATGGATTATCGGATTCGGACCTATAGGTGCTTTCCTTTATGGCTTCTTCAACCGTCTCTTAATTCCGACAGGCTTACACCATGCGTTGAATTCTGTCTTCTGGTTTAATATTGCCGGCATTGATGATATACACAAGTTCCAGTCAGGACACGAAGCTGTGAAGGGCATTACTGGCCGTTATCAAGCAGGTTTCTTCCCAGTCATGATGTTTGGTGTGCCAGCCGCCGCACTTGCGATGTATCATTCAGCTGAATCGAAGCAGAAGAAACGGGTCTACGGCTTGATGTTAGCAGGAGCAGTTTCGGCCTTTATCACTGGTGTTACAGAACCGATTGAGTTTGCGTTTATGTTTGTGGCACCATTGCTTTTCGTCATCCACGCATTTTTAACGGGTTTATCCATGTTTATTGCTGCATTGTTCCACTGGACAGCAGGTTTCTCATTCAGTGCAGGTTTGATTGATTATCTGTTATCACTCGTCAATCCTGTAGCCAATCATCCGTTGATGTTGATTGTAGAGGGCATCGTGTTCTTTATTCTGTATTACGTTATCTTCCGTGTCGTTATCAGGCTCTTTAACTTGAATACACCAGGTCGCGGTTCTAACTTACTTCAAGATCCTACAGAGGAAACTGATTCAACTTCTGATGGTAAAAAGAACGCAGCAACAGGTGGTAAATATCATGCGATGACGCAGCAAATACTTACAGGCTTAGGTGGAAAAGAGAATATTACATCACTCACCAATTGTGCGACTCGGTTAAGATTAGAGCTTCAGGATAATCAACAGATAGATAAAGATATGATTAAAAATGCCGGCGCAGTAGGTGTGACAACGAGTGGACAACACAATGCTCAAGTCGTCATCGGTCCACAAGTTCAACAAGTTGCAGATGAAGTTGAAAGCTTAATGAATGGTCAAGAATAACTATTCCTTTTAGCTAGTCACATTTAAGAAGAGAATTGAATCTATGAGAATAAGAGCAAATAGTTTAGTGCTATTTGCTCTTTTACTATACAGATAGTAATATAGGCGTAGCACAGTTCAGTTATAAGGGAGTGGCATGGGAGAATGAAATCAATCTTGTTTGATGTAGACGGCGTCTTCTTGAGCGAAGACCGTTGCTTCGATGTCGCTGCACTCACAGTTTACGAAATTCTGATGAGTTCAGAGTATATCGGTCTACATCCTTCAATCGACTTCAGTCAACTTACTGAAGAAGATATTAAAGAAATACGTGAACTCGTCTTTTACCAAGATGAGATTCTACAACAGTTAAAATCAATGGGGCTCAATTCGAATTGGGACATGTTGTTTATCGTGTTGGCGTTACATACGATTGAGATTTGTAAGGCTATTGATCCAAGAACGTTACAAGCCTTTCTTGAATCAGAAACAATTTCTGCAGAAGCATTACAATTTTTAGGACAGCATGTTAACGAAGTTGCGTTAAACTTTGAGAGCCCCATGAAATTTTTAAAACAAGTAAAGCATGAAAAGAATGAAATCTTTGAAGCTTTACAAGCACATGCTCAAGCGGCGTTATATACAGATAAAGTAGATATGTTTGAAATGAGTAGCTCATATTGGCAACTTGCTCAAGAGGTCTATCAAGAATGGTATTTAGGACGTCAATTATTTGAGGAAGTAGAAGAGAAAGCTGCTAAATCAACATTTAAAGAAGGTTATATTTATCACGAAGTTGTGCTCGCACCTGTTAAAGATATTCAAATATTACTACAAGATTTGGTAGATGCAGGCTATCAACTTGCGCTAGCTACAGGACGACCGCGCACAGAAACTGAAGTTCCGTTTCGAAGTCTCGGTTTAAGTGATTATTTTGATAAACAACATGTCGTGACAGCGTCTGATGTCTTGAAAGCGGAACAAATATTGCCCGAGCAACGACCACTCGCTAAGCCTAATCCATTTACATATTTAGCTGCTTACTTTGGGAATGAAGTGTCTAAATATAGTCAGTATGCACAGGATCAAGCACAACGACTCGAGGACGAAGAGGTGTATATCGTTGGTGACTCGTTAGCTGATTTACTTTGTGCGAAGAAGATTGGTGCAACATTTATCGGTCCACTGACAGGGTTAAAAGGGAAAGACGCGAAAGCAGAATTAGAAGGTTATGAGGCGGGTTATATCGTAGACGATGTGTTGCAAATAAGAAATATTTTATTGTAAGTGGGCGCAAGACAGAAATGAGAATAATTTCGTAGTCTTGATCCGCAAGATTGACTCGTATTTATGACAGCGTGAGTTATCTCAAGTACAGAGAGCTACTGCGACAAATATTGAGCATGAGACATAAATGTGAATTGACTTCTGAGATAAATAAAAAACAGCTTAAAATAAATTCTTGAGCAAATTTTC
>NZ_KV804767.1:0-22492 GCF_001811435.1 Staphylococcus sp. HMSC071G07
AAGAAGCGAGAGTTTTAACATTGAAAATTAGATATCTTCACTGTATCTCTCCAAAACAAAAAAAGACCGGATATAGGACAACGTAGAGAACATATGCTTGAGGTGTTGTCCTACACCGGTCACAAAAGTTTAATGACACTTATTTTGTATTTTTTTTGATCGCTTCAACGATTTGTTTGATGATATCTACGATTGCACTCATTTTCGTCACCTCGCTTTTAATTTGTAACTCTACTATAGTACGAATAGACAGAATAATGGGCAAAATTCCCTAACTCGTATATTTCATATCAAAAGTGTTTGCCTGTCATTAAGAAGTCACATTTACGCACTCAAAAGTGTCTTTTATCTTCATAAAAGAAATATTACTTCTCTATACCCTTATTTTTTTAAAAAGTAGAACTAAACCCAATTTCAGAATAAATTGATTATTACAGAAATGTAATGATAATGAAATATAAAAGCGCTATTTAAAGTATGTGGACAGGTGTATAATGAAGGTGTAATTAAACTGTTTACGAAATGTTAAAGAGAGAGAGGGAGGCTGACGAAATGCGCAAGAAGTTAATAGCGTCAGTGATAGGAACAAGCGCTGTAGCTGCTTTGTCTGGAGTACATGCAGATGCTGCTACAACACATACCGTAAAAAGTGGTGATTCGTTGTGGTCTATCGCTCATAAGTACAACATGACTGTAGCGAAATTAAAGACGATGAATAACTTGAGCTCAAACATGATCTTTCCTAATCAAACTTTACGTGTGGCAGGGTCTCAAACGAACACGTCTTATACGAACAACACAACGACTGCAAATAACAATGGAAGTTCGTACACGGTAAAACGTGGTGACACACTATTTGGTATCGCGAGAAGATACGGTGTGAATTACCAACAATTAATGAGAAATAATAATTTATCTAACACGTTGATTTATCCTGGACAGAACCTGAAAGTGTCTGGCAGAGCGATAACTTCAACACCAAATCAAACAACAACTAACCGTACACCAGCGGCTAACAACAATAGCTCTGTGTACACAGTACAACGTGGCGATTCATTGTATGGTATCGCGTCGCGTCATGGAATGAACTTACAACGTTTAATGGCGTTAAATGGATTATCTAATTACTTTATTTATCCTGGTCAGAAACTCAAAGTTAGTGGTACGGTTTCAACGCCAGCAACAAACAATACGCGTCCAAATACTGCAAATACGCAAACAAATGCTTACAATTCTCCAGTATTTAACCACGCGAACTTATACGACTGGGGTCAATGTACTTGGCATGCGTTCAATCGCCGCGCGCAAATTGGTAAAGGTATTAGTACATATTGGTGGAACGCGAATAACTGGGATGATGCAGCAGTACGCGATGGTTATGTAGTGAACAACCGTCCAACAGTAGGTTCTATCCTTCAATCTGATGCAGGTTACTACGGGCACGTAGCTTTCGTTGAGCGCGTGAATGGCGACGGTAGCATCTTAGTTTCAGAAATGAACTACAGTGCTGCACCGGGTGTGACAACATACCGCACAATTCCTGCATATCAAACAGGTTACTTCAAATATATTCATTAGTTTATGATGAACTTTGCTTCATAGTGAGTGTAAAGCACCTATGTCTTTGCCCACTGTGGAGCTTTTTTAGTTTAGGTTAATCGTAAAATGCGAAATCGTCCCGACACTCGAACTCCTTGCCGCTATGAAAGTACGGTTTATTTGTAAAACCTTTTTAGACGTGAAAAGTTACTCAAAGATACGGTCAAACCGCTAAGACAAATGATGTGTAGTGTGTTACAGTACTTATGCTTGCTATTTTTTGAACTTGAAAATATATGTCCTACAAACAAACTGAGACATAATGAAAAAAGCTAAAATAGGAGGTTGAAGTTGTGAATCAGATCAGAAAGGTCTTACGTGATCTCGTCGATCCACTGCTACATGTGGATTTCTATCAAAATATCTTAACCAAGATATTAATTGCAGCTATTTACATCGTCTTAGCAGTGGTGATCATTGCTGTAGCTCGAAGACTAGTAGAGAAATTCTTTAAGGCGAATGCCAAGAAGAAGAACCATTATAAGATTAAACGAAGCGAGACGTTATCGACACTCGTTCAGAACGTTATTAGCTATATCGTGTGGTTCATCGTTATCACAACGATACTCTCTCACTTCGGTGTGAAAGTGTCTGCTATCTTAGCCGGGGCTGGAGTTGTCGGCTTGGCTGTTGGTTTCGGTGCTCAAACGATTGTTAAAGACTTGCTCACAGGTTTCTTTATCATCTTCGAGGGCCAATTCGACGTTAGCGACTATGTAAAGATTAACGCGTCTGGTGTAACGATTGCAGAAGGAACTGTGCGTGCGATTGGCTTACGTTCTACACGCATTCAGTCAGATACTGGAGAAATCTATACGGTTCCTAACGGGGCGATTAGTGAGATCGTCAACTACTCTGCGACGAACGTGGCTTCTCTCGTCTGCATCCCTGTAGCGCCTAACGAGGACTATGATAAGATTGAAGAAAAATTAGTGAAGTTCTTACCAACAATTGCAGACAAACACGAAGAGTTCGTGCGTGCGCCTGAATTACTCGGGTTAGATAGTGTTGAAAGTAACGAAATGGTCATTAAATTACTCGCGCACGTTAAACCAGGCATGCATTTCCCTGGTGAACGTCAATTGCGTAAAGAGGTTAAACGTTTCTTAGATGAAGAAGGTATTCAAACACCACTACCAACGCTCGTGAAGTTTGATCCAGAAGAGGAAGAATAGATAGTAAAAAAGGTCGAGGTGCCCACAGAATGAAGGGCATCTCGACCTTAAATTAACTAAATTATGCGTTATAACCACGACGTTGATTAATTAAATAAAGCACATTGCGTGTCACTGATATACCTGCAGAAGCAAGAGTGACAATCTTAGTGAGTTTACGTGGTGATTTAATCGCGAGATAGAAGTCTACGATAGAGCTTACTGTAGAAACCGCAACACTTGCGATATTTAACTTTTTATTCTCGCTACGGTAAGAGAATTTGTTGTAAGTGTCGATGGCAACAGTAGACATGTTTAATAATGTTGATAAACGATACATTTTAGACTTTTTAGCCATAATATAACCTCCAGTAAATGGTTTGATAAATGTATAGTGATTATAGCATGCTTACCATGTACATCACTGTATTTCTTGTGTGCTACTGCTTTATTATTTTATACAAATCAGTATACTAACATAATTTAGAGGAAGTCAGAAATAATTTGTTTGGGTGAAGAAAGGACAGATTCTATGATCAAATGTGTGTGTTTAGTTGTTTGGAAGGCGGACAGATTGTTGCTCGTACAATCACGCAACCGTCAGAAATATTACTTCCCGGGTGGCAAGATTGATGCGGGTGAGTCCCAGCAAGAAGCTTTAGTCAGAGAGATTGACGAAGAGCTAGGCGTACATTTGAAGCCTGATCAGCTGCACTATCACAGCACTGTAGTGGGGCCAGCTTATCCGCAGAAAGATATGGAGACGGAGCTCAATTGTTACACGACGAGCTCAGATATAGATTGGGAAACGATCCATCCACAAAGTGAGGTTACGGATTTAGAGTGGATGGCCGTAGATGATACTGAGCGTATTGCGCCTGCTGTGTTAAAATGGCTTGAACATATCGATGTAATAGGAGAGAAAGATGATGAAGTTAGTACCTTACAATCCAAAGTTGGAATCGAATGTTGAACATATCGAAGTAAAAGCGGAAGATCGCAAGTTTACACGGACGCCCTTACATAATATTGAACTTGCGCAACAAGATGAGGAACGTCATTCCATCGTGGTATTTGATGACGAAGAGCGCTGCGTCGGTTTCTTCGTCTTACATGAGGGTGAAGGCGTAGCACCGTATAGTTCTAATCCCAAGGCGCTATTCTTCCGTTCATTCAGTATTGATGCACGTTATCGTGGACGAGGGTACGGAACGGCGACGATGCGTGAATTGCCACAGTTTGTGAAAAATCATTACCCCGAAGTAAATGAAATATGTTTAACGGTCAATACAGATAACGACATTGCGCAAAAGTTGTATCGACGATTAAATTATACGACACAAGGTGAGACAACACTTGAAGGGCGGCCAGTCCTTATTATGAGTGTGAGAATATAGTATAAGAATGTAACCGAAACAAAGCCCCCTAACAGTCCGTGCTGCTAGGGGGTGCGTTACGTATAGAGAAGTATGTGGGTATAGCTACGTTAGAAATGTAAATACTATGCAGAGAGAGCTAAAATGATAGTTTTCGAACCCTCTTCTCGCAAGCACTATTTCATATGCTGGCTTGCTTTCTTATTATGAGTTTGAGATGTATGCCCCATACCTGTTCTTTTAATCAATAGAGCTGTAATCCAGGCGGTAATTGGAATACTGATCGCGACCGCAATACCACCAAGTAAGATCGAGATAAACTCTTGCGCAAACAACTTCGAATTAATAATGTGCGCAAATGAATAATTCAATTTAAAGAACCAGAAGAAGATTGTGAGCTGTCCTCCGAAGTAGGCGAGATATATCGTGTTGGCAGATGTCGCCAGAATTTCGCGACCTACTCTTAAACCAGATTGCATCAATTCGGCACGTGTCAGATCAGGTTTCGTCGTATGAAGTTCGTACATCGGCGAACTAATCGTGATCGCCAAGTCAATCACGGCCGCAATGACAGCTAAGACCGTCGTGAAGACCATGAATTTGACCATGTCAATGCCGATATTCATCGAGAAGACGTACGTCTCATCTTGCTGTTCCGTCGTAAAGCCTTGTAAATGTCCGAGTGACACGCACAGATAGATTGCGACGATGAGTATAAGTGTCGTAATGAGCGTTGAGATAAAAGCCGCACGTGTCTTAGTATTATAGCTGTTGAGCACAAATAAATTAATCGCAGCAATCGCAATGCAGAATAGTATCGTGACGAGATAAATCGGTGCACCGAAGAGTATCACTACGATGGTAATTACGAGAATAATAAAGTTTAAAAATAATGTCATGAAGGACACGAGGCCCTTTTTACCACCAAAAATAATCATTAATATCAGTAGGATAATACCTAGAATCGTTGTCACACTCATCGTTTAACACCTCGCATTCTCCACCAGAACTGCATGAGCAGAATTGTAATTGGAATCGTTAAGACAATGCCAATACCTCCTGTAATTGCCCGGGAAATTTCGAGCGACCAGTTCATGGAAACGGAATAAGTAATCGTGTTCTCGTTAGTGAGATAGATGAGAAACATGGGTAGGGCGCCGGACAGATAGGAGAAGAGTAAGATGTTTGTCATCGTACCCATGATGTCTTGCCCGATATGACGTCCAGCGAGTGCCCAACGTGTGAGGGAAATATCAGGTTTCCGTCGCAGAATTTCAGCCATCCCACTGGAAATCGTAATCGCCACATCCATTACTGCACCTAGAGAACCAATCATGACAGAAGCGAGGAAGACTTCAGTCGGTGGTAACGTGAGAAAGCCCATCGTTTCGAATTTCAAGCCATTACCCCCTGTGAGTGAAATGATGAGTTGCATGAGACCGACACAAATGAAAGTGCCGAGCAACGTGCTCACGATGGTAATGCCAGTCCGCAGATTCCAGCCGATGACGAGTAATAATGTGACGATCGTGCCTAGAATGACCGCGACACTCATCAGACCAAAGAGATTGATGCTAGGGTATGCATTGTGAATTGCAATCGCAGCCAGTACAGCAATCGAGTTGACGACGAGCGACAAGATAGAGTGAATGCCGATGCGTTTACCTGCCCAAAGCACCGTTAAGATAAAGATACCTGTGAGCGTTACCACGAGTGTGTCGCGCTTCTTCTCAATAATGTACATATCTTTCAAATTCTTACCTACATGAAGTAGAACTTTATTATGTGTAGAGAATTTCTCGCTATCTGCTTGGGATTCGGCATAGGTATTATGTAACGTTGCCGTATGCCCTTCGTATTTGCCATTAAGCATCTTAAGCGTTAGGCGTTGTGTGTGTTTCGTATCGTGATTGTGGTGATCATCTGTGATATGTTTCGTATGAACCTCTTTCACATCCGTCACCTGAGCGAGAGGGATACGATAGAATTTGTCATTCACTAAGGTAAAAATAATTAAAATAATGAAGATAAGACAACATACTGTGAATAACCACGTAAATGGGCGTTGCCAGATGGGTTTCTCTGCCATGATTTCAACCTCACTTCGTAAAGCATGTGATAACACTGTGATTATACGCTTGTCATGCAAGTAATTCAAAGATTTCTAGGTTGTTTGTGGCGAGTTGAGCGTATTGTAGGGGAGACTTTTTAGTAGGAGGTTTGTTGAAAAATGTAGGGCGAGGCTTTGAATTGAATGGCTTTCCAATGAAATTGAATTATGGATTGACTTTTAAATAGATTAACTATATAATAATGAATGTTCAATTGGAGGAATACCCAAGTCCGGCTGAAGGGATCGGTCTTGAAAACCGACAGGAGCTTAACGGCTCGCGGGGGTTCGAATCCCTCTTCCTCCGCCATTATATTTGAATTCCAAGACTAATTGATATAGAAGGCAAGTACTCAATTGAGTTTGAGTGTTTGCCTTTTTTATTGGGTGTACACTTTTAACGGTTGGTGATGAAAAAATCACTAGCCGTTAATTTTCTTTATACACCAAAAAAGGCACGAATATCTCTATAATAGTAAGTACCACAACAAACTAAAAAGGAGAGATATTGTGCCTATATGTAATGATATATCAAATGTTTTAAGAAATAAAGTACTAAATATCGTAATTAATAGATGAGTTTCACTTCGAACTCCCCCTGTAAGCTATAAAACGATAAACAACGTTATACCTGATAGCGCGATTGCCATGACTATCGATAAAATGAGTATCGTCACGAATTTCTCAACAAGTGAAACATTGCGATACATAATAAATACAGAAGCTGTAAAAATAAGTAGTCCCGCAATAAAATAAATGAGAAAGCACACCATACTAAAAGCATACGGATGATGTGTAATGCCCTCTAGTCGATTCGTCAATTGGTCCATACAAATGCTCCTCTATTCAAAGATAATTTATCTCAACGTGTTTAATCGGGGCGCTCGCTCAGTAACGAGAAACCCTTATGATGCTCATTGGTAGTTGACCTATAAAGCACCATTTAAAAAGGAGGGTAAGACTGCGAGCAGTCTTAAACCTCCAAAATGTAACATTATCGGCGATGATTATTAATAAATTGTTGTGCTTGTGTTGTTAAAGCTTCGCCGCCAGCCACTTCTTGTTGTGAGTATTTATCTGTACTATTGCCTCTTAAATTCCAACCGTAAGTACGTAAACCATAAACTTGATATTTGTTATTAACGATCGGAGAACCAGAAGCGCCTGCACGGAATTTATCTTTAAACATCAATTCAGTGTGATTAGATGAATATTGTAAGAATCTAAATTTATTCCAGTATGCTTTCGTATTATCGTTATTTTGCCAAGGATAACCTAAAGAGTAGAGACGATCTTTATATTTCAAACCTTGAATTTGTTTTTGAGTTGCTAGCTTCAACGGTTGCGCGGCTTTCGACATATCTTCTTTCGTATTTACGACTGCAATATCCTGTCCAGCCACTTTAGAAATACGGTTCGCATGGAACTTGTAAGGGCGCTTGTTGCCGTCACGGTTCATTTCAAATGTTACATTTTTAGCGGCTACAGCTTTACCATTTGGATTATCGATCACGTGACCATTCGTTAAGAACGTATGTTTATCAATCATAAAGCCAGTGCCCATGCTATCTTTGCCTTTACCTTTCCAGCCATCAACGTTGCTGACACGACCCACAGCTTTGTACTTGGTCTTATTAGCATAGCCATAATGTTTAATCGTCACATCATTATTATTAATGTTCGTCGCTTTTTGATAAGCACTATTCGCATTGCTTGGATACATGCCATCGTAGTCGTAATGGCCTTCCACAGCTTGAGATGTATTCATTTCAGCACCAAGTTCGACTGTTAAGAGGCCTGTCGCAATGAGTGCTGCGCTTGTCTTTTTAATCACATTTTTCATTTTATAAACCCCTTTAGTTGTAAAAGTTAGAATCGCTTACATTCTACCATATTGATTTTAAGATAAAATGCTTTTTAAGAAATTCTTTCCAAACATTTAAAAATGGTCAGTTATGCTGTTTTCAATAAATCGTTACATAGCGCTCTCATTTTACGCAAAAGCAGGTCATTGACAATTACAGAAACGCGCTTTATAATTAATTAGGTAGCCTAACTAAATTGTTATAAGAAATGAGGAACTCAGACGATGGATAAAGTGCAACAGTTATTCGAAGAATATTTAAAGATTCATAAAAGATACTATCAAGTATCGACCAATGCGTTCGTGCCGATCAATATTTCACTTACACAATGGAATGTGCTCAAATACATTCATTTTAACCAAGAAAAACTCACTGTTTCAGATCTAGCTAACAAAGCAGAGGTTCGTGTGCCGACAATGACGGAAACGGTGAAACATCTCTTGGACGAGAAGATTCTTGAAGCGGAAACGGATGCGCAGGATAAGCGTAAGAAATATTATCATCTCACACCATCAGGAGAGCAGTTATTTGAACAGGCGAATGACATTGGTCTGACTGTTCAGAATGACTTGCTACAAGATTGCACGGAGGAAGAAATTGATACGACGATTAAAGTCTTAAATTCAATTTCGAAACGTCTGACTCACTATTAATTTGAAATAATTAGAAAGGAAGGTCCTTAACTTGGAACACAGTTCAATATCGCAGCGTCGACAAATACTCATCGTCAGTATGATTCTATTAGGCGCATTTATCGCAGTGTTGAACCAAACGATTCTCACCAGCGTCTTGCCAGATATTATGCAAGACTTCAATCTCTCAAGTACTACAGCGCAATGGCTGACCACCATATTTATGTTAATTTCTGGGATTCTCATCCCTGTTTCAGCATTTCTACTGAACAAATTTACGATTCGCCAACTTTTCTTTACCGCTATGACTTGCTTGGTCGTTGGCTCGCTCATCAGCTTTCTTTCATTTAACTTTACTTCTTTATTAATAGGGCGAATTATACAAGCGCTCGGTGCAGGGATACTCCTCCCTCTTTCACAAACCGTACTATTCTTACTTTTTTCAGTTGAAAAACGCGGAGTCGCAATGGGCGTCTTCGGTCTCGTCATCGGGTTTGCGCCAGCAATTGCACCCGTCTTGTCAGGTTATATCGTCAATATTATGACTTGGAAAGTATTGTTCTTAATTATTCTTGCTGTTTCTCTTTTAGACTTCGTTATCAGTCTCTTCTTTATGGAAAATGTTTCTGAGGTTAACCCTATGCGCCTCGACATCTTCTCAGTTGTACTTTCAACATTAGGTTTCGGCGGTATTCTCTTTAGCGTAAGTATCGCAGGGGAAATTGGCTGGTTACATCCGATTTCAATTGGTTCAATTATTGTCTTCGCATTAATCTTAACGGCGTTTATCTTAAGACAACTCAAACTTACACAACCTGTATTAGAATTTAGGGTGTATAAATACGTCAACTTTACGATTTCAACGGTGCTTATCGTCTTTATGATTGTTATCTTCATGGGTAGTATGAGCATTTTGCCACTCTACTTAGAAAGCATTCATGATAAGACGGCCTTTGGAGTAGGACTCGTCTTATTACCAGGAGGTATATTACTCGGTATTCTATCTCCAGTAGGTGGGCGTATTTATGACATTTTAGGGCCGAAATTGCTCAGTATTTGTAGTATGATTTTTATTTTTATCGGAGGACTCGTGCTCGCCTTTACGACAATTTCTACGTCTATTCCGCAAATTATCATCGGTTTCTCCTTAATTTCTGTAGGAAGTGCGGGCATTATGACGCCGATGACTACCGCAGCGATCAACGCCTTGCCACCGCATCTCATCACGCACGGTACGGCGATGAATAATACCATCCGTCAAGTCGCTTCGGCTATTGGTACTGCACTATTAATCACGCTAATGTCCACGGTATCTAAAGCCTCAACACATGGGCATTTACTAGCGATGATTTCAGGTTTCAAAGCTGTGTATATTGCCGTAAGTTTCATCGCTTTACTCGGTATTATCTTGTCCTTCTTCATTGAACAGAATAAATATACAGAAGGGGAGTAGGATTATTTGCGGAGGTTACGCTTAAAAGGCTGACTTGCGTTCAATATAATCTCTATCTCCTTTACACACACTTCATAAAGTTAAGCTCCACACTGACTTTATGAAGTGTTTTTTATGCGGCGTAAAAGGCATTTTACCGATAGCTGAGACCTCACTTACTTTTAAATTTGAAAACGTTTCCTAAAATTTCTGTAAAATGGTTGAATGGCGTCAATTTGTTATATATAATACTAATAAATAAATTATAAAAATGGGCAAACTTGTTATTGGTAACATAAAATATTATCTCTAAAAAACTAGTGCCATTCGCAATAACAAGTGTTGGGAGTGTCTGCTTTTTATAATGAAGAAGGAGGAGAATACATGACAGCTAAAGCATTCTTTATCAAAATACTTGAACTCATTCCACGCGCAATCGTCAATATTTTTATCTAAGGATCTATTCGCAACTAAAAAACTAAAGAGGTGTTGAATATGAAACAAAGAAGAAATAAGTACAGTATTCGCAAATTTAGCGTAGGTGCATCGTCCATCCTAATCGCTTCACTCCTATTCTTAGGTGGCGGAAGTGCCCACGCTGCAGAGAAAGCAGAGCAACAAGGGGATAGTACGACAGGTTCAACGACACAGACAACTGGGGAACAAGCTGTGCAAGATAGTGAATCAACACCGAATACATCGCAAACTTCTCAACAAGATACACCACAAGATTCAGATGCAACAGATCACAATGATAGCCTACATAAAGGTACGCCACAAACTGACGATGCTAACATATCTTCTCAAGACACTCCTGACAACGCTTCAACTGAGCAACCTACAGATAACGATGCTTCAAACAACGCAACTCAAAGTGATGCTTCACCATCTACTGATGATGCCACTCATTCTAAAAACCACGCGGATCAAATGCCATCACAAGGTCAAGCTAATGACGACGCAGATACGAAAGCCGATAACGATGAAACTCAAGCTCAGTCCGACAACAATGATGTAGCGCAAGACGATCAGGCGGATACGAGTCAAAGTCATCAAGATAGTGCGCAACAAGCTGACCAAGCGGACAAAGATACAACAGCTAAAGATGACGACACTCAAACTGCCAAACAAGACCAAGATGCTGATCAACAAGACAAGCAGGACGTAGATCAATTAGATGATGATGCAGATGCGCAACAAGCTGATGTTGCGAAACACGATTCTGATGCGACAGATCATACGTCTGATAAACAATCTTCAAAAGATGAGGATCCTGCAACTTCATCTGCTCAAGACGTAACAGTACAACACGATGACGCGCAAACAGATGACGCGAACCATTCAGCCGACGATCACGCGGCTACAGATGATGCCAAAGATCAAGACAGTGATGCTAAGCATGATAGTGACGCTCAAGCTCAAGATACTCATGCCACTGAACCTTCCAACCAATCTGCGCAAACCACTCCAGACAAAGCTGACGATACCAATGATGCCGCTCAAGCTACGAGTAAAATGACTGCGCATCAAGACACTGATGATGCTGATAAAAAGAAAGAAATTGACCCTGATTTTTCAGCAGTAGATAGCGAAACATTGGATCAACAAGATCAATCAGAAGATGAGAAGAAAGATAAAGATGACAAAGAAGGTTTAAAAACACTTAAAGATAACGCTGTCGCAACACAATCTAACAACAAGACAAAGTCAAGAGATGCGGAAGAAGTGAAAGACCAACCGGATAAGAAAGCTGATCAACAACAATACAAGAATAAAGAACCTATCGTGTTAGTACACGGTTTAAGTGGTTACACAGATGATATCAAACCTGATGTACTCGAACATTATTGGGGCGGAGATAAAGCAGATATCACACAAGACTTAGAACAACATGGTTACAAGACATATGAAGCGAGCGTAAGTGCGTTCGGCAGTAACTATGACAGAGCGGTTGAACTATACTACTACCTTAAAGGCGGTACAGTCGACTATGGTGCTGCACACGCAGAGAAATATGGCCATGAACGTTACGGTAAGACATACGAAGGTGTTTACAAAGATTGGGAACCAGGTAAGAAAGTTCACTTAGTTGGTCACAGCATGGGTGGACAAACGATTCGTCAACTTGAAGAGTTGTTACGTAATGGTAATAAAGAAGAACAAGATTATCAGAAAGAGCATGGTGGCGACATTTCACCATTATACCAAGGCGACCATGATAATATGATTTCTTCAATCACAACATTAGCAACACCACATAATGGTTCACATGGTTCTGACAAATTAGGTAATGAAGCGTTAATCCGCCAAGTTGTATATGATTATGCGAAATGGACTGGTGGCAAAGATACGAAGCAAGATCTCGGTCTTGGTCAATGGGGTCTTAAACAACGCGACGGTGAATCATTCAACGACTATCTTAAACGCGTGAAACAGAACGATAAATTATGGAAGTCTAAAGACAATGCTTTCTACGATTTATCTCTCGCAGGTGCGTCTAAGATTAACCAGAACACATCAATGAATCCGAATATCTCTTATAAGACATATACAGGTTCTGCGTCACATCGCAGTTTAGGTGGCCGTTACAAGTCAGACCTTAACATGATGTTCTTGCTCTCTATCACAGGTAATGTGATTGGAAAAGTTAACGAAAAAGAATGGCGCGATAATGACGGCCTCGTTTCTGTCATTTCTGGTCTTCACCCATTCAACCAACCACACGTTGATGCTTCAGATAAAGATAAGAAAGGTGTATGGCAAGTGACACCTGTCATGAAAGGTTGGGACCACGCTGACTTCGTTGGACAAGATTACTCAGATACGAAACGTTCCGCGCAAGAATTGAAAGAATTCTATAGATGTATCGCAGACGATCTTGTAAGTATTGAAGAATAATAAGTGGAAGGAGTTCATCACATGTCAGGAAACGTTGTAGAACTATTCAGTTCTTTACTTAGACTTTTGAAAAACTTATTTGGATAATATCAGGTGCGGTAGCTAGTATTTCGTAGCACTTGAAATAGAGAGAGCGCTAGGGCGCATGCCATGATGCAGTGTCCCAGCGCTTTTTTTTCGTGTGTAAGATAGAAGTTTAATTCATTATTCTACCCACTAAATGCCTCAGTTACTTTTATCTATAGACCTGAGAGTCTTTTCCAAGTTATACCCATCCCATGAATCAATTCTCGAGACAATGAAAGCTAAAGTAACTTAACGGCTAAATGTAAGCCTTTACACAACTTGTATAGACAAGTTATACTTTGGTTAACTGAAAGGAATGGGGTGTCCAATTTGGGAGTTAAGAAGAAAGATGTGAAAGACATCGTAGAAGCAATCGGTGGCAAAGAGAACGTGAATAAAGCTACCCATTGTATTACGCGACTAAGACTTGTGCTCAATGATGATAGCAAAGTAGATACTGAGCGTTTGCAGAACAATGATTTGGTGAAAGGTCAGTTTAAAGCAGAGAATCAGTATCAGATTGTTATAGGGCCAGGTACCGTGGATGAAGTGTATAAGCAATTTATTCAAGAAACCGGTACTTCAGAGTCGACGAAAGAAGAAGTGAAGGCAGCGGCAGGTAAGAAAGCGAATCCGCTCCAACGCTTGATTAAGTTGTTGGGAGATATCTTCATTCCTATCTTGCCAGCAATTGTGACAGCGGGTTTATTACTAGGTTTAAATAATCTACTCACGATGGATCATCTTTTCGGTGAGCAGTCATTAGTTAAACAACATCCACAGCTTGGTGATATCTCTGATATTGTCAATGTAATTGCGAATACCGCATTTATCTTCCTACCAGCACTTGTGGGTTGGAGTAGTATGCGTGTGTTTGGTGGGAATCCGGTTCTCGGCCTCGTGTTAGGTCTTGTATTGATGAATCCTCAGTTAGTGTCCCAGTATGATATTGCGAAAGGTCATATCCCTACATGGAATCTCTTCGGGTTAGAGGTGAAACAACTGAACTATCAAGGACAGGTCTTACCGATTTTACTCGCTACATACGTCCTATCGTTAATTGAACGTGGTTTGAACAAAGTGGTTCATGATTCGATTAAAATGTTGGTTGTTGGACCATTGGCGCTCTTAATTACAGGTTTCTTGTCATTTGTAGTCATCGGGCCGCTCGCTTTATGGATAGGTACAGGTATTACGGATGGCGTCACTTACATTTTCCATCATGCAGGTTGGCTCGGTGGTGCATTATACGGTTTCTTCTATGCGCCGTTGGTTATCACAGGTCTGCATCATATGTTCTTAGCTGTTGATATCCAATTGATGGGTAGCGACTTGCACTATACTTATTTATGGCCAATTGTAGCGATTTCTAACATTTGCCAAGGCTCAGCTGCATTTGGTGCATGGTATGTGTATTGGAGAAGAAAGATGAAGAAAGAACAAGGTTTAGCGATTACTTCAGGTGTGTCAGGTCTACTCGGTGTGACAGAGCCGGCGATGTTCGGTGTGAACTTACCGCTGAAATATCCTTTCTTCGCTTCGATTATTACTTCAGCGTTTTTAGGCGCAATTATCGGCGGTAACGAAGTCCTTGCGAAAGTCGGTGTCGGCGGTGTTCCTGCATTTTTATCTGTTAAAAGTGAGTATTGGCCTGTATATTTAAACTGTACAGTAGCAGCCATGATTATTCCATTCATACTGACAATTCTTTTCTCTAAAATGAGTAAAGATAAAGCGAAGAAAATGGTAGATAATAAATAAACAATGAGACGGCGATGAAAAGGTGGGTTACTATGTCTCAAACGGATTGGCGTAAATCGGTCGTGTATCAAATTTATCCGAAATCATTTAATGATACGACTGGAAATGGCCAAGGCGATATTAATGGTATTACAGAGAAATTAGATTACTTAGCATATTTAGGCGTAGATTACCTCTGGTTAACGCCTGTTTATCAATCACCGATGAATGACAATGGCTATGACATTAGTGATTATTATCAAGTAAATGAAATCTTTGGGAGTTTAGACGACTTGAGAACTCTCATCTCAGAAGCGCATCGACGTGATTTGAAGATTATGATGGATATTGTTATCAATCATACTTCAACAGAGCATCAGTGGTTTAAAGATGCTTATAACCATCCTGAAAGTCCGTATCGGGATTTCTACATTTTTAAAAAATCAAAAGATGAAGGTCCTCCGACGAATTGGCAATCGAAATTCGGAGGCAATGCTTGGCAACAAGAAACGGAGACTGACGATTATTATCTTCACTTATTCGATGTGTCCCAAGCTGATTTAAACTGGGATAATCCTCAAGTGCGTGCTGAATTGCATCGTATCGTGAAGTATTGGATGGATTTCGGTGTCGACGGCTTTCGCTTTGATGTGATTAACCTTATCTCAAAGGGAGAGTTTGAAGATTCTAAGCGTATAGGTAAGGAGTTCTATACTGACGGACCTCACGTACATGAATATATTCATGAGCTCAATAAGGCAACTTTCGGGGGCACTGATCTTATGACGGTTGGCGAAATGTCCTCCACAACATTGGATCATTGCCTTAAATATACGCGCCCGGAGCGTCAAGAATTGCATAGTGTCTTTAACTTCCATCATTTAAAGGTCGATTATGCGGGTGGAGACAAGTGGACCAATGCTTCTATGGACTTTCTAAAGTTGAAAGAGATTCTGATGGACTGGCAAGTTGGTATTTATGAAGGAGGCGGTTGGAACGCAATATTCTGGTGTAATCATGACCAACCACGTATCGTTTCTCGCTTTGGTAACGATGCTACGGAAACGTTAAGAGTTCAAAGTGGTAAAATGTTGGCAATCGTCTTACACATGTTGCAAGGAACGCCTTATATCTATCAAGGTGAAGAAATAGGTATGACTAATCCTAATTTCACGTCTATCGATCAATATCAAGATGTTGAAGCAATTAATGCGTATAAATCTTTAATAGAACAAGGTGTGTCTGAAAGGGAAGCGTTAACCATTTTAAACCAGAAATCGCGCGACAATTCACGAACGCCAATGTTGTGGAATGATGAACGCCATGCCGGATTTACAGAAGGCGAACCTTGGATGGACGTGAATCATAATTATCGACATATCAACGTCCAACAAGCGATGGAAGATTCTGAGTCTATATTGCAGACGTATCGCAAGTTGATTACGTTGAGACATCAGCACGATATCGTGACTTATGGTGATATTGAACCTCTATACATGACACATCCAGAGTTGTTTATTTATCGCCGAAATTATCAAGGTAAAAGTTGGCTCGTCATTGCGAACTTCTCTGAGTGTAGTGTGGCACTTCCAGAGTCATTGAATATAGAGGGAGAGGTTGTCATCGCCAACTGTGAGTTGAACCAAAGAACGATTGAAGGTTACGGGGCGATGGTAATCGCTCAAGAAGAGAAGTGTGACAAGGACAGTGAATAATTAATGGCACAGCGAAAATTTATCACGATTTATGAGAAGTTAAAGGATGCAATCATAGATGGCACGTACCCCTATCAAGCCGTGCTTCCGTCTGAACATGAGTTAGTGAGAACGTTTGATACTTCTCGTGAAACAGTGCGTAAAGCTTTGGCGTTGCTCATGGATAACGGAATGATTCAGAAATTGAGGGGTAAGGGATCCGTCGTTATTTATCAAGGGATAACCACTTTACCCTTTAACGATTTACAAAGCTTTCAAGAAATCAATGAGAGTCAAGGACAACGTTATCAAACAGTTGTCGAACTTTTTGAAGAAGTTGAAGCGGGCGATGTCCCAAAGGTGAAAGAGGCTTTAGAGCTTAAGATGAGTGATGTGTTGTGGCACGTTGTTCGTACCCGACGTTTAGACGGACAAGTTAAAATTATTGATGAAGATTATTTCATACAGAAGTACCTGCCTGAGTTAAATATTCAAATTGCTGGGCAATCGATTTACCACTATTTAGAAGAAACGTTAAATAACAAAGTAGGATATGCGCATAAAGAAATTTCCTTTGAACCCTTTGGGGAGTTGGAAGCAGCAATGTTTAGTTCTCACGCTACGCCGTACACCGCTACAGTAAGAGGGGTAGTACATTTAAACGATACAACGAAGTTTCAGTATAATGTGTCGAAACATATTGCCACAGAGTTTAAATTTCGAGAATTTTCACGTCGCCACTAAACATTGGTAGTGAAGTTTGTGCCCAATAGGTGGCATTTGCAGGTCGATAGGTAGACCTTTCGAGCGCTGTGAGATTTTCAAGCTTGCATTTTAACTATGAATTATAGTAAGATAACATTTGCCGTGCTAGGTGGGGAGGTAGCGGTTCCCTGTACTTGAAAGCCGCTTATGCAAGACTTAACCCCTTTGCCGAGGGTGTATCTTTGTAAAGTCTGCCCAAAATACGTAGTGTTTGAAGATTTCGGTCCTATGCAATACGAACCCATGAATCATGTCAGGTCCTGACGGAAGCAGCATTAAGTGGATCCTCGTATGTGCCGTAGGGTAGCCGAAATTTAGCTAACGACTTTGGTAACGTTTATGAGATACACTCGACGCGAAGGTGCACGGTTATTTTTATGTTTAAAATGACTCGTGTAGCTGAGTTTCGACCAGCTTAAATACATTCAAATACAATACCGACTTACATAGATGAGTGTACTGCCTTGAAATCGTGCAGACACTCTTTTTTTATTATAGAATAGACTTAAATTTATCCTTTTGTGACGAACCTACAAAGTTAAATGGTAATTGCGACTTGTAAGGAGACAACGCATTTTAACCTCACACGGATTGGGCATTTGACCAAGAATGGCGGAGTGCGTTGACAACATTTCACACTCTTTCGCATTAACAGCGTGCATGCCTTTTACCATGAACGAGGAAAGGACGAGAAGATCACTCGTGCTCACGCATTGGACTAGGAACGTGTTATGATTGAAAGTAACTGACAAACATTGTATACAAAGGATTTCGAAAGACAAACGAATGGGAGGACCTCATGCAAATCTATTTAAGTACTTTAACTGAGAATGACTATGCCGAAAGTTTAGACATGATTGAAGCGGCGTTCAGAGACGTACCACACTCAAATCACGATGAACATCATTTAGTCGCGCAATTGCGTAAAGCACCAGAATATCGCTACGAACTCGAAGTTGTAGCGAAATTAGAAACCGGTGACATCATCGGACATGCGATGCTATCTGAGGTGAAGATTGTTAACGGAGAAAGTACGTACACAGCGTTGGCTTTAGCGCCTGTCTCCGTGTTGCCGGAGTATCAACAACAAGGAATCGGTAAAGCGCTCATTCAAGCTGTAGAAGAACGTGCGAAAGCGGACGATTATACGACAGTCATCGTACTGGGCGACCCAGGATACTACCATCAACTTGGCTATCAAACTGCAGCTGATTACGATATCACAGCACCGTTTGAGATTGCGCCGGAATACTTGATGGTGAAATTCCTGTGGGACCAACTAGAGGAGTATCCACACGGTGAAGTGGTATATCCTGAGTCTTTCAATTAATCAATGAAACCATTAGAATATAAAAGGTAGAGAAGAATTGCGAGCGGAGGTGCAGAGTTGGATTATCAAGCGTTGTACAGAATGTTCAGACCCCAAAGTTTCGACGATGTAGTGGGTCAGTCTCATGTCACGAAGACTTTACGTAATGCGATATCTAAAGGTAAACAATCCCACGCCTATATATTCAGCGGGCCCCGAGGTACAGGGAAGACGAGTATCGCTAAAGTTTTTGCTAAAGCGATTAATTGCGAACGTTCTACGGATGGCGAGCCTTGTAATGAATGTCCAATATGTAAAGGAATTACTCAAGGTACAAACTCAGATGTGATTGAAATTGATGCGGCGAGTAACAATGGTGTAGATGAGATTCGTAATATACGTGATAAAGTGAAATACGCGCCGAGTGAGTCGAAATACAAAGTGTATATTATTGACGAGGTTCACATGTTAACAACAGGCGCTTTCAATGCCCTGTTAAAGACGTTTGAAGAGCCGCCTTCCCATGCGGTGTTTATCTTGGCGACGACAGAGCCTCATAAGATTCCGCCGACAATTATTTCACGTGCCCAACGTTTCGATTTCAAAGCGATTGGTCACGACCAAATTGTCGATCGTTTGCGTTACGTAGCTGAATCACAAGAGCTGGATTACGAAGATGCCGCATTGGACTTTATTGCTAAGGCCTCTGAAGGTGGTATGCGTGATGCTTTAAGTATTATGGACCAAGCGATTGCTTTCGGTGATGACCACCTCACACTACAGGACGCGTTAGACGTGACAGGAAGTGTGGACGAAGAGTCGATTAACCGTCTGTTCGAAGAGGTTGCAGAGAGTGATGTGCGTGCGGCGTTTGAAACGTATCATCAATTTGTAGCTGATGGGAAAGAGGTCAACCGTCTCATCAACGATATGATTTACTTCGTTCGCGATACGATTATGGCTAAGACGTCTGACACTCATTTTAACTATACCGCCTTGGAGAACTTTGACCTGGACACGTTATATAAAATGATTGATGTCATCAATGATACGCTCGTCTCCATCCGTTTCAGTGTGAATCAGAACGTGCACTTTGAGGTCTTACTGGTTAAAATGGCTGAGATGATTAAAGCGCAACCTGAAACAGTGCAGAACGTAGCAACGGCGAGTGTTGCTCAAGAACCTAATAACGACGTGCTCCTCCAGCGTATGGAGCAACTTGAGAATGAATTGAAGACATTGAAATCACAAGGGGTGGCACAAACAGGGGGTCAACCTCAACAACGTCAACGCTCAGCGAGACGTAGTGGTGGACGTCAAAAGGCATATTCTAAGCAAATGATCTATAAAGTGCTAGAAAATGCGAATAAAGAAGATATCAAATTGCTACAAGATAACTGGAAAAAGGTCATTGCACATGCGCAGAACAATGATCAGAAAGCGTTAGTGAGCTTGCTTCAGAACTCAGCGCCTGTTGCAGCAAGTTCAGAACAAGTTCTCGTACAATTCGAGGAGGAAATCCATTGTGGCATCGTCAATAAAGATGAGAGTAAACGGGCGAGTATTGAAGATGTCGTTTCTAGTATTATCGACAAGAAAGTTCGCGTTGTAGGTGTGCCTTCGAGTCAGTGGATGCAAGTACGTGCAGATTATCTTCAAGATCGTCATAGAGGCCCAGGAAGAGAAACAGCGCAAGGGAGTGGTGCTTCTACTTCCGAGAATACAGCTGCTGGTGATAATGAGCAGGCTGAAGTCGATGTTGCTCAGAAAGCGCGAGATTTATTCGGAGAAGAGACTGTAAACGTTATTGATGAAGAGTAATCATTTTACCTAAGAAAGAATAGGTGAGAGAGTGCGGACAGGATACATGCGAACGAGTGAGACATGACAACGATTCTCTCGCCATGTATAATGAAACAAAAGCATAATAACTATAGATAAACATATATAAGGAGGATATCAATTATGCGCGGTGGCGGAAATATGCAACAAATGATGAAACAAATGCAGAAGATGCAGAAGAAAATGGGTCAAGAGCAAGAGAAGCTCAAAGAAGAACGCGTAGAAGGTACTGCAGGTGGCGGCATGGTGACTGTAACTGTGTCAGGTCATAAAGAAGTGCTCGACGTTCAAATTAAAGAGGAAGCAGTAGACCCAGACGATATCGAAATGCTTCAAGACTTAGTGCTTGCTGCGACTAACGAAGCGATGAACAAAGCAGACGAGCTTACACAAGAACGTTTAGGTAAGCACACTAAAGGCTTGAACATTCCAGGAATGTGATGCTATGCATTATCCAGAACCAATTTCGAAACTGATAGACAGTTTCATGAAATTGCCAGGCATTGGACCGAAGACGGCTCAACGTCTGGCGTTTCATGTATTAGATATGAAAGAAGACGACGTGGTACAGTTTGCGAAAGCGCTCGTCGATGTGAAACGTGAACTTACTTATTGTAGTGAGTGTGGACACATTACGGAACAAGATCCATGTTATATATGCCAAGACAAGAATCGAGATCGTTCAGTGATTTGTGTAGTTGAAGACGACAAAGACGTCATTGCTATGGAGAAGATGCGTGAATACAATGGTTTGTATCACGTGTTACACGGTGCGATTTCACCGATGGACGGCATTGGTCCAGAAGATATCAATATCCCAACGCTTGTTGAGCGCTTAAAAGATGAGGGCGTGAAAGAGATTATTCTCGCAATGAACCCTAACCTCGAGGGTGAATCCACGTCGATGTACATTTCTCGTTTGGTTAAACCTATCGGCATCAAAGTGACGCGCCTAGCTCAAGGCCTCTCTGTGGGTGGCGATTTAGAATATGCTGATGAAGTAACGCTTTCGAAAGCCATTGCAGGAAGAACAGAGATGTAAGTTGCGTAGTTTAGGTGGCTGCGCGGTTACGTGACTATGTGGAAATGGTCAGCCTCATGTAGGTAGACGCCCTCTTGTGGTCATATAGATTCGTATGGTTGTGTGGCTGCATGTGAGAGTTGACTAAGGTTGGACGTCTGTGCTCGAGTGAGTGCGTGATTGTGCGAGTTCATGTAGCTGTGTGCACACAGATAGTTTACGACGATATAAACACGTGTGGGCGTGTAGTTGATGCTCGTGTAAGAAAGACTAAACGACGTGTAGTGAAGCGAATACGTAGGTGTGCAATCTTGCGTGGCTGAATGATCGATTCTCATATAGAAGAGAAGTCACTAGGGCGTGAGGCTAAGTGAATATAGGAAGTGAAGCGGCAGGCCGAAGAGGTCTGTCGTTTTTATGTTGGGAGCAGGTATCCTCCATGCGATATGTTGAATTATATTAGCTGAAGAAGTCTGTCGTTTTTTGTTGATCTGAGATGTGTGGGGAGTGGTGTTTGCCTAATATGTAGTGAAGGTGGATTGAGTATTGTTATTCAGGGATTCCCGGGGTTCGAGCGTCAGAGGTAAAAGAAGAACAAACTGGCAGCGCCTTAAAATATTAAGATAAAGTAAAAAAGTTTAAAGAAATTTGTAGTTTGGTTTATGAGCGTAGAATGCATTAATATAGGGCGTTTTTAAGGAGTTTGAACTCTTTAGGCGAACTTTAAATATATATGTATATAAATAGTTTGTTTTTTAGTACGTTTAGAGGATGAGGAAATGGGTAAGGTGTAATTTTTACTGTTGTTCAAATGCTTGGAAGCGTGTATAGTATTTACTTGTCGGACGAAGTTGTTAAAACGAACATTCGACAATGACAAAAATTAATTAAAACTTTTTGTTGACATTAAATGACAAAGAGCGTATAATTAATTCTTGTCGGCGAAAGAAAAAGAAAGCCAAAATGAACATTGAAAACTAAATGACAAT
>NZ_KV804768.1:0-71524 GCF_001811435.1 Staphylococcus sp. HMSC071G07
TTTCCTTACTACCTATCTTAATATGTTTGCATATGGGACCACACTCAACTAATTCCTCTCGCTCTTAGAGCTCTAGGAATGGATTTTCGTTGTGGTCTAGCTCCATCATGCGTCTCGAGTCGACATTGAAAATATAATAAAGAATCATTTCAAGCGTGATTTTCATCTATTTCAAACACTATTTTCTGTGAGTGTTCCAGGCGTGTTATTCAATTGAAAGCGACTCACATCGACGAAATCATCTTCAAGCATTTCATCAATGCTCATCTCTTTATAATGTTGTTTTATCTTTTGAAGAAATAAGGGTTTGTTCATCTTCTTTTCGCTAAATAGAATACGATACATAATCGGAGCGATATAATCTTCAGGTATACTGAATTGTGCGTTATCATGGTAAATCGTTCTACTTGGTAAATCTTCGAGTGATATAAATTGTGTTGAGAGATCAGTGATAGGTTGCTCATAGTAAAAGAGCTCCACTCCAGCTTCTTGCTTATATTGAAGGTAAGCGATGCTGAGAAGTAGGTTTAATTTCTCAAGTGTCATAGGTGCAATGAGTAGGAAGTAGCGTGCGATATCTAGAGGAACGAGTGGATAGGGTTCAGTGGCAACTTGAAGAAATTCTTCGAAATCATGATAATATATGATATCTCGATAATACTTATCCTCTTGAACTATACTTTCCGTGGTTAATTCTTTAGTGGATAATACATGAACGTAAATCATGACATCGAGTTCCTTCAACTTATCAAGTTCATACTGATAATGTTCATTTTCTTCTGTTAACACCTTATGGTAAGCGACACGTGTCCCGGTTTGATCAGCAAGTTTATCATTTTGTAGAAATATCAGAAGATGTTGATAGTACATAAGCGCTCCTTTCATCCGTATAGGTCGATTAATTCTGTGTCTCTTACATGCCATTTCATATAATTTTGCTTGTATTCAAAATGACTGGCTTTATTTTTCTCTTTATCACAAATTCTCCATATTTGAAGCTCAACAGGATAGTTACGATTATTGAGTTTAAAATATAAATGAATCGCTTTATAATCGTTTTTAGAAGAATCTAATACGGTTATTTTATTCTTTGTATTATCTGGAAGTTGTTCTGTAATAGCTATAATATTTAACATTAAATCTTTAATTGAGAATGACGTCTCGATAATAAGTCGATAGCCAAGAATATCATTTAATACTTTATTTAATGGAAATGCTCCTAACTTGTTATTTTGGTTAAAACGTGTGATCTTATCGATAACACATTTGTAGTTTTTGATTCTATGTTTAATATTATATATTCTACCTATCTTTAATTTTATTTCGTTGTTAGTCAGAGTTTCAATGTATTTTTCTAAAGTTACAATGACAGTGTTATCAATAATGTCTCCTTTATAATTCATAACCTTATACACACACGTTTTCTTCAAATTGACGTTCATGTCGAGTTGAGCTGTTAATTCCTCTACATCCTTAATACGGTTATAAACGTTGAGAATCGTCTCTCTAATTACTGTTTCTTCTTGCTGTTTTATAGTGTCACCTAGTCTCTAGTAGTATTTCCTTTCATTATTTATTGGATAAATAAATTATACTTATAAACACAACTCATCACAAATGTTAAGCACTTCATTTATAAATTGACGTCTAAAATAAGGTCACCCTAACACTTCAACAACCCCCTTTCTCCATTACTTTCGCAAAATAAAAAAACAAGACAACGATTATCAATGAATCGCTGTCCTGCACTCGTTATGAGGTTAGAACGGTAAATTCATGCCTTTTAACATGTTTTGCATTTGTGCTTTCTTACCTTTCTTACCTTTACCGCCACCGGTAAACTGTTTCATCATTTTCTTCATCTCATTGAATTGTTTCATCAGACGATTAACTTCTTGAAGTGTGCGACCTGACCCTTTTGCGATACGTTTCTTACGTGACACATTGAGTACTGCTGGATTCTCACGCTCAGTCGGCGTCATAGATTGGATAATCGCTTTAATATGATCGATTTGTTTCTCGCTCATATTCAGCTTGTCCAAGCCTTTCATCTTATTCATACCTGGAATCATCTTCATAATATCATCCAGTGGGCCTAAGTTCTTCACTTGGTCAAGTTGTTCTAAGAAATCGTCCAACGTGAATGAGGAAGTTCGCATTTTCTTCTCAAGATCTTTCGCTTTTTCTTCATCCACATCTTGTTGTGCTTTCTCGATTAAACTTAGCACATCGCCCATACCTAAGATACGGGAAGCCATACGCTCAGGATGGAATGGCTCTAGACCGTCGAGTTTCTCACTCATACCGACGAATTTAATTGGTTTTTGCGTTACTGAACGGATAGATAACGCTGCACCCCCACGTGTATCGCCGTCGAGTTTCGTTAATGTTACTGAAGACACGTCGAGTTGGTTATCGAATGATTCAGCAACGTTAACCGCATCTTGACCGGTCATCGCATCAACAACGAGCATGATTTCGTTTGGTTTAGAGACTTCCTTAACCTCTTGTAATTCGTTCATCAATGCTTCGTCGACATGTAAACGGCCGGCTGTATCAATGATGACGAAATCGAGATGTTCTTCTTTCGCATGTTGAATCGCGTGATCCACGATATCTTGCGGCTGTACTTGGTCGCCTTCACTATATACAGGAATATCGAGTTGTTTCCCTACTGTTTGAAGTTGATCGATCGCAGCTGGACGATAGATATCGGCAGCTACTAAGAGTGGTTTTTTATTATATTTCTTTCGCATCAAGAGTGCAAGCTTACCTGCTGTCGTTGTCTTACCTGCACCTTGAAGCCCTACCATCATGACTACAGTTGGCGGTTTATTCGCCATTTGAATCGTTGCATTCTCGCCACCCATGAGTTGGGTCAATTCGTCCTGTACAATCTTGATTACTTGTTGCCCTGGGGTTAAGGATTTCATCACATCTGAACCTAGGGCACGATCTGATACGGTCTTAACGAAGTTCTTAACAACTTTAAAGTTAACGTCGGCTTCGAGCAATGCGAGACGGACTTCACGCATCATCGTCTTGATATCCGCTTCCGTGACTTTCCCTTTACCACGGATCTTCTGCATCGTCTGTTGTAAACGATCTGACAAGCCTTCAAATGCCATATCAAATCCCCTCCTTTGTAAAAGTGTTATTCGAGTTCTTCTAATTGTTGAATGAGTTCAGCAATTTTATCTTTATCATCTATATGCGCCTTCATCTCGTTATAAAGCTCTTGGCGCTTTTCAAAATTACGATATAAATTTAATTTATCCTCATAATCTTCAACTAAATCGCCAGTTCTTCTAATATTATCATATACTGCTTGGCGACTCACATCAAAAGTTTCTGCAATCTCACTCAATGAATAATCTTGAAGATAGAACAGTTCAAGATAGTTGCGCTGTTTCTCAGTGAGTAATGATTGATAGAAATCAAAGAGATAATTCATTCTCAGTGTTTTAACTAAATCACCATTACTCATGTGGACGACCTTCTGTTTCTGAAGCTGCGTCTTCACCTTCTTGATCAGTTTCCTCTGCTTCAGCGTCTACATTTTGTTCAATCATATCAGCAAAGAGACCATAAACGTAGCTTTCTGGGTTAAATGGTTGAAGGTCATCTAAGCGTTCACCTAAACCAACGTATTTCACTGGGATGTGAAGTTCGTTACGGATGGCAAGAACGATACCACCTTTAGCTGTACCATCGAGTTTCGTTAAGACGATACCTGAAACGTCTGTCACTTCTTTAAAGGCACGGGCTTGAGAAAGTGCGTTCTGTCCCGTCGTCGCATCTAAGCAAAGTAAGCTTTCATGAGGCGCGTCTGGAATCGCGCGACCAATGACACGTTTCATCTTCTCAAGTTCGTTCATTAAGTTTGCTTTGTTCTGTAAACGACCTGCTGTATCGACGATTAAGATGTCGACACCTTTATGTTTCGCTGCATTCATCGCATCATATACAACAGCAGCTGGATCTGAACCTTCACTTTGGCTAATCACATCGACACCGACACGTTCACCCCATACTTGAAGTTGACGTATCGCACCTGCTCTGAATGTATCACCAGCAGCAAGCATGACTTTTTTACCTTCTGCTTGATAGCGATGCGCAAGTTTACCGATTGTTGTCGTCTTACCTACACCGTTAACGCCGACCATGAGCACGACATTTAAGCGGCCGTCTTCAAGGTTCATGACCTCAGAATGCTCATCATCTTGGTGGTAGATTTCAACAATCTTCTCAACGATGACTTCACGTAAATCTTCAGTTTCTTGGATATTGCGACGTTTCGCTTCATCACGAAGTTCGTCTACAAGTTCCATCACTGTATTAAAGCCAACATCTGCTGTGATTAACATCTCTTCTAATGCTTCGAAGAAATCTTCGTCTACTTTACGATAACGCGCGATGAGATTATTGAGTTGCTCTTGGAAGTTCTGACGTGATTTTTCTAAACCGGCTTTGAATTTGGCGCCTAATTTTTGCGCTTCGATTTCTTCAAAGTCTTCAATGGAGATCAGTCCATCTTCATCGAAATCCGCTTCACTTAATTTCTTCGGCTTCTTCTTCGGTGGTTCGGGTTGTTCTGCAGGTTGATCGAACTGTTGCTGACTATCATCAGACTCTGCTGAATCTAAATCTTCGAGTTGCGTTGATTCCTGGGGTTCTTCGTGTTTCTTCTCTTCTTTCGCTTGGCCTGTAAACTTGTCCTTTAAGCGTTTAAAAAAGCTCATGTTTGTTCCTCCTCCATTACCTCATCTATCGTATTTAAGTTCACACTGACTAATTTCGATACACCAGATTCTTGCATCGTCACACCATAGAGTCGATCTGAATACTCCATCGTACCTTTTCGGTGCGTGATGACGATAAATTGTGTTTGTTCAGATAGCTGGCGTAAATATTGTGCATACCGAATTACATTTGCTTCATCTAATGCCGCTTCGACCTCATCAAGAATAACAAATGGTGCAGATCTGACTTTTAATATCGCAAAGAGTAAAGCAATGGCACTCAGTGCACGTTCGCCACCACTCAGTAAAGATAAATGTTGCAGTTTCTTACCAGGGGGTTGCACGACAATTTCTACGCCTGCTGAGAGGTAGTCGTCGTCCGTTAAGCGTAACTCTGCCTCACCGCCGTCAAACAGTGATTTAAAGACTTCTGTAAAGTGACCCTGTACAGCGTGGAAAGTCGCTTTGAAACGATCTTTCACTTCTTGATCCATCTCTTGAATAATTTGTTCTAAAGTTGCTTTCGCTTCTCTTAAATCTGTACGTTGTTCATCTAAGAACGTATAGCGTGTATTCAACTCCTCAAACTGTTCAATCGCATTCAAGTTAACAGGTCCGAGTTCTTCAATCGACATCTTCGTCAATTTCACCTTTTTACGCAAACTTTCAATATCCGTATCAAGCTCATACAACGTCTTCGCATGTTCAAATGTCACATGATAGTCTTCACTGAGATGGTCAATTGCATGACTAATCAAGACGTCTAAACGTGATTGTTCTGCTTTAATATCTTGATAGCGATTCTCGATAGACAGAATGTCGCGATGTGTCTCTTGCAATAGCGCATCTGTTTCCTCTATCGTCTCATTGAGCTCTGAACGTTGTGCTTTAACTTCTTCAAGCTGTTGATTAAAACGAGACTTGTCTTCTTGCTTCTCATCAATCTGCGACTGTATTTGATCAAAGGCCTGTTGACCTGTGATTTCATCTGAATTAAAGAATTCTATCTTCTCTAACAGTTGTTCAAGTGCTTGATCTGTTTGCTCGAGTTGTTCGTTCAATCGCTCTTTCATTTGACGTTGTGTCTTGAGACGCTCTTTCGTCACAGCTAAATCTGATTTCTTCTGATTGAGTTGTTGTTGAAGTTGAGTCGTACTTGCTTTGCCTTCTTTGTTTAATTCAGTGAGTCGCTCAATATCTTTCTCTAGCTGTGCTAAGCGTTTTTTAATCTCGGAAAGCTGTTGTTGTTTCTCATTCAACGTCGCTTTGCTTTTCGCACTTTCGTAGCCGTCATTTTTCTCAAATTGGAATTCTTCATGATCATCTTTAATTTGTGCTTCATTCGTACGGAGACGATCGAGTTCGAGGGACAGCTCATGCTTGTGCTGTTTGATTTCATTATAACGTTGACTGCTGCTTAAATAATCTTCGCTGAGTTGATTGGCTTGATCATTCATCTCTTGGAATTGTTGTTCAAAATCAACCGTCTGACGATGATAGGATTCCAATTGCGCTTTCATCTTCGCTAGTTCGTCTTTCTGAGCTAAGACACTCTTCGTCTTGCGTTCACCACCACCGGACATCGAGCCACCAGGGTTCACGATATCGCCTTCAAGCGTCACTATCCGAGTACGGTAGCGTATCGCTCTCGCTAACTCATTCGCCTGTTTCAAATCATTAACGATAATCGTATTGCCTAGTAGGTTTCGAACGATGTGTTGATATTGTGGTTCTACTGATATAGCTTCAGATGCAACGTTAATGTAGCCTTCCGCTCGTTCTGCGATAGATTGGATTTCTGCAGATAACTGGCGTGGTTTAATAACATTTAAAGGTAAAAATGTAGCACGTCCTAGACTATGTTGTTTCAGATACTGAATCGCTTGGCGTCCGGCTTGTTCCGTTTCAACAATGACATGTTGCATTGACGCACCCAAAGCGATTTCGATTGCTTTCGTGAGTTCTGACGGTACATCGATAATTTCTGCGACTGCTCCATGTATACCGGATAACTGTGTATCTTTCGCTTTCAATACATGTTTAACACCATTGAAGAAGTAGTTATAGCCTTCTTGTTGCGCTGACATACTATCGATACGTGATTTTAGCTTTTCATTATAACGATACGCTTGATGAAGCTGATGTTCATATTCTGACTGTTTCTTCTTCACACGCGTTAATTCTTGTTCGCGTTGATTTAATTCTTGTTCAATCGCTTTCAAGTCTTTGTCGGCTTGTGCATGTGATTGTTCCGTTGTCACGATTTTTTGTTGTACTTTCTGTAATGCTTCGTAAGCTTCTCCAAGACGAGAGTCTAGCCGAGATTGCTTAGACTCATTTTCTTGAATCGTATGTTCAAGGAAGCGAATATCGTTGTTCACATCGGATTGTTCAGACATGAGTGCGTAATACTGGTCTTTCAAATCTTCTAATTGTGTTTCAGTATCATCATCAGAATGCCCTAGTTGATTCTCATACGACTGAATTAGTTGATTTAACTCTTTTTGTTGTTGCTGTAACGTCGTAATTTCTGCTTTAGCCTGCGCTAACTCTTGTTGCAATCGTTCTTTTTGTTCTTCGAGATTCTCTTGTTCTTCCTCGAAACGCGCATTCGTTTCAGATTGGTTTTTCTGACGTTCTTTTAATACATTCAGTTGACCATTGTATTTTTCAAGGTCTTCCGTCGCTTTCACGAGCTGATAGTTTAATTTTTCGATTTCATTATCATATTGTTGGCGTTCAGTTTTGTATTTATTTAACGCCTTCGTATGTTGAACTTTATTAGCTTCTTTCGTTTCTTGCTGGCTTTTTAACGAATTTAATTGCTCATCTAACTCATGGACATTGTCGTTATACGTTTCAATATCATGAACCGTAACGAGTATGTCACTTTTCTCCATCTCAGCAGCAAGATGTTGATACTCTTTCGCAATAGAAGCTTCTTCACGTAGAGGCTCCACACGACCTTCAAGATCGTACAGGATATCTTCTACACGTGTTAAGTTGTCCTCAGTTTGATCTAGTTTCTGAACAGAGGACGCCTTTCTCTTCTTGTATTTCAACACGCCTGCTGATTCTTCGATAATTTGACGTCGGTCTATTGGCTTAGCATTCAGAATTTCGTCGACTCTGCCTTGTGAAATAATACTAAACGCTTCTTTGCCTAACCCTGAATCTAGGAAAAGGTCTACAATATCTTTCAAACGTGCACGTTCATTGTTCAAGTAGTATTCACTTTCGCCACTGCGATACAAACGACGTGTGACAGTGACGAGTTCGGCGTCATATTGTAACTTACCAGAGCTGTTATCTAGTTTCAGTTGCACCTCTGCGTAGTTCTGCGCTTTACGATGTTCGGCACCCGAGAAGATAATATCTTCCATCTTTGAACCACGTAAAGACTTTGCGGATTGTTCGCCTAGCACCCATTTAATCGCATCGGTAATATTACTTTTACCACTGCCATTGGGACCTACGATAGCAGTGACGCCATTATCAAATTGAACGTCTGTATGATCAGCAAACGATTTAAAGCCGTATGCATCTATAGATTTTAAATATACCATGCTTTACTCCTTATCTTTACTCGCTCAAAGGTCTTAAGACTTTGGATTCATAACTTTAAAAGCACTTTCGGCTGCTTTCTGTTCAGATTCTTTCTTCGTCTTACCTTTACCTGTCGCAATCGCTTCACCTTTCAACATCACTTGGGACGTAAATAATCGGTGATGCGCTGGACCTTCTTCTTTAACGAGACGATATGTCACGTCGCCACGATTATGCTGATGTACAAATTCCTGGAATTGTGTCTTGAAATCCACTACACCTTGGAGTTCATCATCTTCAACATAAGGAAAGATCACTTGTTGCGCAAATTGATTCACAACAGTTAATCCTTGATCTAAGTAGAGCGCACCTACAAAGGCTTCAAAGGCATCTGAAACGAGTGAAGGACGCGTTCTGCCTCCAGTCTTCTCTTCACCTTTACCTAACAGTATAAGTTCATTTAAGTTAATCTTATTCGCAAATATTACAAGTGATGGCTCACACACGATCGTCGCTCTCATCTTAGTCAAATTCCCTTCCGGCAGATCGGGATATTTGTCGAAAAGATAGCGTGATACCGTCAATTCTAATACTGCGTCACCTAGAAATTCTAAACGTTCATTGTGTTCTAAACGATTCATGTTGAAGTCGTTGATAAAGCTGGAATGAGAGAAAGCCTGTTGATACAGTGCGATATTCTCATAAGGTAGCTTAAGTTCTTTCATCTTTGTAGCGAATTGAGTCCGAAATGATTGCTCGATTTGTTCTTTATAATTTGTCGACAATAGTTTGACGCCTCCTTCTCTTTCTTTACGCACACTGTTAATTCTACGTGAATTAATAGTAAAACTAAAGTGGAGAGATAAAGATTTACTAAATATTTAACATGCGCACGAGTGCTTTTCTTGCGCATAAAAAATCTGAGTCGATGTATTCAACGACTCAGATTCACATATATTATTTTTCAAGGCTGTTAATATATTTAACAGCATCACCAACAGTGTTGATTTTTTCTGCTTCTTCGTCTGGAATTTCAGTACCAAATTCGTCTTCTAATTCCATTACTAATTCAGCAATGTCAAGTGAGTCAGCGCCTAAATCATCTTTGAAAGATGCATCTTCAGTTACTTTATCAGCATCAACACCTAAACGGTCAACGATGATGTCTTTTACTTTATCGAAGTTTTCCACGTCGAGTCACCTCCTTTTAAAGTCAACATATAGACCTTATTATTTTCCCATTTTATGAAGTGAAATACAAGTGAAATTTCATGGTGTTAATGAAACGCAAGTCTTATAAGCTAGAATATGCGTTTCATACTCTCGTGGATTTCAAACTGTTTCATCTCACTTCGTAACTACCTATAAACGGGGAAATTACATGTACATACCGCCGTTAACATGAATTGTTTGACCAGTGATATATTTCGCTTTATCAGAAGCTAAGAATGTAACAGTATCCGCGATATCTTGGTCTTTACCAAAGCGTTTAAGCGGAATTTGATCTAACATTTGTTCTTTCAAATCATCACTTAATGCGTCAGTCATGTCTGACACGATGAAACCAGGTGCTACAGCGTTGACTGTGATATTACGTGAAGCTAATTCACGTGCAGTTGATTTCGTTAAACCAACGACACCTGCTTTCGTAGCAACGTAATTAGCTTGTCCTGGGTTACCCACAGAACCTACGACACTTGATAAGTTGATGATAGAACCGCTTTTTTGTCTCAACATTTGTGGTGTAACCTTTTGAATACAATTGAAGACACCTTTGAGGTTCGTATCAATAACATCGTCCCACTCTTGTTCTTTCATACGCATGAGTAGGTTGTCACGTGTGATACCTGCATTGTTCACGAGCACATCAATTGAACCGAACGTACTTACGACTTCTTTAATCATCGCTTTGACTTCATCGCCATTGGCTACATTAGCTTGAATCGCGAAGCTCTCTACGCCTTTACCTTTAATTTCTTCGACCACAGCTTCTGCTTTGTCTTTGTTACCTGCGTAGTTGACTGCAACGTTATAGCCTTCTTCAGCAAATTGTAAAGCAATGCTACGTCCGATACCGCGTGAAGCACCTGTAACTAATACGTTCTTACTCATCTTCATTCCATCCTTTCACATCTTCTAAACTTTGAATAGAAGTTAATTTCACATCGCGATTAATCTTTTTAATTAAACCTGAAAGTACTCTACCTGGACCAATTTCGATAAAATGATCTACGCCGTCTTCAATCAGTTGTTCTGTAGATTTAATAAATTGAACCGGTGAATACAATTGTTTAATCATATTTTGCTTAATCGTTTCAGCATCTGTTTCTCCTTGGGCGTTCACGTTCTGAACGACAGGGAATTGAGCATCATGCCATTCAAATTGATCGATGTAATCAGCGAAGTCTTGTTCGATGACTTGCATCATAGAGGAATGGAACGGACCTGAAACAGGTAGAGGCATAACACGTTTCGCACCGAGTGATTTGCCCTCTTGTGCAATTTGATCAATCAATGTCTTATGTCCAGATACAACGATTTGCCCTGGAGAATTAATGTTTGCGGGTTCAATAATTTCATCGTCTGTAGACAATGAACGACAAATTTCGTCAACTTTGTCATAGTCTAAACCGAGCACAGCAGCCATGCCACCCACACCATTTGGGAAGGCGTCTGCCATGAGCTGACCACGCTTGCGCACAATCTTCACTGCATCTTCAAATGAGAGCACACCACTTGCGACAAGGCTGGCATATTCACCTAAACTATGCCCCATCGTATAATCAGCGTCGATGTTATTAAGCGCGCGATATAACGCCATACTATGTGTCACTAATGCAGGTTGTGTGTTCTCAGTTTGATTTAACTTTCCATCATTATCAGTGAACATCGTTTCTAACAAATCAAAGTCTAACGCTTCTTGCGCAGTATTGAGCACTTCTGTTGCTTGTGCGTCGTGTTCATAAAGGTCTTGAGCCATTCCGACTTTCTGAGACCCTTGACCAGGGAAGATAATTGCTGTCTTACCCATGATTATTCACCCACCGTTTCTCTCATAGTTTCTACGATCTTCTCTTCTGCTGCAATCTTAGCTTGTCTGATTGCTGAATAGAACGCTTTCGCACTTGAACTTCCGTGTGCTTTAACTACGATGCCGTCAAGCCCAAGTAGTACTGAACCACCGTATTCAGCATAGTCCATTTTCGTTTGTACCGCCTTCAAGTCTTTCTTGATAAGTAGACCTGCGATTTTGTTTTTAAAATTACTGAGCAACGTCTCTTTGAACATTTTACCAATAGACTTAGCAGTACCTTCTAAGTTCTTCAATATCATATTACCTGTGTAACCATCTGTGACTACGACATCCGCTACATCTTCCATTAAACCTTTGGCCTCAACATTACCTTTGAAGTTAATGTCGTCTTGTTCTTTCATTAAATTATAAGCATTCTTCGTTAATGAATTCCCTTTAGCCGCTTCTGTACCGATGTTTAACAAACCAATAGATGGATTGTGAACGCCTCTAAATTTCTGAGCGTAAATATGACCGAGTTGCGCATATTGCAATAAATGTTCCGCTTTCGCATCGGCGTTCGCACCCACATCCATAAATACGAAACCTTTGCCTGAAATTGTAGGTAGCGTAACTACCAGCGCGGGTCTTGCTACACCTTTAATACGGCCAACAATGAATAATCCGGATGACATGAGCGCACCGGTATTACCTGCAGAGACGCAACCTGCTGCTTCGCCGTGTTTCACTGCTTCAGCCATGCGAACCATTGAACTGTCTTTCTTACGTTTAATCGCACGAACTGGTTCGTCATCCATAGCGATTTCTTCAGTACAATGACGGAATTCAATGCGCTCATGATTGAGTGTGTATTGTTTCTCGTCACCAAATAGAATAATTTCAAGATCTTGGAAATCTTTGATTGCTTGTTGTACTGCGTCTAGCACAATTTGGGGTGCATCGTCGCCACCCATCATATCAATTGCTATCTTAACCATTTCGTTCATCCTCACTTGTGTAATACATTTTGAAAGTACCTGTAAATACGAGGTCTTCACGGACGTATGATTTTACCTTAATTATATAATAATTATCTTCAATCTCTATCATTTGAGCTTCTGCTTTAACTGTATCATGTAGTTTGACCGGCTTGATAAATTGCACTTCACTGGATTGGGTCAATACTACGGGTTTATGTATCAATGCTACGCAAAGCGAATTGGCTTGTGCAAAGACCACGTGTCCTCGAGCAATTTGATTGCGTGAAAAGACAGATTCTTCGGTGATGTGTATAACAGATGTTGCCCGTTCGTCAGGTGTCACATCGATTACATTCCCGATGATCTCATTTCCTTCAATCGAACGGATACGTGCGTGGTTCTTCTCTGCCACTTGTTGAATTCGTTTACGCAATTCTGGGATATTCAAATGCGTACGGTCTAAACGTACTGTTTGAATACTCACGTTAAACTGGGTACTAAGTTCGTGGTCGGTAATAAAAGGGTTTTTGTCAATTGCTTCACGAATCGCTTGACGTCGTATTTCTTTTTTCAACTTAGCCATTCTACGTCACCCTTCAAAGATTTTTAGTACCTAGTCATAACATTCCTCACATATCATAACACTTTCTAAATAGTTTACTCAACAAATAAAGTAATAAAATAAAGGAATGAGTCATGGACCTCATTATCGTCACACATTGCTCATTCCTTCCTTGTCTGTATATTAATCAAAGCTCGTATAAAGTAGGTTATCTTCAATAAAAGAGCGTAAAGTGGCATACTCATCAGTGAAGAATTGACCTGATTGTATCAATTCACCCGCTTCATCACGCGCCACTTCTAACATTTTATAATCTTCGACAACATTGGCCACTAAGAAGTCAGGCAAACCACTTTGTTTCACCCCAAAGAAGTCACCAGGACCACGCATTTCAAGGTCTCGTTCACTCAACTCAAAGCCGTCATTGGTCTCAGTCATAATATTCATACGCTCAATGCCTGTCTCCGTCTTCGGTGAAGCGATGAGCACACAGTAACTTTGATGCTCACTGCGACCTACACGACCTCGTAACTGATGAAGCGTTGATAAGCCAAAGCGGTCAGCATCATAAATCATCATAAACGTCGCATTTGGTACGTTGACCCCGACCTCGACAACAGTAGTGGACACGAGAATATCAATATCGTGATCACTAAAACGTTGCATCACTTCGTCTTTCTCTTCTGAGGTCATCTTGCCATGTAATAGACCCACACGCGATTCACCGTAATAGGCCTGCATGGCTTCGTAAAGTTCAACAACATTCTGCACATCTTCAAGGTGCTCAGAACTTTCAATTAACGGACAAATCACGTAGGCTTGCCGCCCTTTGCGTAACTCGCTCGTCATTTGAGTTAAGACCTCTTCGTAGGCTTCATGTTTCGCCCATGAAGTGATGATTGGCTTGCGACCTTTCGGCAGTTGCTTGATTGAAGAAACATCCATTTCTCCAAACACAGAAATAGCTAAGGTACGTGGAATTGGCGTTGCTGTCATAAATAGGACATTGGTCATTGCCCCTTTCTCACGAAGAAGCTGTCGTTGATTCACGCCAAAACGATGTTGCTCATCGGTAATGACTAAACCGACATCTTTGAAAATGACATCATCTTGAATTAAAGCATGTGTACCGATCACACAATCAATTTCGCCTGATTCCAATTGTTCAAGCAACAGTGCCCGTTTCTTTCCTTTTACAGAACCTGTCAGCAAAGCAATATTCATCGTATCTCCAAACAACTCACTTAAACTTTCAGCATGTTGCTCGGCGAGAATTTCTGTCGGTACCATCAAAGCAGATTGATACCCTGCTGTTTTCAACGCATACATACATATCGCAGCGACGACCGTTTTACCAGAACCCACATCACCTTGCAGTAAACGATGCATACGAATAGGTGCTTTCAAATCCCTGAATATTTCGTTCACACTTTGTTTCTGTGCATCAGTGAGTTCAAACGGTAAACTGGCGATAAATGCTTTTACTTGCTCAATATCATAATTGATTTCGATGGCCTCGTCTGATGTCTTCTCTAAACGATTTAACCACTGCATACGAAGTTCGAACATAAAGAGTTCAGTGAAAGCGTAGGTGCGACGTGCACGTAGGAGCTCCGTCTTATCTGGCGCGTAATGCAGCGTACGTATCGTATCTGCCAGTGGTTCAAGTTTATATTTGTTGCGCAAATCTTCTGAGAGCCACTCTTCAATCGTCACCTCATCAAGTACTTGACGTATCATATCTCTTAGCGGTTTCTGTTTAATCCCTTCTTTGATGCGATAAACCGGCTCAAGTTGCGTTTCGCCTTGTTCCTCAGCACTGAAATACATTCGATTACCATTGATTTCTTGTTTTCGACGATTCCATTTACCTTTAATGGTTACAAGTTCATTGAGTTGAATTTTCTTTTTCAAATAAGGTTGGTTAAAAAAGATCGCCTTCACTGCGATATTATTGACAAGTAAGTGGACGGTCAGCTTAGATTTATTTCGTCCAAAAAAAGCGACAGTAGGCGTCGAATACACTTCTCCCACTACTGTCACGACGGATTGATCTTCAGCTTGATTTAAATCTACTACGGTATTATCTTCGTATCTGACTGGAAAATATAAGACTAAATCTTCGATCGTTTGAATGTTTAACTCATTGAGCACTGCTAAACGCTTTGGCCCCAAACCTTTTACTGATGATAAGGGAAAAGGGCTCTCAATTAAATGGACTTTCGACATATTAATCACCAAATATTTGTTGTTTTAAGCGCTGACCTGTCGGCGTACCTGCTAAGCCACCTCTTCCTGTTTCACGCAAAGCGGATGGCATTGTTTGTCCAATACGAAACATCGCTTCAATAACCTCGTCTGTCGGAATGCGCGACTGAATTCCTGCTAATGCCATATCTGCCGAAACTACTGCATTCGAAGACCCTGCTGCATTACGTTTCACACACGGCACTTCTACTAAGCCAGCGACTGGATCACACACTAAACCTAGCATATTTTTCAAACAAATTGCAAAGGCTTCAGCCGATTGCTGTGGCGATCCACCCGCGAGTTCTACGGTTGCTGCAGCTGCCATCGCTGCCGCAGAACCGACCTCAGCTTGACATCCACCCGCTGCTCCGGAAATTGACGCATTATTAGCAACTACAAATCCAAAGGCACCAGCAGTTAACAGAAAGTTAAGCATATCTCTTCGTGAAGGATGTAGCTTGGAACGTAATCCAAATAAGACACCCGGTACCACGCCTGCCGAACCAGCAGTGGGTGTCGCACAAATTTTACCCATAGCGGCGTTGACCTCGTTGGTCGCCGTAGCTCGACTTACAACATCAAGCATCGTATCTCCTGCTAAAGAGGCGCCCGATGCGATGTAACGTTGTAGTAACAATGCATCTCCGCCAGTAAGCCCCGTCGTTGAAACAACACCCTCACCCGTAAGACCTTGTTCTAAAGCATGCTCCATCGTCTGTAAATTCTTGTCCATTCGTGCATAAACTTCTTCCTCAGTAAGTCCTGTCACTGACATCTCTTGACGCATCATCACTTCATGAATCGTCAGTGATTCAGCGTCACATATTGCTAGTAATTCTTTGATACTCTTAAACATCATTCTCCCCCTGTGTTAATCATTCCCCATCAGCGATACTGTAACGACGCCTTCAACATGTCTTATCTGCGTAAGAATTTCATCGTCGATTGCATCATCCAGCTCACACGTCATCAATGCTTGATCACCTTTCTCCTTACGAGATACTTGCATACTTCCGACGTTAATACTGTGCTCACCAAGTATATTTGCAACTTTACCAATTGTTCCAAAGGTGTCTTGGTGGAAGACGAGCAGAGCAGGATAATTCCCACTCAACGTAATCTTAAAGCCATTAATCGCTACAATTTCAATATTACCGCCACCGATTGAAATGCCTTCTACAGAGATATCTTTATCTCCTTTACGCATGTGCAGAATCGTTGTATTTGGGTGAGAACGTTCTTCTTTCATTTCGATAAAGTTAATGCGTATCCCCATTGTTTCAGCTGTTTGGATGCTAGTTGGCAAACGGTCATCATCTGTATCGTAACCTAACAACCCTCCAACTAAAGCGACATCTGTTCCATGACCTTTGTAGGTTTCCATAAATGACCCATAGAGGTAAATATCGACTTGGTCAGGCATCTCAGAGAACAAGCCTCTAGCCACCAAACCGATACGTACGGCCCCAGCTGTATGCGAAGAAGAAGGGCCTACCATAGTGGGTTCAATAATATCAAATACACTTTTAAACTTCATTGTTGTCTCCTATCGTTGTCTATATTCATCGAGTCCTATTTCAGTTTTGAAAAAATGAGATATCCGTAAAATGTTGTCAGTTTACTGTAGAAATTGAACGTAAGTTTACATCGACTTTCTCATCATTTGTAAAAGCGCTTTCACTTCTAGTTATGCTCGTTAATTATAGCAGGAGTTCTAGCAATAAGAAAGTTATTGAAACGCTATAGATACTGTCATATCAGTATTTTAGAGTATATGTATTTAATGTGATTGGACAATGAATATTTAGGTATTTAATTCATTATTATATTAAAAAACGAGGATAATGAACTTGGACGTTAATCCAAGTCATATCCTCGCTACACTTATATTTGAACTAAAATGACTGCTAAATAATGGAATTAAAATATGATGCAATTGAATTCTAAAGCTTTACCAAATTAACGCGACCTCATCTTCAATGTTATTCCACCGCAAATAAATACGGATAAACCGGTTGTTGTCCGTCATGTTCATCAATTTCAACTTCAGGATACTGTGCTTCAATCCACTCAATCAATGCTTCTGTATCTTCCGCATTCGCATCCTGACCTGAGATCAACGTAATGATTTCACTGTCATCAGTGACCATCTGTTCCATCAAGCCATGCAATGTTTCAGTAAGTTGCGCATCGCTCGTCACAATTTTATCATTCATTAAGCCGATATAATCATTCTCATTAATCGTTACACCATCGACTTGTGTATCTCGAACTGCCGTCGTCACTGCACCAGACACGACTGCTTCCAACGCTTCCGTCATCACTTCTTTATTCTCAGAGAGTTCAGCATCGTGATCCAAATTAAACAATGCAGTGATGCCTTGTGGCACTGAGCGTGTAGGAATAACTACGGTTTCAGCTTGAACCATCTCAGCAGCTTGTTCACTTGCTAAGATGATGTTCTTATTGTTTGGTAGGATCATCGCACGTTGACAACCTGACTGCTCGATCACTTTCACGATATCTTCCGTGGATGGATTCATCGTTTGACCACCGCTGATAATGTGAGTGGCACCCATCGACTTAAAGAGTTCGGAAATTCCTTCACCCATTGAAATAGCGATGATTGCAGTTTTTACTTGTGCGATATCTTCTTGATTACCTTGTCGACTTTGCTCTTTCTTCACGACTTCACGATGTTGCTCGCGCATATTTTCAACTTTTAACTTAATGAGCTCACCGTATTGTTGTACGTAATTAAAAACGTCCCCAGGTTTTTCAGAATGTACATGAACTTTAACAATCTCGTCATCATTAATCACGAGCAATGAGTCACCGAACGTACTCATATCTTCTCTGAATTGCTGTTCATCGAATGTCTTACCTGCCTCATCAAAACGCGCCATAACTTCTGTACAATAGCCGTATTGGATGTCTTCAGTATTCATCACACCATGAAAGTCATGTGCTTCTGCTTCAAGATCCACATCTGCAACATTCTCAGCAACACTAGAAGTATGTGCTTCAATCGTCTCACCTTTGAGGCCAGCTAAGAAACCTTCCAACACAGTAACTAAGCCTTTACCTCCACTATCAACGACAACGACTTCTTTCAACACTGGTAGTAGATTCGGCGTGTTCTCTAATGATTGATTCGCCGCTTCAATGATTTTCTGGAAGAATGTCTCCATCTCTTCATGGCTATCCGCAACTGCCATCGCTTTCTCTGCAGTGTCTTTAGCAACTGTTAGAATCGTACCTTCCACTGGTTTCACGATAGCTTGATATGCAGTTTCTACACTTGCTTGTAACGCTTTAGCAAGTAGAGGTACGTCAATTTCAGCATCTTGCTCAATACGTTGGCAGAACCCGCGAAAGATTTGTGAAAGAATCACTCCTGAATTACCTCGAGCGCCCATGAGTAAGCCTTTCGCGAAGACTTGTCCTACTTGTCCAATGTGAGAAGACGCTTGGTTAGAGACAGCCTCATTCCCTGATGTCATAGTCAAGTTCATATTCGTTCCAGTGTCACCGTCCGGAACTGGATAGACGTTTAATGAGTCGATTAAGTTTACATTGTTTGATAAATTTTGCGCTCCTTGTTCAATCATCTTCGCAAATAATTTACCATCGATATACCTTACCATTTGCTTATATCCTCCTACTCGTCTTCTCAACGTGATTTCTATGTATAACGCGATTTCCCGTTCTCGTTCTACAATATTTCTATTATATATTGATAACGATTGATTTTCATTTATCGTTTTTAAATTTAACTTTTATCCTTTGTATAAAATGACTGGGAGGCCCTGTGTTGCCTGTTAGAATCGTACACAGAGCTAGAGTAATCTATATATAATTATTTTCTTATACTTCTCCACAATATGGAATTATAACATAAAAGTTATATCCGTCGAAATAAAATTTGTTACTTAAATGTGTAATTTGATTGCCTCAGCTTGAAAATTATGGTAAATTCAAATGGTATATAGTAGTTTAGTGTATTTATATTTATTAAAGGAGGTACACGCATGGCTAAACAATGTTACGTAACAGGCCGTAAAGCTTCAACTGGTAACAAACGTTCACACGCTTTAAACTCTACTAAACGTAGATGGAACGCTAACTTACAAAAAGTTAGAATTTTAGTTGACGGTAAACCTAAAAAAGTTTGGGTTTCAGCTCGTGCTTTAAAATCTGGTAAAGTTACTAGAGTTTAATAAATATATAATGCACAAGAAAACTTGACTTCTATGTGGGAAGTCAAGTTTTTTCTTTATCTTAATAGAATATTTTTCATTCGACTTCAAATCGCTTTAAGCATATGCTCATCTGTTACACATATACAACAATGCTTTACATCTTTTCTCTACTGATCCTTTACTTCGCATCTCGACTTCGAATCATTAAGACGCCACCGTAATGTAATGTCACATGTCCTTCAGGTTCTAACAACTCATTCGATACCGTAAGTGTACTACCGACATTCAACTGCTGATGATCCAATGCGTATTTAAAGTGCTCTAGTGAAATCACAGTGGGATACATCACAGGCAAAAACGATATATATTGATACGCCTTATCCCTTTTAATCTTATGCTCACCATAACCTAAATAAGTAATCACGTTCGTCGCATCTTTCACTTGAATCGCAATATTTTTAGCTTCGTACTCAGGCTTTTCCAGAATTTGCAAAACACCCATAAAGTGATCTAATCTGCCGCCTGTCGCACCATAAATATTAATTTCGGTATAACCCTCTTCAACTGCCTGCATGACCCCTAATGCTAAATCTGTATCATCTTTCTCAGACTTATGCGGGTTGAGGACGAGATGGGATTCCAAATAGTCTCGTTCCTGTTCACTGATCGAATCAAAGTCGCCAATTGCCATACAAGGTTTGATACCCTCTTCAAGTAAGATTAAGGCACCTCTATCGATGCCAGCCCAGCGTTCTGTACCTTGTTCTTGAAAAAGGTTCTCCGGTAAATTTCTACGACTACATAATAAATTAATACGCATTCAATCAACCTTTCAACTGCTGTGTTGCTTGACGATAATCAGGTTGGTGGAAGAAATAAGAGCCTGTGACGAGCATCGTTGCACCAGCGTCTAATGCTTGAGCAACCGTGTCAGCATTAATACCACCATCTACCTCGATATCAAAGTCCAATTGTTGCGTTGCTTTCAACTGCGCGAGCGTGCGTACTTTATCTAAACAACGTTCAATAAAGACTTGTCCTCCGAAACCAGGATTGACAGTCATCACGAGTACATAATCCACAAACGCTAATATCGGTTCAATCATACTCACAGGAGTTCCTGGATTGATAACAACACCCGCTTTCGCGCCACCATCTTTAATCTTCTGAATCACGCTATGGATATGAGACGTTGCTTCGACATGAACTGAAATCATATCTGCACCATAATCAATAAAGTGCTGAACATAAACACCTGGATCTTCAATCATTAAGTGAACATCAATCGGTAACGTTGTACCGCGACGTACGGCATTTAAGACAGGTAGGCCAACTGAGATATTCGGAACAAATTGTCCATCCATAACATCAAAGTGCACACCGTCCACGCCAGCGTCTTCCAATGCACGTAATTCCTGATCTAAGTGTAGAAAGTCAGCTGCTAACAATGAGGGGAATAATTGAGCCATTCAGTATCTTTCCTTTCTATTCGCAAGTTCTTCGTAAAGTTGTACGTAATGTTGATACCTAAAGTCGCGAATAGCCCCCGTCTCTACTTGGGCCTTTACGTGACATTTCGGCTCTTTCATGTGCATACAATCACGAAACTTGCAAGCTGTACCGTAATCTTTAATCTCTACGAAATAATCTTTCAGTTCTGACTTATCAATGTGGTCAAAATCTAGGGCACTGAAGCCAGGGGTATCGGCCACATAACCCTTTTCAAATTGAAATAATTCAATGTGACGCGTCGTATGGCGTCCGCGATTTAACGCTTTAGAGATATCTTGCGTCTCTAATGATAACTCTGGATGGAATTTATTTAACAGCGTAGATTTACCGACGCCAGATTGACCACTTAACACGACTAATCCTTCAGACCAGTTGGTAAATAACTGATCAACTGCGTCGTCGCGTCCCACGACTTCTACGTTATAACCTAAGTCGCGATAAACTTCTAAGCGTTCATTTAATTCTCGGGCTTCATCGTCAGAAAGCAGATCTTTTTTCGTTACTACTATACTCGGAGCAAGCGCATATGAATGCGCGATGACGAGAAAGCGATCTAGTAATTGTGAAGAGAAGTCTGGTGCTTTGGCACTCATCACGATGACCAAGTGATCGATGTTACTCACTGGTGGACGTTTCAGTTGGTTTACCCGTTCATGAACATGATAGATGTAGCCTTCAGACTCATTCTCTACTTCGAAATCAACCACATCCCCAACGATAGGAGAGAATTTCTTCTTTCTAAATAACCCTCTCGGCTTAGTATTATAGAGTGCACCATCAACATCGACTTGGTACACGCCACTTATTAATTTCACTATGCGTCCCGTCTTCACTGTGACACCCCGCTTCTCATACTTTATCTCATTATATCAAAGGTGGGATAAACTTTATAACCATTCGTTCAGACTTGATTGACTATTCATCTCGCCCACCCCATCACTTTAGCTATTAAAATAAGAGTGGAACTGACATCGAATTGATATCCTTAGTTCCACTCCTATTTAAAAATGCATAACCCAAAAATGCATCAAATATACTTCAACTTAATCAATGAAGTGCACTCGATATGCAACTTCATGTAAACAAATTCTGCATGCTTAAATTAACTATTCACTTTTAATCAATATCATCATAGGCAATATCTTTATCTGCAACGATACGCCCATCAACTCGAATCGTATAGCCTGCGTCTCGCCCTTGTTGAATTTCGAGCGGAATGACGACCTCTCGATCACTCGTTATTGAATACGTTTGATAAGGTGTAGTGCCTCCACTATTCTGATCTCGTCGAAAGATTTGAACCTTTTGGCTTTTGCCCTTTTTTCCAGAGTAAGGTACCTCTTCTTTCGCTTCGTAATCTTTGGTTTTGCCATGATGCGAGTCAGAATCAGAAGATGAGGCTTTGTCATGTTTACCATGTGTGTCATCGCTGTCACTTTTATCTTTGTCTTTATCTTTATCCGCGTCGTCTGAATCGTCTTGATCCTCATCATCTTTAGACTTCGGTTGCTCACCTAAAGACACCACGAGCGTGACAGTTGAACCTTCATTCACTTTTTTATTTTTAGGGCTTTGGCTGATAACGTGGTCTTTCTCAACCTTTTTACTGTAACGTTTGCTCACCGCGACATTAAAGCCCTTTTCTTCAAGTGCTTCGGTCGCTTCTGCAACACTTTTACCTTCATAATCGTCGACTTTAACTTGCTTGTAGCCAAGAGATTCTGTCAATTTGATCTCTGTGTCATGAATTTCCACCTTTTTACCTGGTTCAACACTTTGTGACTCAATATGGCCTTTAGGCACATTAGATTTCGTATACGCCGTATCAAAGTCGATATGCGTAATACCCAATTTATTCAATGTCTCTTCAGCAGAATCCTTACTCATATTGTACAAGTTTGGCATCTCCGCCATCTCAGGTCCTTTCGACACTGTTAAATTGACTTTCGAACCTTGTTTCACTCGACTGCCAATTTTAGGTGACGAACTGATCACTTTATCTTCATCGTACTTGTCACTATAGGCGTGATCGACCTTTCCAACTTTCAGCTTATGTTTTTTTAAAAGTTGTTTCGCTTCTGACATCGTGTGGCCACTCACATCAGGTGCTTCGGAGTATTTCTTGCCAAACATGCCCCAACCTGCGAATGATACCAATGCCGCTACGAGTAGTAAAAAGATAAAGCCTAGGAAAAATTTCTTCTTCTTCGAACGTTTCTTCGTCGGTACAGCATGAAACTGTCCTTCGTCACGTTGAAATTGTTGATGATTGATTGTGTCACTATCTTGACGCGATTGAGACGTGTTAGGAATTTGCGTCGTCTGTTGACTCAACGTTTCATTGACATAACCTGTATTTAACGGCACTGTCTTAGTTTGTGTATTGTCAGTGTGATAAACCTCATCATCTTGATGATTGGAATCTAGTGCTGTCTGTAAATGTGAACGCATATCCGCCACATCTTGGTAACGATCGTGACGATCTTTCTCAGTCGCTTTCAAGACCACATTGCTCAATGCTTGGGGTACATCCTCACGCGTTTCTGAAATGTTGGGAATGGCGGATTGAATATGTTGAATCGCGACACTAATCGCCGTTTCACCTTTGAACGGCGGTTCCCCCATCAAGAGTTCGTAGAGTACGATACCTATCGAGTAGACATCTGTCGTCTTATCTGTATTCTCTCCACGTGCTTGTTCGGGTGAAAGATACTGTACAGTCCCGAGTACACTATTCGTGTGTGTCATCGTCGTTTCACTTAGCGCTTTCGCAATTCCGAAGTCTAATACTTTTAACGTATAATCCTCACAGACGAGCACGTTCTGCGGCTTCACATCACGATGGACGATACGATGCTCATGCGCATGTTCAATCCCATTGATAATCTGTTCTGTAAAGTTAATCACAGTATTAATATCTAAAGGTTGGTGCTGCTTAATATACTCATTCAGCGTTGGGCCGTTGATATATTCCATGACGATAAAAAAATGGTCGTCATCATCTTCAGTAACATCATAGACATTAACGATATTCTCATGGGAAAGTTGCGTTAAATTATGTACCTCTCTGTTAAAACGTTGAAGTGTCGCATCCTTTTCTCCTGAAGGTACAGTTATCGCTTTAACCGCAACTTGGCGCTGAAGAATCGTATCTTCAGCCAAATAGACCGTACTCATACCGCCCCCACCAAGTTTACGTACTACACGATAACGGTCACTAATCACTTGACCGATCATACTTTATCACCCTCGATTTCAGCGAGGACAACACTCACATTATCTTTCGACGCTTTATCTTCTGATAGACGAAGGAGGGCGTGACCTTGTGTCTGTAAATCTCCTCCCTCAGCTAACTGAGCTTGAATTTCGTGATCACGTACGTAATCTGTTAAACCATCTGTACATAATAAAAGATAGTCGTAGAAATTTGTCCTTTTAACAAACAAATCAGGTGCTACACGACGATCGGTACCCATCACTTTAGTAATAATATTCCGTTGCGGATGGTTAAACGCCTCTTCTTCTGTAATTTGACCAATCATGACGAGATGATTGACGAACGAGTGATCACTCGTAAGTTGGTTAACCTCACGTGAATTAACTAAATACGCACGTGAGTCCCCGATATTCGCCACAACGACGTGATTGTCAAAGACCATCGCACAGACACATGTCGTGCCCATGCCATGATATGATGCATGACTTTCTGCATAGTCATATAAATCTCGGTTGACACTCTTTAAGGTCGTGTTTAACCAGCGTTCTGCACGTTCAGGCTCGATGAAATTCTCTGCTTCGAAACGTGATTGTAAGGCTTCTGTGACATATTGACTTGCGACCTCACCTGCTTGATGGCCACCCATGCCATCACAAATCACCAACAACTGTTGTTCTGTCTTATTGTAGAAGACTCCGCCAGCGTCTTCATTCTTCTCACGATATGGTCCTGCATCAGTGAATAGTTCAGCATTAAGCATGTTACCTACCTCGTTTCTACTTGACGTTCTTTTGCTCTTAACTGGCCACAGGCTGCATCAATATCTGATCCTTGCTCACGACGAATCGTCGCATTGATGCCTAAACGTTTCAATTCTTTTTCAAATTTAAAAATGTCTTCTTTCGGCGTTCTCACGTAGTTACGTTCTGGAACGTGGTTGACTGGAATTAAGTTAACGTGACAGTTGAGATGTTTGATTAAAGCAGCGAGTTCGCGCGCATGTTCAAGTTGATCGTTAACGCCGCCAAACAAGCCGTATTCAAAAGTGACACGTCGATTCGTTTGTTCTTGATAGTAATCAATCGCATCCATCAGTTTATCCACGTCGTACGCTCGGTTAATTGGCATTAAACGAGAGCGGATTTCGTTGTTCGCACCGTGCAGACTGACTGCAAAGTTGATTTGAATATCTTCTTCCGCGAAGTCATAAATACGTGGAATAATTCCTGAAGTGGATACAGTGATATGACGCGCACCAATATTTAAACTGCGATCATGATTCACAATGCGTAGGAAATCCATCATTTCATCATAGTTCTCAAATGGTTCGCCAATACCCATGATGACGATTTGAGAAACGCGCTCATCGGTCGCATCTAAGGCTTTCTGTACCGTTAAGACTTGGGCCACAATTTCACCCGCTTCAAGGTTACGGTTAAGTCCACCAATAGAGGAAGCACAGAAAGTACAACCGATACGACAACCTACTTGTGTCGTCACACAAACCGAATTACCGTAATCGTGACGCATTAATACCGTTTCAATTGTATAGCCATCTTGAAGTTGGAAGAGAAATTTGATCGTTCCATCTCTACTTTCTTGCTTTACAACTGTAGATAGCGTTGTAATCGCAAAGTGTTCTTCAAGCAGTTCACGTAATGGCTTAGATAAGTTAGACATCTCATCAAAGCTGTCGACACGCTTTTCGTAGAGCCATTGATAGATCTGTTGCGCACGGAACTTTTGTTGACCATGTTCTACTAACCAATCTTGCAATTCATCAAATCTTAGCGAATAGATCGATTGCTTATCGAAATCTGGAAGAAATTTGTTCTTTTTCTTCTTTTTTTCAGTAATCATAGTATTATTTATCCTTTCTTTTTATTCGAGTTATAAAGAAACCATCTGAATCAAAGTCTTGTGGCAATATTTGAAGTGTCTTGACTTGTTCATGTGTGATCGGATGTTCAATAGGTTCAAATTCAAATTCACTATTTTGCTTTAAAAATGTATATATAACGTTCTCATTTTCAAGTTGTTCAATCGTACATGTAGAGTAAACAAGGGTTCCTCCTGGTTTCAATTGATGTTTCACATTCTCTAATATCTCCAACTGTAAATCAACAAGTTGGTGTATGTCGTCCCAGGATTGCGTGTATTTAATCTCAGGTTTATGGCGCAATACCCCGAGTCCACTACATGGTGCATCTACTAAAATTCTATCATACATCTCTTGATATGGCGTGGTCGCATCGTGTTGCATCGCTTTCACATGTGGTAATCCTAATTTATGAATATTCTCTTGGATTAACGCAATCTTATGTTGATGAATGTCAGTCGCAGTAACCTGACCTGTGCCACGTAGTAATTCACCTATATGACACGCTTTACCTCCTGGTGCACTACACGCATCAAGGATATGATCACCAATTTGCGGGTCGAGATAGTGCGCGACGAACATCGAACTTTTATCTTGAATGGAAATCAAGCCCTCACGGAAACTATCTGAGTTCGCAATCACTCCGCCGCTCACATGTAAACACACATCAAGCTGCGCATCCTCTTCGACTGTAAACCCTTCCTCTTCTAAACGTTGGACAGCTTCTGAGGTTGAAACCTTCGCCGTATTTACTCGTACGGTTTGCGCGACATGCTCTAACATGGACTGGGCAATGCGTTCGGTCTCTTCAAAGCCGTAATGCGTAATCCAGTGTTCAATCATCCACATCGGCAAACTATAGCTTATGCTTAGACGGCGTTTTGGATCCTGAATCTCCATAGGATCAGGTAGTTCTGAACGCGTGATTTGGCGTAATATACCGTTAACTATCTTACCTTGGTGCGGACCGCCACGCTGCTTTGCAATCATCACTGCTTCATTAATCACGGCATGTGTCGGGATACGATCAAGGTAACGATACTGATATATACTCATCCATAACAATATGCGTACCCAGCGTTTCAGTTTCGTTTGGATAAAAGGCTTGAGTAAATAATCTAAAGTATATTGACGTTTCAAAGTGCCATAGACGATTTCTGTAATCAGTCCTTTGTCAGCTTGAGACAAATCCGTATGCTGAAGCGTTTGATTGAGAGCGATATTGCTATAGGCATGATCTTTAATCACCATCTCTAACGTTTCAAAGGCTAGCGTTCTTGCATGTGTCTCAGCCGTCATACCAGCACCTTGCCTACGAGAGATTCTTGTACACCACTGAGATAGTTTGCGACAGGCATACGTTTCTTGCCAGCGAGTTGAATCTCAGTCAACGCAATCGCATCACTAGAACCTGTACCAACAATAATGGCTTTCATCGTCGTTTCAATAATTTCACCTGGCTGTCCGTCTTTATCTGCTTCAATGCGTGCAGCAAACAATTTCATATTCGTCTCGTCCATCGTTGTATAAGCAACAGGCCATGGTGAAAGACCACGGATGTGGTTGAATATATCGCGTGCAGACGCTTCCCAATTCACTCGTTCATCTTCGCGTGAAATGTTAGAAGCGAAAGATGCTTGCGAGTCATCTTGTGGGATGCTCTCATTCGTTTCATTAATAATGTCTGGTAACGTGTCATGCAACAACTCTGCACCTAAGAAACTCAATTTATCATGGAGTGAGCCAACATTATCTTGATCTTCAATCTCAATGGCTTTTTGAGAAATGATATTACCAGCATCTAACTTTTTCACCATATACATAATCGTTACGCCCGTTTCACTTTCCCCATCAATAATAGCTTGATGGATCGGCGCGCCTCCTCGGTATTTCGGCAAGAGTGAGGCATGTACGTTAATTGCTCCTAAACGTGGCGCTTCTAATAGTGATTCGGGTAATAATTGACCGAACGCTGCTGTGACTATGAGGTCTGTGTCGAGTTGAAGTAAGTGGTCAAGTTCTTCCGAGTCAGCAAGCTTTTCAGGCTGATAGACTTGAATGCCTGCCTCTTGCGCGACGCGTTTTACCGGCGGCGGTGTCATCTTGCGCTTTCTACCTACTGGACGATCTGGTTGTGTCACCACTGCGATGACGTCATGTTCCGCAATTAACATTTCTAATACTTTAGTTGAAAAGTCTGGGGTTCCCATAAAGATTATCTTACTCATCGTCTAAATACGCCTCCAATTCATCTTCAGAAATACGTTGCTCTAATTTATCTGTAAACCATACACCTTGAAAATGGTCATACATATGCAAGATCATGCGTGCAATATCATCATATGCCGTCAACTCTACCTCTCGCCCATGACGGTCTTGTGCCTGAACCACTATCATGTGACTTCTCGTAACCGTGCCATAGACACCCTCTAAACTTATCGAACCTTCTAACTCCGTCGTTGTTTCATCAGATTGAGAGATGATTTGAGGATTAATTAATTGGAGTAACCCGTCAGGACCCATATCAATAATTGCCGCTTGTTGATCGATGCCAATTTGCGGCGCACAAATTGCTGCAGCTTCTTCAGCGTAAAGTGTATCTTCTAAATCAGTTAATAGCGTTTCTAACTGGTTATCGAACCGCGTTACTGATGAGGTGGGATGATTCAATATGGGATGGGCAGATGGTACGAGTTTCTTAATCGACATATAGACGTCTCCTTATAAAAATTCATTAAGTTATTATAACTTAAAAAGTAACAAATTGCGATAGTATGAAAACGCTTTGTGAGTTTTAGTAAAAGGATAAAATCAAAATCTAGCCATATAATAAAAATATTTAATAATAGTAACGTGTGAATAAGCGAGTTGTATTAATATCTTAAGGCTAAATACTTTTACTTATAATTAAAAGACAATCCATTGAGTGAAATGACAATTAAGCACGCGCTTGTTCAAAGTTTTGTTGTATAATATTAAATGTCGAACAAGTATAGTTAAATAAATTACCTCTTGTTTCACAACCCATATCTTTTTATTACAAACCTATGAAACAAACATGGAGCGATGTGCCTCACTTGAACCTTGCTTCTATGATATTGAAAAGGAGTTACTCAATTGAAAACAGTTGGAATGTTACGTTCAATCAAACAACCTGGAATATTAGCACGTACTATAGCCTATATGTGTCACTTTAACGACATAGTTTTTTTCTATTTCACCCCAGAGGATGTAGATACTGAGTATCAACAAATTAATGGTCTCTTTCTTGAAAATGGTCAATGGAGACGCGGTATCATCGGATACCCAGATGTCGTGGACAACGAACCCATGAAAGCCGTTAACAAAGGTATTTATGATTCACTGCAAACTGTATCCGTAATGACGACGCATGCACTTGGCGGTAAGAATAAAGTCTTTAAAATGCTATCTCAAAGCAATAACTTTAAAGATGTACTCATTCCTTATCGTTTAGTTAAAAAGCCAGAGGATATTTTAAACTTTTTATCACGCTATCAGAAAATCTTGCTTAAACCTGTGTTTAGCAATCAAGGAAGAAATATTTATGTCATTGAACAATGTGGCGATAAGATCACTTTATCCGATGATATGACTTCCACAACGTTAAGTGAAGAGGACTTATTGCCACTTATTAATGATAAATTTTTAAAACCTAACTATATTTGCCAGCCATTTTTCGAATCTAAAACGAAAGAAGGCCATCCCTTCGATATTCGGCTACATGTGCGTAAAAACGAGAAAGGCCAATGGCAAAAAGTTAAAATTTATCCACGTATTGGACTAGGTCGTCATATTACTTCTAATATCAGCCAAGGCGGTGGTATCTCACCTATAGTACCGTTTCTCAAAGCAAACTTTGGAGATAATTGGAAAGATATTAAACGTCGACTTGAACAACTTTGTGTTAGCTTTCCGAAACGCTTTGAACGCTTCTATGATTATGAACTCGATGCACTAGGTATAGATTTGGGTGTGAACCCACAGGGAGAGATCGGCTTATTTGAAGTGAATACTTACCCAGGTCAACAATTCTTCTACGCTGAAGATTCTGAAGTCAGAGTCAGCTACTATCAATATCTATTGAATCGCATTCATAGCGACAGAGTACAATAATTAAGGAAAGACACCTACAAAGTGAGCAGTACGCCTGCCCTTTGTAGGTGTCTTATTTAAATTCCAATTGTCTCGCCTCAATCGCTACATCATCATTTGTGGCGCAATATCAATCTTCAATGCGAGTTTCTCTTTCATATATTGTTCATGATAATAATCATCCAGATATTGTAACGCTTGATATAAATCCGGTTCACTCTTATATTTGATCAGAATTTGGAAACGATATTCGTTATTAATCCGCGTAAGCGCAGCAGGTGATGGACCTAGCACCAATGCCTTATCAGACAGATGTTGCAACAAGATTTGGTGAATATGCTTAGACGCCTCTAACACCTTTTTCATTTCTTGATGAGAAATCGTAAAGTTGATTAAGAAGAAATACGGCGGATACTTGCCAAGTTTACGATATTCCATCTCTTGACGGTAAAATGCCAAATAATCATTCTGCTGCACATCTTTAATCGCATAATGCTCTGGATTATACGTTTGAATAATGACTTGTCCCTCTTTTTCATGACGCCCGGCACGGCCTGCCACTTGCGTTAACAATTGGTATGTTCGTTCACTTGAGCGGAAATCAGGTAAATTCAACATCGTATCGGCATTGAGCACACCTACAAGGGTAATATTAGGGAAGTCTAGCCCTTTCGCAATCATTTGTGTTCCAAGAAGAATATCGCCCTTGCCTTCGCCAAAGTCGTTTAATAATTTCTCATGAGCCCCTTTACGTGACGTTGTATCCACATCCATACGAATAATGTTAGCTCCTTCAAATTCACGTTGCAGTAGTTCTTCTACGCGTTGGGTGCCTGTTCCGACTTGACGAATATGCTCACTTTCACAGTTCGGACATAAGGCTGGTGGTGTTTCTTGATAACCACAATAGTGGCATTTCAATTGATCCGTCGACTTATGATAGGTTAAAGAAATATCACAGTTCGGACATTGTGGCACATGACCACAATCACGACAAAGCATAAACGAAGCATAGCCACGGCGGTTTAAGAACAAGACAATTTGTTCTTTGTTCGCTAAACGCGTCTCAATGGCCTCTCTGAGTTGATTCGAGAACATCGAACGGTTGCCTGAACTCAATTCTTCACGCATGTCGACGATATCAATATGCGGCATCGCTTGATCGTTCACACGATTCGGTAAGCTCAACAACTGATATACACCTTTATCCGCACGGGCATAGGACTCTAGACACGGCGTCGCACTGCCGAGAACGAGTGGGCACTGATGATATTGACTACGCCACTCTGCGATATCACGCGCATGATATCTCGGATAATCTTCTTGTTTGTATGAGGATTCATGCTCCTCATCGATGATAATCATCCCGAGCTCTTTAAATGGCGCAAAGACACTAGAGCGTGCACCCACACTGACGCGCGCACGACCATCTCGAATCTTCTGCCATTCATCATACCGTTCACCTTTTGATAAACCTGAGTGAAGTACCGCTACTTCATCTCCAAAACGTTTCTTAAAACGCAAGACCATTTGTGGTGTTAATGCAATCTCCGGCACAAGCATCATCGCTTGTCGATTGTGATTCAAGACACGTTCAATCGTCTGCAAATAAACTTCTGTCTTACCCGAACCTGTGACACCATGAAGTAAGAACGTGCGTTGTTGTCGCTCTTCAATACTTTCACAAATCGCATCGTAAGCACGTTGTTGATCTTGAGTCAGTGTCTGATTCTTCTCCTGTTCAAAGACACGCGTTGCAAATGGATCCCGTTCAATTACCGCATCATACTTTTCAATCATACCTTTACGTGTCAAAGTATTGATGGATGAAATTGAGAAATCCATCTCTTGTAACTCTTTTAAAGAGACGTCACGGTGACGTTCATCGCTCAAATACGCATATAAATCATACTGTTTCTCTTTCGACTCTAATTCTGCTAACACGCTATCTATCGCTGCTTCGTCAGCAATACGTACTGCACGTTGCGTCTTCTTACCCACACTTTGGGATAAAAGTGTTTGTTCTTCTACTGCGCCTTCTCGTAAAAGGTCTAAGAGTGCTTTCAAATCGCCATTCTTTTGGGCAGCTTTATATTCGTAGTTACCTGCGCTGTCAAAGTGTTTAACAAGCGAATCAGGTATGGCGTTAAGATCTTTCAGATGGAAGACTTTCGTATACTTCGCTTTCAACGCTGCCGGTAGCATCACTTCAAGCATTGAGATCCGTTTCGTTACAAAGTATTTACCATACCACTCGCTTAATTGAATCAATTCTGGTGTTAACTCTGGTCGAATATCTTGAATTTCCTTGAGTTCCTTTAACTTAGAGAGGTCTAAGTTCTCATCTGGCTGATCAGTTAATGCCATCACATAGCCCTGTATCGTTCTCGGCCCAAATGGCACAATGACGCGCATGCCTACTTGAATGACAGACTCTAATCGTTCTGGAACGAGATAATCGAAGTTATAATCGACGCTTTTAGATTGAACATCTACTATGACTTTGGCAATCATTTATTTCCACCTAGTTTCTAATTCATCTACAATGAGCTGCGCTAACTCGACCTTAGGCTTTTTACCTAAAGCGACTGAAGATTGATCTTTAAAGTACATCGTATAGTCATTGTTATCTGAACTGAACCCGATTGAACGGTCGCCCACGTTGTTCGCAATGATGACATCTGCATTCTTACGTTCTAATTTGTCTTGCGCATAGCGCTCAATATCACGCGTTTCGGCCGCAAATCCTACTAAATATTGGTGTGATTTATGTTCGCCTAAGTATTGTAAAATGTCAGGCGTACGTTTAAATGTCACACTGAGTTCGCCTTCTTGTTTCTTCAATTTATGCGGCAACATTTCTGTCGGTGTGTAATCTGAAACTGCCGCTGCTTTGAAGACGATATCCACGTTATCGTAACGTTGCTTTACCGCTTCAAACATGTCTTCCGCGCTTTCAACACGAACGACTTCGACACCTTCTGGGTCTGAGAATGAAGTAGGACCAGAAACTAAAGTCACCTGTGCGCCTTTATCTCTTAGCGTTTCTGCGAGTGCGTAACCAATTTTACCTGAAGAACGGTTAGACAAATAACGCACCGGATCAAGCTCTTCGATTGTAGGCCCAGCAGTCACCAGCGCATGTTGGCCTGCAAAGGTGCTTGGAGACTTCGATGTTGTTTCAGATACCGCTTCATGGGAAGATGAATTGAAATGTTCATTTAAGCGTGCCACGATCTGTAGCGGCTCTTCCATACGACCTTTAGCGACATAACCACAAGCAAGATAACCATCGCCTGGCTCGATAAACGTGTAGCCATCCCCTTTAAGGATGGAAATGTTATGTTGCGTTCTAGCGTTCTCGTACATATGCACATTCATCGCTGGAGCTACAAACTTCGGCGTTTCAGTAGCGAGCAATGTTGAAGTGACCATATCGTCTGCAATCCCCACACTCAACTTCGCAATGATATTTGCTGTAGCAGGCGCAATGACGATGGCATCCGCCCAATCACCTAAAGCGACATGCTGAATCTCTTCAGGATTCTCTTCTTTAAAGGTATTTGTATACACGACATTACGACTGATTGCTTGAAACGCGAGAGGTTGTACAAATTCTTGCGCATTATCTGTAAGCATCACTCGAACGTTATAGTTTGCTTGAGTCAACTTACTCGTTAAATCGATTGCTTTGTATGCTGCAATACCTCCTGTCACAGCCAACAATATATTCTTCATCACTATTGTCCTCCATCGAATTATTCCATCGTAACGTTTCTTCGTACGACATTTAAACGTCCGCTTTGAGCATGTAATTCAGCTCATCATACGCCAATATTGAGGCTTTATGAGTCGACGTTCATCTGCGTCATTTTAACTCTCATTATACACCATTTTGTAGGTAAAATAAAAAGCACGGAAGTATAGCCTGTCCTTTCCACTTGGACACGAACTACACTACCGTACTGCTCATTGCATGACAGACTGTGGTTATCATCTCACTCGTCGTAACACTTTCATACAAAGGTTAAGATGGCTTGCTTCAACCCTCTCTTCTCCTTTTAAAAAAACGAAAAACCTGCAACATTGACTTGAGCACTTATGAAACGCTCTCGTTCTACTCTGCCCAATGTTGCAGATTTCGCATACGCTATGAAATGACACCATTTAATATCGTCATGGTACATCTCTCAAATATTTATACTCAGAAGTATGAGCTTACGCTTTATTCGTCACGATCAATTGTACCGTTAGGATAAACGTTACCGTCTGCAATTTCTTCAAGCGCTTTACCTACTGTTTTTACAGATTTGTAATTATCTAATAAAGTACTTTCAGGTTTGTCTTCTAACTCTCTTGCACGTTTCGCAGCTGTTGTTGCGATTAAGTATTTAGAACGAACTTGGTTAGTTAAATCATTTAATGCAGGGTATAACATTATTTTTTAGCCTCCAATATCATCTTTCTATATTTTGCTTCGATACGCTCTCTCTTTAAATGCTCTGCGTCAACAATGGATTGAATGCGTTGTTTCGCCAACTCAACCTCATCATTTACTACGACATAATCGTAAAGATTCATCATTTCCACTTCATTACGTGCTTCGTTTACACGACTTTGAATCTTCTCATCACTTTCCGTACCACGTCCGACCAAACGCTCACGTAAATGATCTAAACTTGGTGGTGCTAAGAAGATAAATAGTGCGTCCGGAAATTTCTTACGAACCTGCTTTGCACCTTCAACTTCTATTTCTAGAAAGACATCATAACCTTGTTCCATAGTATCTTTAACATATTGCACAGGTGTCCCGTAATAATTTCCTACGTATTCTGCATACTCAATAAATTGGTCTTGCTTGATGAGGTCTTCAAACTCTTTCTTTGTCTTGAAAAAGTAATCCACCCCATCTTCTTCTCCCTCACGCATATCACGTGTCGTCATTGAAATTGAATATTTATAAGATGTCGATGGGTCATCAAATATTTTCTTTCGCACCGTCCCTTTGCCTACACCCGAGGGACCAGAAAGCACAATTAGCAAACCTTTCTCATTATCCATGATTTACGACCTTTCTAGCTATTCTTCTATTATTACAATATGATACCATACTCCCTATTTAATTGTATAGCGTCCGTAGACAAATCTTCTCCTATGCCCACCTCACATCTCATGTTACAATGAGTTCACTGAAATTATAGAAAGTGGATGATACACATGGCATATGATGGTTTATTTACCAAGAAAATGGTAGCAGACTTACAATTTCTAATCGGTGGTCGCATTCATAAAATCAATCAACCAGAGAATGACACGATCATCATGGTGATTCGCCAACAACGTAAGAATCATCAACTCTTATTGTCAATCCACCCTAGCTTCTCTCGCATGCATATCACTGAGAAGAAATACGATAATCCCTTTGACCCACCTATGTTTGCGCGCGTCTTTCGTAAACACTTAGAAGGTGGATTTGTGCAAGCCATTCGTCAAATCGGTAATGACCGCCGTGTTGAAATAGATATTGAAAGTAAAGATGAAATAGGCGATACGATTTATCGCACTGTCATACTAGAAATTATGGGTAAACACAGCAACCTGATTCTAGTCGATGATGACCGTAAGATTATCGAAGGTTTTAAACATCTCACGCCCAACACCAATCAGTATCGTACTGTCATGCCTGGCTTTAAGTATGAAACGCCGCCGACGCAGGACAAGTTAAACCCTTACGAGATTTCTGCTGATCAAGTAAATCAATATATTGATTTTAATAGTGGTAAAATTGCTCGACAGTTACTTCATACGTTCGAAGGCTTTAGTCCGCTCATCACGAATGAAATCGTGAATCGCAAACAATTTATGACAACTGAAACCTTACCTGAAGCTTTTGCTGAAGTACTCGCTGAAACAGAAGAGCCAGAAACTCCCATTTTCCATAAAAATCATGAAACGGGAAAAGAAGATTTCTACTTTATGAAACTGCAACAGTTTGACGACGATGCGGTCATCTATGACTCCTTGCATCAACTACTTGACCGCTATTATGAGGCACGTGGTGAAAGAGAACGGGTGAAGCAACGCGCGAATGACCTCGTACGTTTCGTGCAACAACAAGTGCAGAAGAATCAACATAAATTAGGTAAACTGATGCAAGAATCTGAAAGTGCGAAAGATAAAGATCGCGAACAACTTTACGGGGAATTAATTACGGCAAATATTTATCGTATCCATCAAGGTGACGACCATGTGACGGCGTTAAACTACTATACGAATGAAGAGGTAGATATCCCCCTTAATCCGACGAAATCGCCGTCTGAGAACGCGCAATATTACTACAAACAATACAATCGTTTGAAACGTCGAGAATATGAAGTCGAGCGCCAAATCAAGCTAACGAAAGACAATATTCAATACTTCGAGAATATCGAGCAACAACTCGCACATATTACGGTTGATGATATTGATGAAATTCGTGACGAGTTAGCTGAACAAGGTTACATGAAAGCGCGTAAACAAAGTAAGAAGAAGAAAAAACCTCAAATTCAGTTGCAACACTATCGTTCTACAGATGGAGATACGATGCTTGTCGGTAAAAATAACAAACAGAACGATTATTTAACGAACAAGAAAGCCGCTAAACAACATTGGTGGTTCCACACTAAGGATATTCCAGGTTCACACGTCGTGATACTAAATGACGATCCGAGTGAGGAAACGTTGAAAGAAGCTGCGATGTTGGCAGGTTACTTCTCTAAAGCAGGAAATTCTGCTCAAATTCCTGTGGACTACACGCAAATTAAAAATGTGCATAAACCTTCAGGAGCAAAGCCAGGATTTGTTACTTACGACAATCAGAAAACGCTGTTTGCGACGCCTGATTATGATCACATTAAAGCGATGAAAATAGATGAGAAATAATCATCATCTCGAGCACATCTTCTAAATGCAGCTTTCACAGAAAGGATTAAACATTAGCAATTAATAAAATATCACTATCTATAAATATAAATCACCCAGCCGAACAAAGTAAGGACGTCACATCCTACTTTATCGACTGGGTCTTTTAATGTATCTATTTATCGTCGAAAGCTATTGTTTCTCAGGTAAAGCTAATTGCCAGTTTACACCAAAACGATCTTGTACCCATGCAAACTCTCTGAACGGTGGCATTTCGGTCTTCGGCATTAAGATGGCACCTTGATTCTTCAATTTACTAAATAATCGTTCCATTTCCATCGCTGTATCAACAGTGACATATAGTGACATCGCTGGATTCATTTCTATATCCATGCCATTCACATTGTCAATCGCCATCAATACTTGGTCTTTCAATCGAAAGATCGCATGTTGTAAATAATCTGTCGGCGCGTCATCTTCTTCACTATAACGACGCATTGCGAGAATTTCTGCATCATCGAAAGCTTCTACGTATGTACGTATCGCTTCTTCAGCTTGACCATTAAACATCATAAACGTAGTCACTTTAGGTATACTCATCCGTTATCCTCCTCTTTTCAACCGTTCTATTACTCTCGGTTAAATCATCTCTACTCATTGTAACATATCAAGAGCTTGGCGCATGATCCACACGTAGACGAGCGTAGCACCTTAGTCTTCCTGGCCTACCACTACAACTCCGACATTTCCTAAGTCACATTACTTTGTTAAAATAGATTAAAAATACGTGGAGGTAAATTATGACATTCGTGCTTATTCCATTACTCGTCTTCTTTGTCGTTTTATTGGTAGGTTGGTTACTGATTAAAATGTTTATTCGTTAATATAATTGAAATACAAATAATCCTGTGTTGCGTCGCATCAAGCACGTCAACACAGGATTATTTTTACGATCAACTTATAAATTATCGCGCCACTCAACAAGTGTATCGATATCTTCTTTCGTAATGACGCCTCTTTCTTCTGCTACTTCAATGAGTTCATTGTAATCACTTAAAGTATAGAAAGGCACGTTAGCAGTTTCAAATGTTTCTGTCGCTTTCTTCAAGCCATAAGTAAAGATGGCTACGACACCAAGTACTTCTGCGCCACTTTCTTTCAATGCATCTACAGCGGTGATAGAAGAGCCACCTGTAGAAATTAAATCTTCAACGACAACCACTTTCTTGCCTTGGCTATTCGCACCTTCAATTTGATTCTGTTTCCCATGACTTTTACTCTTAGAGCGAACATAGTTCATAGGTAAATCTAGCTCTTCTGATAAGTAGGCTGCGTGTGGAATACCTGCAGTTGCTGTACCAGACACGATTTCAACATCACCGAAGTGTTCACGAATTAATGCTGCTAAACCATCGCGAATTTGACGACGAACTTTTGGATAGCCAAGTGTCACGCGGTTATCGCAATAGATAGGTGATTTGATACCTGAACTCCAAGTGAAGCGATCGTTTGGTGAGAGTGATACCGCTTTGATATCTAATAAAGATTCTGCAATCGATCTTGCCATGTTAGTTGCACCAACTTTCTTTGATTTTGTGATAGCTTTCTACCGGATTGTCACTTTGTGTAATAGGACGTCCGACTACAATATGTGTAGAGCCATTTGTCTTTGCTTCTTCAGGCGTAGTAATGCGCTTCTGATCATTCGTTTGCGCATCTTTCGGACGAATACCTGGTGTGACTTTTAAGAAATCTGAACCTAAATGCTGTGTTAATAATTCTGCTTCTAACGGTGAGCATACAACGCCATCTAACTGTGCTTGTTGTGCGAGTTGCGCATAGTTTAAGACGGCATCTTCAATTGATGTTTGAATGTTCTGCTCGTCATGTAACATCTCTTCCGTCGTAGAAGTCAACTGTGTCACAGCGATGAGTTTCGTATCGGGGTTATGCTTTCTTAAGCCCTCTAATGCACGCTGCATCATTACTGTGCCCCCCGCTGCATGCACATTGACCATGTCGACCTCTAATTTCGCTAGTCCTTCCATCGCTTTACCTACTGTATTAGGGATGTCGTGAAGCTTTAAATCTAGGAAAATGCGGTGACCACGCGCTTTGATGTCTGATATGAGTTCTGGGCCTGTTTGATAGAACAATTCCATGCCGACTTTGACGTAAAGTGGCTCATCGAATAAATCTAAGAATTGGTCTACTTTCTCTTTAGATTCGAAATCTAAAGCGATAATTGGCAAAGTTTCCACTGATTAATCCACCTCAGTTTTTCACTTAATAGTGTGTATTGTTTAGAAAAGTTTAAGATAATATCACAATCACATTGAGCTTATCATTCTTAAACTCATCCACCGCTTTCAGTTCGTAATGAATAAAATGAGTATAGAGAGGTAGATGTTAACCCGATCTACCTCCCATTACTCAATAGTCAAAAATCATAGACCTTTTACTTCTTACATAAGATTACATTGTTCTCATTGTAAATGTCATGCTTTCAATAACATTCGTTAAGGCATTTGCAGTATCTAAGGAAGTGAGACATGGTACGCCATTTTCTACAGAAGTTCTGCGGATTTGGAAACCGTCTCTTTCAACTTCTTTACCTTTTGTCATCGTATTGATTACAATTTGAACTTTATTGTTCTGAATTTGAGTTAAGATATCGTCTTCACGACCGATCTTACCTACGACTTGTGCGGGCACATTGTTGTCGTTAAGTTTATGTGCTGTACCTTCAGTCGCAAGAATTCTATAACCTACTTCGTTTAAGCGACGTGCGATATCAACAATTTCTTCTTTATCTTTATCACTAACCGTCATGAGCACTGTGCCGTGGTCTTTCACTTCTACACCACTAGCTGTGAGCGCTTTAAACAATGCTTTTTCCATCGTTAAGTCTTTACCCATGACCTCACCTGTAGATTTCATTTCAGGTCCAAGCGTAATATCAACTTTTTTCAGTTTATTAAAACTGAAGACTGGAGCTTTAACGAAGACACCTTCACTGTGTGGTTGAATACCTGGTTGGTAACCTAATTCTTGAAGGTTCTCGCCCATTACACCACGCATTGCAAGTTGTGCCATTTGAATGCCAGTAATTTTACTCAAGAACGGCACTGTACGGCTTGAACGAGGGTTAACCTCTAGCACGTAGACGCCATCATGTGCGATAACGAATTGAATATTGATTAGACCCACGATATTGAGGCCTTTCGCTAAACGCATTGTGTAATCTTCAAGTGTATCCACTTCTTCTTGCGTTAAAGTTTGAGGTGGATAAACTGCGATAGAGTCACCAGAGTGAACACCTGCACGTTCGATGTGTTCCATGATACCAGGAATAATCACTGTCTCACCGTCTGAAATTGCATCGACCTCAATTTCTTTACCTGTAAGATAACGGTCGATTAACACTGGATGATCTGGACTTGCTTTAACCGCTTGATTCATGTAGTTCTTCAATTCGTCATCACTGTTAACGATTTCCATCGCACGGCCACCGAGTACATAAGATGGGCGAACGACAACTGGATAACCGATTTCACGCGCGTTCTCTAAGGCACCTTCTGGAGATGTCGCTGTCTTACCTTTAGGTTGCGGTACGTCAATTGTGTGAAGTAACGCTTCGAATTCCTTTCTATCTTCTGCACGGTTAAGGTCTTCAAGCGTTGTACCTAAGATATTAACACCGTGTTTAGCTAGTTTGTCAGCTAAGTTAATCGCTGTTTGACCACCGAATTGAACGACAACACCTTTAGGTTGCTCTAAATCGATGATGTTCATGACATCTTCTTCAGTAAGTGGTTCGAAGTAGAGCTTGTCTGAGATTGAAAAGTCTGTAGAAACCGTTTCAGGGTTGTTATTCACAATAATTGCTTCATATCCAGCATTTTGAATTGCCCATACAGCGTGTACTGTCGCATAGTCGAATTCTACACCTTGACCGATACGAATCGGACCAGAACCAAGTACTAAGATTTTCTCTTTATCCGTAACGATAGATTCGTTCTCTTGTTCGTAAGTACCGTAATAGTATGGTGTAGTAGACTCAAATTCAGCCGCACAAGTATCAACCATTTTATAAACAGGTGTAATACCGTTATCTTTACGTAGTTGATAAACTTCATCTTCTGTCATGTCGAAGCGGTGGGCAATCACACGGTCACTAAAGCCGTAGTTCTTCGCATATTGAACGTAGTCCACGTCGCCTTTGTGTTCTTTCAAGTCATGTTCAATGTCGATGATTTGTTGGAATTTATTTAGGAAGAAGTAGTCAATCATCGTCATTTCATGAATTTCTTCTAATGTTGTACCACGGCGAATCGCTTCTCCAATGAAGAAGAGACGCTCATCGTCTTGATCTTGAATACGTTGTTTAATGTAATCTAAGCTATAGCTTTCACCATTTGGTAAACCTAAGTGGTGTACGCCATATTCTAATGAACGGATTGCTTTTAATAATGATTCTTCGTAAGTACGACCAATCGCCATAACTTCCCCTGTCGCTTTCATTTGCGTACCGAGGACACGTTCACCTTTTTCGAATTTATCGAATGGGAAACGTGGAATCTTAGAAATCACGTAGTCTAACGCAGGTTCAAACGCTGCATAAGATGTTCCAGTGATTGGGTTTAACATTTCATCTAGAGTTAGTCCTACAGCGATCTTAGCCGCAAGCTTCGCAATTGGGTAACCTGTCGCCTTAGATGCAAGTGCTGATGAACGAGATACACGAGGGTTAACCTCAATGATATAGTATTGCATTGAATCCGGATCTAAAGCGAGTTGTACGTTACAACCCCCTTCAATACCTAACGCGCGAATGACTTTCAATGATACGTCACGTAACATTTGATATTCAACGTCAGAAAGCGTTTGACTTGGTGCCACTACGACGGAGTCACCAGTGTGGATACCCACTGGGTCAATATTCTCCATGTTACATACTACGATCGCGTTGTCGTTCTTATCGCGCATTACTTCGTATTCAATTTCTTTGTAACCTGCGATTGATTTCTCAATTAAACATTGTGTGGCTGGGCTGTAGTGAAGTCCATTGGAAACAACTTCACGTAACTCTTCATCGTTATGGCAAATACCGCCACCAGTTCCACCCATTGTAAAGGCTGGACGTACGATGAGTGGATAGCCCACTTGTTCTTTAAAAGTAAAGGCTTGTTCTACGGTATTAACGATGTCACTTTCAGGTACTGGTACATCTAAATCGTTCATCAAGCTTCTGAATTGCTCTCTGTCTTCTGCTTGTTGGATTGACTCTAAACGTGTACCGAGTAACGTCACACCATTTGCCTCAAGCACACCACTATCGTGGAGTTGAATTGCCATGTTGAGGCCTGTTTGTCCACCTAATGTTGGCAGTAAAGCGTCTGGTTGTTCTTTGCGGATGATGCGTGCGATAAAGTCGTGTGTTAACGGCTCGATATATACTTCGTCCGCAATTTCTTTATCCGTCATAATTGTCGCAGGGTTAGAGTTGACTAAGATGACACGGTAGCCTTCTTCTTTCAAGGCGAGACATGCTTGTGTTCCTGCGTAGTCAAATTCTGCTGCTTGACCGATAATAATCGGTCCTGATCCAACGACAAGAATTGTTTCTATATCTTTACGTTTAGGCATGAGTATGACGCTCCTTTTCTTTAAATTGATTCATCATATCGATAAATTCATCAAATAAGTAGTTTGAATCTGTTGGTCCTGGTGATGCCTCAGGGTGATATTGAACTGAGAATGCAGGTAATGTCTTGTGACGTAAACCTTCAACTGTATTGTCGTTAATCGCAATGTGTGTCACTTCTAAATCTGTATTCTCTAAAGAATCTTTATCTATAGAGTAACCGTGGTTCTGACTTGTTAATGCGACTTTACCTGTCTTCAAGTCTTTAACCGGGTGGTTCGCACCTCTATGTCCGAATTTCATCTTGAATGATGTTGCACCTTGAGATAAGGCGAAGAGTTGATGTCCAAGACAAATACCGAAGAATGGAATTTCGCCTAAGATGCCTTTAATCATCTCAATTGCTACTTGCACTTCTTCTGGGTCCCCTGGGCCGTTAGATAACATGACACCATCCGGAGACATGCGTTTAATCTCTTCAGCTGTTGTATCATAAGGGACAACAGTGACATTACAGCCACGCGCGTTGAGTTCGCGCACGATGTTTTGCTTTTTACCAAAGTCCACAAGAACGACACTTAAGTCGAAACCTGTAGAAACATAAGGAGATTTCGTTGAAACTGTTTGTACCTCAGTACGTGGTAATTCTGTTGATTTCAACTTCTCAACGAGTGAGTCAATTTCTTCTTTGTTATCTGTAAATCCAGCTTTCAAGACACCATATTGTCTAATCTTGCGTGTAATACTACGTGTATCGACACCAGAAATGCCTGGAATATCGTATTCAACGAGCACTTCATGGAATGTTCTTTGCGAACGGAAGTTACTAGGATGCTTGCTCGCTTCTTTCACTACAACGCCGTTCAAGCTAGGCACGAGCGTTTCGAAATCATCACGGTTGATACCATAGTTACCGATGAGTGGGTAAGTAAAAGTAATGATTTGTCCTGTATAAGATGGGTCAGAAATTGTTTCTTGATAACCTGTCATCGCAGTGTTAAATACAATTTCACCCATTGTTAAGTTATCTGAACCGAGTGGGTACCCTTCATAATATGATCCGTCTTCTAATACGAGATAACGTTTCTCAATCATTAGATTTCCTCCTTAAATTTCACTGTTCCTTCAACCATTGTAAGCACTGGGTTACCGTATACTTTGTAACCTAAGAATGGTGTGTTACTTGCTTTAGAATGGAAGTCTTCAGCTTTAATTTCGCGCTCTTGATCTAAGTTGATAATCGTTAAATCGGCTAAGCTACCTTCTTCAAGTTTGCCATAAGGTAAGTCGAATGTTTGTGCAGGTTTAATCGTTAAGTAGTCAACAAGTTGTTGTAATGTCCAGTCCCCATCTTTAACGAAGTGAGTGTAAAGTAATGGGAAAGCTGTTTCACTACCTACGATACCAAATGGCGCACGAGTCATTGGTTGATCTTTCTCTTCTGCTGCGTGTGGCGCATGGTCTGTTGCTATACAATCGATTGTGCCATCGAGTAAGGCTTCGATTAGGGCGTCACGATCTTCTTTGCTACGTAATGGTGGATTCATTTTATAAATCGCATTGTCACCTGGCACATCATCTTCAGTAAGCAATAGGTGATGTGGTGTGACCTCAGCTGTCACGTGGATGCCTGCTTTCTTCGCATCTCTAATTGCACGTACACTTTCTTTCGTTGAAACGTGACATACGTGATAATGTGCACCTGCTGCTTCAGCAAGTAACACGTCACGCGCGATTTGCACTGCTTCACAAATGTTTGGAATACCTGGGATGCCTAACTCTTTACTACGTTTACCATCATGCATCGCGCCACCATAAATTAAGCTATTGTCCTCACAGTGTGCTACGACTGCTTTACCTTGTTTCGCTGCCGCTTTCATGGATTCGTACATCATGCTTGCTTCTTGCACACCTACGCCATCGTCTGTGAACGCGAATGCACCATGTTGAGCGAGAGCTTCAAAGTCGACATGTTCTTTACCTGCTTGACGTACAGTGATCGCTGCGTATGGTAAGACACGAACTTGTGCGCTGTCTGCAATAATCTTATTCACATGCTCGAGATTCTCAACAGAGTCAGGTACAGGTTTCGTATTCGGCATCGGACATACGGTAGTGAAACCACCGCGTGCTGCTGCTTTCGTACCTGTTTCAATTGTTTCTTTATGTTCGCCGCCTGGTTCACGTAAATGAACGTGTACGTCAACGAGTCCTGGTGCTACAAATTGACCCTGTGCATCGATTTCTTCCGCATCGAGCGTGTTATCGATTTGGTCGTCAATCATCTTGATGCGTTCACCTTCGATTAGGATGTCTACTTGTTGTAATTCCCCGTTTTGTAAAATTTGTGCATTTTTAATTAATTTCATAGTCATTTACCCCTTTCGATTGTCTAAAATTGTATCAATCACAGCCATGCGTAGGAACATGCCGTTTTCCATTTGTTTAAAGATGCGCGACTTAGGTGCTTCGACGAGTTCGTCAGCAATCTCAACCCCGCGATTCACTGGAGCAGGATGCATGATAATCGCGTGTTCTTGAAGACGTTGATAGCGTTCTGGTGTAAGGCCGAAGTCATGATGATAATGACCCGCTTCAAAGTGATCGACTTCTTCGAAACCATGTCGCTCGTGCTGTACGCGGAGTAACATGACGATATCAACTTGATCGATCACTTCATCCATATCAACGTATGGTGCTCCAATAGCGTCGTCTTGCCATTCTTGTGGGCTTGAGAACATGACGTCTGCACCGAGTGCTGTCAAACTGTGATAGTTGCTTCGGGCAACGCGAGAGTTTTTAATATCTCCACAGATGAGTACTTTCAAACCTTCAAAACGCTTAAATTCTTCATGAATCGTCATGATATCCAATAAACTTTGGGTAGGATGCTGACCACTGCCGTCTCCCCCATTAATGATAGGTATGTTGATATGGTCTAACTTATCATAATAAGCATTCTCAGAATGACGAATTACGAGTAAATTCACGCCGATGCTTTCTAACGTTTTACATGTATCGTATAAGGACTCGCCCTTCTGAACGGATGAAGTAGAAGTTTCAAAGTCCACTAAGTTTAATCCCAGCTTCTGTTCAGCTACGAGAAAGCTACTCTTTGTACGTGTAGAATTCTCAAAGAAGAGATTTGCTACAAACTGATCTTTGTATTGCGGGAAAGGCCTAGCGCCAGATTTAAATTCACTTGCTTTGTGTATCAGGTGGTCAATTTCTGTCGTCGATAAATGTTCCATTGATAGTAAGTTTCTCATATTCTAACCTCCATCTTCTTTCCGTTATGCGTCCTTGCTGTCAGCTGCTGATTTAGGTTGCGGTAATATTAAGTTCAAGATAATGCCTGCTAAAGCAGCTAAGGCCATACCTTCAATTTGTAGGTTGATGCCTAATCCTTTTAAATTAAAAACTAAGTTTCCAATACCAATCACGAGAATGACAGAAGCGATGACTAAGTTGCGATTCTGCGCAAAGTCGACGTTGCTTTCAACTAACATTCTCAAACCACTCGCTGCGATGATTCCAAAAAGTAAGATGGAAACGCCACCCATCACGGGTGTGGGTATGGATGAAATCAAAGCAGTGAACTTACCGATGAAACCGAGCAAGATAGCGATACATGCTGCTCCACCGATGACGTAAATGCTATAAATCTTCGTAATCGCTAGTACCCCGATATTCTCACCGTATGTCGTACTTGGTGGACCGCCGATGATGCTCGCAAACATCGTAGATACACCGTCACCGATGATGGATTTGTCTAATCCTGGGTCTTTAAAGAAGTTACGTCCTACAATCTTATTGATCACCATTTGATGACCGATGTGTTCGCTGACAGTAACGAAGACGATCGGTACCATCACTAAGACGAGCCCGAGATGGAATGACGGAACGTAATCTTTAAACGGTAAGTAAATATCAGGCAATTGCAGCCATTTCGCATGAGCAATCGGTGCGAAGTTAACTAGGCCGATACAAACTGACACGATGTAGCCGACGATAATCCCTACAAGTACAGGTATCAGTGATAGAAACCCTTTAAAGAAACCTTGTACACAAATCGTTACGAGCAAGGTAATCATTGCTACGAGCAAGTAACTCAAGTTGTAACCTTTCATGTCTCCAGAGTTCTCAAACATTGCCATGTTTACCGCTGTCGGTGCTAAGCTCAAACCGATGACCATGATGACTGGACCAACTACAACGGGAGGCAATAAATGCATCAGCCAGTTAATCCCACTGAGTTTGATGATTAACCCGATAATCACGTACATCACACCACTCATGAAGAGTGCGACTAACATATCTCCAAGACTATGGTTGGCAATACCTGAGATGATAGGCGTGATAAAGGCAAAGCTTGAACCCAAGTAGGCTGGGATCTTCGCTCGTGTGATGAGTATGTATAATAAAGTTCCGATTCCTGAAGCGAGTAGCGCTGCTGATATCGGCATATGTGTTAAGAATGGTACGAGTACTGTTGAGCCAAACATCGCAAATAAATGTTGGGTACTCAAGAATGCCCATTGTGAAGGTTTCGGTTTATCTCTGACATCGAGCACCGGTTTCGCCGTGCGCTCAAACAATTGTTCATTTTCCATCTCTTTTTTTCTCCTTTTAAAAAAAGTCTCTTTACTCGGTGTAAAGAGACTGAAACAAGACATCCTTTAAACATGAAAATACACGTTACTCTATGCATGCATAAAAGGACGGTACAGCTGATCCAAAGACATCACTCTTCTTGAATCAGTGTACATGCTTTTTCAGTCTCTCGTACTGATTTAAAAGCTGAATTATTCAATTGCGACGGCATTGCTGTGATCAACTTCTTCTAAGTAGACGGATACTGCTTCGTCACGTGCTGTTGGAATATTTTTACCCACGAAGTCAGCACGAATCGGCAATTCGCGATGGCCACGGTCAACGAGTGCCGCAAGTCCAATCTTATGCGGTCTCGCGTGCCCCAATATCGCATCTAATGCCGCTCTCACTGTACGACCCGTATAAAGTACATCATCAATAATAATCACAGCTTGATCTGTAATTTCTGTGTCAATATCGAAAGGTGGCTGAGTTGTCTCTACAGATGAAGCTTCTTTGTCATCTCTGAACTGCGTGATATCGATTGTGCCAGTGGGTACAGACTGATGTTCAATGGACTCAATCTTCTCTTGGATGCGTTTCGCTAAAAATGCGCCTCTTGTCTTGATACCAAGCAACACAAGACGATCTGTTCCTTTGTTATATTCAAGTATTTCGTGAGCGATACGTGTTACTGTACGTTGGATGGCTGCATCATCCATGATAATTCGTTCAGACATAATCTCCACCTACACTTTGAAATTAGATTGATGTGACACTTAAAGATCAGTTGTGCATACAAAAAACGACCACATGTCTTTATGAAGACATGCGGTCTTGATTGGATACACGTTCGTGATACTCATAACTTAGCGTTAGAGTCGTACATTCATTGAAATAAACGTACGTGAAGGTTGAGCAATTCATAGTCATGACCTCCTCGATAGCGTGCGGAAGTTCTTCACTATGAATCTCATGTATGCGACTCAATATGCGATGTCTTCGGAGCCTCTCTGGACTCATCGTTAAAGACTTGCGTTTTTTTAATATGCGATTTAACTTTATCTAAATTTTACATCTAATACGGTCGAGCGTCAAGTTGAGTTTGAAATGGTTTCACAATTTAATTCTACAGTGAAAGTTCAGTGGTTCTCATCGCTTAACCACAATAGTTATATAAGTCTGGATCGTCTCAACCCTCAATAGACGCCGTAGTTCACATGACAGTGCCTTATCACGCTTGCACCTTTACTTAGCTATCACTATGACGCAATTCATCTAATAGATTTGCGAAGTCATCAGGTACTGGTGCCGTACGTTCGATATACTCACCCGTTCTAGGATGTTGGAAACCAATTACGCCAGCATGTAGTGCTTGGCCACCTATATCCAACGTCTTCTTCGGACCATACTTCGGATCACCTACGAGCGGATAGCCGATATATTTCATGTGTACACGAATTTGGTGCGTACGTCCTGTTTCAAGTTCACATTCCACTAATGTATATTTTTTAAAATGTTCTTTCACATCGAAATGCGTGACAGCTTCTTTACCATCATCGACGACAGCCATCGCTTGGCGATCATTCTTATTACGTCCGATTGGCGCATCGATTGTTCCGTAATTATGCGGAATATTGCCATGCACGAGCGCTGAATATTTACGCGTCACTGTCTTCGCCATCAATTGTTCGACGAGGCTACGGTGGGCCACGTCATTCTTCGCGACCATCAAGAGCCCTGAGGTATCTTTATCGATACGATGTACAATACCTGGTCGGACTTCACCATTGATACCTGATAAATTCTGCATTTGATACATCAAGCCGTTGACGAGTGTTCCAGAGTAATGTCCTGGTGATGGATGCACAACCATACCTTTAGGTTTGTAAACTATCGCGACATCGTCATCCTCATAGTAAATGTCCAAGTTCAAATCTTCGGGTTGAATATCCGCTTCTTCAACTTCTTTCTCAGTCACTTCGATGACGTCGTTCGCTTTCACTTTGTAGTTCGCTTTGACCACTTTATCATTTACTTTTACTAAACCTTCTTTAATCCAGTCTTGCATTTGTGAACGTGACCACTCGCTGTTAAATTCTGGAAGGACTTTGTCAATACGTGAACCAGCTAAATTCGTTTCTGCAATATTGAATTGATGTTGTTCCATGATCTTACCTCCTATTCCTCTTTATTATTCATATCTTTTAACAAAGCAATGATGATGAAGATTACCCCTACCGTCAAACTTGAATCTGCTACGTTAAAAATTGGAAAATCATATCCGAAGATATTTGTGTCGATAAAGTCCACTACTTCGCCATGAAATAATCGGTCGATAAAGTTACCAATCGCTCCAGCGAACAGAAGACTTAAAGCGATTTGCATGAATAAATTGCCTTTCGCCTCTTTAATATAAAAGATGATGAGAATCGCTAATATAATAAGTGTAATGATGACAAAGAAGCCCATTTTACCACTTAAAATGCCCCACGCTGCACCATTATTACGATGTGAAGTGATATTTAAGAAGTGGGGAATCACCATGTAAGAATCGCCTATGGTCATCTTTGCTGCAATTAAATATTTCGTCAATTGGTCTATTGCTAATATCAATAATGTGACTACTACCGTAGTTCCAATATAGTACTGGCGCTTCATTGAGGTACCTCCTCGGTTTTAGTTCGTCCATATAGACAACAACTTTCATTATAGCTTAATCCTTATGTAAACAAAAGTTTAGACCTAGTAATGAATCTTATCATTTCAGAACAAAAGACACCCTCTTGAATGCGCGTGTACGTCATTCAAAAGGATGTCTTTGAGTCATTTTACCTAACCGACTTAGCATCAAATCAATTTATAATCTAATTTAAACTAATGTCTTCACGACAGCTTGGCAACGTGGGCAAAGATCAGTGAGTTCGCCTACTGAACCAAGGTCTTCACTATAGTTCCAGCAACGTTGACATTTCTCGCCGTCAGCATGTTCAACTTTGATGTCACCGTGTGCATAAGAAGCGCCACCTTCAACACTGTCCACCACTTCAGCTTGAGAAGTGATGAATAATTGTTGTAAATCTTCGAAGCCTTGTAAGAATTCTGTAGCGTCAAAGTCACTGTTACTACCAATTGTCACTTTCGCTTCTAATGATTTACCGATGACTTTCTCGTTACGTGCAATTTCTAATGCACGGTTCACGTCGTCGCGAAGTTTCATGAATGTGTTCCATTTCTCAACTAACTCAGTATCAACATCTTGAACTTTCGGCATATCAGTGAGGTGAACACTTTCTTCTTGAACATGTGGAATGTAACTCCAAACTTCGTCAGCAGTATGAGCAAGAATTGGCGCAAGTAATTTCGTCATATCTACGACGATTTGGTAAAGCACCGTTTGCATGCTACGACGTTTATGTGCACTGCGTTCTTCGATGTAAAGAATATCTTTACCATAATCTAAGTAGAAGTTACTGAGTTCTACGTTGATGAAGTTTTGAACTTCTTGATAGATATTTAAGTAATCGAAGTTATCGTAGTTTTTAATTGTGCTTGCTGTGAATTCGCGGAAGCGATTTAAGATGTAGCGATCGACTTCTAATAAATCAGCTTCAGCAATAGCATCTGTTTCAGGATTAAAGTCGTTAACATTACCTAACATGAAGCGCAATGTGTTACGGATTTTACGATACACGTCCGCAGTTTGTTTAATAATTTCATCTGAAATACGTGCGTCGGCAAGGTAGTCTACACTACTTACCCATAAACGTGCGATGTCTGCACCTTTCTGCTTCACGATTTGTTCAGGAACGATAACGTTACCTAATGATTTACTCATCTTCTTACCTTCGCCGTCCATAACGAAGCCGTGAGAGAGCAACATCTTGTATGGTGAACGATTACGCGTCGCTACTGATGTTGTGATAGATGAGTTGAACCAACCGCGGTATTGGTCACTACCTTCAAGATAAAGGTCAGCTGGGAAAGATAATTCAGGGCGTTGTTCAAGTACACCGCGATGAGATGAACCAGAGTCGAACCATACGTCCATGATATCTGTTTCTTTCGTAAATTCACCGTTAGGGCTACCAGGATGTGTGAAGCCTTCAGGTAATAAATCTTTCGCTTCACGATCGAACCACACGTTTGAACCGTATTCTTCTACGAGATCTGCCACATGGTTCACAGTTTCTTCAATCATCACGATGTCGCCATTTTCAGCGTAGAATACTGGAAGTGGCACACCCCAGACACGTTGACGTGAGATAACCCATTCGCCACGGTCACGAATCATGTTATAGATACGTGTTTTACCCCAGTCAACTTTAAAATGCGTCTCTTCAATCGCATCTAAAATATCTTGACGGACTTTATCGATAGAAGCAAACCATTGTGGTGTCGCTCTAAAGATAACTGGTTTCTTCGTACGCCAATCATGTGGGTAACTATGTGTAATGAAGTCTAATTTCAATAGTGAGCCATTCTCTTTAAGTAAATCTGTAATTGGTTTATTCGCTTTGTCGTAGAATTCACCAGCGAACGGACCTGCTTCTTCTGTTAACACACCTTTGTAGTCGACCGGACTGATGACTGGTAAATCATATTTGGTACCTACGATATAGTCATCTTCCCCGTGTCCAGGTGCCGTGTGAACACATCCTGTACCTGCATCTGTAGTAACGTGATCACCGTTAATGAGTAAGACTGTTCGATCTTCTAAGAATGGGTGTTGCGCTTCAACATATTCTAAATCTTTACCTGAGAATTCTTTCACTAATTCGATGTCATCCGTATTCCAACCTAAATTCTCAGCTACATCGTCAACTAAATCTTTACCTACGACGTACTTATGACCATCAACGAGGTATTCTCCGTAAGTTAATTCAGGGTGTACTGTGATTGCTACGTTAGCTGGCAGTGTCCATGGTGTAGTTGTCCAGATGATAAATTGTGCATCTTCATCTACAACATTTTTACCGTCTTTCACATCGAACGCAACGTAGATAGATGGAGAACGTTTGTCGTGATATTCGATTTCTGCTTCTGCAAGTGAAGATTCACTTGATGGAGACCAGTAGACAGGCTTCAATCCTTTGTAAATTAAACCTTTCGCAGCCATTTCTCCGAATAAACGTAATTGCGCTGCTTCATATTCAGGTTTTAAAGTGATATAAGGATTGTCGAAGTCACCACTTACACCAAGACGTTTGAAATCTTTTTTCTGTAATTCAATCTGGTTTAACGCAAATTCTTTACATTTCTCTCTGAATTCAGAAACTGACATTTCTTTACGTTTAACGCCTTTTTTAGTCAATGCTTGTTCGATTGGAAGACCGTGTGTATCCCAGCCTGGTACATATGGCGTATAGTACCCTTGCATCGTCTTATAGCGCGTGATGATATCTTTAAGAATCTTATTCAACGCATGACCCATATGTAAGCCACCATTCGCGTATGGAGGGCCATCGTGAAGAATATATGATGTATTACCTTTGTTTTTCTCTAAAGATTTTTGATAAATCTCTTTCTCATCCCATTCTTCTTGGATCTTAGGTTCTTTGTTGGGTAAACCTCCACGCATTGGGAAAGCTGTCTTTGGCATTAATAGGGTTTCTTTATAATCCATTTCATTCACTCCTTCTTACTATTAAAAAAGAACTCTAAGTTCAATTAACAGGGACGACTCGAATCATCGCGGTACCACCCTGATTAACTCAACTTAGAGTTCTCTCAACTACATTATTACACTTCACGAACAGTGATATAAGAAACACACATATACTAGGCTTTCACCATCCCTAGCTCGCTAATCATATGCAAACTGTTTCTTACGCGTCTGTTCTATCAAACATATTATTTAGACTTTGAATCATCATCTTTAGATGTCTTCTCTGTCTGTTCATTACTTTGGTCGTTGTCGCCTGCTTCTTGCTTCTCTTTAAGCGCTTGTTCTTCAGGCGTTAAGTCTTCATTATTTAAATGCTGTACATTCTCTTCTGTCACTTGTTGTGCATCTAAATCGTAATTCAGAAGATAATCCCAATCGTCGTTCTTGAGAAGATCGAGTTGCGCTTCCACTAACATGCGGAAACGTGATCTAAAGATTTTAGATTGACGTTTCATATCTTCTGTTTGGAAAGATAAGCGACGTGCTTTCTCCACCGCGTCGTTAACGATACGGTCAGCTTCTGCTTGCGCTTTCTCTTTCGTCGCTTCAGCCTCTTTCGTAGCAGCAGCCTTCGTTTCTTCGCCTGCTTTTTGAGCTTGAACTAAAGCGTCGCTCACAGATTGATGCACATCTTTGTATGATTTAAGATTTGTTTCTTTATCTTCAATCACTTTTTCAAGTTGTTTCTTGTCTTCTTTCAAACGTTCAATTTCTTTACTTAACTGTTCTAAATAGTTTGCTACTTCAGTTGCTTCGTAACCATTTTTCACACGTGAAAATGATTTATGTTTAATTTCACTAGGTGTAAAAGGCATTGAATGACCTCCTCTATCTCTACCTACGCTTCGATTCTATTTAAACAAAGTTTCAAACTGAATGTGAACCTTATCTTTCTTCGTCTTACCTCCGATGTCTGTGATGCGTACACGTCCGAATCCTTGAATGGACAATAAGTCACCGACATCTAATTGGAAGTTGACTGAGTCGACAATGACATGGTTCACTTTCACACGTTTGTTCTCTATCAATTGTTTCGCGATGGAACGCGATTTACGTATCATTTCTTTCAACACTACGTCTAAACGCAATGCACTGACAGTCGCATGAAATGATTTCCATTCCTCTTTAGATTGTATCATATCTTTAAACGGAATAGAATTAAGTTTCACTGTTGCACCTTTGATACGTGTTAATTCCAACATCATATAAGATTCTAACTGTTTTGTCAAAACGAACTGTATCGTTTCATTCACTAGTATATCACCTAGTTGCTTACGTTCAATCCCCATGGACATAATCGTACCTAGTACATGTTGATGTTGAATCGTCACAAACTTTTTCGGATAAGTAACCTCAATCAATACGACTTCGAAATCTTCTATATCCGGTTCATAGTACGGGGGGGCGATAATCGCACGTTGACGCTCAGCATGATAACCCCCAAAGAAATGGATGTGTAAATCTTCGAAACTATTTGTTACCACTTCAGCAATATACTGTGCTCTAGGATCTAAAAAGTTGGTGAGTTGCGGGGCGTAATGATCATTCGCCTGTTTACACTTATCGATTAATTGATCGATTATCTCACGCTCTTCGCTTCGAAAGTGTTGATAAATATCTATCGTGCTCACGCTCCTTTCTATACAAATAATTTATATCCACTACAAAGAAAGTCCCAACCCTCACAACGTCAGAGCGGGACTTTTAGTTATCTTATCGTGCATATGCGTAGCTCGAATCTCATTCTACCTACCGTTAAAGCACATATTATAATGAATGCATAATCAAGCTAAAGAGACTTCTTAAACCTTGTCTAAACAAGAACAGCACAAAGAGTGCGACGATAGATGAAATATCTATAATTCCAATTGGTGGAATGATGCGTCGGAATGGTTCTAAAAATGGCTCGTAAATCTTAGCTAAGAATCGGCCTAATCCATTCTCACGCGCACCCGGTAGCCAAGACATTAAGAAGTAAAAGAGCATTCCAAAGGTATAAATTCTAACGAGAATCAATATAATATTGAAAATCGTGCCTAATATTTCTAAACTCATAATTTAGCCTCTATTCACCATGAAAATCAGCGTTCTCAATTTGGTCTGTAATCGTTCCAGCTACTTCTACGTTGTCAGGCGTACATAAGAAGATATCTGAACCTACGCGTTGAATGTCGCCACCAATCGCATAGACTGTACCGCTTAAGAAGTCAATGATTCGCTTAGCTGACACCTTGTCGATACGTTGAAGGTTCACTAATGTAGCACGGCGATTCTTCAACTCATCAGCAATATCTTGTGTATCTGAGAAGACGCGTGGCTCAAATAAACACATTTTAGAACTTTCTTGAACGTAATCATATTGTTCTTGGTTGTTCATATTCACTACATTGCGTGTGTTTGATTTCTGTGATTGATTCATATGATACTTCCTTTCACCTTGTGATGATTGGTATCTAGAAGATTGCTTTTTCGGCACAGATTGTAAAGAACGTTGACGTTCATTAGGCTCAATATGTGATGTCTCAGCTGCTTGGTTCTGAGATTGTTCTCTACGTGGTTCTCTTTCTGGTGGTGCCTCTAACTCATCATCTTCCTCTTCTACAGTGAAAAATCCATTAAATAAATCCTTTAAAGCCAATAGCTTCACTCCTCATTTCCTACAAGTTTCGTCCCAATTCGCACATATGACGCACCCGCTTCAGCAGCAATTTGATAATCATTGCTCATGCCCATAGAAAGTTCGGAACAAGGTGCATGCGCTAGATTGAGAGATTGTATTTCATCGCGTTGCTTTCTTAATTGTTCAAATAATTGTTTGATATAAGCTTCGTCATCTGTGTACGGCGCCATCGTCATCAAGCCGATGACTTCAATATGTTCATAGTCAGCAAGTGTTTCGATAAAGTCTTTCACTTCACTAAGTTCAAGACCATGCTTTGAAGACTCACCTGACACATTCACTTGTACGAAGCATTTCACAGTATGATCGACACGTTTGTCAATTTCTTTAGCTATCTTTAAGCGATCAAGTGCGTGATAGTATGTAACTTCATTGATGACTTCCTTCACTTTACGCGATTGCAAAGGACCGATAAAGTGCATCGTCACGTCATCTGGTAAAGCTTCTTTCTTCTCTAAGAAGCCTTCGACACGGTTCTCACCGAAGTGTCGTACGCCAGCTTGATATGCTTCTTTAGCTCGGTCTATTGTAACATATTTCGTCACAGCAATCACGTCAGGTTGTGTCGTCCAACCTCCCTTTTCGCTCGCAGCTTTCAATTCCTCTTGAATCGTTTGATATTGCTCTTGTACACTCATCTCACACTTCCCCTTCCTTTGTTTCGCGTTGACCGATGTACGCCAACATCCGTCCGGTTTGTCCTTTTTCCACTCGATAAGAGAAGAATAAGTCTAAGTCTTCAGATGTTTCATATTGCGTAATCGTAATTTGATCTCTGGATAGTCCCGCTTTTTCTAAAAGTAAAGCATTCGCTTCCTTCAAATCAATGCCATGTCTGTCAGGCCCTCTCGTCTCAATAAAACGAGATGTATCAATCGCTAAATCTTCAAATTGGGATTTAATATCATCATTAATTTCATACGATGTTGAGGTAGCCGGACCAATAACCACTTGTAAATCTTTGATATCGAAATCAATTTCTTCAATCATATTAACGACGATTTGGCCTACTGTTCCTCGCCAACCTGCATGCGCTAAACCAATATAGTGATGTCGCTCACTATAAAAATAAATAGGTACGCAATCCGCATAACACATCGTCAACATAATGTTTGTATCATAGGTATAAAGCCCATCAATACCATGTAAATCGTCGGTTAACGTATCGATATTCGTTCCTCTATCTCGCTGTGTCACCTCAGTCACACGATTGCCATGCGTCTGTATCGGAAAGACCCAGTGAGAGGTCGGCATATGAATGATAGATGCGAGCGTTTCTTGGTGTTGTGTAACGTGATCAGCTGCATCATCTGTATAACGCGCCATATTAAAGGCATAATCTGGATATGGACTCAAACCACCCTCTCTCGTGGTCATACCTAGAAAGATGTTGGATAATGACGCATCTTGATATTCTAATCTATGCGATAATTTAATAAACTTCTCTGACATACGTACTCACTTTCCTCGTTCTAGTGATCTCATTTATACTTTGTGGCTTATATTCTAAAAAAGAGTGAGACAGCATCCGAAATTTCATTAAAAATTTGAATCACAGTCCCACTCTTATAGGTCGGTCGAATCGCTGTGTAGTTTGCACACATTGAGTAAAGCAATTCAACCGGCCACATTGTTATTCATTTAATTGATGACTGAGTGTTACCCAGACTCAGCTATAGCGCTTTATCATGTGATGATTAACGTCTAGATCTTCTTGAACGTCTTTCTTCACGATTTCTGATAAAGCTTGGAATGTCATCTTCTTTAGTAGAATGACTTCTGCTTTCAGTCGTATTCTCTACGCCACCTGCACTTTCAGTTGAACGTGTAGAGAATGATGTTTCTTGTGAACTTGAGCTGCTTGTTGCACTTGAACCGAAACCAGTGTTAGACGCTTTACGTCCTTGAGAAGCTGGTTTGTCTTCGAAACCAGTAGCGATAACTGTTACTACGATTTCATCTTGTAGCTCAGGATTGATCACTGTACCGAAGATCATGTTAACATCTTCGTCCGCTGCATCTTGTACGATGTCTGCTGCTTCTTGAGCTTCGAATAATGAAAGTGATTCTCCACCTGTGATGTTCATTAACACACCTTGGGCACCCACGATAGATGTTTCAAGTAATGGAGAAGAAATCGCTTTTTTAGCAGCTTCAACTGCACGGTTTTCTCCAGAAGAAACACCGATACCCATCAATGCAGAACCTTGGTTAGACATGATTGTCTTAACGTCGGCAAAGTCAAGGTTCACTTCACCTGAAACAGCGATTAAGTCAGAGATACCTTGAACACCTTGACGTAATACGTTATCTGCTTCTTTAAACGCTTCCATCATTGGTGTAGATTTATCAACGATATCTAATAAGCGATCGTTAGGAATAACGATTAATGTATCTACTGCAGCTTTCATTGATTCAACACCAGCTGCTGCTTGAGTTTGGCGTTTGCGACCTTCGAAGCTAAATGGACGAGTAACGACACCTACTGTTAAAGCGCCCATTTCTTTAGCAATCTTCGCTACGACTGGTGCAGCACCTGTACCAGTACCGCCACCCATACCAGCAGTTACGAATACCATGTCCGCACCTTGGATTGCGTCTTCGATTTGTTCACGTGATTCTTCAGCTGCTTTCTTACCAATTTCAGGGTTAGCACCTGCACCTAAACCACGTGTTAATTTCTCACCAATTTGGATCTTAGACTCAGCTTTAGATAAGTTTAAAGCTTGTCCGTCAGTGTTAATAGAAATAAATTCTACGTTATTCATTCCGTGATCAATCATACGGTTTACGGCGTTGTTACCGCCGCCCCCTACACCGATGACTTTCAACGTCGCTAAATGATTAAATCCTTGTTCAAATTCTAACATTGCATTTCCTCCTAGTATTAATGGCCAATCATTCAAATAGAGATTTCATCAATTTTTTAAATTTACTTTCTTCTTTAGGTTGAGCTTCTTGCTGTTCATGTTCACCATGTTCAACACTATATGGTTCTCTTGCACCTTCAGTATCTTTCACATCGTCGTGATGTGTTGTTTCTGATTTGTTGGTTTTCTTCTTGAACCAATCAAATCCACTTGATTTAGAAGAAGTGTCTTTCTCGTCTGGTTCGATTTCTTCTTCTTCAAATTCTTCACTATCATGATTACTTATTGTAACATAATCTAATAACTCATCGAAAGTAATGCTACTAGATATTGTTGAGATAGCAGAAGAAAATTCTGGCTTTCTGATACCCATTTGTGAAGGTGTATGAATTCTAACCTTTTCATTAACCATATCATGCAATAACTCTTTGACACCGAGTAAATTAGCTGAACCACCTGTAACGATAAAGCCGCCATTTACTTTCGTCAAACCAAGCTCTTGCAGAACGTCAAATACATTGAAGAAAATTTCTTCGACACGAGCTTCGATAATGTCCGCGAGATCTTTCTGTGTATACTGCGCTGTCTCTTCACTGTCTAATTGGTTGACACTAAAGACATCTTGGTCTGAAGCAGAATCATAGAAAGCATGACCATATTGATGCTTAATCTTCTCAGCTGTATCGTGTGTCGTGTTAAGACCTTGAGCGATATCGTCTGTAATATCGCGTCCACCCATCTCTATAGAGTCTGCATCAACCAGCTCACCACGTTCATAGAAAGCGAGCTGAGTTAAGTCTTCACCAATATCAATGATACATGCGCCTAATTCGCGTTCAGTAGCTGAAAGAACTGAACCATAGTTATACGCATCAGAATAAACGTCTAAGACATCGACGCCACAAGATTCAACACATTTAATCATGTTGATTAAGATTGAACGTTCGATTGCGATAACACCTGCATCCACGCGTAGAGAATGGCGTGCGACAAGTTCTTTCGGATCTGATACTTCGTTGTCCCCATCCACATAGAATTTGATAGGAAAAGTATCGATAACTTCAGTACCTTCAACATCGTTTTTATCGCGAATACCTTCTAGCGCATCCTCTATGTGTGTACCGTTGAGTTCTGTGTCTTCGTAAAATTCAATTTCATTTGTTTCGTCATAAACTTCTGTACCGATAATAGGTAGTTTCAAGAAGACTTCTTTAATATCTACACCTGAAGCAATAGATGCCTTTTTAATCGTATCTTTAATCGCTTGTTGTGCGATATCAAAGTCGTCAATTAATCCATTTTTAATTCCGCTCGTATAGGTTTGTCCTGTACCTATCACATTAATTCCGTTGTGAAATTTTTCGCCTACTATTGTTTTTATACTCGATGAACCAATATCTATACTTACATAATAATGTTCCTCCATAGATAGGCACCTCCTGACAATTACATTTCAAGTACATACTACATTCAGTTTACAATACGTAGCATTGCTTGTGAACTATAAACACATCTGTTTATCTAAATTTTTTAATTATTTTTATCATCACTTTTATCTTTGTTTTTATCAATTTTATTCAATGTTTCTTGGAGTTCATCTTTAGCTTTATCTTCATGCTCAGATCCAGCTTTGACATTCTTCTCAGAATCAGATTGGTCATCGTCATTTTCACTATACGGAACAAATGCGGCACCGACTGTTAAGTCAATATAGCCGTTTCGCTTGAGATTTCCACTTTCATCTCGGTCGAGCGCCTCTGTCATTTGCGGATAGTACTTCATCTTCTTAGCAATCGTGCGAATGTTGCCTAACACTTGAATATCATCGGAAGTGTAAAGCTTAATTTGATTCTCACTTCCTTTAGTCGGTTCGTAGCTGATTTCTGAAATAGCGGCACGCACATTGCTCGGCATTTTATTTAACGCGTCTATGATGTCTTGCTTCTTACCTTTACTAAAACCAGTCAATACAGGACCATTGCTAGCAGAACCAGAGAGATGTTTGAGCTCTTTGCCATCCTCGAGGATTGGCACATATTCATCTTTCTTCTTCACTAAACCAACGATGTTGTACTCTGAGATATCCACAATCAATTTATTCGGTAGTTGCTTATGCACATTGACGTGCTTGATGAGCGTCTTATCTTCCAATTTCTTAGCAGCTTTCTTCGTGCTAAAAGTGTACATGCGCGAATGGTTCGTCACATTGACTGTCTTCTTGATCTCACTCGTACTCACGTTATCGTTCCCTTTAACTTCCACCTCTTTAATCTTGCTCAGCGGAGTAAACATGTAAAGTAGAAGCAAGATGATGAAGAGGAGCAGGATGCCGAAGACGATAAATTGAATACGTCTTTGCTTCCGTCGCCTTGCGATACGTTTGGCTTTCAGATATTTGGAATCAAACTGCTTTACGTTCTCATTCTCTGACATGTTAAGTCACATCCTTTAAAACTGTGGTAAGTGCGCACGGAAGCGATCAATAAATTTCTGACCACGTTCTTCAAATGTGTTGTACTGATCCCAACTTGCACAAGCCGGTGAGAGCAGTACGATGTCATTAGGTTCTATAATCTCTTGCACTTTATCTACAGCATCCTCGACATCTGTAGCGCGAATGACATATTTTCCTTGACTAGAACCTAATTTAACAAATTTCTCTTGCGTCTCTCCGAAAGCAATCATCACGCGCACGTTTGTCATATATGGTGCGAGTTCATCGAAACCATTACCTCGATCTAGACCTCCACACAACCAGATAATTGGTTGCTCAAATGAGTTCAAGGCAAATTGTGTCGCTAATGTATTCGTTGCTTTAGAGTCATTATAATATTTATTCGTCTTATTCGCACCAATGTATTGCAAGCGATGTTCAATACCAGAGAAAGTGATTAAACTATCGATAATCGCACGAACCGGCACACCTGCAAGCAACGCAGCAAGCACTGCTGCTAAGACGTTCTCTAAGTTATGCTCGCCTGGTAAGACGACATCATCAACATGGATGATTCTGAACCCTTGAAAGACGATATAGTTATCTTCAATGTAAATGCCGTCGACTTCTTGTTGAGTAGAGAAGTAATATGTACGCGCTTTAAGTGATTCAGATTCAATGAGATGACGTTGATGATAATTACAAATTAAGTAGTCATCCTCAGTTTGGTTTTTATAAATATTCTTCTTCGCATTTTGATAATTCTCGAGCGTTTCATGATAGTCGAGATGCGCAGAATAAATGTTAGTAATAATAGCGATATGTGGACGATACGTATCAATTCCTAAGAGTTGGAATGAAGATAATTCGGTAATCAAGTAATCTTCTGGCGCTGCTTCTTGTGCTACCTTAGAAGCTACATAACCGATATTCCCTGATAATCGCCCTACTTCACGACTCTTTTGGAACATATCTCCAATGAGCGAGGTCACTGTCGTTTTACCATTTGTACCCGTCACACCGATAATCGGCGCTTCAGATACGAGATAACTGAGTTCTACTTCTGTTAAGATTTTCAAATTACGTTTCTGTGCTTCTTGTAGAATAGGTACAGAATAAGGGATGCCGGGGTTCTTAAAGATGATGGGATTCTTATCTAACAATGACAATGGATGTTGTCCGCCAATGACTTCAATACCCATATGTTCTAAATCTTTGGCATGAGAATCTTGACTTAAATCTTTACCATCGTTAACAACGACTTTCGCACCGAGTTTGTTTAACAACTTCGCCGCTTCGTAGCCGCTTTTCGCTAATCCAAGTACAAGTACGTCTTGATCTTCTAACCCTGTATAACTCAACATTTAAATTAGTGCACTCCAATCCATAAACCAATTAATCCGGTAATTAAACCGACTGTCCAGAATACTGTCGTTACTTTCTTCTCATTCCAGCCACATAATTCAAAGTGGTGATGTAATGGTGACATTTTAAAAATACGCTTACCTGTCAACTTGTAAGATGCGACTTGCATCATCACTGATAACGTCTCAATCACGAAGACGAAACCAACGAAGAGCAGAGAAATTTCAGCATTTAAAAGGACAGAAACGGTAGCGAATATACCACCTAATGCTAAACTTCCTGTATCCCCCATGAATACTTTGGCCGGGTTCAAGTTAAATGGTAAGAAACCGGCTAACGCACAAATCATAATGATACAGAAGAAACCAACTGCAGGTTGATCTAGTATAAATGCCATAATCGCATACATAATGAAACCAATAATAGATAAACCTGTCGCTAGGCCATCTAAGCCATCTGTAAGATTGACTGCATTTGAAAAGCCAACTTGCCAGAAGACTAAGAAGATGACATAGAAGAATGACAGTGGTATTTCAGTTTCAGTGAATGGGATATGAATACCCACTGACATATCACCAGAGTTAAAAATATAGCTAAAGAAGAAGAAAATCACTGCGATAGCGATTTGTGCTAAAAACTTCTGTAGACTCGTTAAACCTTGGTTATTCTTCTCAACAACAATAATGTAATCATCGATAAAGCCAATAAGACCAAAGCCGATCGTGACGAAGAGCATCAAAGTTAACTCTGCAGTATAGTCTGTGAAGATGATACCTAGAATCGTTGTCACGACAATGCTGATGAGAAATGTTAAACCTCCCATCGTAGGTGTACCGGTCTTCTTCATGTGACTTTGAGGTCCTTCCTCACGAATACTTTGCCCAAATTTCATTCGTTTTAAAGTTGGAATGAGTAATGGCACCAATATAAATGTGATTAAAAATGCAATGACTGCCAATAAATAAATCATAGTTTCCTCCTCAATTCTCGGGTCAATGTTACACGTTACTTGGTGGATTATGTATCGAATAGTGAGTGAACGGATGAGGTAGCACAGGAGAAGAGGCCTAAGCTCCTCTTTAATGAAGGATGAACCTTAGCCGCTTCCTCTTCCGACCTGTTGTACAACTACTCTCTCGTCTCGTCACTTACTATTCTATCTTCTCAAGCCCTTAACCATCTGATTGTTTCTCAGATTGTTTGTTGTCTTGCTGATCAGATTGATCTTTCTTATCTTTGTCTTTCTTTTTTGAACCCTCATCCTTATTCTTGCTATCTTTATCTTTCTTACCATCTTTCGACGTCTCTAAATCTTGTTTCTTATGATCTTCGGTGCCATCAATATCTTCAGCAGATAATGATACAGTGACTTTATCTTTCTTACCTACCTTAGTACCTTGACTAACGGATTGGTCAGAAACGTAACCACTACCTTTCATATCTACTTTAATATTTGTTAATTGTTCGAAAGCGACCACATCTTCTTTCGACCAACCTGACATATCAGGCATTGTCAAATCTCCGTCAGTGAGTAATAACACTCGACTGTGTGGTAATAATGATTTGTCTGCTTTCACAGATTGTTTCGTTACTTTCTTACCGCTACCAATCACATCCGCTTTGAGCGATTTCGATTCAATACTTGTCTTGGCTTTGTCTAATTCTTGGCCCTCTACATCCGGCACTTTACTATACTTCACATCGGATTTATCTTTGCCACTGCTGTTCTCGACATTCAAGTATTTCAACGTATTCTCCATGATTGGTTTAAATGCGCGACTCACACCCATTTCATAGGCTTCTTGGTCATTCTTCTGAGCGAGTGACATCCCTGCATAGACGATGATTTGCGGATCTTTCTTCGGCGCTGCACCGATAAAGCTTACGAAATAAGGATTGTCCCCTTCTTCGTATCCGCCATTCTTGCTCGCAACTTGCGCAGTACCTGTCTTACCTTCCATACTATAGCCTTTCAGACGATAGTTCTGCGCATGACTTTTCTCACTGTTGACTACTTTATCTAGCTCAGTACGGACTTTCTTCGCTGTATCTTTGGTAATCGGTTTACCATTGTATTCTTTTTTACCTTTATAAAATGTATCGTGTGTGGCTGGATTCTCTATACTGTTGACGAACCACGGACGCACCATATTGCCATCGTGATAAAATGCCGATTGTGCTTGAAGCATTTGAACTGGTGTCACTGTAGTGGATTGACCGAACGCTGATGTCTTCTGTTGCGCCTCGTTATCCCAAGCAATACCACCTTTAGCTTCGCCATCAAAGAGACCATTCGTCGTCTCGCCGAAGCCAAACTTCTTGTACCAATCTTTCATCTTATCCGGGCCAACTAAATCTTGCAGATGCATCATCAACGTGTTGGAAGAGTATGTAAACCCTAGTGTCATAGGTATTTTACCCCAACCAACTTTGTTCCAGTCTGAGATGCGCGAACCCATGATATCTCTATGACCTGATTTATATTTCTCATTCGGCTTGAACTTACCTTCTTGAATCGCCGCAGCAAGTCCATACGTCTTGAACGTAGATCCAGGTTCATACGTGTTCTGGTAAAGGTCGTTCGCCCATTTCTTACCGAAGTCTTTACCTGTTTCCGGGTTAAAAGTAGGTCGCTGACTGTAACCGAGAATTTCACCCGTCTTCGCATCCATTACGACTGCAAAGAGATCTTTAGGTGCAAAGTGATCGACCATCTTATCGAGCGCGCGTTCAACAAAGACTTGCACATTAGAATCGAGTGTGAGATGAACGTCGTCACCGCGTTTCGGCATCTTCTCATCCTTACTATTCGGAGCGATATAACCCCAAATATCACTGATGTATGAAAGAGATCCTTTACGACCTGATAGATAGCTATCGAATATCTTTTCGACACCCATCGCACCTTTCAAGTCACCATTATCAGGATCTTTCTGTGCCATACCAATTAAGTGCGAAGCGAAGTTACCATTCGGGTAAGAACGTTCTGTTTCCGGATAAAGTGCAATACCCGGCAAATTCATTTTTTCAATTTTTTCTTTTTCTTTATATTTGATATTCGTTCCTTTTTGTCCAAATTCGACTTGGAACGCTTTCTTATTATTGAGTTTGTCTTCAATTTCTTTCGGTTTCATATCTAACACAGTAGCGAGCTTTTTAGCGGTCTTCTTTTTATCAACCACATGTTTCGGCTTATCGCTACCTTCGTCTGCTTTCTTATCGACCACGGCTACAATCTTGTACCGTTCTACGTCTTCAGCTAATATCTTGCCATTGCGATCGTAAATCTTACCTCTTTCAGGTTGTTCGGTCTTCTGAGCGAGATATTTCTGATTAGCTTTCATGATTAAATCCTGCCCCGAAGAGTGACCGGTTAGCATGATATAAGTGAATCTTAGCGCTAACGTAAAAAAGAGCAGTCCGAATCCGATAGTGAGTAGGACTGCCCCTATTTTATTTTTTTTTAGTTTAAAAATGGGTTTTTTAAGTCTAATTTTTCGCTTCGCCATTATTACGCACTACCTTTACATTGTCGTTCTTAAGGCTCATTCCTTGTTCTTTTGCCTTGTCGTAAATGCGTTCATATGAAGAGTTTTTCTTAATTTCAGATTCTATAGAACTATTTTCACTTGCTTGTTGTTCGATTTTATGGTCTAAATCTGCAATCTTGCCGTGTGTATCATACGCATCCATTTTTAAAGATAGCATATATATACTGATAAAGGCAATTACGGTTATCAACCCTATGTATAACATTTTTTCGAACTTAGTAAGTTTAACGACTACTTTCTTCTTTACAGACTGCTTTGGCTGTTCCGAAGGTTGTGTTTCGGGTGCATGTTGTGGTGCAGCGTTGTAAGGTTCATATATTTTTTCTACAGCCATAATTAAGATTCACTCCTTATTTAAGTATCTCTGCGACACGTAATTTCGCACTACGCGCACGATTATTGTCTTCTAAATCTTCTTCAGTAGCGGTAATTGGCTTGCGATTCACACGTTTAAGTTTAGGTGTGTATTCCTCTGGTAAGACGGGTACGCCTCTCGGAACATCAGGCCCTTTCTCATATTCTTGGAACATTTGTTTACATAGCCTGTCTTCGAGGGAATGGAAAGAAATAACGGATATTCTGCCATTCACTTCGGTGTGAGCTATGGCTTGCTCCAACGAATCTTCGAAAGCTGCTAATTCATCATTGACGGCTATCCGGATCGCTTGAAAGACGCGTTTCGCTGGATGTCCGCCTTTACGTCTTGCTTTAGCAGGAATACCTTCCTTAATGATATCGACGAGTTGTAACGTCGTCTCTATCGGTTCTTTCTCTCGATGCTGTTCAATGCGTCTTGCAATTTGTTTCGCAAATTTCTCTTCGCCGTAACGATTAAATATCCGCATTAAATCATGGAACGACCATGTATTAACTACGTCATATGCTGTTAAGTCTTGCGTCTGATCCATGCGCATATCTAATTTCGCATCGTGATGATAACTAAATCCACGTTCTGGTACATCTAATTGAGGACTAGAAACGCCAAGATCGTAATAGATACCATCGACCTTTTCAATATTTAAATCATTTAAAATTTCTGTTATATTCCGAAAATTACTATGTATAAAAGTAACTTTATCAAGGTGATCTTTCAAAACTTCTCTTGCGTTGTCTAAAGCATGTTGATCTTGGTCAATCGCAATCAATCTGCCTTGATCACCTAATTGATTCAGCAAATAGAGGGCATGACCCGCGCCACCTAAAGTACAGTCAACATACGTACCATCTGCTTTAACATTTAAATAATCAATGGTCTCTTTCAACATGACGCTGACGTGATGAAACACTTCAATTCCTCCATTTTAAAAATCAAAATCAATTAAATCTTCAGCAATATCTTCGAAACTTTCTTCAGACTCATCGTAGAAGTTATTCCAAGTTTCACGATCCCAAATCTCTATACGATTTGAAACCCCAATTACTGTACATTCTTTCGATAAATTCGCGTATTGTCTTAAATTCTGTGGAATGTTAATACGCCCTTGCTTATCTAACTCTACTTCGACAGCGCCGGAGAAGAACATACGCATAAATTTACGCGCATCTTTTTTGGTCATAGGTAAGGTTCTCATCTTCTCTTCAATGGTCTGCCATTCTTCCAAAGTATAGCCGAATAAGCATTTATCAAGGCCTCGTGTGATGATAAAACGTTCATTAAGGTCATAGCGAAACTTCGAAGGCACGATCATACGGCCTTTCGTATCAAGCTGATGCTCGTATTCACCCATGAACATTCTACCTCACCTCACCTTCCATATATATAATTTACCACATCTCCCCACTATCCTCCACTATTTATATAAAATTTACCCGAATTCTTTCAAATAGGCATAAAAATAACCCGATCTGCTGTAATAGCAAATCGGGTAAATCCTTACTCACTCTAAGGTTTAACAATAATATGGTCGAATGTGTAAGGAAGTAGTGGATAGGTGGAGGGACTGAACACATCTATCCCAAAATCATTCATAATTTGGAGTGGATTCCAAATTCTTTCTTGTAAACCACCCATCGCGTGGAGTGTTGTTTCAATTTCTCTGAAATGCGTCATACTAATTTGATTTTCTCTTTCAATATTAAGTAAATAACGTTGGATGAGATAATCATATTGGAATTGGTGAATCTCATTATTTTTATCAAGTAGAACTGAATTATCGTGATTATCATCTAACTCTTGTTGAAGTGATTGGTAAAGCGCTTCTTGTTGTACTTTCATCTCTTCAACTTTATTAATAAACGCATCTGAAGCTTGCGCTCTGACAAAATCATCTTTGTGGCGTGTTGCGCCTTCTTCAATAACCTCATCGAGTGGAATATCATAGCGATTTAACAATTTCTCCACTTTCGGATTGAGATAACTGATACGCATACGTGGAAGAACGATGGGCATTTCTACATCTAGTGTCTTAAAGACTTGCGCGAGCTCAGCCCAGTATTTAATTTCACTTGGACCGCCGACGAAAGTGACTGTATTAAATAACCACTCTTCCATTACAGGACGTGTCACTACATTGTTCGATAAACGTTCTGGTTCAGTTTCTACTATATTAAGTAGTTCTTCTTTAGATAGTGTTTCCTGACTTTTATTCAGCTTAAACTTACCATCTTCATAAATGAGTAACTCTCGCGTTTGGTCGTGTTCGAGAAATAGATGCACATTCGTCTCTGTTTGAATCATCTGTTCAAGACCCGCTTCAATCGTCTTCGCCTGGCCTTGTCTAAAAGCAGCATCGACGGACTGATGATGTTCGATGATATGTTTAAACATCGGCTGTTCGAGACGACGTAATTGTGAATCATGCGCATCAATAAGTAATAAGCCATATTCTTTGAAGACCTCGTGCACAAGCGCTTTAAAGATGTCTGACCAACTGTCGAAATCAGCAATAATCTTGTGGCACATATCTCTGAGCGGTCGGGAAGCTTGCGTTTCATTCAATTGTTTAAAGAAATCGTCCACGGCTTGCTTAAACTCGCCTTTATCAGGATGATAGTGAGAAACACATGTTTCAGGCGGCTGTAATGTATGATATTTCACCTTATGTAATTGGGCATCGCTTTGGTTAAAGACATACGTGTGGTTAACTTCATCAAAATCATGATCTTCACCAGCAATCCAGAACACAGGTACAACTGGTTGGTCATACTTTTCGCGTAGAGATTGCGTCAATGTGACGATGGATAATATTTTATGAAAAGTATAGAGTGCGCCGCCTAAAAAACCTGCTTGTTGGCCTCCAATAACAACTTTAGCTCCGTTAGCAAGTTGAGAAATATGATCTTGTTGTGCCTCAGTTAGCGACAAATCACTCATATAGTGCTCAATTATTTCAGCTAAAGCCTCTTCTCTACCATTATTAGGACTTTGAAGTCGAGTAGCATAACTTTCCTCTGCCATAGCATTGTAATTAAAAAATTGAGTTACTTGTTCATCATTATGTGCAATGCTAGTGATAAATTGATTGTCGTCTTTAAGTTTAAGCGTCTTACAGTCCATACCTATTCTCCTTAGTCATTCTGTTCTATTTCAGTATAAAGATTATAGTAATATTTGACAATTATACGGCTTGCGATATAAGGGAGAAAGTAAGAAAAATTTTACCGTTGTAAAGGGTAATATACATTGAGGTCACATCAGTTATCCAAAGATGATAAATTATAAAATTTTGTCATCATAATTCACTTTACGGTATAATGGTATTAAATCAATTCAAGGGGGAAAGAATATGAGTGACGTAAAGCGTCTCGATATTAATTACAAGACCGACGAACTTTTCGAAGATTTCAGGAACTTCGGGAACAAAGATCTATTTATGGTTGATGAACTACGTGGGGAAATGATCGATGCTAGTTCAGACTCTCCATTCTACGGCATATACGTAGGTGATCGTCTTGGCGCTCGTATGGCACTTTATCGTAAAGGTGAAGTGGAAGAAGTCTATTTCCCTAAATATGATGATTACTTAGTATTATGGAAACTTGAAGTTCTCAAAGCATTTCAATGTCGTGGCTATGGTCAAGCACTACTCGACTATGCCAAATCACATAACTTACCGATCAAAGTGATTGCACGTAATAAATCTAAAGATTTCTTCTTGAAACATGGCTTCGAAGATACAGGTGAACATAACCAAGAAGGTAACGATGTACTATTATGGGCACCAAATAAATAATAACAATTAGAGTTGATGAATAAGGTCGATTGCTTAACACTTGCACTTACTCACCTTTCATCAACTCTTTTTTTATTGATTTTCTAATCAGAACTTATATTAAGTGAACAAGTTGGTCAAAGCTGTGTATTGTGTAGTCAGGTTGAATACCAGAATCATTGACCTTATCTCGGCCGTTGTACCAACAAGTTCGAATTCCAGCGTTGATACCACCTTGGATATCAGAAGTTAAAGAGTCTCCCACAATGATAGCGTCTTGTCTTCTCTCGTTACCAATATGGTTAAACACGTAATCGAAGAATTCAGGCATAGGTTTTTGAGAGCCTGTATCTTCAGAGATAAAGATATCTTTGAAGATCGTTTCGAAAGGTGTTTGTTTCAAACGACGTAATTGCGTGATGCGCACACCATTCGTCACGATATAGAGATCGTAGTGATTTTTAAGAATATCTAAAGTAGTTAGAACGTGTGGCATATACTTCACTGTCGCTTTCGATAACGCGGTGCGATACTCATGATCAACTTTCGGACCATCAACTTCGATATCGTATCTCGCAAAGAAATTCCGGAAACGTTGGTTCAACACTTCTTCCTTATTGAGCTCTCCACGTTGGAAAGCTTCCCAATGCGCCTGATTTACTCGCATAAATGTTTGTAAATCAGATTCAGTAGCTTCATTTAGATACTCTTTAGCTATTGTGTAAAAAGCTTTAATTTCAGCATCTATAAAGTCTACTAACGTATCGTCAAAATCAATAAGCATGGTCGGTTTCATAATAAAATCCCTTTCTCTCATTAAACTACTCATTATTGAACTATAATATATTAGTTGCGAGAAAGAAAGTGGGGGATTATGAAAATTTCAAATAGAATAAGTTAGTAACGATTTAGAATTGTGAAATTTAAGTTAGAAGTACAAGAAAACTGCGATGAGTTTATGGGTATTACTAGTAAATCCATGCAATTCGCTTACATAAGTGAAAAATCTACATAAATTTCAATGATTGATGTATTGCTTTATTGTAACGAGTTAGTTATAATAAATGTTGTGTTAAAAAACGTTATGTCCTGGTAGCTCAGCTGGATAGAGCAATGGCCTTCTAAGCCATCGGTCGGGGGTTCGAATCCCTCCCAGGACGTTTTTTGGTTTAAATTGAATACTTTTCAAAATCAAGAACCCCGTCGTGACGGGGTTCTTTTATATTTAGGTGTCAATTACACACCATATAAAGCGAATTTTTAGGGACTTAAAAACAACTTTTGATCAAAAACGGACATCATTTTAGCGATTTTAATTTTACGTTGTCCATTCGTTGTCCGTGTTTTGACCGCTAGCAAAAATCATTACTTATATTAATATATACCAAAAACTCTTCCTGCTAATCCAAAGATACCTACACTAATGCCAACACCCCAACGTAACATAGAATATTTCAAGTAATTGACATGAACTTCCATCTTTTGATCTATTAAATTGCCGATATTCGTTTCAAATCTTTGAAAATCCTCTCGCATTTCTTCTCTAAATTGAGCATTACTCTCTAACAATTCCTTTCGAAACTCAAGTTGCTCTTCTTTAAATTGTTTATTGCTCTCTTGAATTTCTGTCTTGAATTGCTTATTGCTTT
>NZ_KV804768.1:71624-87113 GCF_001811435.1 Staphylococcus sp. HMSC071G07
CTTGAATTTCTCATTACCTTCGCGAATTTCCTTCTTAAATTTTTCATTACTTTCCCGAATTTCTGTCTTGAATTGCTTATTGCTTTCTAGAAATTCATTCTTGAATTTCTCATTACCTTCGCGAATTTCTTTCTTAAATTGCTTGTTACCTTCTACTAAATCCCTATATGACTTCTCTTGATTCGCAATAATTTTTTCATAATATTTTTCATTTCTATCTGCACTTTTCTCTTGGCTCTGTTGAAATTGCTCATTACTTTTTTCTCTTCTCTCGATTCTATCTTCCTGGGCTACTGTAAATTTTTCATTATCTTCATTTATAGCTTTCTGAGACTCTTGCGTTTCAATCAATTCTAATTTAATTTCACGTGTATCTTTTTCTAATCGAGTTAAGCGTTGGTGATGCTTCTTTAAGATGCTTTGATGTTTCATTCGCATCCCTCCCTAGTCTCTGATTGTCTGTTTCATGTTTGATAAAAGGGCAAAGTGCAGTATATCGTTTAGTATTATTATATACCATCCCCACCGAAAGTAAAGCGTTTTATATTACATTATTTTTATAAATTCATTTTATTAAAAAATGCGTCAGACTCCAATCAAATTTCAAAAATCGCAAAAAAAATCCCGCCTCGTAAAGAGACGGGTTAGAAAGTGTGTAAACATGAATAATATCCTTCACACACAAAAACTGTTCATATACCTGTAGGATTCTCACCTACAAGTTCATTATAACATATAATTTAGTTCAAACATACTTAATATTAGAATGATTTTAAAGTAGAAGAAAATCATTTATAGTTCCAAAAAATAAAACCCTAGCTCCCATTCTAAGAACGAAGGCTAAGGTCTTATCGTCAATAAAATAACACTATTACTTAATATACCCTAACTAAGTCGTGTTAAACAAGTTAAATTGATATTTCTCTTAGCGACTTAACTCAAATTGTACTTCATGAATAACTTGATGCTTACGATTCTTAAACTCTACATGCCCTTTACATGTCTCATCATCAATCGTCACGACGGCGTAAGTTTCCTCTACTCGACTGCGAGATTGAGAAATACTTCCAGGATTAATCACATGCACGCCATCAATGTTCTCATATCTCGCAACATGCGTATGACCGTAAAACGCAAAATCACAGTGGTGCATCTTAGCTTGATTCACTAATATATCGCGCGTACGGTTCACTTGATGCACATGACCATGTGCACAGAATGCACGAATACCATTAATAGAGACGATTTCTTCGGCCGGAAATTCAGGATAGAAATCTGTGTTTCCCTTAACTCTGACGAATCGACTGAGTTCCGTATCATCATAAGTAAATTGGGAATCACCTAGATGAATTGCTTCATCACAATCTTCATTATGAGTGAGTACTTCATGTAGAATACCTGCTTCTGTATGATTATCACTAATTAATAATAGTTGTGTCATTGCGCTTCACCTTTTAAATAAGCTTCTAACTGATCAATTGCACGGCGACGATGACTGATTTCATTCTTCTCTTCAGCAGTGAGTTGCGCCATCGTTTGACCTTTATCCGGCACGTAAAAGATTGGATCGTAACCAAAGCCATGCTCACCAATTTTACCTAACGTAATTTCACCCTGAACTGAACCTCTAAATTGTACTGTTTCCTCACCTGGCGCGCTCATACTAATTACACATACGAATTCAGCTGCTCGATCTTTCGTATCGCCGAGTTCAGACAATACTTTCTCAATATTGGCGTCATCATCTTTCGAAGCACCTGCATAACGTGCTGAATACACACCTGGTGCGCCATTTAAAGCGTGAACTTCTAAACCACTATCATCAGCAATCACACGTTTATTAAGTGCTTGAGCTGCTGCCTCAGATTTAAGTCTAGAATTCTCTTCAAATGTTGTTCCAGTTTCTTCAACATCAAAATCCTCAATAAGTTCACTGATACCAATCACACGATATTGCGGAAATATCACTTTAAAATCATTAATCTTCCCTTTATTGTTTGAGGCAATCACTAAATCTTCCATTAACCCTCATCTCCTTGTACGACTTCAATTTGTTCTACTGTGACATCTAAACCGAGCCACTGTTGAATAATGTATTCGATGTGTTCTGTATCTCCTGTTGCGAAAAAGCGATGTTTCGGAGATGTCTTATAACCTGCATGTTCACTACTAAATGTGAGCAACGCACTCACTTCACGCGCAGTTTCTAGACCAGACGAAATCACGGTCTTCTCGCCATCAAAGTAATTATTAATCTGTTGATAGATTAAAGGATAATGTGTACATCCCAGAATCACTGTATCTGCATCACTATGTCGCCATTGCTTTAACGTTTGATGTATCACAATACTTGTAATGGTTGGATCTTTATAGCGTAACTGCTCAACCATTGGCGCGAAACCAGGACAAGCGACACCTCTCACCTTAATATTAGGATTGATACGAGTGATCTGATGTCGATACGCTTCTGAACGTATCGTTCCTTCAGTTCCTAGCACGAGCACACTGTTATTCTGCGTTGTCATAATTGCTGTGCGTGCACCTGGTTCAATTACCCCTACTACCGGTATATTGAGCATCTCTTGCAACGTATCCAATGCCACAGCTGTTGCGGTATTACATGCGATGACGAGCATTTTGATTTCATATTGCATCAGCGTATTCGCAAGTTCAATCGAGAACTGTCTCACTTCCTCAGCCTCTCTAGGGCCATATGGACACCGTTTGACGTCCCCTAAATAGTATATCGTTTCATTCGGTAGCTGACGCATTATTTCTTTTGCTACGGTCAGCCCACCTACTCCGGAATCAATCACACCGATAGGTCTATCCATTATTAAAACTTCCTTATTATGTATTTAATATCATTTTAGCACAACATGATTTATGGCTTCATTTACTTCGCTTATTTCACGAAAATGAAATAAAAACCAAAGTTATATCATTTTCAATGTAATGACTCTCGCTTGCTAATGGGACCACACTCAACTAATTCTTTTCGCTCAAAGAGCTCGAAGAATGGATTTTCGTTGTGGTCTTTAATCCATCTAGCGTCTCGAGTTCACATTGAAAATATTAAAAAAGATTCATTTTAAGCGTCATTTTCATCTATTTCAAACACTAATTTCTGTTAATTTTCCAGGCTCATTATAAAATTCGAAACCTATTTTTTAATTTAATTCAACTGCTATATAGAAAAGATATCTAGTGTAATATTCTAAGTAGTAGTATCATTCTCGAATTAAACAGTAGTACTATTCCTTTTATTATAACGAAAAAGACCCGGCAACTGCCGGGCCTTTACGCTTATACAATGATATTAGTCTACTTTGTGGTCTGAACCAAAGAATGACTTGAACATATGGAATGAAGTTTCTCTGTTCATAGCCGCGATAGATGTTGTAAGTGGGATACCTTTAGGACATGCGTTAACACAGTTTTGAGAGTTACCACATGCTTGAAGGCCTCCGCCACCCATTAAAGCATCTAAACGTTCATCTTTAGTCATTGAACCTGTTGGGTGTAAGTTGAATAAACGAACTTGAGAAATCGCTTGTGCACCCACGAAGTTGTTGTTGCTTGTTACGTTAGGACATACCTCTAAACATACACCACAAGTCATACATTTAGATAATTCGTATGCTGTTTGACGTTTCTTCTCAGGCATACGAGGTCCTGGTCCTAAGTCGTAAGTACCGTCGATTGGTACCCAAGCTTTCATACGTTTCAAGTTGTCGAACATTCTAGAACGGTCAACTTGTAAGTCACGAATAACTGGGAAGGTACTCATTGGTTCAAGTTTGATTGGTTGTTCTAATTGGTCAATGATCGCTGAACATGATTGACGTGCTTGACCATTGATAACCATTGAACATGCACCACAAACTTCTTCAAGACAGTTCATGTCCCAAGTAACTGGTGTTGTTTTTTCACCTTTTGCGTTAACTGGGTTTCTACGGATGTACATTAAACATGCAATCACGTTTAAGTTCTCTTTATATGGAATCTCAAACTCTTCATAATAAGGTTTAGACTCATTATTATCTTGACGTTTGATGATTAATTTAATTGGCTCTTTTTGCTTTTGTTGAGGTTGTTGGCTTTGAGTTTGTTCTGCCATTATTTTTTACCTCCTTTAGACTTTTTAGTGTAGTCACGTTTACGAGGTTCAATAAAGCTGATATCTACATCTTCATAAGTGAATTTAGGTGCTTCGTGCTTACCTTGATATTCAGCTAATGTTGTCTTCAACCATTCATCGTCGTTACGATCTGGGAATTCTGGTTTGTAGTGTGCGCCACGAGATTCATTACGGTTGTAAGCACCAATAGTGATAACACGTGCTAATTGTAACATGTTCCATAATTGGCGAGTGAAGAATACTGCTTGGTTACTCCAAGTTTGAGTATCTTCAATATCGATATCTTCGTAACGTTTCATTAACTCTTGGATTTTCTTATCTGTTTCAAGTAATTTCTTGTTATCACGTACAACTGTTACGTTAGCTGTCATGATTTCACCAAGTTCTTTATGCAATTTGTATGCGTTCTCTGAACCTTTCATGTTGAGTAATTTATCGAAACGTTCTTGTTCTTCTTGAACACGACGTTCATAAATACTGTCATCCATGTCTTTGTAAGTATCTTCGATATCTTCAACGTATTTCACTGCGTTTGGACCAGCAACTGTACCACCGTAGATTGCTGATAATAGTGAGTTGGCACCTAAACGGTTACCACCGTGTTGTGAGTAATCACATTCACCTGCAGCGAAGAGACCTTTGATGTTAGTCATTTGGTCGTAGTCTACGTAAAGACCACCCATTGAGTAGTGTACTGCTGGGAAGATCTTCATAGGTACTTTACGTGGGTCATCACCAGTGAATTTTTCATAAATCTCGATGATACCACCTAATTTAACGTCTAACTCATGTGGATCTTTGTGAGATAAGTCAAGGTAGACCATGTTCTCACCATTGATACCTAATTTTTGGTTTACACAGACATCGAAGATTTCACGTGTCGCGATGTCACGTGGTACTAAGTTACCATAGTCTGGATATTTCTCTTCTAAGAAGTACCATGGTTTACCATCTTTATAAGTCCAAATACGTCCACCTTCACCACGTGCAGACTCACTCATGAGACGTAATTTGTCGTCACCAGGGATTGCAGTTGGGTGGATTTGGATAAATTCACCGTTCGCGTATTTCGCACCTTGTTGATAAACAACAGATGCTGCTGAACCAGTGTTAATCATTGAGTTTGTAGTCTTACCGAAGATGATACCAGGACCACCTGTAGCCATGATTACCGCATCTGAACCGAATGATTTAATTTCAGAAGAAGTCATATCTTGCGCTACGATACCTCTCGCACTGTCATCTTCGCCTTTAACGATACCAAGGAATTCCCATCCTTCGTATTTCGTTACTAAGCCGTCTACTTCAAAGCTACGTACTTGTTCGTCTAATGCATAAAGAAGTTGTTGACCTGTAGTCGCACCTGCGTATGCAGTACGGTGATGAAGTGTTCCACCGAAACGACGGAAGTCTAATAAACCTTCGTTTGTACGGTTGAACATAACACCCATACGGTCTAATAAGTGGATGATCTTCGGCGCAGCTTCAGTCATTGCTTTAACTGGTGGTTGGTTTGCTAAGAAGTCCCCACCATATACTGTATCGTCGAAGTGAATCCAAGGTGAGTCACCTTCACCTTTCGTATTAACTGCCCCGTTAATACCACCTTGCGCACATACTGAGTGCGAACGTTTAACTGGAACAAGTGAGAATAAATCTACGTGTGCACCTTGTTCCGCTGCTTTAATTGTTGACATCAGACCGGCAAGTCCTCCACCGACAACAATTATTTTTTTCTCTGCCATAAATTGTCACTCCCCTAGTTATACTCTAAAGACTAAATTAAACTTTTGAATTTATACGAACGCGATAATTGCACTTACACCGATGTAACCTAAGATGAGGAATACAATTAAAGATACCCAAGTGAAGACACGTTGAGAGAACTTAGATTGTAATACACCCCAAGTTACTAAGAATGACCATAAACCATTTGAGAAGTGGAATACTACAGCTAAAATACCAATGATGTATCCAACTAATACAATGATTGGATGACTTTGAATTAAGCCATGAATCATATCGTAGTTCACTTCGTGGCCACCAATTGCTTTTTGAATACGAGTTTGCCAAAGGTGAATCGCAATAAAGATAAATGAAATGATACCAGTTGCACGTTGTAAGAAGAACATTACGTTTCTGAATTGTGAATAATGTCCAACGTTAGCTTGTGCCGTAAATGCGATATGTACCCCATACACACCGTGATAAACTAATGGAATGTAAATGAATAAGAATTCCAATACGATTAAGAACGGTAGTGATTCCATAAATCCTGCTGCATGGTTGAAAGCTTCAGCCCCTTTAGTTGCTTGATGGTTAACAAGCAAGTGGACAAGTAAGAATCCACCGATAGGGATTACGCCTAGCAGCGAGTGCAGACGTCTAAGATAGAATTGATTTTTTGTATAAGCCAAAAGGAAGTCCCCCCTGAAAAACTATTAATTTCGATTTCTTTTTTAGATATCTTTTTTTACGCCCTAAAATGATGCAGTCGTGTTCACTAACTCGCTTCCATCACTTATTTCCAAAACCATCCTATATTGTATGCCCAAATGGTTGATGATTACATTTAAATCACGTCACGAATAGGTTTAAAAATAAGTGATAATATTTCTCAATTAGAAAACGCTTCCACATATCTTTAAAAAAAGAAATCTGCTTTATACACATTGTAACACTAATTAGAGGACTTTTGGGCATGAGAATGATTCTCATACCCTAAAATTTAAGATTTTTTCTCCTCTAAAGCTGCTTGTAGGTTTTCTGCAACCTTTTGTGGTAAACCTGCGCCTTTCAAATCTTCAATTGGCGCTTCTCGCATCTTTTTAATAGAACCGAAAGTACGTAAGAGACGCGTCTTACGTTTCGCCCCTATACCTTCAACAGTATCTAGCACAGATTTCAAACCAGATTTCTGTCTCGTCTGACGATGGAAAGTAATTGCGAAACGATGCACTTCATCTTGAATACGCTGAAGTAAATAAAAGGCCTGACTATTCTTCTTCAATGGCACAACTTCAGCTTGTTCACCATAAAGAATTTCAGACGTACGGTGTTTGTCATTTTTACGCAAACCCGCAACCGGAATATCCAGACCTAACTCATTCTCGAGCACATCGATCACGCCACTCATGTGTCCCTTACCACCGTCAACGATGATTAAATCAGGTAACGGCGTACCCTCATTGAGCACACGTGTATAACGCCGACGCACGACTTCGCGCATCGATTTGTAGTCATCAGGACCTTCCACAGTCTTAATCTTATACTTCCGATAGCCTTTCTTGTTAGGTTTACCATCGACGAAAGACACCATAGCGGATACAGGGTCAACCCCTTGAATATTCGAGTTATCAAACGCTTCAATACGTATAGGTGTTTGAATACCCATACGGTCGCCTAACTCTTCAATTGCTTTCACTGTACGTGATTCATCTCGTGCGATAAGTTCAAATTTGTTATCCAGTGATACTTCTGCGTTGTGATTAGCCAAATCGACCATTTCTTTCTTTTTACCACGAACGGGTTGCACAATCTTAGTATCTACAACTGAATTAATGATATTTTTATCTAAATTCTTCGGCACATGAACTTCTTTTGGCAATAAGTGCTGGTTGAGCTCGTAGAATTGACCGATAAACGTATAGAATTCCTCTTCTTCAGTTTGCTGCAAAGGAATCATCGTCGCATCGCGTTTGATCATATTTCCTTGGCGAATAAAGAAGACTTGCACACACATCCAGCCCTTAGACACACTGTAGCCAAAGACATCGCGTGTAGATTTGTCGGGTGACATAATCTTCTGTTTACGCGTGAGATTATGGATATGCTGAATCAAGTCTCGATATTCCTTCGCTTGTTCGAAATCTAAATCTTCACTCGCTTGTTGCATGCGATTTTCGAGATTTTTTAAAATGGTCTGGTCCTCACCATTTAAGAAATCGCTAATTTCACGTGTCATTTCTGCATATTTTTCTAAGTCTACATCATAGACACATGGTCCAAGACATTGCCCAATATGATAATAAAGACAGAGTTTATCCGGCATTTTGTCACATTTGCGGAATGGATAAATGCGGTCGAGTAACTTCTTCGTTTCTTGCGCAGAATAAGCATTTGGATAAGGTCCGAAGTACTTTCCTGTTCCTTTCTTAACTCTGCGGGTCACGACGAGTCGTGGGTATTTCTCTTTCGTAATCTTAATGAAAGGATAGCTTTTATCATCTTTCAGCAAAATATTATAACGAGGTTGATATTGTTTAATTAAATTCAGTTCTAATAATAGAGATTCTGTCTCATCAGAAGTCACGATAAATTCGAAGTTGCGAATTTCTGCCACGAGCCGTGTCGTTTTCGTATCATGCGCACCTGTGAAGTAAGATCTTAAACGATTACGCAGTTTCTTCGCTTTTCCTACGTAAATCACTTGGTCGTTACGATCTTTCATCAAGTAGCAACCTGGCTCCATCGGTACGACCGACAACTTATTCTTAATTTCTTCCTTATACGTTTCCATCATGTACCTCCCTTCTCAAAGCGTGGTTTATTCCGCACAAATAAGCCTGGGATACTATTCCCAGAGCATCACGTTAGCATCATACCCTTGTATCTCAACCTTAGACGACCTTTTATTAAATTTCTCTTATCATCTTACAGTTAAAAAAGGCTGAAACATCGTGATGTCTCAGCCTACTGGGTCGTCATTTAATTATAGATGTTTCTCAATTACTTCAGCTAAGTTCTCTTTAGGTTGGAACCCTACTACTTTATCTACAGGTTCACCATCTTTGAATAAGATTAATGTTGGAATACTCATTACTTCAAATTTAGCTGCTGTTGATGGATTTTCATCTACGTCTAATTTTAAAATGTTTGCTTTTCCGTCAAAATCTTCAGCAAGTTCTTCTAAAACTGGTGCAATCATTTTACATGGTCCACACCAAGTTGCCCAGAAATCAACTAAGTTTACGCCTGATTGAATGTTTTCATCAAAGTTAGAATCAGTTACTTTTACGATTGCCATAAATGCCAATCCTCCTTAATTTCAAATGATGTGGAAATTATAACAGAATTTCACCGTTACTGCATACCTATTGCTCAACATTATTTCAACTGCGCCACTGTCACTCCGAAGCCACCTTCACTCGGCATTCCATTACGATATGAAGCCACACTTTTATGACGTTTCAAGTGTTCTTGCACGCCTTTTTGTAAAGCCCCCGTACCTTTACCATGAATAATATATACTTGCTCATAATTACTGAGTACGGCTTGATCTAAATATTGATCGAGTTCTACTAACGCTTCTTCATAGCGATAACCTCGTAAATCGAGTTCCATCTTCACATTTTGTCGATTGTGACGTTTAACCATTTTAGTAGGTTGCTGTTTCTCTTTTTTCTTTTTCTCTAAATCTTTGAGCGGTAATTTCATCTTAATAATACCCATTTGAACGACCGCTTCATCATCGCCTACGAGTTCTAACACTTCACCTTTTTGACCGTATGTTAAGACTTTCACTTCATCGCCCGCATGAATTTCATCCCATTTTTGCTTCTTAACATCTTTTTTAAGTGATTTCTCTTCGTATTGATCTTCAAGATGTTTTTTCTTGTCTATGAGTTCGTGTTCTTTAACGTCCGCACCTTTTTTGTCGCGCATGTGACGTAGGTCTTTCAAGATTTGGTCGGCCTCTTTCGTCGCAGCTTTCACGCGTTGGTTTGCCTTGTCGCGTGCTTCATTCATGAGATGTTGTTCATAATTCTTGAATTTCTTGTAGTTTTGCTCTAAATCATCGTGTGTGTCTTGCGCTTCTCGTAAAAGTCGATCGAGCTCAATACGTTGTTCATCCACACGTTTAGAGTTCTTCTCGAGTGATTCAATCATATTATTAATTTCTTGTTCATCATGTCCAATCATCGTTTTCGCTTTAGATATAATCTTCATACCTAACCCGAGCTTTTTAGAAATATCAAAAGCGTTTGAACGACCTGGTACGCCCATCAACAATTTGTATGTCGGACTTAACGTATTCACGTCGAATTCTACACTCCCATTCATCACGCCTTCTCGATTATAGCTATAAGCCTTTAGCTCTGGATAGTGCGTCGTTGCCATCACGAGTGAACCGATATCGTGTACGTAATCCAGAATACTCATCGCTAATGCTGCACCTTCGCTTGGATCCGTACCTGCACCAAGCTCATCAAAGAGAATCAAGCTATTCGGCGTCGCTTCTTCAAGGATAGAAACGATATTTTTCATATGAGAAGAGAAGGTAGATAGCGACTGCTCAATAGATTGTTCGTCACCGATATCACAGTACACATTTTCAAAAATACCTAACTTACTTCCATCTAATGTAGGAATTAGTAAACCTGCCTGCGTCATAATAATGATGAGGCCTAACGTCTTGAGTGTAACCGTCTTACCACCTGTGTTGGGGCCAGTAATAATCACGGTTTCAACGTCCTCTGCGAACTCAATCGTATTGGCTACCACCGTCTCTTGGTCTAACAGTGGGTGGAATGCTTTCGGCAAGTAGACAGAACGATCTTCAGTAAACTCAGGTTTCGTCGCTTTAATCTTACGAGCATAACGTGCTTTCGCTGTCAGGAAGTCGATTTGACCCATAATTTGCTCAGCTGTTAAGCAGCCATCTGCATCTGCGGCAACCTCTGCTGTCAGTTCAGTTAAAATACGTTCACGTTCAACCGCTTCGTCGTTACGCAGGCGACTGATTTGGTTGTTCATCTCCACTACTGATGAAGGCTCGATATAAAGTGTTTGTCCAGAAGATGATTGGTCATGCACGATACCGTTGAAATCTTGGCGATACTCCGCTTTGACTGGAATAACGTTACGATCATTTCTCACTGTCACAATCGCATCTGAAAGTTTCTTCTGATTCGATTGACTCTTAACGATCCGATCTAAATTCTGACGTATACGTTGTGACGTGCTAGAAATCTTGCTACGAATGCTTTGAAGTGTCGTACTCGCATGGTCATATAAATCGTGCGCATCACACTTATCGTGAATCGTGCGATACAAGTCTGTGAGCACTGGAAGCTCATTCATCCGTTCATGCAAGATGGGGTAGTGCACAACCTCTTCATCATCTTCCAACAATTGTGCGTAGAATGTCTTGAATTGATTCTGTACTTGAATCAAACGTTTAATCGTATTCAGTTCTGTGACATTCAAGACCCCGCCAATTTGAGCACGACGTATAAGTGGTTTGATTTGCGCTAGACCACTGAGACTGGGTAAGCGTAATTTATTATAGATTTGAGCGATTTCATCTGTTTCATCCATTTGAAATATGACGGTTGAACGATCGACTTGAGGAGACATTTCGCGAGCTTTAATTTGTCCCAAGTCACTGACCGCTTCTTGTTCAACCATTGCTTTAATCTTATCGAATTCTAAGACATCTAATGATTTTTGTCTCATACAATCCCTCTATTTCTTATTTTTCTCGCCTTTTACAAAATCCTTAAATGCTTCTCGAGAAAATGTATTGATTACACGAGATTTCTGAACAAATCCCTTCTGCGCAGTTGCGACACCGTATTTCATGAATTCTAAGTGGTCCGTATGATGCGCATCTGTATTAATTGTCAGCATCAAGTTAGGATGTTGACGCACTACTTTAGCATTTAAGTCTAATCGTTTCGGATTCGCGTTAATTTCGAGCACGGTTCCTGTTTCTTCTGCAAGTTGACACAATTGCTCAATATCAGGCTCGTACCCTGGTCTTTTACCAATAATTCGACCTGTTGGATGGGCAATATGACGCACGTAAGGGTTGCGACATGCTTGTTCTAAACGATGCATAATATCTTCTTGAGACTGATTGAAACTCTGATGGATAGACGCAATCACGTAATCGAGCTGAGCTAACACTTCATCGTCATAATCCATGCTGCCATCTGGAAGAATGTCCATTTCCGTGCCTGAATAAATATCGATTTCTGGATATTCCTCATTGAGCTGCTGAATCTCTTCATGTTGACGCAACAAACGGTCCGCAGAAAGTCCGTTCGCTACTTTCAAGCTACGAGAGTGATCTGTAATCATCATAAACTCGTAACCTTTCGCAATATTCGCTTCGACCATTTCACGTAGACTCATCGCACCATCGCTCGCTGTCGTATGCATATGAATATCACCACGGATATCGTCTAACTGGATGATATCGGATAAGTCTTTGTCAAATTCACTTCCATCTTCACGTAACGCAGGCGCAATCCAGTCATAACCATAGTGTTCGTAAATCTCCGCTTCACTTTGATACTGAATCAATTCGCCAGATGCTGTCTCAATACCATATTCGCTAATCTTCTCGTCTCTTTCTTTAGCGAGTTGACGAATGCGGATGTTGTGATCTTTAGATCCAGTGAAATGCTGCAGCGTATGGTAAAAGGCAGCCGGTTCAATCAAGCGGAAATCGACGCCAATCGTTTCATCATCATACGTGAGTTCGAGCGAAATCTTCGTTTGTCCTACTGCAACTTCTTTAACTTTATTAGGGATTTCAAGTAATTGCTGTTGTACACGATCAGGATTAGTAGTACTAATAATGTAATCTAAGTCTTTACTTTCTTCTTTAAAACGTCTAAAGCTACCCGCAACTTCAAATTGTTCGATATCAGTGAGTTGCTCTAAATAGTGATTGATTTCACGACTTAAACCACGCATAAGATCAATTGGATACTTATCCTTTTTCGCACCTAACGCTTTTACCGCTTCTAATATATTCTGTTCTGTCTTCTTAGCAAAACCACTCAGTTCGCTGACTTCACCTGCCTCACATGCTTTTTGTAAGGAAGCTTTATCAGTAATATTTAATTCTTTATAGAGTTTAGAAATCTTTTTACTACCTAAACCTTGAATCTTAAGCAACGGAATTAGACCTTCAGGCACCTCGCCTTGTAAAGCTTTGAGCGTGCTAGACGCTCCTGTTTCACGATATTCGTTGATAACCTCTCCAACGCCTTTACCGATGCCTTTCAGCTCAGTCACATCATCGATTTCGTCTAAAGTGCGTTCATCGATCTCTAGCGATTGGGCAGCTTTACGATAGGCAGAGACTTTGAACGTGTTCTCCCCTTTAAGTTCCATATAAGTTGCAATTCGTTCTAGTAATTGAATAACATCTTTCTTTGTCATTAGAATCACCTCATAGAAAAAGGTCAAGACGACGTAGCGTTATTTCACTATGTCGCAAAATAACACATGCCCTGACCGTTACATTTCTGCATTATATTTATAAGTGCTGTATAAAGTTTGAGATATAAGGAATGTGATAAAGAATCAATTCTGCGAGTTTCGATGTAGCTAATTGATGTTGTAGATGCTCATCAGGATATAAAGCAATAATATAGACGCCTAGTGCGGCTATAAATAGTGCAATAACGATGCTCGGAATCACTCCCAACAGACGACTGAGCAACGCACTACGTCCAGACTGCATCATATTACCAAATACGCCGATGACGATATGCAATATCAATCGCGCAATAAAGACCACGATGATGAAAGCAATCACATCATTGAACCGTTGTTGTAGATTGCTGAACTCAAAGGCATACGTCATATCGTAAGCTTTCGTCTTAGGAAATGGAATGAATAAATCTAATTTATGCGCAACTTGTATATAGAATTTGTAGCCGAGAAAGACGGCTACCACACTACAGACAAGGTTGATGAGACTTAGCCATAACCCATTGCGGAAACCACTTGTTCCAACAATCAGTAGAAACAGGATAAGTATAATATCTAGAATCATTCGTGATCTTTATGTTTCAACTGTTGGATTTCTTGTTCTAAGCGACGATTCTCCTCTTCAAGTTGTACTTTCTCGTGCATGACATTCACCGCAGTAAGAATAGCTTTACGCGTCGTATCTAATCCTGCACTTCTACTACCTAGTTCTTTCAATTTCTCGTCGACGAGATGTGCGACGTGTCGAATGTGTTCAGGGTTGTCCTCCCCTACGATTGTATAGTGCTGGTCATTGATAGTAACATTAATGCGATTCTTGAACTCTCCCATAATCTAACTCCTGACTCTTTATAATATCTTGATAACTCGTAATATATCTCAAATTTAAATTCATTATCGTAAAATATTTATCACGAACTATTATACACGACAGCTCTCTATTATGTAAGTAGTTGTCATTATCTCTTTAAGAAAATTAAATGTATTTGACGTAAAACGTAGAGTTGTGGTCGAGATATGTATATTTGAAACAAGCATTTTACTAAAACTCATATCTGTATAACTACGCATTATGATACAATGAACAGGCTATAATCTTACATAAAGCGAGGATCATGTCATGACAAACGTTGTAAAAAAAGTCACGGCTCAGGAAATCAATCATTTACTAGACCAACTCCAATTTGACACGACTGGCTTACCTCAAGGTATGAAAGCGCGAAAGAAACACCAAGGCACAACGATCTCAGTGTACAATTCCAACAAAGTGATGTTTCAGGGTAAAAATGCTGAACAACTCGCACAATCGCTGCTACCGAACGCTTCTGTACAACCTAAGAAACAAACAGCAAAGAAATCCAAGAAACCATCACACCCTCAATTCAACCAGTACAGTTGTATCGGGAGTGATGAAGCTGGTAGTGGCGATTACTTCGGTCCACTCACTGTCTGTGCTGCCTATGTATCTGACAAAAATGCACAAGTCTTGAAGACACTCGGCGTTGATGATTCTAAAAAATTAACAGATGATAAAATTGTAGAACTAGCCGAACAGCTTGTGACCTTTATACCGCATTCACTGCTCGTACTCGATAATCCGAAATACAACGAACGCCAAGCTCAAGGTTGGTCGCAAGTGAAGATGAAAGCCGTCCTACATAATGAAGCGATTAAAAATGTGCTGTCTCGCATTGACTCTGAAGAACTGGATTACATCGTCGTCGACCAATTTGCGCAACCAGGTGTTTACAAACGCTATGCACTGACGGATATTCCTTTGCCTGACAAGACACATTTCGAAACGAAAGGTGAATCGAAATCCATTGCTATCGCTGCAGCAAGTATTATCTCTCGTTATGCTTTCGTCAAACACATGGATCATATTTCTAAACAGCTCAACACTTCAGTGATTAAAGGTGCGAGTAAAAAAGTAGATCTCTGTGCGGCGCGAATCATCAACCGCTTAGGTATAGCACAGCTTGATCAAGTGACGAAAAAGCATTTCGCCAATCGTGACAAAGCGTCGAGTTTAGTGGAGCAAAAACGTCGGTGATGTTATTAAAGTGTATTTCATTTTCAATGTTGTAACTCTCGCTTGCTAATGGGACCACACTCAA
>NZ_KV804768.1:87213-103693 GCF_001811435.1 Staphylococcus sp. HMSC071G07
CATCAAGCGTCTCGAGTCGACATTGAAAATGAGTTTTGTAAATTTTTAAATTGTAGTATTCTTCAATAACATACTCTGTGCTTTTAAATTTCTAGTTTTTCTTCTCTACTACTATTAATATCGAACCGTTACCTTATTTTTACACTATCATACCAAACAACAAGCCACCCACTAATCATCACTCCGATTAGTAGGTGGCTTAATTGATATATTGAGTTAGAATTTCTAAAGTTATTACCTTATAGACACTCATGTATTGAATGAAGAAGCAATATCATAAGTTCAACTTTGACATATTAACGAATTGTCGCACCCATTTCTTCAAGTGCTTTCAATATTTCATCATGAACCCCATTCACTCGTTCATCTGTTAGAGTATTTTCAGTATCAAGATAAGAAAGTCGAATAGCAATGGATTTCTCATCTTCAGCTACGTGTTCACCTTCGTAAACGTCGAAGACTTCAGCATTCTGAAGGATATCTTCGCCATGTTCACGAATGACTTGAATAATTTCAGATGATGGTTTATCACGATTAACCATTAACGCGATATCACGAGAAACACCTGGGTAACGTGGAATTTGTTTATAGTTGATGAAACCAGCTGTTTCTTCCATTAAACGATCATAATTGAGTTCGAAGACATACGTACGTTTCAAGTCATTATCTTTTTCAACTTGAGGATGTAATTCAGCAACGAAACCGATGACGTCTTCCCCTAATTTCACGCGTGCTGTTCGACCAGGATGTAGTCCATCCATTTCAGCCGCTTCATAGTTAAAGGTTAAATCTAATTTCTCTGCAATACGGTCAACTACACCTTTAGCAATAAAGAAGTCAATTTCTTCTTGTTTACCTTGCCATTTATTCACCACGTAATTGCCTGTCATAATACCACTTAAGTACGTCACTTCGTCTGGCAATTCACCTTCGCCATTACCGAAGAATACTCTACCCAGTTCGTATAAACGCACATCGTGGTTTTTACGTGCAATGTTATAAGCTGTCGCATCAATTAGATGAGGAATGAGACTTTGTCGTAACGTCGCATGTGCTTCACTCATCGGCATCAAGAGATCAATCGTTGGACGGTCTGTTAATACATAATCACGCGCATGTTCATTAGATGTAAGTGAGTAATTGATCGCTTCATTGAGACCTGCACCTTCAAGTGTAGCTTTGATCGTACGCGTCTTCGTTTGCTTGTCCGTCAATTCACCATGAGTCACTTGTTTAAAGACAGGTAACGTAGACGGTAACGCATCATAACCGTAAATACGTGCGATTTCCTCGATTAAATCTTCTTGAATTGAAATATCTTTACGGCGAGACGGCGCATATACTGTAAACGCATCATCTTGACGCTCAGTTCTGAAACCAAGTTGGTTAAAAATCGCCTCAATATCGTCGGCAGATAGATCAAATCCAATAGTACGATTCACTTTATCAACCGTAATATTAATCGGTGTCTCAAAGTCACCTAAGTCACCTACTGCTACACGGCCTTGTTGAACGGTACCGTCAGCATATTGTTCAAGTAAGTAAGTAGCACGATCAACTGCTTCATCAACAAATTCTGTTGCGATGCCTTTTTCAAAACGACTTGAAGACTCACTACGTAAGTTCAAACGACGAGAAGTATGGCGGATAGATACAGGGTCAAAGATTGCACCTTCAATCACGACGTTACGTGTATTGTCAGAGACCTCTGAGAAGTCGCCACCCATGATACCCGCAATCGCAATGGGTTCTTGACCGTTCGTAATGACGATGTCGCCTGTTTCAAGTTCACGTTGTTGATCATCAAGCGTTGTGATTGTTTCGTCTTCCTTAGCTTGACGTACAGCGATGTGGTCTGAACCGATTTGATCTTGGTCAAACATGTGCAACGGTTGACCGTATTCTAATAAGACGTAATTAGAAATGTCGACTACATTATTAATTGGTCGAATACCTGCTTTAATTAAGCGCATTTGCATCCATAATGGAGAAGGTTCAATCGTCACATTTTTAACTACACGTGCGCTATAATATGGAACTTTGTCTTCATCTTCGACTGTGACAGAAAGCTCTGAGTCTGCAGAATCTTCTTCTGTCGTCGGTTGATGTGTCGGTTTATGCAATTCTTGGTCGTATAAAGCTGCTACCTCATAAGCAGTACCAATCATACTTAACGCATCAGCGCGGTTAGGTGTGAGGTCAAACTCCATCATTTGGTCTTCTAGGTAAAGTGCTTCTAAAGCAGATGTGCCGGGTTCGACTTCAGTTGAAAAGACATAAATGCCATCTTCGAACGCTTTAGGTACTACGTTACTAGGAATGCCAATCTCTTGTAGTGAACAAATCATACCTTCAGAACGTTCGCCTCTTAATTTGGCACGTTTGATCTTCACGCCACCTGGTAAGCGCCCACCAACTTTGGCTACAATCACTGTCTGGCCTTTGTCAACGTTAGGCGCGCCACAAACGATTTGTATTGCTTCTTCTTCACCGATATTCACTTGGCAAATATTTAATTTGTCGGCATTTGGATGAGGTTGGATATCTTCAACATAACCCACGACAAGATTTTTAAGCCCTTCAGTAAGGTCGACGATGTCATCCACTTCAATTCCTGTACGCGTAATCTTCTCTGCTAACGCTTCTACAGATTGTTCAACAGTTACGTATTCACTTAGCCATTCTTTAGAAATTAGCATTCTTCTTCACCTCTATCTTCTACTGCTTTAAATTGTTCTAAGAAACGGACATCACTTGTATAGAAGTGACGAATGTCTTCAATACCATATTTCAACATGGCAATACGGTCAGGTCCGAGACCAAAGGCAAAGCCTGAATAACGTTGAGAGTCAAAGCCGGCCATTTCAAGCACATTCGGGTGAACCATACCTGAACCTAAGACTTCAATCCAGCCTGTTTGTTTACATACGTTACAACCTTCACCTTTACACTTGAAGCAAGACACATCAACTTCAACAGACGGTTCAGTGAATGGGAAGTAACTAGGACGTAAACGAATTTCACGATCTGCACCGAATAACTCTCGCGCTAATAATTCTAGTGTCCCTTTTAAATCACTCATTTTAATATCTTCAGCAACGACAAGCCCTTCAATTTGCGTAAATTGATGACTGTGTGTCGCATCATCTGAATCACGACGGTACACTTTACCCGGACAGATAATCTTCACTGGACCTTGACCATTGCGCTGCTCTAACGTACGCGCTTGGACAGGTGACGTGTGGGTACGCATCAACGTCTCTTCAGTAATATAGAAGCTATCCTGCATGTCACGTGCTGGATGTGATTTCGGTAAGTTGAGTGCTTCGAAGTTGTAATGATCTTGTTCCACTTCGTAACCTTCAACGATTTCGTAACCTAAGCCGAGGAATAGGTCTTCGATTTCTTCAATCGTACGTGTGAGTGGATGTTTCGCACCTAAAGCGATTTGACGACTTGGTAACGTCACATCAATCTTCTCGTCACGTAATTGTGCTTCCAATTGTTCATTCGCTAACACTTCTTCGCGTGAAGCAATTTCATCTTGAATCGCTTGGCGTAACGCATTGACTTGTTGACCATATGCTGGTTTCTCTTCATTGGAAAGGTCTTTCATATGTTTCATTATGCCTGAAACCGAACCTTTCTTACCTAAATATTTCACTTTGACATTTTGTAATGCTTGAGCATCATGCGCTTCGTTAATATCTACGAGCGCTTGTTGTTTGAGTTGAGACATCTCTTCATTCTGAACCATGTCTGTTCCTCCTTCTCCTTTAATCTTTCACTATTTACAACTCTATGTAGATGTGAGTTAACTTTCTTGTGCAAAATAAAAAAACTTCCATCCGCACATGGGACGAAAGTTTCCGTGGTACCACCCAACTTTAAGTATAAAGCAAGACGCATCGTTGCAAATCATTAGCGATTCACAGTTCACACCATCTAAGTGGCTCGGTCTTTACTTACATTGCTTTACACTTTTCTCAACCTTGATAACGAATAGGTATCCGACTTAAATTTCTTTAAGTAGCTAAAAAGACGAAAGAACGAACGTCAGTTGGAATAACTTGCAGTCACGGTTATTCTCCCTGAACAACTGAGCTATGTCGCTCACTTCTTTTTATCAGCTAAAGTATTCATTTCTAATATCGTTACTATTATATCTAATACATTGAATGCGGGTCAACCTTTCAAATGGTAAATCAAGATACTTCCTGCGATCGCCACATTGAGACTTTCTGCGCGACCATAAATAGGAATCGTCAAATTCTGTGTCGTCTGGTCGAGTAACTCAGACTTAATGCCCTCACCCTCGTTACCTAGTATGAGCGCAAACTTATCTTGTTTCTCTACAGTTTGATATTCTACTGCATCTTGAAGTGCTGTTCCGTAAACAGGTCCTTCAAAGTCATCGATAAAGGTCTGTAAATTCCGCTGAATAATCGGAAGATGAAAGACACTACCTTGACTCGCACGAAGCACTTTGTCTTGATAAGGATCCGCGCTGCCTTTCTCCAAGACTACCATATCTAAACCTGCTGCATCTGCAGTACGTATCAACGTTCCAAGGTTGCCTGGATCTTGAATGCGATCAATCAACAGCACTTGAGAGGGTTGACGATCTTGTACTTTTGGCTGTTGTATTACAGCGAAGATACCTTGGGGCGTTACAGTTCCGGAGAGTAGTTCCGCCACCTTGAGATTAATTTCGTATACCGCATCCGCATAGTCTAACATTGCTGCATCTTCACGTTCTGCCTCTACACAGAATAAAGACACAATTTGGATGTCACTCGCCATCGCTTCTTCGATGAGATGGTATCCTTCGATGAGTGCATGGCCTGTCTTATCTCGTTCTCTTTTCTTCTTCAGTTTATTTGCAGCTTTCACTTTATTATTTTGTGTTGATGTTATTTGTTCCATCTATATTCTCACATCCTGAGTACTGTCATTTCTTGTTATATTAAAAAAATCGTTCAAAAATTAGCAGCGCCATTTTTGAACGATTACAGTCAACTGAGTCTATATCTTATTATTTAGATACGACTTCTTCACCGTTGTAAGAACCACAGTTTTTACATACGCGATGAGATAATTTGTATTCACCACAGCTTGGGCATTCAGTCATGCCAGGAGCTGAAAGTTTGATATGCGTACGACGTTTATTTTTTCTAGTCTTAGACGTTCTTCTTTTAGGTACTGCCATGTTTAATCCTCCTTATATTTAACACACAAAATCAATTAATGTCAGATTCAATAATCCATTATACTATAAATTATTAAAAACTGCTATTGCTCTTCATCATATAAATGTTGTAATTTTTGAAGCCGTGGATCAACTTGTCGTGATTGTTCCTCTTCTTTCTGTTGTTCGAGCTCAATAGCTTGATCTTCGTCAATAACTTCCCAACCATTGCCTTCGGTTAACATTTGATCACTGTGTTCTGAGAAAGCACGCATTGGCTTTTCCACAACGACAATTTCTTGAACAACATCTTTGAGATTAATCATACCGTCAGTTGCGTCATGATAATGCTCATCGTTGTCCTCATCTTCGTCAAACTCGAAAGGTTCTAACTCAAAGATTTCTTGCGTCTTCACATCTAAAGGAACTTCGACGGGGTCGAGTGTTCTCGCACAAGGCATCGTGTACGTTCCAGTAATGTGAACATCTGCAATAACCTCTTTCGATTTAACTGTAAGAGTTCCAACTACATCGATTGGAGTTAAATCAATTAAACCTAACGCGTCTTTGAGATGATCAAAAGTGACCGTTTGATCGAAGTCAAATGGCTTACCTTGATATTTACGTAATTGCGTTATTGACCATTTCATATGGCTTCACCTCTAACAAGCACAAAATTTATTTTAACTTTATAAGGAAAAGATGTCAAGATATTTTCTTAACAGTAATAAGGTATCTGTCTCTCACGAATTTCGCTTTACAATGAAGGTTCCAGCACGAAGTCGCATCGTGTCATGAAGTTCTGATACAATACTTATGATGAGTCCTATAAAGGAGAAATGCAAATGAAAAGTGTTGCGTTAATTACGGAATATAACCCTTTCCATAACGGGCATCAATATCATGCTCAAGAAGCTAAAAAACGCACTGGGGCCGATGTATCAATAGCGATTATGAGCGGTCATTTCGTCATGCGTGGCGAACCTGCGATTTACTCAAAGTTCCAGCGTACACGTATGGCGTTAAATGATGTGGATATCGTAGTGGAATTGCCGGTGTACGGCGCGTTATCTGCTGGAGAGTACTTCGCTCGAACTGGCGTCAAAGTTGCAGATTATATGGGAGCAAACTCACTTCTGTTTGGGGCAGAAACAGCTGAACCTGAACAATTTCACGAGCTCGCTCGACTGTTGAATTCTAAACAATATCAGATACAGATTCGTGAACAGTTAAAGGAAGGAAAGAGTTACCCACGTATTCTCAATGAGCTGTTTCCACATTCAGAAATACTCGCTCACCCTAATAATACGTTAGGTTTGTCCTACATACGTGCGATTCAAGATTTAGGTGTGGCTATCGACCCATATGTTCTTCCGCGACAACAAAGTCATCACCGCGATCAAACTATTCGTGACACTTATTTTGCCAGTGGTACGAGTATTCGAAACGCGCTCATGAACGATGATGAGCAATGGCGTTCAGTTGTACCAGCAAATTTAATTCCATTGTACGAGTCACCTGTGATGTCATGGGACGCCTTTCACCCTTATCTTAACTATGCGATAACAGCACAAACTGCCGATGAGCTGGAAGAAATCTATATGGTGAACGAAGGTTTGGAATCACGTCTCCAGCGCATCAATCAACAAACGACGGACTTTGAGTGTTTGATTTCCGAGTTAAAAACCAAGCGCTATACACGGACGTATTTGCAACGTATGTTGATGCATGTACTTCTCAATACGAAAAAGTCAGACGTCGACCACGAGCAACCGCTTCAAGGCGTGAGAATCTTAGGTATGACTCAAGCGGGTCAACGTTACTTAAAGCATGTTAAAAAACGCTACCCTGAACGTCAATTTATAACCAACGTTAATCAACGTTCAGCTTCGTTATTTGCACCGGAAATCCGAGCAACTCAAATTTATAATTTAGTTTCGGGTCATCAAGAAGATGACTTTAACACACCTGTAATACGGACAGATTGAGCTATAAAATCAGCCTGCACACGAATAAAGAGTAGAACTGAGTTTCTAGGTTAATGGCACATCTAAGATAGTTCGCCTAACCTAACTCACGTTCTACTCTATTGTTATAGTCTATTCTAGTAAAATGACGTCTGTCGCCGACACATTCTAAACACAAGATCACTTACTCAAACTTACGAAACTTGTCGTTTAACGCGCGTTCGACATGTTCAGGAACGAAATCAGACACATTTGCTTTGTATTGCGCCACTTCCTTCACAACGCTTGAACTGATGAATGAATAATTCGTACTCGTCATCATATACATCGTTTCGACTTCGTCATTGAGCTTCTTGTTCATAGAAGTAAGGCGTAACTCATATTCAAAGTCACTTACCGCGCGAAGTCCACGAATAATCGTTTGCGCACCAATCTTCGTACAGAAATCAACGAGCAAACCGTTAAAGTTATGAACTTGTACATTGTCTAAATCTTTCACTGATTCTTCAATGAGCGCGATGCGTTCATCTAGCGAGAAAAGTCCTGATTTACTACTATTCTTCAATACACATACATGAATTTCATCAAACCGAGTCGCACTTCTCTGAATAATATCGATATGCCCATAAGTAATTGGATCGAAACTTCCCGGAATGACAGCCTTAGTTAATGTCATATTGTTCTCCTTTTTCTAATAACATTGTATCTGTTAACCCATAGTGGTAACGCTTAATCACCTGGAAATCCCCTGTATCAATTTCTTCTTGATGATTAAATTCACAAACGATAATACCACTTTCCTTTAATAAATCAAATGATGCGATTGCTTCTAACGCTTCGTCAATGAGGCCTTTCTCATAAGGTGGATCGAGGAAAATCACATCAAATTGCATTTCGCGTTTAGCAAGAATTTTCAATGCACGTGCGGCATTATTTTTATAAACTTCAGCCTGATCTTCGAGCTCTAAAGATTTCAAATTATGTTTAATTACTTTAAACGCTTTGAAATTCTGGTCGATGAAGATCATTTTATCCATACCACGCGATAACGCTTCAATGCCTAAAGCACCACTTCCTGCGAAGAGGTCCAGCCCCACGCCAGAAATCTCTTGTAGACTGTTAAAAATGCCCTCTTTCACCTTATCCATCGTCGGCCGTGTCGTACGCCCTTCCAAGCTTTCTAAAGCCTTACTCTTATGTATACCTGCGATGACTCTCATAGTTACCCCTCTTTCTTTCCCTGTATAATTTCTATATAATGCTAAATCATGAGGAGGATTTAACATGAAACAATCATTTATACCTATCGGACATGGACTCACTGATTTATTTGAATTTCTGACACTTATGGAATATAACGCTGAACGTGTGTCAAAGATGGTCTATTTCCACACACCACTGTCGGATAAGAAGTTATCATCCGTCGCCTTAGTGATGAATCCAACGTCTGAACAACACTTCCAAGCGATGTATCTCATGCAAGATGCAGTTCGCTATCCTTACCCTGAAACGAATAAAAAGTTTGAAATGCTGAATGAACAAGCGGAAACTTACAATATTCCGATTAAAGAAGTCGACGTGCACGCTCCAGAAGAATATCCAGAACTAGAATTATATTATAACTATTTAACGAGTGTACTTCGCCTACAGAACTGGATTCCACCCTTACAATAGTGTTGGAAAAATCGTGAGTTGCGCACGTAATTTAAGATAATTCGTGCTTTTCTTTTTCGTACACTTTCTTTAAATTTTTATACGGCGAGCCTTGAATATGATTAATATATTTGAGTTTCATTAATTGTGTGACGATGCGATCCGCTTGGCTTTCTTCAACATACATAATGACATAGTGACGTCGCGGATTAACGTAGATCACATGGCCATGCTTTTTGAGTTGTCGCACATATTTCATATTCTTTAAGTAGATAATTAAACTCGCTCTGGAAACGATATTCATAAATACATCACTCCAATTAGTAGCCCTTATATAATATCACGTCTTGCGGAGATAATAAATCCGAAGAAAGATGCGGAGTCATTACATTGAAAATTTAACAAAACTTATATTTCACTTTATCATCTTTATATCTCATTTTAACCTCACGCCAAAGAGGTAATGATTGAGGAATCTAATCTAGAAAGCTAAACTAAAGATAAATCAAAGAGGAGGTCATCACATGGCTCATATTAATCGCTTACTTAAAGGCGCTTTAATCAGTACAGCAGGCATCGTAGGTAGCTTGATGCTAACGAAACACTTTACTAAAAATAAATCACTCAAACGCATCCCGCCGTTCTTTGACAAACCAAGCCCTTACCTCTTCGCTCACCGCGGCGGCATGTTTGAACGTCCTGAACAAACGAAACTTGCTTTCGATCGCGCGGTAGAGATGCAGCTGGATGGCTTTGAAACAGATGTACGTTTGACGAAAGATTTGCAGCTCGTCGTCTTTCACGATGCTTCACTAGACCGTACTACTAACGGCTCTGGACTCGTGAGTGAACATACACTCAACGAATTGAAACGCTTGGATGCAGGCTACCACTTTACAGACATCAACGGTAATCATCCATATCGTAGTCATTCTGATGCACGCATACTATCATTTGATGAGTTGCTAGATCTTTATCCTAACCATCTCGTCAACGTCGACTTAAAGGACGATCCTAACCAATCATTAGGTGCTCAAGCTCCTCAACGTATGTATGAAATCATTCAACAACATCATGCTGAGGATCGCGTCCTCGTGACGAGCTTCGATGATCGCCAAACACGTAAGTTTAAGCAAATATCACAGAACCAAGTTGCTGTAGGTGCAAGCCAGAAAGAAGTTACAGTCGGTTTCTTGAAATGCTTTAGCGGTCTTGGCGAAACATTTAAACCCATGGCAGATACTTTCCAAATGCCTACGCAATTTAAAGGTATTAACTTAACATCGTCTAAATTTATTCAGTGGCTCAATCACATTAACGTGGTGCCTGGTTTCTACGGCATCAACAATATTGATTTGATGAACGACTTGTATGCTAAAGGTGTGCATACTCTCGTTACTGATAAACCCGAATTGGCTTATCGTTTTAAAAAAATGCATAACTTGCTTGAAAAATAATCACACTAAAAAACCGGAACGCTTTCTCGCTCTCATCATTCTCTGATCGAGCCTCAGCGTTCCGGTCCTCTCTATATTAAAGTGAACATTTACATGATGCACCTGTAGCACAACCACCTTTGTGCTGTTGGAAGAATGGATTACCTGCTTCAATCTTCACATGATCTGACACAGCATATGCAATCTTCGTAATAACTTGGTCTACGAGCCCTTGTAACTCTGCCTCTTTCTTCTTATATTCCATCACACACGGCAACATCTCATATGCACGTTTACGTCGACGTGTTTCCAACATGATCTTCTGATAATCAGGGTGATACTTTCCAAAGCGTAAGATGTCATTATATTGGTCTTTAGATTTTAAAAAGGCTTGGTATAATAAATGCGCTTCTTCGTCTTTATTCAAGGCTTCTTCCGCTTGTTTAAACTCATGATAAATATAGGAATCGAGTATCATATCACTTAACTCATCAATATCGTCGAGTACATTTAATGTCTGTTCTGTAATCATCACTGCGCCTCCTCGAATTATTTTTCAACAAAGATCAAAGTATAGTAACCGTTATTCACATCGCCGCCCATGTCTGTATACTTGGCGTTCAAGATACGCGAACGATGGATATCTGAGTTCAACCAGCTATTAATCAGCGTTGGAACATCATTGAAATCTGAACCGACGTTCTGACTCGTAGAAGTAAAGGCGATATTCTGATCGTTGAGTTGCTCCGTCAAGGCGTCTTCGGTAAACTCTGCATGACCTCCTCGCACCGCTTCATACAAGTTAAATGAGGCAATATGGCCAATCTGATTATCGATCTTCAGCGGCTCAAGTCCTTTCAACTTACGCATTTCATTCGTCGTTTCATACAGAGTCATCAATTGGTTGGCATTCTGCTCATATGGCAATGCGTCGTGTTTGTTCTTCAACTCTTCTTCATTGGATGCTGCAACAGTTTGGTAAGGCTTGAAATTCACGAGTGCTTCGCTGTCTAAGAAACGCACTGCCATAATCTTGTTAGAACGTTGGTCGATGTAAATTTGCGCATAATTCTTGCCAAATTTCACGAGCGCTTGCGTTTTCATATCATCATCAGATAGTTCGATATCGTAGCGCTTATGATTCACTTTAATACTCGGCTCAGGATTGATGCTCAAATTTTCGAAAATGTGCGAGCCGTTTTCCATAATCTTTACAGGTTGAACGTTAACGTCTTTACCTGTCGCATAAACCGATTTGATAATATCATTTTTAACCGTCACGATATAGTATTGATGATGCTTTTTGAAGACATAATTTTTAAAGCCATTTTTATACGCATAAACGCGACCGGCTTGACCAAATTTATCCGTTAGTTTGTCCAAATCTTTGCCAATCCATGTGCCAATTCCTGACTTTGGTGGTTTATTCTCCGCATCTTGATTAGAAGGTGTGACATTTTTGCGTTCCACATTATGTTTCGCGTGCTTATTCGGGTTCTCCAAGACATCGAACTTCAAACGAGGTGAATAGAACAAATAAGCAATTACGACGATGAAGATCATCACACCTAATATTTTTAATATCATCTTGCCCAATGTCCATCTCACCTCACCTAATCATTCTTTAACCCTGTTCAAAAGTCATATCATTTAAAGCATAAGAAATATTCACTGAAAATGAAACCAATTTTACTCAGAATCAGCTGATTTCTTTGTTATACTCACACCAAGGAGTGAATCATATGTCAGTAATTAAAGTTCATGGAGCAAGACAGAATAATTTGAAAGATATTTCCCTGGAAATACCGAAACATCAATTAACGGTGTTCACAGGGCGTTCTGGTTCAGGAAAGTCCTCGCTCGTATTTAACACGCTAGCAGCAGAATCAGAGCGTTTATTAAATGAATCCTATTCGACTTACATACAGAACCAACTCGTTCAATATGCGAAGCCAGATGTGGACGCAATCGAACATCTTCCAGTCGCGATGATTATCAATCAGAAGCGTCTTGGTGGTAATTCACGCTCAACGGTAGGAACTATTTCCGATATTTATGCGTCCGTTCGTTTATTGTGGTCTCGTATTGGCGAACCGTTCGTAGGCTATTCCGATATCTTCTCTTTCAACAACCCTAAAGGAATGTGTCCGACTTGTTCAGGATTAGGTTACGTTGAAGATATCGATTTAAACGAGCTACTAGATTTCGACAAATCACTTAACGAAGACGCGATTAAGTTCCCTTCTTTCCGTCCTGATAGTTGGAGAGGTAAGCGTTATCTATACACAGGTTTGTTTGATAATGATAAAAAGCTCAAAGATTATACTGAAGATGAACTCAACACGTTCTTATATACTGAGCCTACTAAACTATCCAATCCACCTGAGAATTGGCCACGCACAGCCAAATTTGAAGGACTTGTGCATCGTTTCAGACGTTCGTTCTTACTCAATGACAATTTTGAAAAACAACGTTTCAAACAAGATATCGACCGTGTGGTAACATCTCGTCATTGTCCAGATTGTGATGGTAAACGACTCAATCAAGACGTGTTGTCATGTAAGATTAATGGATACGATATCGCCGATTTCACTAATCTATCAATCGATGATGCAATCGAATTTTTACAACAACTCAACTCAGACAAAGCCCAATTTATTATCAATCCGTTACTCGCTCAGTTGAAAGCCTTAAGCTATATCGGTCTGAACTATTTAACTCTCGGTCGTGAAACACCGACACTATCTGGCGGTGAGTCTCAACGCATTAAACTCATTCGTCATCTGAACAGTCCACTATCCGATTTGGTTTATATCATCGATGAACCTAGCGTAGGATTGCATCCTGACGATATCCAACGTATCAACGAGATCATTCAATCTCTTAAAGATAAAGGCAACACAGTGCTTGTCGTCGAACATGACCCTGATGTGATTAAACATGCAGATCACATCATCGACCTCGGGCCTTATGCAGGTACACATGGCGGTGAAATAACTTTTACTGGTACCTATCAAGAATTACTAAAGTCTGAGACGAGTACGGGGCAAGCCCTACGTCGTACGCATCAGTTAAAAGCGCAACCACGCCAAAGCGATGATTGGATTGCCTTGAATCATATTTCTCGTAACAATATCAAAGACGTGTCCGTCAAACTACGCAAGGAAGTATTGAACGTCATAACCGGTGTTGCAGGTTCTGGTAAATCCTCTCTTATTTCTGCTGGTTTGAAAAATCAATCAGATGTGATTTATGTAGATCAAAAAGGTGTGCACGCTTCCAATCGTTCCAATCTCTTAACTTATTTAAATATCTTCGATGAAGTGCGTACATTCTTTAGTAAACAAACGGGGCTGAAGAAAAGTTTATTCAGCTACAATTCTGCTGGTGCTTGTCCTGAATGTCATGGTAAAGGTGTCATCAAGACTGAGCTTGCCTTTATGCCAGATTTCACTCAAGTTTGTGACGTTTGTCATGGCACACGTTATAAACCGGAAGTCTTAGAAGCCAAAGTCGATGGCTACTCTATTGCGGACATTCTCGCTTTAACCGTTGAAGAAGCGATTGATTTCTTCGAAGAACAAGAAACCGTCGTCACAGCCTTACGGGCACTTGCTGAAACAGGTTTGGGTTATATGGCACTCGGGCAATCAATGGATACATTATCAGGCGGTGAGATGCAACGCGTGAAGTTAAGTAAATATCTTGCACACCGTGTATCAAATCAAATCTTTGTCTTCGACGAGCCTACGACGGGCTTACACGAAGATGACATTCCATTATTAGTTGAATGTTTCAATAAATTAATTGAAGATAATAATACTGTGGTACTTATTGAGCATAACTTAACGATGATGACTGAAGCAGATTGGATTGTAGACATTGGTCCATATGCTGGAGCGAGCGGCGGTCGACTGTTATACGCTGGCGAACCAGAAGGATTATTAGATGTAGAAGAATCAGTCACAGCGAAGCACTTACGTCGCTATATTGAGTCGTAAGATGGCATAACTATACCAATGGCTCGTATGACTGGATGGTAATTTTAATATTAAGCAAACTAAAAAAGTCGAATTTCCTGAGATCTGACGATTTCGAGGAAATTCGACTTTTATTATGAAACATTTTAACTTATAAACCTAAAGTGGCTTTGAGTAATGAAGTTGTCTCGCCACCAGGATAAAGCACATATAACAAGATATATACTGCAACACCTGTAATCGCCGTAAAGAACCAGATGATAGAAGCTACAGGTCCAATCTTACGGTGGATATTAAACTTATCTTTATAAGCGAGAATGATTTGTATTAGCCCCAGTACCCCACCTACTGTAGCTAGTACGATGTGGAAGACCAAGAAGATTGTGTAGTAAACTTTGATTGAATCTGGTCCTCCAAATGCAGTATTACCAATAATGGCAGTACGTGCTGCATAAATAATGAAGAATGCTAATGCAAATATTGCTGCCCATAACATGACTTTCTTATGACTTTCAATTTGTCGCTTCCATATCAGTCGCCAACCGATTGCTACGAGAATCGCGCTGATAACGATGAAGCTAGTACTTAATGTCGGTAAAATAGGTACACTCATAACTTCCATCCTTACTTACTTTATTTCAGACTGCTAGAACCAGTCTTATTTACAGTATTGCGCCGCTAAAGCACCTTGAATTAAAACATTTTAATCAATGACACAATAACGGTAAGAACGAAGAACACGACCAAGTAATTTAATGAATAAATGAACATCTTCGTTGCCCATTTCGTATGATCTGTATTCTTCTTGAAGCTTGTAAAGCCAACAAAGAACCAACCTAAGTTGAGTAACGTTGCGAGAACCATAAACGTCGTACCTAATTGACTAAACAAGAATGGTAATGGTAATAGACAAACTAACCAGAAGAACATGCTTGCACGCGTACGATTGAAACCTTTCACTGAAGGTAACATAGGAATGTTCGCTAAGCTATATTCATCTTGGCGTTTAATCGCTAACGCGTAGAAGTGAACAGGTTGCCAGCAGAACACGACTAAGAAGAGTGCAATCGCTGTAAGGCTGATATTTCCTTCTAACGCTGCCCAACCGATAAGTGGCGGTACAGCTCCTGGAAAGCTTCCTATAACAGTATTCCAAACTGTATGACGTTTAGACCAGATAGAGTAGAAAGATACATAACCTACTATACCCATCAAGCCGATAACGCCTGAAGCAACATTAAGTGTGAAGAGCAATGCTTCCCCTATAAGCATCATCCCAAAACTTAGTAATATTAAATTTCGATCTGAAATTCTATTATTTACAGTTGGTCGTTTCTGCTTACTTGGCATGATACTATCGATATCTTGGTCATAGTAGTTATTTAAAGCACAAGAACCACCCATGATAAGCGTTGAACCAACTATCATAATTAAGATTTGCGGTATAGATGAGAGGAAGGAATGATGTGCGAACACAACTGCTAACCACGCACCAGCGAATGCAGGAATTAGATTACCTTGAACCAATCCCATCTTGATAATCTCTTTCAGCTCTTTGAGACTGACACGCGTTGATGTGTGAGACATCACTTGTTCTTGTTTCATAATCTCCCTCCTAATTATTCATATAGTACTATGATATTACAATTTCAGGTAAAAGACTACAGACTAAACCAATAATTTGTGACAGACAAACGACAAAGTATTGCAATATTATTATAGAATCGCAAATAATCCATACTTTATATATCGATGGCGACAAGTTAAGGAGAGTTGAGTCATGGAATCGATTTGTTACAAGAGACTGATAACAAATAAGAATTGTACGCCGCTATCCTTTCATACATCTGTCTAAAGCACCTCATCTTACTTTCATAAAGCCGACCAGATCTCGTCACAATGCCAGTTTTGTTGACTTCAGAGAGCTACTGCGCTACTACCCGTAAATGACTAATGAGCCATTTTCATTGTTGTAGGATTGAAAGTAGTCGTGCCAAGTGAGTGAACAGAGACACTTTCAAACGCGAAAAAAAATCATTCGGATGAAGCGAATTTACTAGCCGTAAATGAGCAAAGAGGAATGATACTCGACTAATTCTTTTATCTCTACAATTTAAAATAAACACTTCAAGACAAGGAAATGAAAATGGTAAAGCAAAAAGTTTACTACCCGTAAATGACTAATGAACCATTTTCATTGACGTAGGATTAAAAGTTATCATGTCGAGTGAGTGAACAGAGACACTTTCAAACGCG
>NZ_KV804768.1:103793-261973 GCF_001811435.1 Staphylococcus sp. HMSC071G07
TAAATGACTAATGAACCATTTTCATTGACGCAGGATTGAGGTATTTAGTTTAACTTGTCATTATAAAGACACAAATTAAAGGCATATCCTTGTTATAATAATACTAAGATTTTATTATGTTCAGTGAGAACATAGAAACGGTATATAAAAGAGAAATATGGTGAAACTGAGGAACAGAATATTCCTTAGTTTCTTTGATGGGGTGTTTAACATTGTTTAGAAAGCGTAACCTTAAGTGGTTATCTATTATAGCGACACTCATTATGGCTTGGGTCCAACTTGGTGGTGCTTTAGTCACGAAGACAGGATCTGAAGATGGTTGCGGGACAGACTGGCCTTTATGTCACGGCGCGTTAATCCCTGATAGCATGCCAATTCAAACGGTCATTGAATTAAACCATCGTGCTGTGAGTGCCTTGTCTTTAATCTTTGTATTATGGTTAGTCATCGTTGCTTGGCGCCATATTGGTTACATCAAAGAAGTTAAGCCGTTATGTATTATCAGTGTCGGTTTCTTGCTGATTCAAGCCCTTATCGGAGCTGCCGCAGTCGTTTGGCAACAGAACGCTTATGTATTAGCCTTGCACTTTGGTATCTCACTTGTCAGCTTCTCATCTGTGTTTGTTCTGACATTGATTATTTTCGAAGTAGATAGAAAGTATGACGCGGATGAACTTTATATTCATAAACCGCTACGTGTCTTAACTTGGTTGATGGCCGCTATCGTTTACTTAACGATTTACACAGGCGCATTAGTTCGTCACAAGAAAGCAAGTTTAGCTTACGGTGACTGGCCAATTCCATTTAGCGATCCATTGCCACATAGCGTAGTAGATTGGGTCAACTTCACCCACCGCTGTATGGCACTCATCGCGTTCACTTGGATACTGATTTCATTTATCCATGCGATTAAAATTTATTCAGAGAACCGTACGATTCGTTACGGCTACACTGCAGCCTTTATATTAATCATTCTACAAGTCATTACAGGTGCTTTATCTGTGATTACACATGTGAATTTGATTATCGCATTATTACATGCTTTAATTATTACAATACTCTTCGGTCTGATCGCCTACTTCATGGTTCTGATGATAAGAACGATTCGAAGTGGACATTAGCTGTTGAATGATATATAGACCTTGAGGAACGTAACCTCAAGGTCTTTTTTCTATATCGTAAAAAAGCAAGAGCCCGCATAGAGCTCTTGCTTAATTGTTAATAGCGACGCGGAATATCTACGTTACGTTGATGTTTCTGTGCTTGTTTCTTGCGCGCTTCATCAATTTTAATCTGTTTAGCTGTGATAAGTAATAGACCCATTGCGATACTCAAGCTGATCATAGATGAACCACCGAAACTGATGAACGGCAATGGCACACCCGTCAATGGAATCGTACCTGAGATACCACCTAAGTTAACGAACGTTTGACTACCGATGTAACTTGCGACACCTACACACACGAGTTTGTAGAAATAAGATGTCGTCTTATTCGCTAAGACAAAGGCTTTGTATACGATGAAGAACAGTAAGCAAATGACGAATAAACCGCCGATTAAACCGAGTTCTTCACAGATAATCGCAAAGATAAAGTCTGTATGTGGCTCTGGCAGATAACCGAGCTTCAGCACACTGTTACCGAGTCCACGTCCCAACAGTCCACCATTACCAATAGCGAGCAGCGAGTTAGAGACGTGATAGCCTGTACCCGATTCGCTGTTGAACGGATTGGTAAAAGTACTGAAACGTGCGGCTAAATAATCAGGAAAGGCCCCTAATAGTAAGAAGAGTCCACCTACTAATATGATACCGAAGAGGATGATAAACCCATACTTCAATATCTTCTCAATCCCTACCCCAGCGTAGAGAATAACCGCAAAGACAACCATAAGTATAAGCAATGTTTGACCTACGTCGCGTTGCAGAAGTACAAGTGCCACACAAATACCAGTGAGAATAAGTGGAGACATCAGTACTTTAGGTTCTCTGAAGACTCGTGGCCGCTTCTTCTCTATCATAAACGACAAATAAAGGACTAACGCGATCTTCAAGAATTCTGAAGCTTGTAAGTTCATAAAACCTAAATGAATCCAACTTTTAGAACCATTGATATTACTACCAATCAATAATGTAGCGACTAGTAAACCTACCATGACTAGCATCATAATCTTCTGGAATTTGAGCGTTTGTAAGATCTTGACGTTCATAAAGAAGGCCATGAAGAATACCAGTCCCATACTGACAATGACATAAAGCAATTGTCGTGTATAGAAGTACGTACCACTTACAGGCGTACCATTGGTCAACGTTCCTTTCGTCGCAGCTACCATGCTTGCACTATAAACCATGATGATGCTGATCAAGCACAAGATGACATAGGTCACGACTAAAGGATAATCTATGTATTTAGAATATTTACCTATGTATCGTAGAAATTGTTTAAAATTATTCATTTGCTTTACTCATCCAATTCTCCAAAATAAGTGCAGTAATTCGGCTTGGGACAAAATTAAAACTTATTAATTTTCAATGTTACAACTCTCGCTTGCTTGGGAGAAGTACAGAAATCTATGATTTCGTAGTACTTCCCCCGTGAAGCTGACTAGAGTTCGAGAAAGCGATAGCCATCTCGAATTCAGACAGCTACTACGTAGGACCACACTCAACTAATTCTTTTCGCTCAAAGAGCTCGAAGAATGGATTTTCGTTGTGGTCTTAATCCATCAAGCGTCTCGAGTTCACATTGAAAATTTGCTCAAAAAAATTCACTTTAAGCGCGATGTGAACTTATCTAAGATGTTAATTTCTTTTAGTGTCCCAGCCTCATACTTATTTATCAATATAAAAATATTTGATTTGTTTTCATTAAAATATACTTAAAGATTCATATGTAACATTCATTAATAAAAATGAGCAATAAGAAAGAACTAATAACAAAAGTAAACACTATTACATTTTAAGTGCCATATAAAAGTAAGTAGTATCTTACAAATTCTAGCTCATTGTTTATTTTTAATTAGTATATCCAATCACATCACTCATCTATTCACATATTATAGCAAAGATTTATGGTCAGACTCGAATAAATCTATGTGATTGTTCAAGACTTTTACTGCAGAAAAGAAAAAAGACTGAGTCGAATCAACTAGTGATAACTCAGTCTGCAACCTTTCATCTATGTATCATGTATAACTGCTATACGACATAGATACGGGTGTCCTATTAACATGCAATCCAGCTCGACTCTGTTTCACATGAAGAATAAGACATCTTTCTCTCTAACAATCTATATTCGAACTGCGACGTGCCATACCAAGCTATTCCCCTGACTCAGTTTCACACAGTAGCAGTTTGATAACTCGAACTAACTATTAGACATTTGTGAAAGCTTCATGTAATTTAGAAAGTTCTTTTTCTAAACGAAGCATTAAATCTTTGCCTTCTTCTCGGTCGACTAAACCAAGTTCAACTGCAAAGTCTACTTCTTTCTGTAAGCCATACATTTGAGTGTCTAATACTTCTTCGTATAATGGGCACTGCGGTAAAGTAAGATTATCCATTTGAACTTTAATCATTTGGAAGATTCTTTCCGCATCTTTATTTAACTGGTCATATGCCGCACTATTCAACTTCTGGCTCTTTACCATGACATACTCCCCCTATCATTTATAGCTTATAAATCAAATTCTATCTTACTGTTGCGTAAAAAGCAAGCCAATTCCAAGAATATGCTTACACTTGTGAGATGTGATAAAATTATTAAGAAAGAGCCTGAGACTAATTTAATAACTATTTACAAATGAGGTCGATTTTTAATTTCATCGACACTATAAGCAATGCTCATTTAATATCTCAGTCTCATTACAAAATAGTAAATGTCGATGTATTTGTATGGTAACGTTTTCAAGATGAATTGCAACTATTTTATAACTCTGAGAAATTCGAAATCAACTCAACCATACATAACGATACTAATAATCAATCGAGGGAGTGGAATTATGATACAAATTACGGGCGCTGTTAAATTCCCAATCACTTTAGATAGCACAACTTGGATCTTCGATGATCGCAAGGTACGTATTGAAGATTTAGAGAAAGGTGTCTTCGAAGGAACTAAACCTATCGCATTTGAAGACAACCGTGAATGGAACCGTGCCATTCTTGAGGGGCAAACGAATCCTCCAACATTAAACTCTGAAATTAAATATAAACGTCGTTCTTTCCTAGAAGGTACATTCGTGATTAATATGACACCATTTTTCAAAAATGCAGAGCCAGCGAAAGATGCATCTATCATTCGTTTATCTAACGAAGAAACCTCAGTGGATGTGCCGCTAGAACTCTTGCCTTACCTCTTCTTCCAATTTGCGAAGGAAGGTAAACGTCTTTACGATGACAACATGGTAGATAGTTTCGTCTATATTCCAGATAAAGGTTACGACTATCAAATCAAGCACGTCACACATATCGAGGTGCGATAAGCCGATGAGGAAAGTCACATGTATAATTTGTGATACAGAGGTTTATATCGACGAACGTACGCTAGAAGCTAAGCGTTTACGTAATGATCCGATTCATACCTTTATGTGTGATGAGTGTAAAAGTAGACTCGATACACCTAAGCAACGACGTCAAAAGACAACATTTAATCATCGCTAATATGTAATTACGCTCTCATGACTGTGCTATGGTCTTGAGAGCGTTTGTTTTTTTGAGTATGACTATAAGGAATTTTTATCCTATGAGTTATATTTATCTATGTGACGACAATCTATCTTCGTTGAATAGCTTATTCGACAGTTAAATGTACACAACGACTAAAGTATATAAATATGAGGAGCGTCAAAGTTGCGACGCCAATGAAAATGCCGACCATTGAAAAATGGAATAAAAAACCAAAAATTAAAAATGAGAGTGGTATTAACGATTGAACTAACATTTCATTTAATGAAAGCACACGTCCTTTATAGCTCTCTTTTACACTATTTTGTAAATAAATTGAATAAGGAACACTCGCAAGTGTCACAGATAACCCCATCACGAAATAAATACAAATCATCAATATTAGTGAGTATATAGCATGAAGATTTCCAATAAACATTAAACTTAAGGAAATGAGTATACCCAATTGCATTAAGATTGATATTTGAAATGACCGCTTCAGATTCTTTGAAATAGGAAGTAAAGACAACACTAATGATAGTACAAACATGCCGAGTGTAAAGGCACCCTCGATCAATCCAAATTGCTTTGAAGATAATTTGAAATAGTGAATTGCAGCAACTGGAACGCCTACAACTACAGAATTCATCAGAAAGTTTAATATACAACTGATCATCATAAATCTTAATAAATTAGACTGTCTAAGTGTATATCTCCATCCCTCTTTGAATGAATGGTAAAGAGATTCTTCTTCCGACTCAATCATTTTCTTTAAACTGATATAGAATAAGAGAATAATAGTCAGCGCCTCTGTAAATGCATTAAAGAATGCTAAATTCTCAATAGTGAAAAACGCAATCAACATACCGCCAAGAATTGGACCAAGAAAGTTCATGCCAATTTTATACATTTGTCTTATAGGAATAAATCGCTCAAGAGAATCACCTGATATATATTTCAAGTTTGCGTTAATAACAATAGATACTACTCCATCCGTTAAATTTAGGAACACACCTAACGCCACAATGAAATAAACTGTATGTAAATTGAAGGCTGCAAATAATATTAGTAACATCACATTGATAACTTGTGCAAAGAAGATCAGTTTCTTGTTGTTAAGCTTATCAGCAAATACGCCTAATATGGGTTCGCTCAATATAGTTGAACTAACAATTAAAGCTAAATAAATAGAATAAATCATAGAAGTATGTGACATTTGTAAAAGGTAAAACGCACACGCAAAGCTAAAAACCTTTGATCCAAGTGAAGAGATAATTTCAAATGACGCGAGTTTCATCGTCGATTGGTTCATGTAAGTCACCTACTTGCTGTTATTTTATTATTTATAGTGCTTAAATGTCAGAATTTTGTCAATTTTATCCTGCTGCTTTTATTATGAACAAAATCTGCTGCTTCAAATTAACTTATCCTTATACAGTAAATTGTCTCTTCCTCCAAACTCTACACCCTAACTTACCTAAATAAAATCGAAAAAAGCACCCACCCCCTGTTGGGATGCGTGCTCTATTCCTGCAACTAATTATTATTCTTCGTCTTGCATCATTTGTTTAACACGTTTTGCTTCTTTTTCACGTGCACCTTTTTCTAGTATTTTCTTTCTAATACGGATGGATTCAGGTGTCACTTCAACTAATTCATCATCGTTGATAAATTGAAGCGCTTCTTCAAGTGTTAAGATACGAGGACGTTTCATAGTTTCTGTTTGGTCTTTCGTAGCTGAACGTACGTTAGTTTGATGTTTCGTCTTCGTGATATTTACAGTTAAGTCATTTTCACGATTATGTTCACCAACAATCATACCTTCATACACATCTGTACCAGGTTCCATGAAGTTCGTACCACGGTCTTCTAAGTTAATAATCGCATAAGAACTTGCTTGACCTTTATCCATTGATACGAGTGCACCATTACGACGACCACCTAAACGGCTCTTAATACGTGGTCTGAATTCTTCAAAGGTATGGTTAATGATACCATAACCGCGTGTTTGAGACATAAATTCAGTTGTGTAACCAATCATACCACGCGCTGGCACCATAAAGATTAAGCGAGTAAGACCATTATCTGTAGTAATCATGTCTTCCATTTCGCCTTTTCGTGCACCTAGAGATTCAATTACTGCACCTGTGTAGTCAGATGGCACCTCACATTGAACGCGTTCAAACGGTTCGCAAGTCACGCCATCAATATCGCGTAAGATAACTTGTGGTTTAGACACTTGTAATTCGTAACCTTCACGTCTCATATTTTCGATTAGAATAGATAAATGGAGCTCACCACGACCTGCAACAATCCAAGTATCTGGTGAATCTGTTTCAGTAACTTTGAGAGATACGTCTGTCTCGAGTTGTTCGTCTAAACGTTCTTGAATTTGACGTGCAGTTACATAATCACCTTCACGACCTGCGAATGGTGAATTGTTAACTTTAAACGTCATTTCCAATGTAGGTTCGTCAATTCTGAGCACAGGTAATGCTTCTTGATGGTCTTGAGGTGTTACCGTTTCACCTACGTTAATGTCTTCCATACCAGATACAGCGATGAGGTCGCCGGCTTTCGCTTCTTCGATTTCTTCACGATTTAAGCCGAAGTAACCGAAGAGTTTCGTTACACGGAAGTTCTTCACGGATCCATCAAGTTTTAAAAGTGATACGCTGTCGCCAACTTTGATTGTTCCTCTGAACACACGACCGACACCGATACGGCCTACATAATCATTGTAATCGAGGAGTGCGACTTGGAATTGAAGTGGTTCGTCGCTATTATCAACCGGTGCTGGAACGTAGTCGATAATTGTTTCATATAATGCTTTCATGTTGTCATCTTGTTGTTCTGGGTCAAGACTTGCTGTACCGTTGACTGCTGAACTGTAAACAACAGGGAAATCACATTGTTCTTCAGAAGCATCGAGTTCGATAAAGAGATCCAATACTTCATCAACGACTGCTTCAGGACGTGCTGTCGGTTTGTCGATTTTGTTGATTACGACAACAGGTTTAAGGTTTTGTTCTAACGCTTTTTTCAACACAAAACGTGTTTGAGGCATTGTACCTTCGTACGCATCGACAACAAGTAAAACACCGTCTACCATTTTCATAATACGTTCTACTTCGCCACCAAAGTCAGCGTGACCTGGTGTATCTAATATATTAATACGATTACCGTTATAATCTACTGCTGTGTTCTTAGAAAGGATTGTAATACCGCGTTCTCTTTCTAAGTCATTGGAGTCCATTGCACGTTCATCAACATGTTCATTTTCACGGAAAATACCAGATTGTTTAAGTAATTCATCCACAATCGTAGTCTTACCATGGTCGACGTGCGCGATGATAGCAATATTACGAACATCTTCTCTTAAATTAGTCATTTTATATTTTCCTTTCTTATTGTAGATTCCCACTTTTAATTGTAACTTTTTTATTATATCATATAATAGATGAAAGAATACAAAAAGGTGTGATTCAGATGCAACAAAAGTCACAGAAAAAATCGAAAGCGATTTTCTGGGTACTCGCTGTCCTAGCGATTGTCTTTCTTACCCTCTTTAGCTTCAGTATAGGTGCTGGAAATATTCCATACATGATTTTAACACTTATACTATTCATTGCAACATTTGGCGTAGGTTTCTCACTCAAGAAGAAATATAGAGAGAATGACTGGTTCTAAGGAACTCAGCTCGTATAAATTTAGATACGTACATCTCGAAACGCGCATCCTATTGAAAAATGCGATGAGATACGTCAATCCAAAGCATGTCATATGACGAGGTAAAAAAGCCGGTTTAGCGTGAAGCACTACGCTAGACCGGCTTTCTGTTTATGATTGCTGTATTCTTTGATGGAAAGCTTGAATTACCTCTTGATGATGTGAGAAATAATGTGTAATAAGTTCTTCATGTAATTGAGGGTTAGCTACGACAACTGAGCTTGGTTGTTGAATCGATAAGGGTTGTCCAAGTAAATCTGTCGCTGTACCTCCTGTTTCTGCAAGGATAATCGCTGCACCTGCATAATCCCATGGACTGAGTCGCGGTGTCATATATCCTGCAAGCTTACCTAATGCCACGTTGACGATTTCCAACGCCGCAGAACCATAAGCACGCGCACTTCTCGCATCGGCCACCACTTGTTTAAATATCGCTTCGGATTTCGGTTTCGCTAACCAATTCGGATTGATACCAATGATACTTGTTTTTAAGGTTGTATGATTGATTTGACTTAATGCTTTATCATCAACAAAGGCACCTTCACCAGCTTTCGCATGATAGAGCGTATCCCCCATCACATCGTAAACAAAGCCAGCATAGGGTTCTCCGTCATCATAAATACCTATAGAAATCGCAAAGTAATCACCTTGATGTACAAAGTTCAACGTTCCATCAATCGGGTCAACCACCCACGTCACACCTTTAATTGAACCTAAATCATGTCCATGACCTTCTTCACCAATGACATGATGCTCTGGATACGTCTCTTGTATATTATTATAGATAAACGTTTCCGTCTCTTTATCTACATTCGTTACCAAATCATTAGGATTCGATTTCGTTTCAACTTGAATTGAAGCGTGCATCTTCTCACGGATTTGTTGCCCCGCTTCAAGTATTAATCCCTTAGCAAATTCGTACACTGTCATAGTTTCATCTCCCATATCTCCATTATACTACACTTATGTGTCATCTTTTCGCATTTCTCACTTGTAAAATGAGAACTAAAATTTCGTTAATATCACATATCAGTTGTCCATTTCCCTTTTACCTATAGTTAAAATCACTTACATGAGTAAAACTGTGAATTGTGCTACAATAACTACAAATAGACTCGTTGACGAGGAGGATTCGATGACTCAATACACATTTAAACCTAACGATTTCAAAGTCTTTGACGTTGATGGACTCGACGCTCGTATGGAAGCGTTAGACAAATATATACGCCCTCAATTACGCGAACTTGGCGAATACTTCACACAATTCCTTGAGACGGAAACAGGTGAAACATTCTATGCTCACGTAGCGAAACACGCACGTCGAAGTGTCAACCCACCTAGCGATACGTGGGTAGCCTTTGCGACAAATAAGCGTGGCTATAAGATGGAACCTCACTTCCAAATTGGCTTGTTCCGCGATCAACTCTTTGTCATGTACGGTATCATGCACGAAGGCAAAGATAAAGAAGAGAAAGTTAAGACTTTCGAAGAACACTTTGACTACTTGAAACAACTACCAGACGACTATAGTTTGAGTTTGGATCACATGAAACCCGAGAAGAAATACATTAAAGATTTAACGGATGAGGAAATTCAAGCTGCTATCGATCGTGTTAAAAATGTTAAAAAAGGTGAGTTGTTCGTAGCCAGAACACTCGATCCATCTGATTATCGCTTGAAGAAAGATCAAGCGTTCCTTTACTTCTTAGAAGATACGTTTAAACATTTATTGAAATTCTATCAATAAGTGCAGCACATAACTCAATATTACTACGAGTAAACCTCCTTATGAGCGAGAACGTTACGCACGGCTTATCGCGTTTGTTCTCTCATAAGGAGGTCTCTTTTTTAATAAATGTAAGAATCTTTCTCTTTTCTTTGTTGCATTTCGCGTTCTGGATCAAAGCTTTGTTCTGTGTTGCGTGTCTCTTGAGATAAAGAATCGTCTTCCCCACTATATTGTGGACGTTTCGGATCTTTCTTAGATAGCAACATAATACCTGCGATTAACCAAAGTATTGCAGCGATGTAGTTGCTCGTAACGAACCCAACTACAGCTACGGCAATCATGAGTATGCCACTTAACACGCGTTTCTTCTTAAGTAATAGCGTCGCAATGATTCCAAATACGGTACTGAATAATACACCTACGACAAACGCACCAAGTTGAAATGTGATTTGGTCCATTGAAAGTTGTTGACCTTGTTGTTTCATGACATCACTTATTTGTGCTCTCGTTTCAGGAATACTAAATAAAACTAAAGATAAAGCCATTATAATGAGAAACAATGCACTTAAACCGTTAGCGATCCATGCTAGAATCTTCTCTGTTTTTCTACTCATATTCTTCCTCCTCTACACTTATTTCTATAGTATCAAAAATATTTTAACTTCGACAATTTCGGGAATAGATTTTCGTAAGGTACTTGATTGTACAATGATTGCATTTTACTCAAACCTGTCGTTCTCCGTATTGTACGGAAATTCGAGTGAAACCGCCTTAAATAAATTTGCGCATAAATTTAGGTTGACCTAACTTTAGATTTCGATTAAGGTAATAGATGTAAAAATCAATAGATTGAAGGTGTTATATTGAAGTCTGAACCCGAATCCTCTCGTAAAAGTCTTGAGGAAATAAACAATACAGTTTCTGTAAATCATGATGGAAAGTTTAGTCAAAAATTATTATCTTATCTAGGTCCAGGATTACTAGTGGCAGTCGGATACATGGACCCTGGTAACTGGATAACTTCAATGCAAGGTGGCGCGCAATTTGGTTATACATTGCTATTCGTAATCTTACTCTCTAGTGTCGCAGCCATGTTATTACAAAGTATGACTGTGAGATTAGGCATAGCAACGGGTGATGACCTAGCTCAAGCAACACGTCGCTATCTCAATAAACCGATGGCATTTGTCTTCTGGATTATTGCAGAACTTGCTATTATTGCGACGGATATTGCAGAGGTCATTGGAAGTGCCATAGCTTTAGACTTGCTCTTCCACATTCCATTAATTGTGGGGGCAATCATTACCGTGTTAGATGTATTCTTACTTCTCTTTATTATGCGCTTTGGTTTCCGCAAGATTGAAGCGATTGTGGGCGTATTAATCTTTACGGTGCTCGCTATCTTTGTCTTTGAAGTGTTTGTCGCATCACCCCATGTGAATGAGATGTTAGAAGGCTTCTTACCGAGTCAATCAATTATCACAAATCACAGCATACTCTTTATCGCATTAGGTATCGTAGGTGCGACGATTATGCCACATAACTTATATCTACATTCATCTATCGTTCAATCAAGAATGTATGATCGCAATAGTACAGAAAGTAAAGCTCAAGCGATTAAATATGCGACGATGGATTCTAATATTCAACTCATCATCGCTTTCGTCATCAACTGCTTGTTGCTCGTCTTGGGTGCTGCATTATTCTACGGCGTCGACAGTGACAAACTCGGTGGTTTCTACGACCTATATCATGCGTTGCAGAACCAACCACTACTCGGCGCAACTTTAGGCAGCATCATGAGTACACTTTTCGCTGTGGCATTGCTTGCATCTGGACAGAACTCAACGATCACAGGTACGATTGCCGGACAAATTGTGATGGAAGGCTTTATTCATTTACGTTTACCTAACTGGGCACGACGTTTGATTACACGCGGTTTAGCGATCCTTCCTATCATCCTCTGTCTCATCATTTACAAAGGCAGCGAATCTAAGATGGAGGAGCTACTCGTGTTCTCGCAAGTCTTTCTGAGTATCGCCTTGCCATTCTCGTTAATTCCACTTCAACTTGCTACCAATAATAGTAAAATGATGGGGCGTTTCAAGAATAAAATGTGGGTTAACGTTATATCCTGGGCATTGATTATTATCTTGAGTATCTTAAATATTTATCTCATCATCGAAACATTCCAAGAGTTATAAGCGAAATTTAAAGCGCGCTGAGAGCATATACATAACGGTATGCTTTCAACGCGCTTCTTCTATACATAAAAGTGGAAGAACAACTGCTCTTCCACTTTTCACATACTTATTTCTGCTGATTTGTTGAATCGTTCTCAGAAGCTTGAGCATCACCTTCATGCTGTTGTTCAATCACTTTGCGTCGTTCTTCATAATTCATACGACGTTGATTAACCGCACTCGGTTGCTCTTTACGCTTCTCTTTCAAACGTTTCTTACGTTCTTTCTTCTCTTGACGTGCTTGCGCTTTCTCTTCTTTCTTCTGTTGTTTCAAACGCGCAGCCTCTTCTGCTTGTTCTTGTTTACGCGCTTGTGCCTCTTCACGCTCACGTTGACGCTCTTCCTCTTGTTGTCTAAACGCTTCCTCACGTGACAATCGTTGACCGTCATCTACCCAGTAATCCGTCGCAGATTCGTCACTCTTCGGCTGTTCAAAGTCATCCGCTTTGTACTTTTTCTTATAGTTGTACTTATCTTGACGAGACAACACTTCTGGTTCCTCTTCCGTAGCAGGTGTCTCATAGTCACTCGGGATATATCCGCCACGTCTGAGCAATTCATCTTGACGCGGTTGCGTTTCCGCTTCAGGTTGTGCATATTGCGGTTGAGCCGGTTCATGACTTTGAGGTCTCGGTCTTGGCTCCTCATCGTAAAATGGCTGAGCGTATTCAGGTCGATAAGACGTTGCATACTCAAACTTATCTTTACGCGCAAACATCATAATAGAAACGATGAAGAATAGAATCGGAATAATTAACGTCACCATCAACAATACGAGCGGTAAAGTTATAATGGATGCGATAAAGAATAAGATACCTGATAATATGCGAATATTCATCGAAATCAATGCTAAGAATGAAATAAGCAAACATACGATAAAGTAAACGATGATTGCCCAAATCCCATTCTGAAGCCAGATGACAAACTGCGTCGTATTCCAATCCAAATTGGAAAAGATTTGTTGGGCTAAATCATTATTATTTAACGAACCCTCTAACTTCTGAATCGATGTATCGCTACTAAACGACACGAGCGCGATAAACATCATCACAACAGTTAGCAATAAGAGGAATATCCAGTTCAACCAGCCTAAGACCTTTTCAGCCATACGATTGACTGGCTTTCTTATTTGAGTAAATTGCTCATCTGACATACTAACAGCTCCTTATATGTCTTGTTGAATTACACAGGATGGACATCGTCATCATCGAGCGTTCATCTCAAATCATCATCGACGCTCTCTGTAAGTGCACGCTATCTTCAAGCACTTAACTGCTTATCAACTCGCCAGCGTCGGTGCCATCTATATGTAATCATGTACTATAATTTTTGTGTAATCATTTCCTGTCGTCTCATTATATCTAATTCACGTTTAAATAACTACTCACACATATTTAATCATTCTTATTATACTTTACTGCAAACCCATCTTAAAGTTTAAGAATCGTTCATTATACTCACTCAAATGCTGCGAACCTAAATCACGATAAACTTCTAACTGACGTTGTTGCTTCTGAGTAGGATAAAAGCGTGTGTCATTCTTGATTTCAGCAGGTAACTGAGCACGTGCTGCTTTATTCGGCGTTGCGTACCCTACCCATTCCGTGTTCTGTTTACTGTTACGTGCTTCAAGTAAAAAGTCTATAAAGCGATACGCCGCTTCTTTATTCTGCGCCGTCTTAGGTATGACCATGTTGTCAATCCAAACATTCGAACCCTCTTTCGGAATTACATACTCAAATTCAGGGTGTTCTTGAACAATAGGTGTTGCCACGCCACTCCAAACGACTGCTGCATTTGCTTCGTGTTGTGTCATCATCATTGTCACCTCATCACCTACGACACCTTTGACTTGAGGTTTCAACTCATTAAGAAAGGTCTGCGCACGATGGAGATGAGTTTCAGACGTATCATTTAAACTATAACCATATCGATTCAATGACAAACCTATGACTTCACGTGCGCCATCTACCAGTAACACGTCGTTCTTTAGCTCGGATGGCGTTAAGTCTTTCCAAGAATCAAACTTGATATTAGGATAGCGATCTTTATTATACAATATACCGACTGTACCAAAGAAATAAGGGATAGAATAACGATTATGAGGGTCAAAGTCTTGATTTAAATAAGCCGCATCTAGATTTTTATAATGTGGTAACTTCTGATGGTCAAGCGGTAACAGCATATGCTCTTTCTTTAGCTTTTCCACCGTATACTCACTCGGAAATGCTACATCATAATGCGTACCCCCATTACGTATCTTTGCTTCCATCGCTTCATTGGAATCGAAAGTTTCATAAATTACTTTGATACCCGTCTGTTTCTCAAATTGTTTGATTAAACTTGGGTCAATATATTCTCCCCAGTTATAAATATAAACTTTCTCTTGATGTCTTGATTTCTGCGCCGTCAATTGATGACTAAGCACGAGGGCAAGTATACCAATAATAATCGCTCCACCCATCCATTGTATTAATCTCATCATGATGGCAGCCCTCGCTTTCTCGACTTGTTAGAGAATCTTTTTACAATATAATAGCCTGCTACACCAAGCATAATAAAGAGGAAGATCAACGTAGATATCGCATTAATCTCCATACTTATACCTTTACGTGCCATGGCATAGACCTCAACTGAAAGGACACTGAAACCATTGCCAGTGACAAAGAAGCTCACAGTGAAATCATCGAGTGAGTATGTCAAAGCCATAAAGAAACCGCCGATAATTGCAGGTGTAAGTTGTGGCAACAATACTTTACTCAACACTTGTCCTTCAGTGGCACCAAGATCTCGTGCTGCATTCAAGATATTGTGATTCATGTCGTAAAGCTGTGGCAACACGAGAATGAAGACAATCGGAATACAGAAAGCGATATGAGAAATGAGCACTGTAGTAAAACCAAGTCCAAAGCCCGTAATCTGACCTATAGCGATAAACATGATTAAAAATGATGCACCGATAACGACATCTGATGAAACCATCAATACGTTATTCAAAGCGGTTACTGTCGTCTTGATCTTCCGCTGCCTCAAATGATATACACCAATCGCTCCAAATGTTCCAATAATCGTCGCAATAGCTGCTGCGAGTAAAGCAACACTAACAGTATTGAGAATCACGCTCATCAGACGAGTATTTGAGAACAACGATGCATAATGTTCAAGCGTAAAGCCTTTAAACTCAATCATGTTGTTCGCACTATTAAATGAGTACACCATCAAGAAGAAGATTGGAAAGTAGAGAAAGAGAATGAGACATGTTAAATATACTTTGTCTTGCCAACGCATCCTGTTCACCCTCTTCCTTCACGTTGCGTCACTTGGGTTACGATAAGCACGAGCACCATAAAGATGACGAGCACTAGCGCTATCGCGGATCCTAGTCCATAGTTCTGTATGACTAAAAATTGTTCCTCAATCGCTGTACCTATATTGATGACCTTATTTCCTGCAATGAGACGTGTGATCATAAATAGAGACAAAGCAGGTATAAAGGTTACTTGAACGCCTGTCATCACGCCTTTTAAACTCAAAGGAAAGATTACTTTACGAAATGTCGTCCAAGGTGTCGCACCTAAATCGCTGGCTGCCTGAATCAGTTGATGTGGAATGTCGCGCAAGCAATTGAAGATAGGCAAGATCATAAACGGGATGTAGATGTAAACCGCAACTACTACAAAGGCTGGCCCTGTGAACAGAATATTTAACTCAGGAAGATGCACAGCATGTAATATGCGATTAATAATTCCATCATGACTGAAGATCCCAATAAATGCATAGGTCTTGAGAAGTAAATTGATCCACGTCGGTACGATTAAGATGAGAAGTAGCATTTGTTGATGACGAGATTGTGCCACATAGTAGGCAGCCGGATAACTCACGAGTAGCGTAATGAAAGTGATGATGAAAGCATAAATCATCGACGTGCTGAACATCTTTACATACTGCCAACTCAAGATTTGATGATAGTTACTCAAACTCCAATGACCCGCACTATCTGTGAGCGAAAAATAAATCAATAAAAGTATCGGAATGATGATAAAAATACCGAGCCATAAAACATATGGAACGAGTAATAGTTTATTCAGTCTCGTCATTTGCCGTGTCCTCATAACTTTCAATACGTTGATCAAACTCTGCTTCCGTTTCGCCAGGTACCATGATATGAATGGCTTCAGGATCAAAGTACAATCCTACGACCTCGCCGACTTCAGTACTTTGCGTCGAGTGAATAATCCACTCGTAGCCTCGCTGATCTCGACATATCAGCTCATAGTGAACGCCTCTAAACAACTTAGAATCTACTGTCACTTCAAATAATCCATGCTCACGATCAACGAGTGTAATATCCTCAGGTCGAATAACGACTTCAACTGCTTGTCTTGATGGAATACCTTGGTCGACACACTCGAAATCTTGACCATAAATATTCACCTTGAAATCTTCGACCATTGTACCTTCAATAATATTGGATTCCCCAATGAAATCGGCGACGAAGCGATTAACTGGTTCATCATAAATATCATTTGGTGTACCAAATTGCTGAATCTTACCCTCTTTCAACACAAAGATATAATCACTCAAAGCCAACGCTTCCTCTTGATCGTGTGTGACGAAGATAAACGTAATGCCTAATCGTGATTGAAGTTCACGTAATTCATACTGCATTTCTGTACGCAATTTCAAATCGAGCGCTGATAACGATTCATCCAGTAACAAGATTTCCGGCTCATTGACAATAGCTCTAGCAATCGCCACACGTTGTCGTTGACCTCCACTCATTTCTTCAATTCGACGTGTCTCATAGCCGCTTAATTTCACGAGTTGAAGTGCTTCTGTGACCTTGTCTTTAATTTGAGAACGGCTCAACTTTTTTAACTTCAGACCAAAGGCAATATTGTCAAACACGTTCAAGTGCGGAAAGAGTGCGTAGTCTTGAAAGACGGTATTGACTTGACGTTCATTGGCAGGTATCGCTTGTAGATCTTTACCTTGATACTTAATCTGGCCGTTATCGGCATACTCAAACCCGGCAATCAGCTTTAATATCGTCGTCTTACCACAGCCCGAGGGACCGAGCAAAGTATAGAAATGACCTGCTTCAATTTCTAAATTTATCTGATCAAGTACAGTCGTATCTTGATATTGTTTACTTACATTATGAAAAGACAAGAGTGCCATCACTTTCCTCCTAACTCGTCGATGTCGTTACGACCATCACTTCAGTTTCTACTTCACTCGGATTCGATAAGCAATGGGATTGATTCGCTTTGAAGTATAGCGCATCTCCTGATTCTGCTATATATTCGGATGCTCCTAATTGAAGTTGTATTTGACCTTTCAAGCAATAAACGAATGTTTCAGAATTCGAGGGTGCAAACGCTTTGTATGACGCGTGTGGACGAAGTGTAATCTTAAGTGGATCCATCTCAAAATCATGGGATTGATTGACGAGCCAATTCAAGACGTACCCTTCATCGTATTCGTCATAGCGGTGCTGTTGGTCAGACTTATAGAGTACGCGTGTTTCGCTTTGTTTTTTGAAAAATGTACTCGGAGTCGTATTCATCACTTCAAGTATTGATAGAAAGGTATCCATACTTGGAGAAGCATATCCACTCTCAATTTGGCTAATGTAACCCTTTGATAAGTCTGTACGTTCAGCTAATTCTTCTTGTGTCAGACCTTTGATTTGTCTTAAAGTTTTCAAACGTTGACCGATATCCATACCGTCACCTTTTCGTACCATATATTAAAAAGCTATACTTTGTTTACTTTTACTAAACTTTTTGTTTATTGCTTAATAAAAGTACCAAAATATAGCTTCAATAGCAAGAACTATTTTATTGTGAGTGAGAAATTGTTGTATCCGGCTCACGCTTAGCTAATTGTACAACTTTATAACTGTTATAACCGCTTGCCTTTTCAAAGGTTTTAAAGATTTGTTTCTCTTCTGCTTTACTTGGCACCACATTTTTAAAACGTTTGTAGTGGTCAATGACGTGATCGCTTTTAACTTGAGATTCATAATACGCTTCAATTTGGTTAAAGAATGCGATTACATCCATCATTTCTTCATTCGACCAATCTAAATCAATGGGATAATGATATTCCATCGTCGTTCATTCTCCTTTCTACACGAAAAGAGCAGGACAGAAATCGACATGATTTCATTGTCCTGCCCTACCAGTTCGTTCAAAACGCTTTAAAGTGAATTGTACACTAAGCGCTTTGAACAGCTATTTTATAACTATCAGAGATATCGTTTAACTCCCAATGAAGTTAAATCAACTATCTAATCAATTACATAGTGTGGATTGGTAAACCTAATGCTTTCTCAGCAGCTTCCATAGACATTTCACCTAAAGTTGGGTGAGCATGTACAGTTAATGCTAAGTCTTCAGCATTCATACCTGCTTCGATAGCTAAGCCAAGTTCAGAGATAACATCTGAAGCACCTGTACCTGCTACTTGAGCACCGATGACTGTGTTGTCTTCTTTAAGTGTGATTAACTTAACGAAACCAGTAGTATCGTCTAATGATAATGCACGGCCGTTAGCAGCGTAAGGGAATTTAGATGCTTTGTAATCTAAACCTTCTTCTTTAGCTTGTGCTTCAGTGTAACCTACTTGAGCTAATTCAGGTTCAGTGAAGGCAACAGCTGGCATACCGATGTAGTCTACTTCTGCAGCTTGTCCATCGATAGCTTCAGCTGCTACTTTACCTTCGTAGCTTGCTTTGTGTGCAAGTGCAAGACCAGGTACGATGTCACCGATAGCGTAGATGTTGTCGATAGAAGTACGGCTTTGTTTGTCAACTTCTAATAAGCCGCGTTCGCCGAATTTAAGTCCTAATTCTTCAAGACCTAATTCGTCAGTGTTTGGACGACGACCTACAGTAACTAATACGTAGTCTGCTTCGATTGTTTGTTCTTCACCTTTAGCTTCGTAAGTTACTTTCACGCCGTCTTCAGTTTCTTCAGCTGATTTCGCCATTGCTTCAGTGATGATTTCGATTCCTTTTTCTTTCATACCTTTTTTAACAGGTTGAGTCATTTGTTTCTCGAAGCCGCCTAAGATGTCTTTCGCACCTTCAAGGATAGTTACTTCAGTACCGAAGTTTGCATATGCAGTACTTAATTCTGAACCGATGTAACCGCCACCTACAACAACTAATTTCTTAGGTGCTTCTTTAAGGTTTAACGCACCAGTTGAGTCGATGATACGTTCACCGAATTCGAAGTTAGGAATTTCAATTGGTCTAGAACCAGTTGCGATGATCGCATTTTTGAAGTTGTAAGTTTGAGCTGATTTTTCGTCCATAACACGTAAGCTATTGTTATCTACGAAGTAAGCTTCACCTTTAACGATTTCAACTTTGTTACCTTTAAGTAAGCCTTCAACGCCGCCTGTTAATTTATTTACTACAGAGTTTTTGAACTCTTGTACTTGATCAAATTTAAGCTGAACGTTTTCAGCAACTACACCAAGATTTTCAGAGCTTTGAGCTTCTTCAAAACGGTGAGAAACGTGTAATAATGCTTTAGATGGAATACAACCCACGTTTAAGCACACACCGCCTAAGTTGCCTTTCTCAACGATTGTTACCTTTTGGCCTAATTGAGCCGCGCGAATAGCAGCTACGTAACCCCCTGGGCCTGCTCCGATAACTATAGTGTCTGTTTCAATTGGAAAATCTCCAACTACCATGTTTTACCCCTCCATTAATAATAATTCTGGATTATTTAATAAGCGTTTGATGTGATTCATAGCGTTTTGACCTGTTGCACCATCAATTTGTCTGTGGTCAAAGCTTAATGATAATGCTAGAACGGGTGCAGCTATGATTTCTCCATCTTTCACAATTGGTTTTTGAGCAATACGACCGATACCTAAGATCGCAACCTCAGGATGGTTGATTACTGGTGTAAACCATTGTCCACCTGCAGAACCAATGTTACTGATTGTGCAAGTAGCACCTTTCATTTCTTCTGATGTTAGTTTACCATCTCTGGCTTTAACTGCAAGTTCATTGATTTCATCAGAGATTTCGAAGATAGACTTACGATCTGCATGTTTCACAACTGGAACGAGTAATCCACGTTCAGTATCTGCTGCAATACCGATGTTCCAGTAGTGTTTGTGAGTGATCGTACCTTCTTCTTCGTTGAATGAAGTGTTAAGTGCTGGATATTTTTTCAATGCTGAAACAAGTGCTTTAACAACGTAAGGTAAGAATGTTAATTTAGTACCTTGTTCTGCAGCGATTTCTTTGAATTTCTTACGGTGATCCCATAATTGTTGTACATCGATTTCGTCCATCAATGTTACGTGTGGTGCTGTATGTTTAGAGCTAACCATCGCTTTCGCAATTGCTTTACGCATAGCTGGAATATTCTCAGTAGTTTCTGGGAAGTCACCTTCAGTTGATACAGGTGCTGATTGTTCAGATGCACTTGCTGCAGGTGCTTCTGTTGCAGCCACTTCTTCACCTGTTGCTGCTGAAGCATCACCGTTAAGGTATGCATCTACGTCTTCTTTAAGCACACGTCCATGTTTACCTGTACCATTAACTGCTTTGATATTGACACCATTTTCACGTGCGTATTTACGTACAGATGGCATCGCTTTAACACGTTTGTTCTCATCGACTTCTTCAGATGAAGTTGACGGAGTTGCGCCTGATTGTTCAGACGTTGATTCTTCTTGGCTTTGAGTTTCTTCTTCTGAAGCTTCTTCTTTGCCAGAATCGTCGTGGTCTCCGCCTTTGAATTGCATCTCTTCAGCATCTGGCGCATCAATCTTAACGATTGTGTCACCTACTACTGCTACTGTACCTTCGTCAACTAATACTTCTTCAATCGTACCAGCGACAGGAGATGGAATTTCAACAACGGATTTATCATTTTGTACTTCAGCTAGAACGTCATCTTCTTCGATAGTGTCTCCAGCTTTAACGAACCATTTTACAATTTCACCTTCATGGATACCTTCACCAATGTCAGGTAGTTTAAATTCAAATGCCACGTTCTTGTCCTCCTAATGTTTCAATATAAATTCTGTGCTTATCATCTTAAAATAGTAAAGACGAAGCTGAAATAATCATCACTAGAACCCTTTATACGGGCCAACATCTTTAATTATTTCAAGCTTCTCTTCACCATGATACTTTAATTAGAATTCTAACGTTGCTTTCGCTTGTTCTACGATATCATTCTTGTTTGGTAGCCAAACGTTCTCAGCTTGAGTAAATGGATATACTGTGTCAGCTGCTGCTACACGAGCGATTGGTGCTTCAAGAGAAAGAATGGCTCTTTCTGATAATTCAGCTGCTACTGTAGCACCTACGCCTGCTTGACGTTGCGCTTCTTGTACGACTACCGCACGGCCTGTTTTTTCAACAGAAGCTACAAGCGTATCGATATCGATTGGTTGAACACTGCGTAAGTCAATGACTTCGACAGAGTAACCGTCTTTTTCAAGCTCTTCAGCAGCTTTAAGAGACTCTTGAACCATCGCACCATAAGCGATTAAAGTGATATCGTTACCTTCTTGTTTAACGCTCGCTTTATCAAGTTCAACTGTGTACTCTTCTTCAGGAACTTCTTCACGGAATGAGCGGTAAAGTTTCATGTGTTCTAAGTATACGACAGGGTCATTGCTACGGATAGCTGAAATGAGTAGCCCTTTAGCGTCGTATGGGTTAGAAGGAATAACTACACGTAATCCTGGAGATTGCGCTAAAATGCCTTCAAGGTTATCTGCGTGCAATTCAGGTGTATGTACTCCCCCACCAAATGGTGTACGAATTGTGATCGGTGCAGCTTTAGAACCGCCTGCACGGAAGCGTGTACGAGCGATTTGACCTGCAACCTCGTCAAACACTTCAAATACGAAACCTAAGAATTGAATTTCCATAACTGGACGGAAGCCTTGAGTCGATAAACCTAAAGCTAAACCGCCGATACCAGATTCCGCTAATGGTGTATCGAATACACGATCTTCACCGAATTCTTTCTGTAACCCTTCAGTTACACGGAATACACCACCGTTAACACCGACGTCTTCACCGAAAATTAAAACATCTTCGTCGTTTTGTAATTCAGTTTTAAGCGCGTTATTAATCGCTTGAACCATTGTCATTTGTGCCATGGGTTACTTCGACTCCTTCTCTTTATAGATTTCATATTGTTCTGCTAAGTGTTGAGGCATATCTTCATACATGATGTCCATAAGATCAGTCACTTTTTGTTTAGGTGTATTGTCTGCTTCTTTAATCGCAGCTTTAATTTCTGATTTAGCAGTTTCAATGACTTCGTTCTCTTTATCTTCAGACCATAAGCCTTTATTTTCAAGATACTTTCTGAAACGTACTAATGGGTCCTTTTTCTCCCATTCAGAGTCTTCGTCAGAAGTTCTGTATTTAGTAGGATCGTCACCCGCCATAGTATGTGGACCATAACGGTAAGTCATTGTTTCAATTAATGAAGGTCCTTCACCGTTAATTGCACGTTCACGCGCTTCTTTAGTTGCTTGATATACAGCTAATGCATCCATTCCGTCAACTTGGATAGATGGAATACCTACTGCAATACCCTTTTGAGCAAGTGTTGCAGCTGCTGTTTGTTTACTACGTGGTGTTGAGATCGCGTAGTTGTTGTTTTGGATTACGAAGATTGCAGGTGCTTTGTAAGCAGATGCAAAGTTGATACCTTCGTAGAAGTCACCTTGAGATGAACCACCGTCACCTGTGTAAGTGATTGCTACAGCTTTCTTACCACGTTTCTTGATACCTAAAGCGACACCCGCAGTTTGAACGTATTGAGCACCGATAATAATTTGCGGACTCAACGCATTCACGCCTTCAGGCATATGGTTACCTTTGAAGTGTCCTCTTGAGAATAAGAACGCTTCAGTTAATGGTAAACCGTGCCAGATTAATTGTGGTACATCACGATAACCTGGAAGGATAAAGTCTTCTTGTTCAAGTGCAAATTGTGAAGCAAGTTGTGATGCTTCTTGACCTGCAGTTGGTGCGTAGAAACCTAAACGTCCTTGTCTGTTTAAAGAGATAGAACGTTGGTCAAGGATACGCGTCCATACCATTCTGCTCATCAACTCAACGAGTTCGTCATCTGATAAGTCAGGTACTAAGTCTTCATTTACAACGTTTCCATCCATGTCCAATACTTGGACCATTTCAAATTGAGATTGAGTATCTTGCAATACTTTCTCTGCGTCGAATTGGGCTTTTAACTTAGGAGCCATTCAATTCACCATACCTTTCCCGTATAATAGATATTCTTTTTAATCCACTACTATTGTACCATAATAAGAATATACTGTTAACTAAATATAAAATGTTCTGTATCAACGAACACAGGTACAGAATTTAAGCTGTACTAATAGCATTTCTTAAACTGTACTAGTATGTTTATTGATGTATAAATATAGTTTAACCCATTTAGGAAAGCGCATACAACATAAACGTACTATATTATATTTATTTTATTACTCAATAAGTTATATTTTTCATCAATTGCACACTTTTATTGTAATGTTTCTGCATTTTGTTTCTGTTCGTCTGCTTTTTTCGATGCGTCTTGATATTTTTTAGAACTGTCAGAGACTTTTTTGTAAGCATCGTTGACTTCTTTATTCTTTTTATCAATTACTTTTTGATCTGGATCATCTTTAAGGACGTAGTTGAACTTATCCTTTTCTTTCTTCATCGCGTCATTATACTTATCAGCGTAATCATCGAAAGCTTGATATTTTTTGTCGAGCGCTTTATCCCATTTCTTAATCGCATCGCGGCGCTTGTCGTTCTCAATGTTTTTAATATGTTTGTGCGCTTTATGATATTCATCTTTAGAATCTTTCATCGCTTTCGTTTCTTGTTTAAAAGACTTTTGCTGTTTATCTATTTTTTTAACGAGCTTTTTCGATAAGTCTTGTACTTTATCGAGATCATTTTTACCATCAAGTTTGTCCATTATCTTCTGTTTATCTTGTTGAATATCAGCCATTTCTTTATCTACTTTATTAATCACTTTCTCTTTACCTTGTGCGTCTTCAATTTGATGATTATAGGCTTTCATTTCACCTTTATCCGTCGTACAACCTGCGAGAAGTACTGCCGAAGCTAGGATGGCACTCATACCATATCTTAATTTCATTGTGTTTACTTCCTCCTTTTTTATCAGTGTAATCGTAAAAAATTTTTCTTGCAAAAGCAACTAGAATACTGTATCTTGCCGCGTCAAATTTGGTATAGTGGATAATTAAGGAAGGTGTATGACTAATGTTAACTATGAAAGATATCATTAAAGATGGACATCCTACATTACGTGAGAAAGCGAAAGAAGTTGAACTGCCATTATCAGATGACGAACGTGAGACGCTTCAAGCAATGCGCACGTTCTTAATTAACAGTCAAGATGAGGAAACTGCGAAGAAATATGGCTTACGCTCAGGCGTAGGTTTAGCTGCACCTCAAATCAATCTGTCTAAAAGAATGATTGCAGTTTATTTACCTGATGATGGAAATGGTAAATCCTATGATTTAATGTTGGTTAATCCTAAGATTATGAGTCATAGCGTTCAAGAAGCTTATCTTCCTACTGGTGAAGGATGTCTCAGTGTAGATAAAGATATTCCAGGATTAGTCCATCGTAATTATCGCATAACAGTAAAAGCATATGATATCGATGGAAACGAGTTGAAACTGCGTCTTAAAGGCTACCCAGCTATCGTGGTACAACACGAAATCGATCATTTAAATGGCGTCATGTTCTACGATCATATTGATGACGACCACCCACTTACACCACATGAAGGTGCAATCGAAGCATAAATTAAATATAAGAATACGCGCTAATGAGGAACAAGTCTTGCCTCGTTAGCGCGTTTTTCTTAACTATCTATTTGTTTCATTAGCAGACGTTACATAAAAACGTCACGCCGCTCGCTATAAGGAATATGTAATTCTGTTAATTTCTGCTTAATTGTTTCCATATCCTCTATTGCTATAAATTCAGGATCATGATGATGCTTCACTGCATATGGATTGCCGTGAATATTATCGACGACTTCATCATATTCGAAGAACATGATGACCTGTTGTTCCCTCACTTCAAATATAATTTTTTGCAACAGTTTATCTTTGCGTCCCTTTTCCCATTCGATTTCCTCAATCAGTTGTTTCAAAGTTGCCATAATAATCCCCTTCTTCCTCAGGATACCCATTGATAAGAATAATATTATCATAGCGGATACGAGTATCCATTTACAAGCAATCTTCAACGCAAACAAATATGTTCGGTCGTTGAGATGTAGATGGAAATGTGCATTCCATCATTTCCTCTCTGCATTTTAAAATAAGTCTTCAAAACCTTGTTATGAAAGGCTTTCAAAGCATTTTACAGAAACGAGTTGTAATATTCTGAACATTAGTGTAATATAACTTTAATAATATACGCTTGAACAATAGGGGTATGTTCACTCATAAACAAAGTATATTATTCACTCTAAAGTGACTGGGGAGAAAAACAATGGCAAAACATCTAAGAAGAGAACTGAGCAACCGTCATATCCAACTCATTGCGATTGGCGGCGCTATCGGGACAGGGTTGTTCTTTGGATCAGGGAACACCATTGCTAAAGCAGGTCCCTCTATACTCTTTACGTACATGATTGTAGGATTTTTCTTATTCTTATTTATGCGAGCAATGGGAGAAATGCTACTCGCAAAAACAGGTTTCAACACATTTACAGATATCGCACATGAATACTTAGGACCTTTCGTAGGATTTGTAGTCGGTTGGTCATATTGGATGTCGTGGGTCATCACGGTTATGGGTGATCTAACGGCTATCGCACAATATATTAACTACTTCAATCCAAATATACCGAACTGGCTGACGTGTTTCTCGGTATTAATATTTTTACTCGTACTTAACTTATCCAGTACGAAGATCTTCGGCGAATTGGAATTCTGGTTCTCGATTATTAAAGTTGTGACCATCCTTGCATTAATTGTGGTAGGAATCGTATTAGTTGCGCTTGCATTCAAGACGCCTACGGGTGCACATGCTTCATTCTCTAACCTTTATTCACATGGTGGCATGTTCCCACATGGCGTGAGTGTGTTTCTTAATGTCATTTGAAATGGCAGTTTACGCGTTTATGGGTATTGAATTCATCGGTATTACAGCGGGTGAGACGAAAGATCCTGAGAAGACACTACCACGTGCGATTAACAGTGTACCGCTTCGTATCATCATCTTTTACGTCGGAGCACTCGCTGTCATCATGATGGTTGTTCCATGGACGCAAATCAATCCTGAGAACAGCCCATTCGTTTCATTATTCGCATTAGCCGGAGTGCCTTTCGCGGCGTTACTCATCAACTCAGTAGTCTTAACAGCTGCTGCTTCATCTGCTAACAGCGGTATTTTTACAAATAGTCGTATCCTATTTAGCCTAGGAGATAAACAACAAGCACCTAAGATGATGGTCGCTTTATCTAAACGCGGCATCCCTCAGAATGCGCTCATCGTGACATGTATCTTGATTTCGATTACTGTCATCTTGAACTTTATCATCCCTGACGGTGAGAAGGTCTTTGTGTATATCAGTTCTGTCGTCACATCCATCACGATTGTAGTATGGGCACTCATCGTTTGTGCTTATATTAGTTATGTGAAAAAGGATAAAGCATTGCATCAAGCAAGTAAGTTCAAATTACCAGGTGGTGTCTTCGCTGCTTACTCAGTAATTATCTTCTTTATCTTTATCGCGATTATCTTGCTATTCGATCCTGAAACGTTGATCGGCTTTATCTTATCACCAGTATGGTACAGTGGTGTAGCAATCGCTTATTACTTCCATAAGCGTGCACTTTCTAAAGATCCCGATCGGTTGGCAAAACTTTAAGTTACAAGGCTGAGTATAACAGTTTATTTGAAATATTGATTGAAGCTATGAAGAGCTCGAACATGATGAGTTGCTTCATAGCTTTTTTAAACGGTAAAAGTGCATGCTTGAAGTTATCGCATTAACATGAAACTGAGCCCCCACTTCAATATAAGTAAGGATTTCATCTCATAAATCTATTATTTTCTTTTTCATCCCAAGCACGGACATTCTCAAAATTATGAGTTAGTACAGTGAAAATAGGACTGCGATATTACGACTTTCTACACTGTTCCCCCTCCTATTAAAATAAAACTGCTTTATTTATTTATTCACATAATGTAAAATAAGAACTAACTGAAATTGAGATGAGCTACTCAAATACTCATGATATTGTACAGATAGAATGACTTATTTTATCCATATTAAATCACAGTTAGCTAGAGGCTTTAATTATTCTATCTATGGACTTTACTAAACATCATGAGTTGGCAGCTCATTTCTCTACGAACGACATCAATTATCCCTGGAAACATACTGGGCAGAAAGCTGGTATGTTCTCTTTCTTTTTAGTAACATCACCTATTTTGATAGAAATAAGTTCACTTTATTTCGTACCAAGTATTCAACCAGGGAGTTAACTTTAATTATTTTAAAAATATAAACAAGTAATATATAGGAGGAACTGTAACAAATGGCAGTATTTAAAGTATTCTTTCAACATAATCGCAATGAAGTAATCGTACGTGAAAATACACAAACGATCTATGTTGAAGCACAAACAGAAGAACAAGTTAGACGTTATTTGAAAGATCGTAATTATAATATCGAATTTATCACTAAATTAGAGGGCGCACATTTAGATTACGAGAAACAATCTGAAGATTTCAATGTGGAGCAAGCTGAATAATGAAGCAAATTAACAATAATGAAGTTGCGGTATACGCGCTTGGTGGCTTAGGTGAAATCGGTAAGAATACCTATGCCGTCGAATACAAAGACGAGATTGTCATCATTGATGCGGGAATTAAGTTCCCGGATGACAACCTTCTCGGAATCGACTATGTGATTCCTGACTATACTTATCTTGAACAGAACGAAGATAAGATTGTCGGTTGTTTCATCACACATGGACACGAAGACCATATAGGTGGTGTGCCCTATTTACTTAAACAAATTAACGTACCTATTTATGGTGGTCCACTCGCTCTCGGTTTAATCCGCAACAAACTTGAAGAGCATCATTTATTACGCACAGCATCGCTCAATGAGATTGATGAAGATAGCGTGATCAAATCTAAGCATTTTGAAATTTCATTCTACCTTACAACGCACAGTATTCCTGAGGCTTACGGTGTGATTGTGAATACACCTGAAGGTAATATCGTTCACACAGGTGACTTTAAATTTGATTTCACGCCTGTAGGTGAACCCGCGAATATGGCTAAAATGGCTAAATTAGGTGAAGAAGGCGTACTCTGCTTAATGTCCGACTCTACGAACTCTCTCGTTCCAGATTTCACGCTTAGCGAAAGAGAAGTTGGACAAAACGTTGATAAAATTTTCAGAAACTGCACAGGACGTATTATCTTCGCAACGTTCGCATCAAACATTTATCGTGTACAGCAAGCGGTAGAAGCAGCGATTAAATATGATCGTAAAATCGTGACGTTCGGTCGCTCAATGGAAAATAACATCAAGATTGGTATGGAGCTCGGTTACATCAAAGCGCCGCCAGAAACATTTATTGAACCGAATAAGATTAATAGCGTGCCGAAACATCAATTACTCATCCTTTGTACCGGATCTCAAGGTGAACCGATGGCAGCATTATCAAGAATTGCCAACGGTACGCATAAACAAATTAAGATTATTCCTGAAGATACTGTGGTGTTTAGCTCTTCACCTATCCCAGGTAATACGAAGAGTATCAACCGTACAATCAACGCGCTTTATCGTGCAGGTGCGGAAGTTATTCATAACAAAGTATCGAATATCCACACATCCGGTCACGGTTCTAAAGTAGACCAACAATTGATGTTACGTTTACTCAGACCGAAGTTCTTCTTACCTATCCACGGTGAATACCGTATGTTGAAAGCACACAGTCAAACAGGCATTGATTGTGGTGTGGATCCGGACAATGTCTTTATTTTTGAGATCGGCGATGTGCTCGCGCTCACTCACGATTCTGCTCGTTACGCTGGTCGTATACCATCAGGCAATGTGCTTGTCGACGGTAGTGGTATTGGCGATATTGGTAACGTAGTGATTAGAGACCGTAAGTTACTATCAGAAGAAGGTCTGGTCATTGTAGTCGTAAGTATTGATTTCAATACCAATCGTCTACTTTCTGGTCCAGATATTATCTCTCGCGGTTTCGTTTACATGCGTGAGTCAGGTCAACTCATTTATGATGCTCAGAAGAAGATTAAGACGGACGTGATTGGCAAGTTGAATCAGAATAAGGATATTCAATGGCACCAAATCAAGTCATCTATCATCGAAACGTTACAGCCTTATCTCTACGATAAGACAGCGCGTAAACCGATGATTCTTCCAGTAATCATGAAAGTAAACGAACATCAGTCAGGCTCTAATCATCATAAGAAAACGTTCAAACCTTCTTACAAAGGTTTCCGCAAAGGTAAAAGTAAAAAACAAGATAAATCATAGCATAAAAAGGTCGCAAACGCTTGAATAGGTTTGCGACCTTTTTCCATACTATAACTTAACCTCTAACGACTTTCTTCTCAAAGCGACTCAAATCATTGTCATGACCAATCATGATCAAGATATCTCCGAATTCAATACTAATATTAGGATCAGGAGACACAATAATGTCACGTCCACGTTTGATTGCTATGATACTAATACCATACTGCGCACGAATATCCATATCAATAATTGACTGCCCTGCCATCTTCTCGCTCGCTTTAATTTCCACGATAGAATGTTCATCCGCAAGTTCAAGATAGTCCAAGACACTGGCACTCGCCACATTATGTGCAATGCGTCGACCCATATCACGTTCAGGATGCACGACGGTATCTGCACCAATTTTATTAAGAATCTTCGCATGGTAATCATTCTGCGCTTTCGCAGTAACTTTCTTCACACCAAGTTCTTTCAATATTAATGTAGTTAACGTACTTGATTGAATGTTCTCCCCTATTGCGACGATGACGTGATCAAAGTTACGAATACCTAAGCTTTTCATCACCGCTTCGTCAGTCGTATCTGCGACCACTGCATGGGTCGCAATATCACTATATTCGTTGACGCGATTCTCGTTGAAATCAATCGCCATAACATCCATATCTAAAGCATTGAGTTCTCGGACGATACTGCCACCGAAACGTCCAAGACCGATAACGACGTACTCTTTATCCATAAGTTGCCTCCATAATAAATAAGATGAGAATGATTTATCTATGAGTATTCTAACGTCATTAGCGTATAGTAAAACACATCATATTTCAATCATTCTCACCTTAAAAGTTTAAATTCTACTTTTTACCTTTCACATAACCTTTATCAAAAATAAATAGACGCATCAAGAATAAAAGTGATGGTAAGAGTAATAGGAAACCAGCTATAAATGCAATGATTAATGCTAATGCCATACTCCCGTTAGCTGCCCCATGTTCGATGCTGACGTACGGATAGAGAATGTAAGGCATTTTACTCAAACCATAACCAAGGAAAGCAAAGAACACTTGTAAGATGACCATGATAAAGGCAAAGCCATGCGCAACCTTAAAGAGAACAAGTAACATGGCGATGACGAAACATACTAAGCTCAACGCAAACATCCACCAATAATCTTGCACCGCGGTCATGAAATGAGTGTGGTTCTGAATTCTTAACGTTAAGAGCACGAATAAGGACATCGCAATCATCGGTGGTCCCCAGAAGATGAACCAATATCTCACAAGTTTATACGCCTTCCAATCTTCCGCTTTCGCTGCATAATACGTCAGGAACCCTGCTGAAATATATAGCACGGTGAGCACAGCGAGAAAGACGACTGCCCATGAGAATGGACTTAAAAAGAGTTCTGTCCAATCTAAATCAATGTGATGCGCATACTCGTGAATATAGCCCCCTTCTGATACGGTAAAAGCAACTGATAGAGAGGCCGGAATAAATAACCCAGCTATACCATAAAGGGCAAGCCACGGTAATTTCGTATCAGGACCATAGTTCTCAAAGGCATAGAAACCGCCACGAATTGATAATAGAATCAGCGAAATAGACGCTGGTACGAGTAAGACAGTACCCATATATTTCGCTGTATCTGGGAAGAACCCAACTATTCCTACGAAGAAGAAGACGAAGAAGACATTCGTCACTTCCCACACCGGATTTAAATACCGTGCAATGAGGTGATTAATACGTTTATCTTGATGTGTAATCTTCGCATGTAACGTGAAGAATCCTGCCCCATAATCTATTGAACCGATGATGATATAGCAGAACAAGAATAGCGATAAGACTAATATGCCTACATGTGCGTAATCCATTAATGGTCACCTCTTTCTGAGGAAAGTTCGTCGATCTCTTTGTAAGCAGGTTTGTTTCTGAACATCCGAATCAGCACGTAAGATGCAGTAACAAGAAGGACTAAATAAAGTAATCCAAACAGAATCGTTACTAACGTGAGTCCACCTGCTTGTGTTGCTGCTTGTGCCACTTTCATATAACCTCTAATAATCCACGGTTGACGTCCTTGTTCAGTTAAGAACCAACCAAATTCAATCGCTAATAGTGCAGCTGGACCCGTTAGAATTGCTGCATAAAGCAATGGTTTCTTGAAAGTCCAATGACGTAAGCGTTTAAAAATCATCGTAATAATAAATACGGCTGAGACGATGAAACAGAACACGCCCATTGCGACCATCAAATCAAAGTAGTAATGGACAATCATCGGTGGGAGTTCACTCGCTTTAAAGTCGTTTAAGCCTTTCACTTTCGTATTCACGTTATTATCAGCTAAGAAGCTAAGTAAGCCAGGTATTTTGACTGCGCCTGAAACTTCTTGTTTATCTTCATCCAGTACACCGAAGAATACGAGATCAGACTTACTTTGGGTATCAAAGTGCCATTCATACGCAGCGAGTTTCTCCGGTTGTTCTTGATGGAGGAATTTCGCTGACATATCTCCAGCAAGCATAGAACCTAACGTGAAGATCAAACCGAGAATCATCGTTAATTTTAAAGCTTTTTTATGATAAGCGGCGTCTTTCTTAAATTTATTCTTTAACAGTTTAAAAGCAGCAATCGTTGCGAGAACGAAAGCCATCGTCATTAAGGCCGTTGCAACGACGTGGAATGATCTCACTAAGAACGAATCATTAAACATCGCAGCCCACGGTTCGACGTTAATCATTCTGCCATTCTTCATTTCAAATCCTGCGGGTGTATTCATGAAAGAGTTAACTGAGGTGATAAACAATGCTGAGAAGGAACCACCAAGTATCACGGGGATACTAATAATAAGATGGGTCCACTGACTTTTGAAACGATCCCAAGTGTAGAGGTAAATACTCAAGAAGATCGCTTCAAAGAAGAATGCGAACGTCTCCATAAAGAGTGGTAGTGCGATGACATGTCCACCAATCTTCATAAAGGACGGCCATAATAGAGAAAGTTGTAAACCTATAATCGTACCTGTAACAACACCTACTGCAACGGTGATCGTGTAACCTTTTACCCAACGCTTCGCTAAAGTTAAATATTCAGGATCTTTCTTCTTGATCCCTAGAAATTCAGCGATAGCAAACATGAGTGGCATACCTACACCAATCGTTGCGAATATAATATGAACTGCGAGCGTCATTCCTGTGAGAAAACGTGCAATTTCAACTGAATCCATAATATCACCTATATTTATATAAATATCATTGAGTTCTTACTCATGATTCTGTTAAATTATAAATCGACTACTATACCAAATGAAATCAATTTGTTCATAAATTAAATGACAAATCTTTGACAACGCGCGGTTCAGACCCCTTTCGTCTGTTCAACGATTATGCTAATCTGTAATTATTCTAAGCTTAAAAGGAGTAACACTATGAGTGAAATTGTTATTTATACCCAAGATGATTGTCCACCTTGCACATTTGTAAAAAATTACTTAGCTGAACATAACGTTGACTATACTGAAAAGAATATTAATCATGGTCCATATCGTAATGAGATGATAGATTATGATGCGTCTGCGACACCATTTATTCTGTTAAATGGAGAGCCTATGTATTCTGTAGATATGGATAAAATCAATCACGCGTTTAGCATTGAGTAGAAGATTTATACTATTTTCGACAGAAATGAATATACTACTATCATTCCTGATTCTATACGTCGCTAAACATGGATAATATTGAGAAAAGGCGTTATGCTAAATCATCATATAAAAGAGTAGACGGAGTCAGCCCAATCCCAGACTATAGAAACACGACTTTTCTATCTTACTACCTACTAAAAAGAGCTTAAGCTGAAGCTATTCGCATTCAACTTAAGCTCTTATTTTTTATCAATCATAGTTATAAAAACAACTTATTTCGTATAAGATTGAACTAAATCTTCTACCTCATCAGCAGAAACACAATCAAGTGCACGATTTGCGAGTTCACGCATTTCGTTCTGACTTAAACCTTTGATTTGGCGACGTGCTTTGAGTACAGATGTCGCACTCATAGAGAACTCATCTAAGCCGAGACCGAGTAAGACTGGAATAGCAGTAGCATCGCCAGCCATTTCACCACACATACCTGTCCATTTACCTTCTTGATGTGAAGCATCAATAACTTGTTTAACAAGGCGTAAAATGGATGGATTGTATGGTTGGTAAAGATAAGAAACACGTTCTGACATGCGGTCTGCTGCCATCGTATATTGAATCAAGTCGTTTGTACCGATACTAAAGAAGTCAACTTCTTTCGCAAAGACATCAGCTAATGCAGCTGTAGCTGGAATTTCAACCATGATACCAAGTTCAATATCCTCAGCCACTTCAACGCCTTCTTTAATTAACTTCTCTTTTTCTTCGTTTAAAAGTGCTTTCGCATCACGGAATTCCTGAACCGTTGCAACCATTGGGAACATGATGCTCAACTTACCATACGTTGACGCACGTAATAACGCACGAAGTTGTGGTTTGAATATTTCTGGTTCATTCAGACATAGACGAATTGCTCTGTAACCTAAGAATGGATTCATTTCTTCAGGCAGATTTAAATATGGTAACTCTTTATCTCCGCCGATATCCAACGTACGAACAACGACGCGTTTACCATCCATTTCTTCTAACACGGATTTGTACGCTTCAAATTGTTCATCTTCTGACGGCATTTCGTCTCTGCCCATATATAAGAATTCTGTACGGTATAAGCCAATACCTTCAGCACCATTGTCCATTACACCATCAAGGTCTTTAGGTGTACCAATGTTTGCCGCAAGCTCGACGTTAACGCCGTCTACTGTTGTTGTTTCTTCGTCACGTAATTTCTTAAGTTCTTCTTTATCTTTAAAGAAACGTTCACGCTTATTCTGATAAGCAATGACTTCGTCTTCTGTCGGATTAATAATCACTTCACCTGTCATACCATCTACGATAATCATATCACCTTGTTGTACTTCTTCAGTGATTGATTTCGTACCTACGACTGAAGCAATTTCTAAAGAACGACTCATAATAGCCGAATGTGACGTTCTTCCACCGATATTCGTAACGAAACCTTGTACGAACTCTTTGTTTAATTGAGCTGTATCAGATGGCGTTAAGTCATTACCGATAATAACGACATTCTCATCGATCATACTTGGGTTAGGTAATGTCACGCCAAGAATGTGCGCTAAGACACGTTTAGATACGTCTCGAACATCTGCGGCACGCTCTTTCATATATTCGTTGTCCATAGACTCAAAGATCGTTACAAATTGTGAAGTCACGTCAGTCAATGCCGTCGGTGCATTCACTTGTTCGTTAGAAATCTTTTCTTCTACAGGTTTAATAATTTCTGGGTCGTCCAGAATGAGTAAATGCGCGTCAAATATCGCTGCTTTGTCAGGACCAATATTTGCTTCGGCATTATTTCGAATCTTAGTTAATTCAACTTTAGAAGTATCGATAGCGTTTCGAAACTTGTTGATTTCTGCATCAACATCTGCAACCTTATCGCGTTCAAAGGATAAGTCTGGTTCAACGAGTAAATATGCTCTTGCAATTGCGACGCCGTCTGAAGCCGCAATTCCGTTCATACGTTGTGACATATTATTCTGTTAAACCTTCTTTAGATAAGATTTCAGTGATCGCTTCGATTGCGTCCGCTTCGTCGCTACCATCAGCATAGATTGTAATTTCAGCATCTTTGCCTACACCTAAGCTCATAACACCCATGATTGATTTAAGGTTAACTTTCTTACCATTGTATTCTAATTGAATATCTGAATCGAATTTTGAAGCTGTTTGTACAAGCATTGTAGCTGGACGTGCATGAATACCTGTTTCGTCAATAATTACATATGATTTTTGTTCCATAATATGCTGTCTCCTTCGTATAGTTAGAATCGTTCAGTTTAATTAAACTTTCTTAGCCTTATAACTAAACATTACCAAAATTGATATTGAAATTCAATTTGTTAAACCCTAGCTACGATAATATTTGTAGCACTTTTGACTATTTTATGAAACGGGTTCCATTACCATAGAGATTTGATGACACTTTCACATTTTTTCATGTGATCTTCGCCAACTTTTTTCATAAAGTAAAAGCTAATTGACGCTGAGATCGCTTGACCTACTACTGGGAACCATTTCGTTTGTTTCGCCGCTGCACGTTTTGCTACATCACGAATGACGACTTTCAAGATTGCGTTAGACACCTTTTTACCGATAAATTGGCTACCTTGAATCGCTGCAGCAGAGAAGATACGTTGTTTCGTGTCATCACCTAAAGAATTCACTTGTTTGTGATCTAAACCATACAGTTTATTTAAATCTTCAATGATATCGCGCATTAATTTAATATCTACACCGAAGTCTAATCCAGGAATCGGTACGACGCTCATGCCAGAAGAAAGTAAAGATTTCTTCTTCACTAATGACATCGCACGACGATGACGTTCCTTTAATTCTGCTTTTGTAGTAGGAATATTACTTTTTTCTTTAATCTCTTCAATGTTGAGAACTTTATTTCCAATCTTACTAGTGACATCGTTTGTAATCTTATTAGTAAAACTCATGATCCATCGCTCCTCATAGTTAATTGTTCACAAGACTACATACCCGATTCAGCATAATTTATTTAAGTTGTACGAAAATTGCTTTCAAATACTTAGATGGTTTGTAATGCGGATGTGTCTTAAAGTCTTTAGGTAAGCCCATCACTTCCGCAAACTCAAAGTCTACGCTTGCTTTATTGAGTGTCTGTTTAATCACTGATTTAAATTGTTTCTTCGTAAACTCACTGTGGTTTGTACATAAGAGCAACGTACCTTGAGGCGCAATAATATTCAGCGCTCCCTCGATTAATTTGTCGTAGTCCTTCTGCACTGAAAATGTTTTCTTTTTATTACGCGCAAAGCTTGGCGGATCAATAACGATCGTATCGTAAGTAATGCCGTGACGCTCTGCATAACGATAGTAGTCAAAGGTATCCATGACATAGATATATTGCGTTTCAGGATCGATGGCGTTAACACCGAAATTCTCTTCAGTGAGCTCACGTGAACGGTTAGCGAGGTCAACACTTGTCGTTGTCTTAGCTTCGTTCGCTGCCACTACTGAAAATGCACCTGTGTAACTAAAGAGATTTAACACATCACGATGTGACGCAAAGTGATCACGAAGTTTCTTACGCACATCTTTCTGGTCAAGAAACAGTCCCGTCATCATACCATCATCTAGATTGACGTTATAGAAAGTGAAGTTCTCTTCGATAATAATAGGAAATTCTGGGGCATCGCCTTCAACAAAGCCACCTTCGTGCGTGTGATTAGGAAAGCGCATCTTTTCGTAAATAGACGTGTAATCAAACACTTGACGAATCGCTTGTAGAATTAAATATCTAAATTTGTAAATCCCTTTCGAATACCATTGAATCAACAAATGCCCATCGTAATTATCGATGGTTAAACCACCTACACCGTCTCCTTCTGCATTAAAGAGACGGAATGCATTAGTACCTTCAATATGATAGAAATAATCTCTTTCTGCTTGCGCTTCTTCAAATAAATTCACGAAGAATGTGGCATTAATATCTTCTGATTGATCGTAGCTCAACACCCATCCGAGTCCTTTATGTTGATGACCGACGTAAGCTGTGGCAATATAATTTCCTGAGTCAGTCACGAGTTGAAAGATATCCCCCTCTTTCAAATGATCGTGTGCATAGAGGTCCGCTTCATCTATCAATGGATAGTGATTCAAATACTTCTTCTCTTTACCTTTATTTAATGTCGCTGTCTTCATCTCTGACACTTACACCCTTTCTATTTATGCACTGTTATTGTGTTATTATTTTAACTTTCAATTCTACCATATCATATGCTGTGTTCACCTAGTTTATCATTCTTTAGTGAGCTTAGCCTACGACTTATTCGCATTTTGTTTGCCAATTCTATCCTCTCCTATTCTTTAGAGAAATTCAATTCTTTCATGAGCGTTGAAATGCCGCAGAATGCTTTTGTCATTTTAAAAAGCAGATACAGAAACCGAGTTGATTTCCATATCTGCTTCTCATTCTCAATTTTAACTTTTTAAAAGTAAGAACTACTTCGAATTTAAAGTTTCCATTCTCTCTTTATCATTACGATCAGGCTCACGTAATTTAATGACGAAAGCAACGATGACTGCAATGAGCATAATGAACAGAATTGGCGTAATGAATGTTGAGAATAATTGACCGTGAATCATGATATTCGCAAACTCTGTAAATAATTTGAAGAAGAGTATGCTAATAATAAAGAGATGTAAATAATAGAATCGATTTTTAAAGTAATTGGTTAACGTCAATAACACATAAACGATCATGATTAACATGAGCAAGAATAAAGTGATCCACTCAATAACATATTGCGTTTGTGATAACTCCCAATTCCCTGACATAAACAAGGAACTTCTGTTGTGTAACTCAATGAGTGTAAAGAAGAGCATGATTCCTGCACAAATTAATTCAATATATAACGATTTCAACCATTTCGGTTTGCGCATCCATTTCGGTACATCATCTTCCTGAATATCGATGCGTTGTTTCCATTTATCAACGAATTGATCTTTCTTGTTACGCATTTTTTCAATATCCATACTACGACGTGTCTTATGAGTAATCTCCGTCGTTTTATCTTGTAAGTGTTTAATACGTTCTTTCGTTTGGTTCGTCATTGACTCTTTGTTCGTCCGTGATAATTCTGGTTCTTCTTCACCTAACTCTTGCTTAGTTAACGGAAGAGAGCGACGTAAGAACAAGAAGTTCCAAATCGCCATTTGACCGAGTAACCACATCACTAAGAAGAAAGCATTCACACTCAAGATGTCAATCGGGATAATATCATTATTGTCTACACGGCCATATAGCACAACTTGCGTGATAAGGTAAGAAATACCATAGCTAAAGATAATCCATAAATAATGATATTTACGATGATTCGGATTTAAATCATCTTTATAAACGATATAACCAATGTGAATGATAAAAGGAATCACAAAGATAATCGCAAAGAAACTATAAACTTGCGTCATCAAGACGAGTGTAATGATAAAGAATAGTATTCCGATGACTAAGAAGAATACAGAAATATCATAGTCGTAAGAAGTTGTTCTGAACAACAGAATACCTATACCGATAACTAATAAACCGAACAGAATGATGATAATCGCACTGACGATTGGAAAGCTACCAATAAACGTACTCATTACTCGAATAATTTCTGCAAAGAATGCGTTAATAAAGTCCCATACATTATGTATGTTTAAGTTGATCTTATCTTTCCCATTAAGCATGTGAATGAAAGATAAATTAAGTAATATAATAACACCTATTAACAGTGCGACTGCACCGATAATATAGCTGTATATAATTTCGGCGTGTTTTTTAAGGAAAGACATTCATTTCACCTCAAAACAATTATATATGAACATATCCATGTTGTCTCTATATCGTACAAGAAATAGGTCTAGAGACCGAAATTTCTCACACTTTTCTCGCTTATGATTAAACATGAGCTACAATGTCTGTTTCAGTATGTAAAATCATTGAAACAAGTAACGATGGTGCTTTGTCACACCAATTTATAAATTTAAGTTCTTTTCTGTAAACAAGCTGAGTCGCGATTTGTATTCTCGATCCCTACTTTATCTGTAAAAGTAAATGAAGCGTTTATAGCACACAGCAATCGCATTTGAACTTGAGCTTACCTTTCATGTGTGCACACTAACGCTTTGTTCGAATGTGAGATAAGTATGTAAATTATAACGCACGCGACCTATCAACTCAACTTACTTCTTCTATTTCCATTTCGCCCAGTAAAGAAACAGATTTTACAACATTATTGTGTGTAAATTATTTAAAACGGGTATAATACTAATGGTAAGAATAATCAACAAAGGAGCCTGATTCCCATGACAAATGAAGATAAGAACAAACAAGCAGCTGAACAAGCAAAAGAACAAGAAGAGCAATTAAAGGATAAGAAAGAACAAGCTGAAGATAACGTTAAAGAAACAAAACAGAACGTCCAAGATTCTTTAGATTAATAGCCAAACATCGTTCGAATTCTACACATTTTATTCGTAAGATAAACACAAACCCTATAATTATTAGTCGCAAGGCACGCGTCACTCACACCTAATATCATGTGGCGCGTGCATTTTCACGTGCTTTTTAATGTAATTATACTACTCTATGACCCCACTAAACCGAACTTCTCTGACATATCTCAAGAAAGCCTTGACAATCGTTCTCAACCAGTCTACATTAGAATTAAATTACAAATCAATCTAACGCACTAGGGGTGTTATGTTATAACTGAGATGAGGTAGAACCTCAAACCCTTTGAACCTGATCTAGATGATACTAGCGTAGGAAAGTGAGCGATTACTATTATGTTAAGCTCTGCCTTTTATGACTCGGCAGAGTCTTCATCCAATGTTTATTTCTTTCTGTTTGTTTTTCGCGCAACTTCTAGATGAGGTTGTGCGTTTTTTATTGGGAGGAAATAGATATGACAAGAGCTTCAAGAGGTTTAAAGCTTTCCGACATACTCGTCACAGTCTTAATCGCAGTCGTCTTCGCGATTATTTATAACGTTTGGAATTTCGTATATGATTTTTCTAAAATATCTGGTTTACACGTAGAAGAAATCGTCTACGGCATGTGGTTTATGGCAGCGGTCGTTGCTTATCTCATCATTCCTAAACCTGGTATCGCAATTCTAGCTGAGTTTGCAGCAGGTGCTGGTGAAACCATCGTCATGGGCCGCTTCGATGTCCCTACGATGATTTACGGTTTACTCCAAGGTGTCGCTTGTGAGGTTATCTTCCTCATCTTCCGCTACAAATCACGTTCAGCTGCAGTAGCTATGCTTGCTGGATTAATGGCAGCGATTATTACCTTGCCACTCGACTTCGCGTATGGCTACCTCAATGAGTTGACAGGTTGGAACTTAACACTGTACATCGTCTTCAGATTAATCGGTGGTCTGTTAGTCGCAGGTTTACTGTCTTACTACATCGTCAAGGTGCTGGATCAGACCGGAGTAACCAAACTCTTCAGACCTGCATCTAAAAAAGATTACGATAACTTGTAAGGAGACGATACTGTGCTATCGACTAAAAATTTACGTCTGAAGTATCCGAATGGTGAACATAAGATCTTCGACGGTCTCAATTTAACAATTCATGACAAAGAGAAAGTACTCTTACTCGGTCCCTCTGGGGCGGGTAAGAGTACATTATTAAATGTGTTAAGTGGCATCGTTCCTGAATTAATTGAACTTCCGATGAAATATGACGACTTACATATTGATGAACATTGTGGCATGATTTTTCAAGATCCTGACACACAGTTCTGCATGCCGAAAGTGAAAGAAGAACTCGGCTTTATTCTTGAGAATCGACAAGTGCCACGTTCCGAAATGGACCAAGCGATTCAACGCGCTTTAGATTCAGTAGGTCTCAATGTTGATCCTGATCAATACGTAAACCAGCTCAGCGGCGGTATGAAACAGAAATTAGCGATTGCAGAAACGTTACTGCAACAAGCTGAGACCCTTTTCCTAGATGAGCCAACAGCTATGCTTGATACAGAAGCCACAGCTGAATTGTGGAGCAAGATCAAAGATTTCTGGGAAGACCAAACTGTCGTGATCGTGGAGCATAAGGTTGAACATATTTGGGAACACATCGACCGTGTCATTCTACTCAATTATAACGCCGAGATTATTGCTGATGACAAACCCGAAGCAATTCTCGCTCAACACGAGGAGCTACTGACCGAGTACGGGGTATGGCATCCAAATGCATGGGATTATGCGCCCAAAGCACAGGATACATCCTCCACCCCTACTGAGCCTGTCTTTCATTATCAAGATGGAGCTATTCGTCGCGGTAACAAGACGTTGATCGCTCTTGACGAATTTACCGTTTCCTTAGGTGAGTGGATCACGATTACAGGTAAAAATGGTACCGGCAAAACGACATTGCTCGAATCTATGATGCAGTTAATCAAATACGATGGCAAGATGATCTATGACGGACATTATTTAAAGAAAATCAAGGATGCAGCGCAACATATGTATCTCGTGTATCAAAATCCTGAACTACAGTTTATTACGCAATCCGTTTATGATGAAATCTTTATTCAATTTAGTCAAAAAGATAACAAGAAAGCACAACAACAAACGAAAGAGATGTTACGCTTACTCAATTTAGAACGTGTGCAGAACCAACATCCGTTCGAATTGTCTATGGGGCAAAAGCGTCGTCTGAGTGTGGCAACTGCGTTAAGTTCACCAGCAGATATCATCATGTTGGATGAGCCTACCTTTGGATTGGATAGCCATAATACTTTTAACTTGATCCAACTCTTCCAAGAACGTGTAGCACAAGGTCAGACGATTATCATGATTACACACGACCCAGAAATTATTGCACGCTATCCTTCTCGACAAATTCACGTCGAAGATCAGCAGTTACATGAAGTAAGAAAGACAGGTGATATGCATGTTTGAAGCGTGGAAAGTACGCAACACCTTTGTCCATGATGTCAATGTAATTACGAAGATTGTGATGGCGATACTCTTATTCGTCTTCGTCATCTTTATTCACCAATTCGATATCATGATTTATACAACGATACTGATGTTTCTGTTTCTAGTCTTATTTAACGGCGTACAGTTTAAAGTTGTAGGTATCTTCACCTTCTTCGCAATTTTGTTTGCGATTATATCGTCATTATCGATGATTCTTTATGGAGAAGGAACACATACCCTATTTAAACTTGGTTTCATCCATATTACACGTGAGAGTTTCATTCGCGGTATACATTTATCGTTACGTTTATTAACGGTCTCCTCTATGGGGATACTGATTTCATTAACTTCTGAAATCGTCATGATTTTTTACAGTATGATGCAGCACTTAAAGGTGAAACCGAAGTTCGCCTATGCGTTTATGGCAGCCATTCGTATGGTGCCCATTATGATCACATCATTTATTCAATTGCGTCATTCACTCAAGATGCGTTATCAAGTTATAGATGCACAACACTATCGAGGGCTGAAACGTTTGAAACATTTGTTTATCCCGTTGCTCAGTCAGAACATTCGCCGTGCACACCAACTTTCTGTCGCGATGGAGATGAAAGGCTTCCAAGATGGTCCACGTACGTATTACTACAAAGCACCATTTTCATACAAAGATATCGTGTTTATCGTTGTGACCTTAGCATTACTCGCCATCAGTTGTTACCTGGCACACGTGCTACCACTGACAGGCATTCCAGATGTACGTAGCCATAATTTCTAGCTATTTTTCTTAAGTTTTGTAAAAGGCGAGCGGATTTGGCAATAGAAAATGATGGCTCTTAGCCGATAGCAGCCAATCCCTTTTATCACTAAACAATGCTGAACTTTGAGACAATCATTGACATTCACCACATCTCAAAAACCCCGTTCCAAACAATTCATGGAACGGGGTTAAATTATGTCTCATTGTACATTCATCTACATTAAGTTAGCATGCTCAGCACTCAATTACTACTCTAGCTTAACGTAACGCTTTGTCACTAATATCATTACGATAGAATAAAGCATCGTTAGCTACGGGTTCTACTGCTTCATAAGCGGCTTTCTTCGCTTCAGCAATATCTTTGCCTTCTCCTAAAGCTAAGATTACACGGCCACCTGAAGTAACGAAGTGGTCACCTTCTTTTTTCAAACCACTCACGAAATATTTACCTTCATCTAAAGTGAAGCCAGAGACTTCTTTACCTTTCTCATAGCTACCAGGATAGCCTTTAGACGCAAGCATCACACCAACAACAGCTTGATCTTTCCACTTAAAGTGAATTGGTTGTTTCGCGTCTAAGTCGAGAATATGTTGCATCAAGTCGCTTTCCATACGTGTGAGTAAGACTTGAGCTTCAGGGTCTCCAAAGCGCGCATTAAATTCAATCACTTTCGGACCTTCTTTAGTGAGAATCGCACCGATGTACAATAATCCGAAGAAATGATAGCCTTCTTGCTCCATCGCTCGAGCAATCGGTTGTGCAATTTGACGATTCGTTTCTTCGATGACTTCTGAGCTGATATGTGGGACAGGACAATAAGCGCCCATACCGCCAGTGTTCGTCCCTTGGTCATTGTCGAACGCACGTTTATGATCCTGCGCAATACAATCGAATGGCACGGCGTAGTCTCCATTTACGAATGTCATGAGCGAGAATTCTTCACCTTCAAGGAAAGTCTCAAAAACTACAGTTTCGTCGTTTGTAGGATACAATTTTTCAACCGCTTCTGCTGCTTCATCGTAATTGTCCGCAATAATAACGCCTTTTCCTGCCGCGAGACCATCTTTCTTTAATACCACTGGATAGTCGCAAGATTGAATATATGCTTGCGCTTCTTTCTTGCTAGAAATTTCACGATAGTCAGCCGTAGGAATATCATACTTAGCCATCAATTTCTTCGCAAATGATTTAGAGCCTTCAATTTGCGCAGCTGCTTGCGTTGGACCAAAGACTTTAATATCTACGTCTAACAAGCGATCTGCTAAACCTTCAGTCAATGGCTGTTCAGGACCTACAACGACCCATTCAATACCTTGTTGTTGCGCGAAATCAACGATGTCATCATGTGCACTTTCAGCAATATCAGTGTGAACTTCAGCGACTTGAGCCATCGCGTCACTGCCTGGAATCGCATGAACTTCGTCAACGAGTGGCGATTGATTTAACTTATGTGCAAGTACATGTTCGCGCCCACCTGCACCAATCACTAACACTTTCATCTTTCTACCTCCTGTAGTTGAGATTAATGTTTAAAATGACGTTCTCCTGTCGTTACCATAGCAATGCCATGTTTGTTGGCCATATCGATAGAATCTTGGTCTTTAATTGAACCACCTGGTTGAATAATTGCTTTGATACCATGTTTCGCTGCGAGTTCTACCGTATCATCCATTGGGAAGAAACCATCAGAAATCATCGCGACATTATCATCAATACCAATTGCTCTTTCAATCGCAATTTCAGCAGAACCTACACGATTCATTTGTCCTGCACCAATACCAACAGTTTGTTGTGGATTGCTGAGGATCACCGCGTTACTTTTAACTGCTGCAACAACTTTCCAGCCTAAGAGCATCGCATCCCATTGCGCTTCAGTAGGCTCTGCATCAGTTACGACTTTCATATCTTCACGAGTGATTGTAGAGTGGTCTTTCTCCTGAACGAGATAACCACCAGAAACAGATACGAACTCTTCTTCATCATCATTGACTGACATATCAATTTCTAGCAAGCGGATATTCTTCTTCTGTTGTAATACATCAAGTGCATCTTGAGAGAATTCCGGTGCAATGACGACTTCTAAGAAGATACTGTGTAATTGCTCAGCAAGTTCTTTACCTACTGGACGGTTAAGCGCAACGATACCGCCAAAGATAGATTGACTATCCGCCTCATAAGCGCGGTTGTAGGCTTCTTCGATAGTGTCGCCCACACCTACACCACATGGGTTCATATGTTTCACCGCTACTGCAGCTGGCTGTTCAAAGGATTTCGCCAATGTTAATGCAGAGTCTGCGTCTTTAATGTTGTTAAAGCTTAATTGTTTACCATGAAGCTGTTTTGCTCCCGCAATCGTATTCGGAGCATCAGATTCACGTACGAAGTAAGCAGATTGTTGTGGATTCTCACCATAGCGCAGTGATTCTTTACTATCTTTAAAAAAGTTAACAATCGCATGATCGTAAGCATTCGTATGTTCGAACACTTTAATCATCAATGATTTACGATACGCTTCATCTAACTCGTCGTTTCGTAGTCGTTGGATCACTTCATCATAATCCTCAGGATGTACAATCGTTGTCACATGTTTGAAGTTCTTAGCTGCCGCACGTAACATCGTTGGCCCACCGATATCGATGTTCTCAATTGCATCCATTTCTGTTACATCCGGATTCGCCACTGTTTCTTGGAAAGGATAAAGATTGACGACTACCATATCGATGAGATCAATATCTTGCTCTTTCAATTGATCAAGGTGTTCAGATTTATCACGATCAGCCAATATACCACCGTGAACTGCTGGATGTAATGTTTTAACTCGTCCATCCATAATTTCGTCAAACTGTGTTAACTTTGAGATCGATTGAACAGGTACACCTGCTTCTTCGATTGCGCGCATGGTACCTCCAGTAGAATACAATTCGTAGTCCAATTCAGTTAATGCTTGCGCGAAATCTACGATACCTGCTTTATTCGATACACTTAATATTGCTTTCTTCATTACGTTATTTCGCCCCTCTTATTGAATAATTTCAGCTATGACTTTCGGATAAAGTTCATATTCGAGTGATTTCACTCGTTGTTCTAAGTCTGCTTTCGTATCATCTTCATAAATTGGGCACTGACGTTGCTCAATAATTTGGCCCGTATCCATACCACTATCAACATAATGGACAGTAGTTCCGGTTTCTTTGTCACCACTAGTAAAAGCTTGTCCAATCGCATCAACGCCCTTGTACTTCGGTAACAATGACGGATGGATATTCAATATTCTACCTTCATACGCGTCCAAGATGGTTGCGCTGATCAACTTCATATATCCTGCTAGAATAATCCATTCAACGCCCTCAAGTTGTAACTGCTTAAGGATCGCTTGCTCATAGTCAGCTTTAGAGTCGTAGTCTTTCAATACTGTGATGTGAACATCTAAATCAAATTGCTGCGCACGCTGGATACATTCCGCTTCAACTTGATCAGTATACAGTGCAGTAACCTCAATATTAGGTAATTCACCTGCTGTCACACGTTGCATAATGTTTTCGAAATTTGTGCCTGAACCAGAGGCAAAGATTGCTACTTTAACCATAGATTAAACACCTTTCACCGTAATCGGTTCTTCTGCTTCAGTTATCGTACCGATATGGAATGCTTCAACATCTTCTTTGGCTAGGATGTCTATCACGCGTTCAACGTCTGCTTCATCTACAACTAACGTAAAGCCGATACCCATATTAAAAACATTGTACATTTCATCTGTCTCAATGTGTCCTTGTTGTTGAATCCAATCAAAAACTGGCGGTGTTGGGAAAGTAGTTACATCGACTTCAGCAGATTTGCCTTCTGGTAATGCTCTAGGGATATTTTCATAGAAACCGCCGCCTGTAATATGTGTCATCGCATGAATCTTCACTTGTTCTTTGACTGCAAGTACAGGCTTAACATATAAACGTGTTGGCTCAAGGAATACATCTAAATAGGATTTACCGTCAACGAATGTATCATTTAAATCAATATCCGATTGTGCAATCAAACGACGAACGAGACTATAACCGTTAGAGTGTACACCACTTGAAGCCAAGCCAATAATTGCTTGGCCTGCTTGTACGCTACTGCCATCGATGTACTCATCCTTTTCAACAGCGCCAACTGCAAATCCAGCTAAATCGTACTCACCTTCGTGATACATTTCACCCATCTCAGCAGTTTCGCCACCGATTAATGCCGTATTTGTTTCTTCACAACCATCACTGACACCTTTAACAATCTGTTCAATCACTTCGGGAACAACTTTATTCGTTGCAATGTAATCTAAGAAGTAAAGTGGTTCAGCACCTGTCGTTAAGATGTCGTTCACACACATCGCGACAGCATCGATACCAATCGTATCGTGTTTGTCGTGGTCAATCGCGAGTTTCAATTTCGTTCCTACACCGTCTGTACCAGAGACCATGACCGGCGCTTTCATGTTGAGTTGAGATAAATCAAATGTCGCGCCGAAGCCGCCAAGACCACCAAGTACTTCAGGGCGCATTGTTCTCTTTACGTGACTCGACATACGTTCTACTGCTTCGTAACCTGCGTGAATGTCCACGCCAGCTTCTTGGTATGATTTAGACATTAAGATTCCCCTCACTATCAAAGTATTGTTTGTTCTGCGCTAAATATGCTTTCTGTCTCTCACTTAAGTTGGCTTTGTAGTCCGCTTCATAATCATACAAACCTGCAGGATAATCGCCAGTAAAGCTTTCTACACATAATCCGCTATATGGTGAATCTACATCAAGTCCGATAGAATCAATTAAGCCATCTACTGAAAGATAGGCCACAGAATCCGCACCGATGTGTTCACAAATCTCTTCTGGTGATTTGTTCGCAGAAATAAGTTCAGCTGTCGTAGATACATCGATACCATAGAAACTTGGGAACATGAACTCTGGAGAAGCAATACGCACATGAATTTCTTTGGCACCTGCTTCTTTCAACATGCGGACGATACGTTTACTTGTTGTACCGCGCACGATTGAATCATCGACGAGCACGATATTTTTACCATGCACGATATCTTTAACAGGTGATAACTTCGTACGCACACCTTGTTCACGTAATTCTTGTGTCGGTTGAATAAACGTACGTGCTACGTATTGGTTTTTAACAAGACCCATCTCATATGGTAATTTCATCTCTTCAGCGTAGCCAGACGCTGCAGATAATGAAGAGTTAGGTACGCCGATAACCATATCTGCAGTTTCAGCCGGACTCTCTTGCGCCAAACGTTTACCTGACGCTTTACGCACCGCATGAACGTTCTTTCCTGCAATCGTTGAATCCGGACGTGCAAAGTAGATGTACTCCATAGCTGAAATGGCTGTGTTTGTATGTTCTGTATAGCTTTCCACGCGGATACCTTCGTCATTGATGACCACGTATTCACCTGCATGAATGTCACGTACAAATTCTGCACCGAGTACGTCAATTGCACATGTTTCACTTGCGATGATATAAGCGCCATTCGGCATTTCTCCCACAACTAACGGGCGAATCGCATTTGGGTCTACAGCTCCATAAAGTCCTTCTTTAGTTAAAATAGCGAACGTAAAGCCACCTTTAATAATACGTAGACTTTCTTTTAAAGCTTCTTCAAAGGTAGGTTGCTTACTGCGACGAATCAAGTGCATAATCACTTCTGTATCAGATGAAGAATGGAAGATGGCACCTTGATGTTCTAACTCTTGGCGTAAGCTTTGTGCGTTGATTAAGTTACCATTGTGGCACACCCCAACGCTCATATCATAGAAATGATACAAGAACGGTTGAATATTCTCGATTCCTTTATTTCCTGAAGTTGCATAGCGAACGTGACCAATGGCATATTGATAGTCTTGTAAGTGGCTCATCTTCGTCTTGTTGATGGCATCTGTCAGCAAACCTAAACCACGTTCACTGACAAATTCCTTACCATCTGAACAAACGATACCTGCACCTTCTTGACCACGATGTTGTAAACTGTGTAAACCCATGTAAGTCAATTGTGCTGACTCAGGGTGATTCCAAATTCCAAACACGCCACATTCTTCGTTTAATCCGTTGAAGTCATACATTGAGGAATTGCTCCTTCCCATGCTTGTTTTAATTGATCAGCATTGCGTGAAATTGTAGTTGAACCGTTCTTCACAGTGAAGGATTGGTCGTTAGTGATGTGACCAATTTTAACTGCATCTGGCATATCAAATGATTGACCCTCTTTAACTGTAACTAAGTAACGGCCTTGTGTTTCACTAAAGAGTTGTGCATCTGAAACGTCTAGTTCGACATCTAAGCCTAAATCGTAATGAGCGCTGAAACGAGCAAGTGTGATGAGCAAGCCACCTTTACCTACTGTTTGAACATGTGATAACACACCATCTCTAACCGCTTGTGCGATGTGTTCACCTTTAGCTACTTCGTCAGATAAATCAATCGCTTCAAATTCGTGATTGACTGAACCGTGAAGTAACTTCTCAATTTGACTACCACCGAAATCATCACGTGTACCGCCGACGAGATAAACGTCTTCGCCTTGAGTTGGATGGAAGTCTTTCAAGTAATCGATATCTTCAATCAAGCCAACCATACCTACGACAGGAGTTGGGAAGATCGACGTCTTCGGTGTTTCGTTATAAAGCGAAACGTTACCAGAAACAACTGGTGTCTTCAATGTTTCACAAGCTTCAGCCATACCTTTCGTAGAGTCGATGAGTTGTTGATAAATTTCTTTCTTCTCTGGAGAACCGTAGTTTAAGCAGTCTGTCATTGCTAGTGGTTTCGCACCGACTGCAATTAAGTTACGATACGCTTCAGCTACGACCATCTTACCGCCTTCGTATGGTTGGTTGAAGACGTAGCGTGCTTCACCGTCAATCGTTGAAGCAATGGCTTTGTTCGTACCTTCAACACGTACGACAGAAGATTGCAATCCTGGCTTAACAATCGTATTCGCACCAACTTGTTGATCGTATTGTTCGTAAAGATAGCGCTTAGAAGCGATTGTTGGATGTGTAAACAATTGATCAAATGTTTGTTCAACATCAACTTGGCTATAATCATTTTTAGACGTATTAAACTCTTTCTCTTCCCCTTCAAGGATATATTCAGGTGCTTCGTCAGCGAGCGGTTGAACTGGAATATCTGCGTACACTTCGTCTTCGTAAGTGAGGACGAAGCGGTCAGTATCTGTCACTTCACCAATTACCGCGCTGTCTAACTCATGATCTTCAAAGAGGTCTAAGAATTTTTGTTCTGTACCCTTTTCAACTACAAGCAACATACGCTCTTGCGTTTCAGATAACATCATTTCGTATGGAGAGATGCCTTCTTCACGAACTGGCACTTGATCCAATCTTAAGTGCATACCACTGCCACCTTTAGCAGCCATTTCAGAAGAAGATGATGTCAGACCAGCAGCACCCATATCTTGAATACCAACGAGTTCTTTATATGTAATGGCTTCAAGTGTAGCTTCCATCAGTTTCTTACCAACAAATGGGTCACCGATTTGTACAGAAGGACGTTTGCTTTCGCTTTCTTCGTTTAACTCTTCTGATGCGAATGTCGCACCGTGAATACCATCGCGACCTGTCTTCAAGCCGACGTAAATCACTGAGTTACCTTTCCCCTTAGCTGTACCTTTCTGAACCATGTCATGATCGATGACACCTACACACATCGCGTTAACGAGTGGGTTACCGTCATAGCGTTCGTCGAATTCGATTTCACCTGCTGTAGTTGGAATACCGATACAGTTACCGTAACCACCGATACCTGCGACGACGCCGCGTAACAAACGGCGATTCTGTTTCTCAGTTAATTCACCGAAGCGTAAACTGTTGAGCAAGTTGATTGGGCGTGCACCGATAGATACAATGTCACGGATAATACCGCCGACACCTGTAGCAGCACCTTGGTAAGGTTCAACTGCAGATGGGTGGTTGTGAGATTCTACTTTGAAGACCACCGCTTGTTTGTCGCCAATATCTACGACACCTGCCCCTTCACCAGGACCCATGAGGACATGTTCGCCTGTCGTTGGGAACTGTTTCAAGAACGGCTTAGAGTGTTTGTAGGAACAGTGTTCACTCCACATCACTGAGAAGATACCAATTTCTGTAAAATTCGGTTGGCGTCCGAGAATCTCGCACACTTTGTCGTATTCTGCGTCTGTGAGTCCAAAGTCTTTATATAGCTTCTCTGTTCTAATTTCTTCACTGCTTGGTTCGATAAATTTAGACATTTTGTTCCCTCCAACTTTTCACCATGGCTTCGAATAACTTCATACCACTATCAGTACCTAAGATTGCTTCAAGCGCACGTTCTGGGTGTGGCATCATACCGCAAACGTTACCGCGTTCGTTAACAATACCTGCGATGTCTTCATGAGAACCATTTGGATTATCAACATATTTCAAGATGACTTGATTGTTGGCATGTAAATCATTGTAAATCTCATCTGTACAATAGTAATGACCTTCACCGTGTGCAACTGGATAAACGACCACTTCATCTTTGCCGTAGAGATGAGTAAAAGCTGTGTCGTTATTCACTACTTGTAATTCTTCGTTTCTGCTGACGAATAAATGCGAATCGTTATGTAGCAAAGCACCTGGAAGCAAACCAATTTCTGTGAGAATTTGGAAACCATTGCAGACACCCAATACAGGCTTACCCTCTTCTGCTAAACGTTTCACTTCTGTGATGACTGGTGCCACGCTCGCTACCGCACCTGAGCGTAAATAGTCACCGAATGAGAATCCACCTGGGATGAGTACGCCGTCGAAACCTGCAAGTGATGTTTGACGATAATCTACATATTCTGCATCGACACCTGCTTTAAGTGCAGCATTCAGCATATCACGGTCGCAGTTCGATCCAGGGAATCTAAGCACTGCAAACTTCATTAGAAATTCTCCCCTTCTTCAACAACTTTATAGCTATATTCTTCAATGACTGTATTCGCAAACAATTTCTCACTTAAAGTTGTCACGATATTATCCACCGCTTCATCTGACGCTTCATCCACTGTTAAGTAAAGTACTTTACCCACACGAATATCGTTGACTTGTTCGTAACCTAAATCGTGTACTGCACGTGTTAATGCTTGTCCTTGCGTATCTAATACTTGTGGTTGTAATGTGATGTGTAATTCGATTTTTTTCATTATTCTACGTCCTCCAATTTAGTTAAAAATGCTTGATAAACATCTAAGATTGAACCTCTATCTTCACGATAAACGTCTTTATCAAAGTTCTCGTCACTGTCCAATGCCCAAATACGACATGTATCCGGAGAAATTTCATCAGCGAGAATAATCTTGCCATCCTCTGTACGACCGAACTCAATCTTGTAATCCACGATTCTTAAATCCATCTTCGCCATAAGCGCTTTTAAGTGTTCGTTGATACCTAACGCTGCTTCTTTTAGCGTAGCGATTTCGTCATCATTCGCTAAGTTGAGTAATTTCACGTGATCATCTGTAATAAGTGGATCGTTGAGATCATCATTTTTATAGAAGAATTCCACGAGAGGTTGCTCAAATTCATGTCCTTTGTCGAAACCAAGGCGTTTAGTGATAGAGCCTGCTGCGATATTGCGAACTACGACTTCTAACGGAATGATTTCTACCTTTTTAACTAACTGTTCAGTGTCAGAGAGTTGTTCGATAAAGTGACTTTCAAGACCTTGTTCTTTCAAATATTGAAAGATCTTAGAAGTGATGAGGTTGTTCAAACGACCTTTACCTTCTAAATGGTCTTTTTTAGCGCCGTTGCCAGCTGTAACTTCATCTTTATACTCCACACGAAGTACATCATCTTGTTCTGTAGTAAAAATACGTTTCGCTTTACCTTCATATAATAAAGACATTATTGGTTTCTCCCTTCAAAACGTTGTAGCATTTCTCGTTCAGTTTGATCGACATCGTTCGTTAAGATCGTCATGTGCCCCATCTTACGGTCAGGTTTACGCGTTGTCTTACCATAGATGTGCACGTGCCATTCTGGATGGTCACCAAATTGATCTTCAAGTAAATCTAAATCACGGCCGAGTAAATTCATCATGACTGCCGGTTTTAATATTTCAATCTCTTGAGGTAACTGCTGACCAGTCACAGCAAGGATATGCGTATCGAATTGAGAATAATCACACGCTTCAATTGAATAATGGCCTGAGTTATGAGGTCTTGGCGCGATTTCATTGACATAAAGATGATTATCTCGATCGATGAAGAATTCAACAGTGAACGTACCTACGAAATGAATATAATCTGTAATCTTCTTCACTTCATCACGAGCTTCAGTTTCTTTATCTGAGCGCGCAGGTACAATTGTTTTAAATAGTATTTGATTTTGGTGTTCATTCTCTTGGAGAGGGAAATAAGTAATTTGACTATTATTACCAATCGTTACAGTTAGTGATACTTCTTTAGCTAAATCAACAAATTGTTCGGCAACACATTCTTGATTCTCAATTAATGTGCGTGCTTCATCTAGGTCGTCTTCACTTTGAACCAAGATTTGTCCTTTTCCGTCGTAACCGCCAAAGCGTGTTTTGACCATAAATGGGTAACCTAATTTGTCGACCGCTCTTTCGATATCATTCGGTTCAGTGAGCTGTTCAAATGGAACAATTTGTGTTCCAGCAGCTTCTAAAGATTGCTTTTCAGTCAAGCGATCTTGGAGCAATTCAATCGCTTGATAACCTTGAGGAATATTGTAGCGTGAAACGAGCGCTTTCAGTTGTGGAGCAGAGATATTCTCAAACTCGTATGTAATTACATCCGATTGCTCACCTAACTGTTCGAGCGCTTCCATGTCATCATATGGTGCATTAATAAATTCATGTGCGACGTGTTGGCATGGACATTCAGCATCCGGATCGAGGACGATCACACGATAACCCATCTTCTGTGCAGATTGAGCCATCATCTTACCTAACTGACCGCCACCGATAATACCAACCGTTGCACCAAACGCTAGTTTATTGAAGTTCACTTTGCATTTCACTCACTTTCTCAGCTAAAGACTTTTCATAATTTTGTAAGTTTTCTTGAACTGAAGTATCTTGAAGTCCTAATATTCTGGCAGCTAAAATGCCCGCATTCTTCGCCCCAGACTTACCGATAGCTGTTGTAGCAACAGGAATACCACCTGGCATTTGTACAATAGAAAGTAATGAATCCAAACCTTGTAGCGCTTTAGATTCAATCGGTACACCAATAACTGGAAGTGTCGTCATTGAAGCAATCATACCTGGAAGGTGTGCAGCGCCTCCAGCTCCTGCAATGATCACGTCGTAACCATTGAGTCGTGCTTCTGACGCGAAATCTACCATTAATTTAGGCGTACGATGTGCAGACACAACTTGTTTATCGTACGGAACGCCTAATTCTTCTAACATCTGACAACTTTCTTTCATCGTAGCCCAGTCAGATGAACTACCCATGACAACTGCCACTTTCATTATGAACACCCTTTCAAAGATTTGAAATTCACATTGCTTAAGTTGTATATTACATGTATAAGGATAACAACAATTTACGAGTATTTCAATTTAAAATCGAACTTTATCTGAATTTCTTGCGTCAATTTACGTTTATTACTATAAATTTGATTGACCTACTCGGGAAATGTAAGGATAGAGTGAATCTAAACAAGGAGGATTTGGTTTATGTCTGCTAAGGTATTAGACGGTAAACAAATTGCAAAAGATTATCGACAAGGACTTAAAGATCAAGTTGAGGAATTAACTTCTAAAGGTTACACTCCAAAGTTATCTGTTATTCTCGTAGGTAACGATGGTGCAAGCTTAAGTTATGTTAAATCTAAGAAAAAAGCTGCAGAAAAAATTGGTATCACTTCAGAAATCGTACATTTAGATGAAGATACTTCTGAAGAAGAAGTGTTAAAAGAACTTGATCGTTTAAACAATGATGATTCAGTAAGTGGTATCCTCGTTCAAGTACCTCTTCCTGATCAAGTTAGCGAACAAAAGGTATTAGAATCTATCGACCCAGCGAAAGACGTAGACGGATTCCATCCTGCTAACATCGGTAAACTTTATATCGATGAACAAACTTTCGTACCTTGTACTCCACTTGGCGTAATGGAATTACTTAACCACGCTGATATGGATTTAGAAGGTAAAAATGCTGTCGTTATCGGCCGTAGCCATATCGTAGGCCAACCTGTTTCTAAATTACTTTTACAAAAAAATGCGACAGTAACAATCTTACACTCACGTACAAAAGACATGCATGCGCACCTTAAAGACGCAGATGTCATCGTAAGTGCGGTAGGTCGTCCAGGACTCGTAACGAAAGACGACGTTAAAGAAGGCGCTGTAGTCATCGACGTAGGTAACACACCTGATGAGAACGGTAAACTTAAAGGTGACGTTGAATACGACGAAGTGAAAGAAGTTGCCGGCGCTATCACTCCAGTTCCAGGCGGTGTAGGCCCAATGACAATCACTATGGTACTTAACAATACGTTATTAGCTGAAAAAATGCGTCGCGGAATTGAATAATTCCTATCATTATATGGAGAAAGCAATTAAGTATAATTCGTAATTGCACTTTAGACCTTTCATAGTATTTAGGATAGAAAGGTACACACTGTTCTAATATGAATTAAATATTTACGTTTCATTATGTATATAAGGATAGAATTAGGATTGTATTAAATTTCCAATTCTATCCTTATTTTTTGTTAATATTTCTATAAAAGTAAAAGAGTCTGAGATATAAATAAAACTTACTAATTTTCAATGTCTATCCAAACTTTATAACGCTACATTAATATCTAAATACTTGTATTTTCGTTACTGCATTAGCGAGTTCTTTCATATTATATAGATATAGTTATCTCTCTAAATTGAATATATTCAAAAATATTTTTTATCATTTCCACCTGTACAGCTTCTTATCATTTCAATACTTCGCCCTACTTTCCTAAATTAAGACCATAGTATGATGTATTTTCAATTCGTATAAAGTATAGTATAGTTAACACTAAGTTGTGACTTGATACGGAGGTAAATCGTTATGAACAAATTACTACAGTCATTATCAGCTATTGGAGTCTCAGCAACATTGGTTTCTCCTAACTTAAATGCCGAAGCCACAGATAATTCCACACCTGCAATCAAAGGAGCTAAAGACGTCGTTGTAGAAAAGGGTTCTGAATACAACGTCCTCAATGGTATTACTGCCTTTGATAAAGAAGACGGCGATTTAACCGATCAGATTACCGTAGAGGGTCACATTAATACGAACCAAGTGGGTAAATATAAAATCGCTTATCAAGTGAAAGATTCAGACGGTGGCGTGGATACTTCAACTCGCTACATCGAAGTCAGATAAGTCTGTCAGAACCTCATTCATTACATCCGTTTAATCCATTCATAATGAATATCTTCATTTTGGAATATAATTTCTATCACAAGTCAAAACGCCTACTTACACTGTCGCATTAAAGTGTGATGAGTTAGTATTTGGCGCTATGTATCACTAATTTTATAAAATTGACGATAGTCACAAAATGTACACATAAATTTAACAATTGCTTCAAAGCCCGTCAGACGCCGTGTCTGTAGGGCTTATTTTAAATTTACAACAATTTTTTTGCCGTAGGTACTTGTAAATATTCCGTAATATCTTAAAATTGATGATAAGCCCTACAATTGTAGTATTAGGAGGTCAAAAAAGTGTCAAAATTTAAGTCTTTGCTTCTATTATTTGGCTCACTAATTTTACTTAGTGGCTGTTCAAACGTAGAAGTCTTAAACCCAAAAGGGCCAATAGCAAGCGACTCTAAATTCTTGATTATGTATTCAATCATTTTCATGCTTGTTATTGTCGCAGTGGTGCTTATCTTATTCGCTGTATTCCTTTTTAAATACCGCTTAAAAGGAAATGACGAATCAGGTAAAATGCATCACAACTCTTTAATCGAAACAATTTGGTTTATTGTTCCGGTTCTTATCGTAACTGCTTTAGCGATTCCAACTGTTAAATCGCTTTACACTTACGATGCACCACCGCAAAAAGATAAAGATCCAATCGTTATCTACGCAACAAGCGCTGGTTATAAATGGTTCTTCTCTTATCCAGAAGAAAAAATTGAGACAGTTAACCATTTAACAATCCCTAAAGATCGTCCTGTTGTCTTCAAGCTCCAATCTATGGACATGATGACAAGTTTCTGGGTACCACAACTCGGTGGTCAGAAATACGCAATGACAGGAATGACAATGGATTGGACATTAACTGCGGATCAAACTGGTACATTCCGTGGACGTAACTCGAACTTCAATGGTGAAGGTTTCGCACGTCAAACATTCGATGTACATTCAGTAAGTCAAAGTGACTATGACAAATGGGTAAAAGATGCTAAGAAACACAAAACACTCGATCAAGATACGTTCGACAAACAACTTTTACCTACTACTGAGAACAAGAACCTAACATTCAGTGGTACACACATGGCATTTGTTGACCCAGCGGCAGATCCAGAGTACATCTTCTACGCTTACAAACGTTATCACTACGTTCAAAAAGATCCTAACTTCAACTCTGAAGAAGAGATCAAGAAAGATGTATTGGACAAACCAGATAAAGACAAACCTGCTCGTAAACATCAAATCACAAATGCTAACTACAAACGTCACGGTATGTCAGAAATGATCTTACCAAACGACAAACCATATAATAATGAGTTCAAGAAAAAAGAACATCATAATATGGATGAAATGGAAAAAATCTCTAAAGGTGCTAAAGATGACAAAGAGTCTAAGCACGACAAAGATCATGAACATGGAGGTGGACATTAATGAATTTTCCATGGGATCAATTGATAGTACAAGGTAACTGGATGATTACAGCGGCTCAAATTGCTGCGCCATTCTTAGTCATCGCGCTAATCGCTGTAATTAGTTACTTCAAATTATGGAAATATCTATTTAAAGAATGGTTCATGTCCGTTGACCATAAGAAAATTGCGATCATGTACTTAGTCTGTGCTGTATTAATGTTCGTCCGTGGTGGTATTGATGCGATGCTCATTCGTACTCAATTAGTAATGCCAGACAATAAGTTCTTGGAATCTAACCACTACAATGAAATCTTTAGTACACACGGTGTTATCATGATTATCTTTATGGCAATGCCTTTCGTATTCGGTTTATGGAACGCTGTTGTTCCACTTCAAATCGGTGCACGAGACGTTGCCTTCCCAGTACTTAACAACGTAAGTTTCTGGTTATTCTTCTCAGGTATGATTTTGTTCAACCTTTCATTTATCGTAGGTGGTTCACCTGCAGCAGGTTGGACTAACTATGCACCACTTGCAGGAGAATTCAGTCCAGGACCAGGTGTCAACTACTACTTAATTGCGATTCAGATTTCTGGTATCGGTACATTGATGACTGGTATCAACTTCTTCGTAACAATCTTAAGATGTAAGACACCTACTATGAAATTTATGGAAATGCCAATGTTCACTATCACAACGTTCATCACTACATTGATCGTTATCTTGGCGTTCCCAGTTTTAACAGTAGCATTAGCATTATTCACTATCGATAGAATCTTCGGTACTGATTTCTTCACTGTTGCTAACGGCGGTATGCCAATGCTATGGGCAAACTTCTTCTGGGTTTGGGGGCACCCCGAAGTTTATATCGTTATCTTGCCAGCATTCGGTATCTACTCAGAAATTATTCCGACATTTGCGCGTAAACGCTTATTCGGTCATAAGAGTATGATCTGGGCAACAGCAGGTATCGCATTCTTAAGTTTCTTAGTATGGGTTCACCATTTCTACACAATGGGTAATGGTGCGTTAATCAACTCATTCTTCTCAATTACAACAATGATGATCGGTATTCCTACCGGTGTTAAATTATTCAACTGGTTATTCACTTTATTCCAAGGTCGAATTACCTTTGAATCACCAATGCTATTCTCACTAGCATTTATCCCTAACTTCCTACTTGGTGGGGTTACAGGTGTAATGCTAGCGATGGCAGCAGCCGACTTCCAATATCACAACACTTACTTCCTAGTGGCACACTTCCACTACACATTAGTTACTGGTGTTGTATTCGCTTGTCTAGCTGCATTAATCTTCTGGTATCCTAAGATGATGGGATACAAACTAAACGAGACATTAAACAAATGGTGCTTCTGGTTATTCATGATCGGATTTAACGTTTGTTTCTTACCACAATTCGTTCTCGGTTTAGATGGTATGCCACGTCGTCTATACACTTATATGCCAGAAGACGGATGGACTACACTTAACGTGATTTCATCTATCGGTGCATTATTAATGGCTCTAGGTTTCTTATTCCTAGTAGCAAGCATCGTTTACAGCCATATCAAAGCACCACGTGAAGCTACTGGTGACAACTGGAATGGCTTAGGACGTACTTTAGAATGGTCAACAGCATCAGCTGTACCACCTAAATATAACTTCGCAGTTACTCCTGATTGGAATGACTACGACACATTCGTCAACATGAAAGAACACGGTCGTCACTTCTTAGACAACCGTAACTATAAAGACATTCACATGCCTAACGACACATCAGTCGGCATTTGGATGTGTCTCTGGTTCACAGTCGGAGGTTTCTTCTTAATCTTCGAAACAATCGTTCCAGCTATCATCTGTCTCTTAGGTATCTTTGGTACTATGATTTACAGAAGTTTCCAAGTCGATCATGGTTACCACATCCCTGCTTCAGAAGTAGCTGAAACTGAAGAACGTCTACGTGAAGAACGTAGAAAAGAAAAGGAGGCTGTAAGTTATGAGTCATAATACAACAACTATTGATTCACGTTCACATGAAGGTAATTTGAATAAACTTGGCTTCTGGATCTTCCTTACAGCTGAATTTGCATTGTTCGGTACCTTGTTTGCAACGTTACTTACGTTGCAACATGGTGGCGACTATGCTGGCAAAATGACTACAGACCTATTTGAATTACCATTAGTATTAATAATGACTTTCGCATTGTTAATCAGTTCTTATACTTGTGGTATTGCAATTTACTACATGCGTAAAGAACAACAAGGCAAAATGATGTTCTGGATGATTCTCACTTTACTTCTAGGTGCAGTCTTCGTAGGATTCGAGATTTACGAGTTCGCGCACTATGCATCTGAAGGTGTGAATCTGACAATCGGTTCTTATTGGTCAAGCTTCTTTATCCTATTAGGAACTCACGGTTGTCACGTAACATTAGGTATATTCTGGATCATTTGTTTATTAATCCAAATCGGTATGCGTGGATTAGACTCATACAATGCTCCAAAATTATTTATCGTAAGTTTATACTGGCACTTCTTAGATGTTGTTTGGATCTTCATCTTCACTGCCGTATATATGATAGGGATGGTGTATAGCGGATGAATACAATAGCAAAACACACAGTTGGTTTCATTGCCTCTATTGTTTTAACGATTCTCGCAGTATTTGTAACTCTATACACTTCTATGACATTAAATGCTAAGATAACTATCATCTTTGGTTTCGCCTTTATCCAAGCTGCAGTTCAATTACTCATGTTCATGCACTTAACTGAAGGTAAAGACGGTAACTTACAAAGCTTCAAAGTTATCTTCGCCATCATCATTACTCTTGCTATCGTTATCGGTACGTACTGGGTAATGCAAGGTGGTCACTCTCACCACTTATAAGATGTATAAGCTGTGAGTATAGAAGGCTTCTCTTCGGAGGAGCCTTTTTCTTATGCTCGAAAACAAATGCTCTTCTTAGCATTCATAAATCTATTCGTTGTACAATGGATATAAGTTCAACGTTTAAGGAGGATGACCTATGGAAATGAAACAACCGATTATTATAGATACAGATCCAGGTATTGATGATGCAGCGGCAATTAGTATTGCGCTCAATCACCCTCAGTTTGATTTAAAAATGATTACTACAGTAAATGGTAATGTAGGCATTGAGAAAACCACAGCTAACGCTTTAAAATTAAAGAAATTCTTTAATAGTAATGTTCCAGTTCACCGAGGTGCTTCACAACCGCTTATGGCGAATATTGTTGATGCGAGTGAAGTTCACGGCGAATCCGGGATGGCCGGTTATGAATTCGAAGAGGTAAATGAAACTGAATTATCATCTACACATGCAGTTGAAGCCATGAGAGATGCGTTACTTCAAAGCGACGAACCGATAACGCTCATCCCAATAGGTCCGCTGACGAACATTGCCCTTTTACTCAAAACCTATCCTGAAGTCACTGCACACATTAAAGAAATCGTCTTAATGGGCGGTAGCGCAAACAGAGGTAACATCACGCCTGCAGCTGAATTTAATATGTATTGTGATCCAGAAGCAGCACAAATTGTCTTTGATTCTGGATTGCCACTAACGATGGTCGGTCTTGATGTGGCACGTAGCTCAACGCTCCTACACGAACATGTCGATGAACTCAAAGACTTGAACCAAACTGGAGATATGCTACGTCAAATGTTCAAACATTATCGCGGAGATGATTTTGAAAAAGGAATTAACGTGTACGACGCTTATACGTTACTCTTCCTACTCCATCCAGAACACTTTAAAGTCGAAGAAGCACATGTTCAAATTGAAGTCCAAGGCGAGTTAACGAAAGGTATGACTGTCACAGACTTTAACTCAGAGTTCCCTAACACGAGTGTCGTAATGTCTATCGACCCAGAACGCTTCAAAGACTTGTTCTTCGATGCATTGCGTCATGCGAAGTAATCCACTTACACTATCTATGTCATAAAAATAGCCCTAAGATGATTTCGCTATGAAACCGTCTTAGGGCTATATTATGATTTAAGTTCTATTTAAAAGGTCCTTTGAATCATTGCTTATTTCACGTAAGTTTCTTTAAATTCCTCTATGATAGCGTCAAGATCTTCAACATTTAATGAGAAATAAAGTTTAATTTTAGGTTCAGTACCTGAAGGACGTACCGCTATAAAGCCTTCATCAAAAATAAAACGTACAAGATTTGCTTTAGGTAAGGATAATTCACGTTGTTCGTCCGTTTGGATATCCTTCATAACACCTTCATTATAATCTTCTATCGCGCGTACATTTAAACCACAGATACTCTGAGGCGCTTGGCCTTTAAATTGATTCATAATATTCTCGATGCGAGCTCTACCTTCTGCACCTTCGAATGTTGGTGAAACAGTTTTATCTTTAAAATGACCAATCTGTTCGTAAATATCTTCGAGTGTATCTTTAATCGTTAAACCGTTATCTGCTAGCATGTTCTTATATTTAATGAGTAATGGTACCATTTGAATCGCATCTTTATCGCGTGAGAACGGTGCCGCTAAATAACCGTGACTTTCTTCAAAGGCCAGTAATAACGTCTCTTCCTCATGCGCTTTCTGTTCAAGTAACTCAGAAATATATTTAAATCCTGTTAAGACGTTATTTACTTCAACATTCAATGCACGCGCTAAACGCTCAGCTAACTCACTTGTCACGATAGATTTCGCCATATAGAGCTGCTTACCACTTTCTAACGCTTCTTGATAGCGCAATTTCATGAGCAATAAGCCAATTTCATTCCCATTAAAGTATGTGTACGTACCATCTTCGTAGCGCTCGATAAAGCCGAAACGATCCGCATCAGGATCAGTAGCAATAATCAGCCCTGCATTTTCCTTCTTCGCAAGCTGCAGTCCTAAATCAAACGCTTCAATTTCTTCCGGATTCGCACGTTCAACAGTTGGGAAACGACCGTCTGGCGTCGACTGTTCCTTTTCAACTGCAAAATTAGAATAATTAAGTTCTGTTAAGATGTCTGACAAGATAGGTAAACTTGTGCCATGCAAACTCGTCAACACAACTTTGGTACTATCGCTCCCTATATTGCCTACTAAATCTTTAACCGCGTCTTTATAAGCTTGCGTGACTTCGCTCGGAAGATATGAAATCATATTGTCATTCAATAACTGGTCGAAGTCCCCTATTTCAATACTTAAAGGATCTTCAATCGCATTAATAAATTGACTCAAATCTTCAGAGGCTTCTGGAAGTAGCTGGCCACCATGCTGATCGTAAACTTTAATACCGTTATAATCTTTGGGGTTATGACTCGCAGTAATCATCACACCCGCATCTGTCTTTAATTGACGGACTGCGAACGATAATTCAGGTGTAGATTTGTAATCTTGTGAAATCGTCACATGAACATGTTGATGCGCAAGCACAGCTGCCATTTCTTGGGCGAAATCTTTAGAGAGAAATCTCGTATCATAATGGATGACGATGCTTGGATCTTCATGTTGTTGAGTTAAATATTGTGCTAGCCCTAGCGCGACCTTTCTCACTGTAAAGGCATTCAATCGCCCTGGTCCTATACCAAACGTACTACGTATTCCTGCTGTACCAAACGCTAAAGTTTCATGGAAGCCCTCTTCGCGTGTTGTACTATCCTGTTCTTCATAGAAATGACGTACTAAACTTTCATCTAAGTGGTCTAACCAAGCCTGTTTATTGACCATGATCTCAAGTCTCCTTTATAACTCCAATTCAACATTTAAATATTTAAGTCTAGGCTACGTATCTTTCATTTTTAATCAACATGAGTATGTTATAATGCGTAACGCTAGCCTAGTTTGATTTACAATATATGATTTGTAAGGTTCATTATAGCTTATCTGCGTTGATAATTCATGTGTTTATCCGTTCAGTAAAGATATTTTAGTCAGCAAGATTATTATTTTTTACATGTTAAAATGTCTACAGACGAAGTAGGATAAAATACGCTTAATGTTATGTAACATCTAGGATAAGACATTACTGCTAACAGTTGATATTTTTAGTTGAGAGTAATAAAATTATTATTTATAGTACAATTTCGTCTTTACAATAACTTAACATTTATTTGTGTGAGTTATTGTAAAAATGATAAAGACTGTATTTAAGTTAAAATCGATTGTATGAAGTTATGAAAACACTTGTTATCGCGTAAAGTTATGATGCTTACATAGAGAGACTGTTCATGTCTTTTCATCGCATAGCATAACAACACTAAACTAATATTTGGGAGCTTCAATCATGAATAAATTGTTTAAATATCTTCTCATACTTTTATCATTAGTATTGATTGTCATACCGATTATCTTTGCGGTAACCTTACTCAAATCTTCGCAAAACGCTTTTGAAAGTTCTCATAATGACAACGATACAGGACGTCAATCTAATTTGCGAGAAGGCAAAGTAAATGCGTCTAAAGATCCGATTTCTATCCTATTCTTAGGAATTGATGAGAACGAGAACCGTAAAAAGAGTGGTCAAAATAGCGAGAACTCACGAACAGACTCCATGATCCTTTCTACTTTTAACCAAGATAAGAAACAAATCCGTTTGCTCAGCATTCCGCGTGATACGATTAGTTATATTCCGAAAGTCAGCTACTATGATAAGATTACGCACGCCCACGCATATGGTGGCCCTACAGCCTCTATGGATGCCGTAGAAGCGACGATGAATGTACCAGTAGACTACTATGCCAGAGTAAATATGGATGCCTTTGTCGACGCTGTAGATGAGCTTGGCGGTATCGAGTACGATGTGCCTTACAATATCAACGAAGTGAATAAAAATGATGATGGTCGCACAAAAATTAAAAAAGGTCGTCATAAACTGAACGGCGAAGAAGCTTTAGCTGTAGCACGTACGCGTCATAAAGATTCTGACTTAAAACGCGGTCAAAGACAAATGGAACTATTACAGCTACTCTTTGCGAAAGCTCAAAAAGTAGATTCTTTAAATAAACTCGATAATGTGATTAAAATTGTTGGTAAAAATTCTAGTCACAACTTGAGTTACAAAGAAATTCGTGCACTTGCTTCTACGTACTTAAAGAGTGGTGTAGATATTAAGAAATCACAACTCTCTGGTGACGATGACATGCTCGATGGTATTTACTATTATAATCCAGACATAAAAAGTATAATGAAATCATCGAACCTTTTACGTAAAGATTTAGGTTTATCACCTATCAAGAATAAACGTGACTTCTTAAATCAACGTGTGATTGATCGTTATGGTGAACTCGTACCACAAACGCAACTCGACGATGATTTACTAGATAAGAATCAGAATGACACGACAAGTGACAAAGACGATGATAAAACTTTACATTCCAAATCTAATAAGGATCAAGAGGATGACCAACAAGGACAAGGCGGCAATCCAGCCAATGGTAACCAAGGTCAAGGCCAAGATCAAGCACCATCTCAAGGCGCGGATCCTAATCAATCCGGTCAGTACGGTCAAGATCCTAACAATCAACAACAAGGTGGCTATGACGTCTACTAATTTCTGAAAGGAGTGTGCGCGATGTCACGCAAAACATATGAGAAACTCTCGCACATTAACGGCATGTTCAACATACTTGAACAGCAGATGATTCATAGTAAAGATATGGCACTATTTAGAGGACAACTCTTCTATGTGAACCATGAACATCGTGAGAATTACGAAGCTTTACGTATCTACTATAAAGACAGTGAAACGAATCCTGTGGTCGACGGTGCATGTTATATAGTGGCATTACCTGAAATCTTTGACAAAGTCGATGTATTTGAGTCTGAACTTCCTTTCTCATGGGTTTATGATGAAAATGGTGTCACTGAAACGATGCAGTCGATCAGTGTGCCAATCCAATACTTGATTGCAGCCGCACTTGAAGTAACGAATGTCAATATCTTTACACCATCTGGCTTTACGATGGGCATGAATAACTGGAATATTGCTCAGATGCGCATATTCTGGCAATATACTGCCATCGTACGTCAAGAAGCACAATAAGAGATGAATAAAAGGCGTTGTTCCCCGCGAACAACGCCTTTTATAATGTATTGTTTTAAATCCACCCCTTCTCCACTGCCTTCTTCCAAGCTTCGAAGCGATTATCTACTGTTAATTTTTCAATAAGTGTAGAGGTATAATTCCGAACCGTCCCATTCGATAAATAGAGTGCTTTCGAAATTTCTTTACTTGAGCGTCCTTTACCAATTTCTTTTAACACAAGCTGTTCTTTAGCCGTGAGTGGATTTCTTTCTTTAAACACAGAAGTCATGAGTGAACTACTATACTCTTTCTCTCCATTCATCACTTTATACATCGTCTCCACTAATTCATCTACAGAACGTTCTTTCAGTACATATGCATCGACATCGTTCGCTACTGCCCTTTCAAAGTATCCAGGACGTTTAAATGTAGTAACGATAATAATATGAGTTGGGATTTCTTGTGCTCTTACTCGACTCAATACATCTAACCCAGAAAGTTGGGGCATTTCTACATCTAATATCGCGATGTCAGGTGACTGCGCTTCAATTTGTTGGAAAGCTTGTGCGCCATCGCCCGCTTCTCCCACTACAGAAATATCGTCATGCATTTCAATAAGTTGTACCATTGCTTGACGCAACATCGTCTGATCTTCAGCTATCGTGATTCGTATCATAGGCGCTCACCTCGTGGAACTGTAATTTGTACTTTCAGACCCTTGTCATTCGTCACCTTAAGTGTACCATTCACTCTATTCACACGCTGTTCAATACTGTGTAACGTAGTACCGCTATCTAGACCGCGTCCATTGTCATGCACTGTTAACGTAATTGTCTCTTGATTATCTTCCAGACTACAACATACTTTCGTCGCTCCAGAATGCTTAATCACGTTATTCAACGCTTCTCTTAAGATCATGGCTAAGATAGATTGTTTAGAAGGACTGAGTACGCGCGCTTTCTCCTTATGGGTAAAATAAAATTCGAAATTCGCATTCTCTAATAGCATTTCCATTCCCTGTACTTCTTCTTCAAAAGATTGGACCTTCAAATCATTGATAATATTTCTTACTTTATGAAGCGCTTCTTTAGAAAGTTGATTAACTGCTGCTATCTCTTCTTTCGCTTTATCTTTATCTTGATCTATCAATTTCATAGCGAGTTCTGATTTTAAACTGAGGCTCGCAAAGACATGACCTAACGTGTCATGAAGATCCTGACCAATGCGGTTCCGCTCTTGTTCTGCAATCAAAACGTTGATATGTTGATTCTTCTGTTCAAGTTCTTGTTTCAACTTGCGATTTTTAACCATTCGCTTATTACCGATCAATATCATAACGATAACGACGTAAAACAGAATAAGTGTAAACAAATGGGAGAAGTTATAAAAGATTAAAGTAACCGCTAAACAACCACACATCGCTATCAGCATCGTAAGAATAAACCACTTCTGAAATTTTTCTTTTACTATAAAAGGAATAAAGAAAGCACTGTAAAAGAAAAATAACGATACTTCAGGTGCCATGCTATATACAAAGCTTATCGTCAACATACAATAGACAAGGAAACAACTGTATAATACATAGGTATTCAATATTGGATTACAGATGATCATTAACGAATAAACGATACCGAATGTAATAACTAAGATAATATTTAGCCATATCGAGCCACGAGGATGCATGAATAGTCCGATTACGAGCATGAGAAAATATAACAACGAGGACAAATGAATGAGACTCGTATTCAGCTTTGCTTTCATTTTGACGCACCTCGTTTTCTTTTCAACAGTAAAGCCATCCCCACAAAGATAACACTATATATTAATAATACTAGCATAGACTGCCAGTTAAAGTGCTCCCCTTTTCCAATATCTAGAGCGATCTGTTTCATGTGATAAGTTGGAGATTTGTAAGCAATGACCTTTAACCATTCTGGAAATTGACTCACTGGGAACCACAGACCACCTACCATTGCTAAGACGATATATAAAATATTGCCTAGACTACTCGCTTTTTGTAAATCATTGACTTGGGCCAACAGAATACCAATAGATAAAAATAAACTAGCACAAATCCAAAGTGTCAGACCTGAAATTAGCCACTCGCTCATGGACATAGATATATTGCGCACAGTAGCAGCAACGATAAAGATCACTACGATTGATAAAGCAAATTGAATCATCGTCTTGAACACTTTCGTCATATAATAAGCAGGATAACTCATACGCGTGTTAAGTAACTGTTTCTGCCACCCTATTTGGTGCTCTTCTATTAAATCCACAGGAAAGCTCATTAAACAGAAACTGGTTAAACTGAAAGTTACCATACTATACATGTATTCTTTATAGAAAATTTCCTGTTGAGCAGAAGGTATATCAATAATTGAAGTGAAGAGTAAGTAGAATACTAATGGCAAAAGTATTGATAATGCTAAATAAACTTTCTTTCGAAATAGCATTTTAATTTCTATACTTAAATACGTTCGTATCATACGTCTTCCTCCTCTTTATCTTCGTAAAATATTGTTTCCAATAATGACGACTTCGTGATTTCTATCTCATTAAGATTAATATGATGCGTCATCAACTCTTTGAGCGTCGTTTCGACATTATCAGTAGTTATATATAGTAATTTGTCTTGCTGAATTGACTTAACCGATTGCAACTGGGTTATGTGTTTTGCCCAGCTTTTAGGTACGGATATTACAGAATAATGCTGTGTTTGTTTCAAATCTTGAGGTGTCGTTTCTATAGTTATGACGCCTTTATCTAAGACGATAATTCGGTCAGCCATGCGTTCTACTTCTTCTATATAATGCGATGTGTAAAATATCGTGGTACCTTGCTGTTTGAGTTTTTCAATAACGTTCCAAAAATGACTGCGCATTTCGACATCCATCGCACTCGTGGGTTCATCCATAATGAGCAACTTAGGACGTCCAATAATAGCAAGTGCGAAAGCTAATATGCGTTGTTGACCTCCCGAAAGCTGATTCGCAAATTGATTAAGCTGTTTTTCTGTAAAAAGAGTAATCTCTTGAAATTGCTTTAAAGAGAATGGATTTTTAACTATTTTCGCATAAAGATGATATAGTTCTTTCACTTTCATTACTTTTGGAAATTGAGAAGTTTGAAAGAGTATACCTAAATGTTCTTTATCTAGTAAATGTTGTGGATCTCGGATAGTACCTCGGTTTCGTTCCAAATCCCCTATTAGAATATCAATTAAAGTCGATTTTCCTGCTCCATTTTTGCCTATGAGCGCAGTACATTCACCGCTAGGTATGTTAAAGTTCACGCCTTTTAGCACTTGCTTTTTCTGAAAAACTTTTTCTAAATGTTTTACTTCAATCATGGTCCTACCTCCTCCACTGGTGATACTTCAATATTACAAATTCTCTGGGAATTGCAGTAGTAGAGGATGTCATCACTTCAATGTGACAAATGTCACATTCTAAGGATTCTGAAGTGAATTCTCATACATAATAAGATATAATTGCTTTTAAAACTTCAAGGTGGGGATAACATGTTCAAAAAAGTGACGACTAAAGAGGAATTATCGGATGCATTTTCAATAAGAAGAGAAGTATTTGTGCACGAGCAAGGTGTACCGATCGAAAATGAACTCGATTCATACGAAGAAGTCGCGACACATATCGTAGGTTATGCCGAGAATGGAGAACCCTTCGCAGTCGCACGCTTTCGACCTTATGAAGATGCAGCTAAAGTTGAACGTGTGGCGATTAAATCATCCTATAGACAAGGCGGTAATGGCAGACAGCTGATGCAGTTTGTAGAGGAAGTTGCGCAGAAAGAGGGTTATTCAACATTGATGCTCAATGCACAGTGTCAGGCTGAACATTTCTATCGTTCCTTAGGTTATGAGGCTGAGGGTGAAGTATTTTTAGAGGAAAATATTGAGCATATACGCATGACAAAGCATATTTAAACAGTGATTATACACTTTGTCTTCAAGTTGTAATGAAAATATAATATATCTGATATTTTAAGCGTAGGCACGCGTAATTCAATAATATTATGTGGTGACTACGCTTTTTAAGATTACTTTTATATTACAATCCAGTGAAATTCAAGATTTTACACATACTCCGTATTATAATGTATTTAAATTTTGTATACATAAAGGAGTAGTTATATGGCTAATTTAAAGTTTAAATTCAAAGTGCCTTCAATTATTGCGTTAACGTTAGCAGGTACAGCTTTGACTACACATCACGCTCATGCGGCTGAAAAAACACAAGATCAAACCTCAAATTCTAATGTTCTTGACGACCAGCACGCATTAGATCAATCAAAAGAAATTAAAGATGAAATCAGCAACCCGACGACAAATATTTCAGGGACACAAGTTTATCAAGATCCTTCTATTGTGAAAGCGCCTGAAACAGCAGATACAGAAGCGTACGACTCTCATTTAGATTCGCTTTATCAGACTGCAGATAATGAAACTGAGGCGCAAGACGTGACATCAGACGAAGTTTCACAAGGGACTGACGCTCAACAAGAAGCACAAGTTTCTCAAGATACACAAAGTGAAGATACAGATGTACAAAGTAGCGAAACTGACGCTCAAAGTGATGATGTGAATGCGCAAGATCATGAAGCGAACGCACAAGATGACACAGTAGCGACTACGGAAACGGTGGATCAAACGCCTGCCGAAGAAACAACACAAGATAATGAGACTAACACTGCAGAGACTGATCAAGCCGTGTCTAACAACGAAACTGTATCAGAAGATGCGACAACTTCAACTGATGCGGTACAAGACGAAGCTATTGAAACGCCTGTAACTACTCTTGATAACGAAGAAGTAGCTCAATCCGCAACTGATGTTCAAGGGGACCAAACATCAGCAACTACTGACGTAACCGCTTCTACTATGGAGCAAGATAGTACAGAAGCTTCTTCAAATGCTATCGAACAAGCTCAAGATATCGATAAACACTCTGCTACTGAAGATCAACAAGGTAACGCAGATTCAACAGTATCAGAAGAAAATAATCACAATATTGTTGATAAAGCGAACACTTCAAGTACGCAAGATGTTGAACAAACTCAAGCACAACACAATGTAGATAATAAAGATACTGAGACAGATGCTGACGATAAAACAGCTTCAGTTCAAGATTCAGATGTTAGACAATCAGATAGCGAGAACGCGCAAGCGAATACAGTATCTTCAAGCAATGATGCGAAATCAACAGACTCAGAAGAATCTGCTACTAGCCCATCTTCATCTGACGATAACTCAGATGTAACTAAAGCTAATGAAGACCTTACACATGCCACACCAACTGATGCGGCACATGCTAAACGTACATTAACACCAGCTCAAATTACTGCTGCACCTGACAAACAAGGCGTAGTCGAAGGTCATTACCAAGCAGATCATGCGCATTTTGTAGATGACGAGGTTACAGAAGCCACAACACCGTCCGCTGAAGACGAAAGTAATCTTGCTGATGCAACGCCAACTGATAAAGCACATGAACACCATACGTTAATAGCGGCTCAAGTGACAGCCTCACCTCATAAACAAGATGAAGTAGAACGTCATTTTGAAGAAGTTCAAGCGAAATATGTCGCTTCCGATGATGCAGAAGAAATTCCAACTAATACATCAACATTCAGAGCAGCTTCTAAAGCACCGAAGTTGAAATTGCCGAAGTATGCACCTAAAGTGAATTCTTCAATCAATAATTACATCCGTAGCAAGAACTATAAAGTACCAACGTACGAGCAAAGTATCGCGAGTTATTTACCTCAATTTAACTATCGCTATGGTAAACCTGAAGGTATCGTGATGCATGATACAGCCAACGATTCTTCTACGATTGATGGCGAAGTTAACTTCATGAAGAATAACTATAGTCTTGCGTTCGTACATGCCTATGTCGATGGTAACCGTATTATCGAAACGGCGAACACGGACTACGGCGCTTGGGGTGCAGGCCCTGTTGCTAACCAACGTTTTATCCACGTTGAGCTTGTCCACACACATGACTATGACTCATTCGCACGTTCAATCAACAACTATGCGGATTATGCAGCAACGAACCTACTCTACTATGGTTTGAAACCAGACAGTGCTGAATATGATGGTCAAGGTACAGTATGGACACACCGTTCTGTAAGTAACTACTTAGGTGGTACAGATCACGTCGATCCACATGGTTACCTTGCAATGCACAACTATTCTTATGATGAGCTTTATGATTTAATTTATGAAAAATATTTAATTAAAACGAACAAAGTCGCATCTTGGGGAACTGCAAGCTCAGGTACAACGACACAACCGTCTAAACCTTCACCAAGTCAACCTAAACCATCTACTTCAACAGGTAAACAAGGTACACTGTCAGTAAATGCTAACAGTGGTGTTGCACGTATCAATAGTTCTAATAAAGGCTTATATACTACGGTTTATGACCAAAAAGGTAAAAAAGCGACACAAACGAACCAAACATTGAAAGTGACTAAGGCCGCTTCCCTTGGTTCAGAAAAATTCTACCTCGTTTCTGATTACAACAAAGGTAATTTGATCGGTTGGATTCATCAGAACGACGTGAACTACAACAAAGCGGGCGCAACGAAATCAGTTAACCAAACATACAAAGTGAAATCTGGCGAAACACTTTATCTCGTTCCTTGGGGTACGTCAGCTCAAAAAGCAGGTACAGTATCTGGTAAAGGTCTCCAATCATTTAAAGCTACGAAACAACAAGTGATTGGTTCAACACCTTACATTTACGGTACAGTAAACAAACTTTCTGGTTGGATAAGTGCATCACATTTAACAAGTACAGCAACAGCTCAGCCTAAACCAGCACAACCGACACCGAAAGCACCTGCTGCGTCAGCGAAGCTCGTCGTTACACCATTAACGAACGCGCAAGGTACAGTAGCTAAATCTAATCATGGCCTTTACACAACTGTTTACGATCAAAGCGGTGTTCAGAAGTCATACCTTAATGGCAAGACGTATCAGTTAACGAAGAAAGCGACTTTAGGTCAGAAGTCATTCTACCTTTTAACTGATAAGAATACGAATATCGGTTGGATGTTAACAAGTGATGTGGCTTACAAAGATACAACACCTAAGAACGTGACGACTGCTGTAAGTAAGATTGGTCAAGTTAAAGCGAATAACTCAGGTATTCGTGCAACTGTCTTTGATCCAGTTGGTAAAAAAGCGAACGTTTATGGCGGCAAAACTTTTACTATTACAAAACAACGTACACAAGGCAACCAAACTTACGTCTTATTACAGAATGAACGTCAAAATACACCAATCGGTTGGCTCAACGCGAAAGATATTCAATTAAAGAATTTAAGCAAACCAACTGCTGCAAAAGGTCAATATACGATCAAACCATCAACGCAAGGTCTCTACTCTATCCCTTGGGGTACGAATAAACAGTTGTTGGATAACTTGAAACAAGCTCACAACAGTATCTTTAACGTATCGAAATCAATTAAAGTGGATAATAACGCCTACCTTTACGGTACGACGAACAATAAGACAGGTTGGATTAATAGCAAAGATTTAACACCTGTGAAAGCAACTGCACAAAGTGGTAAAGCGGTTACGAAAGAAGCTGCTGCAAGTAAGACAACGCCATTCTCATATGAATTTGTCGTAACGAATAAGAATGGTCTCTACTACAGCTCACCGACTGCGAAGAACGGCACAGCACTCACTGGCGCTTATGCAAGTATCTTTAAAGTCATCGAACAACAAACGGTGAATGGTGTGACTTGGTATCATGGTAAGCTTTCAAACGGTAAACTCGTGTGGATTAAGGCGTCTGACTTAAGTAAAGCGTTAGTGAAATACTACCGCTCTAACATGACACTTGATCAAGCTGCAAAATTACAATATAACTTGGCTTACCGTCCACAAGTGCAACATGTTCCAGGTAAATGGACGAATGCTTCACTTGCTGAAATCAAGGCAGCGATGGACTCTGATAAACTCGCTAAAGATGATACTCAGAAATATCAATTCTTAAGACTCGATATGGCTCAGAATCTATCAGTTGCTTCACTCAACAAATTACTCGCTGGTAAAGGTATTCTTGAAGGCCAAGGTGAAGCTTTCAGTGAAGCTGCGAAGATGTACAATATCAATGAAATTTATCTCATTTCACATGCCCTACTTGAAACAGGCAATGGAACTTCTACCCTCGCAAATGGTGGTAACGTGGTTAATAATAAAGTGGTCACTACAGGTAAGAAGTACTACAACATGTTCGGTATTGGTGCGGTAGACAGTGATGCACTTCGCGGAGGTTTCAATTATGCGAAACAAGCAGGTTGGGATACAGTGAAGAAAGCGATTATTGGCGGTGCGCATTTCATCGCTGGCCGTTACATTCATGAGGGTCAGAATACGTTGTATAAAATGCGTTGGAATCCTGCCAACCCAGGTACGCATCAATATGCGACTGATATTGGATGGGCTAAACAAAATGCTATCCGCATTAAGTCATTCTACGATCAAATTAAACAAACTGGTAAATACTTTGATATCAGTACGTATCAAAAATAGTATGGTCGATTGAAACCAATGAAATAAATCATAAACTTAACCCTTCAGTCATTGCTTAAACGTAATGATTGAAGGGTTTTATTAAGTGAATTTTATTTTTTGCTACAGACGCCACGTTGAGTATCATGTAAGCCTTATGTGGAAACGGCTTAGTTAACCGAGGAATGAATAGCCTTAGTGACTTACAAGATAATGAATTATCGTTTTTTATTCAGTATCATCGTCTTGATCACTATCATTCAACTTTGCTAACAATGTCGCGAATAGGGCTTGCTCATCTTCAGTTAATTTCTGAGCCCGCACTTCAAGGAGTGAGATACGTGCTTCATTAATTTGGCGTACAAGTTCTAGACCTCTTTCAGTGAGCAATAAATCTTTTCGTCGCATGTCTACTGGAGACGTCTGACTTTTCACGTAATCGAGACGACGTAGTTTCTTAATCCAACGCGACACCAACGATTGCTCTCTGTGCAACTTGTGTGTAATGGTATGTTGAGACATCATTTGTTGCGTATATAGTAATCTTAATATGACAAACTGTTCATGAGATAAATCGACTTTACTACCTATTCGCTGACTCACAAGATCCAAATCTTCATTTAAAGAAGTAATGATTGTTTCGAGTTGTTTATACATGTGTTGTCCTCTCTTATTTAAGTTCTATCTGTAGCGATGCACTGGAAGTTGGAAACGCGCGATATGGATATTATCTTAAAGGAAACGCGCGAACCGCCCCCACTTTCACTACATGATGTAATGCTACACTTATACTGAATTTAAAAATATTATACGTTTCTCGCTCATTAAATACAAACGATTTTGCCACAATAATGCGATATTGTTGCATTAGCAACACTTTGTATAATAAATTATTAGATGTTATAAATTTTTTGAAGGAGCTAAATTTATGGGTAAATCCTTACAAAGAGACTATTATTTTGATAATGCACGCGCGATATTAATATTTTTCGTAGTTTTCGGTCATCTTTTACAACCATATAAATCTGAGAGTCCGATTTTATCGGCGCTATACTTAACTATTTATAGTTTCCATATGCCAGGATTTCTCTTTATATCTGGTTATTTTGCGAAAAAAATCGGGGAACAAGGCTATTTAGAAAAGGTCTCTAGAAAGTTACTCATTCCTTACTTTATCTTCTTTGCCTTTTTCTCATTTTATTATTACTTTACAGGGCAAACCGATAAAGTGACATTTGATCCTTTCAACCCTGTATTTGCGTTATGGTTCTTGCTGACATTATTTTTATTCCATGTCATTCTCGTCATCGTTAAGGATTACAAACCCTATATCGTCTTACCCGTCGCAATTATCATATCGCTATTCGCAGGATTTTCATCGAATATCAACGAATATTTAAGTTTCTCAAGAACGATTATCTTTTTCCCAATCTTCTATATTGGTTACCTGTTCCAGAAACGACATACTGCGTTCTTGCGTGATAAACGACTCATACCGATTTCTATCGCTATACTCATCAGTTTCTTTGTGATTTATTATATCCACCCTATCAATGCAGATTGGTTGCTTGGCAGTACGCCTTACACTTCTTTAGAGGATGGCGATCAAGGTTTATACAGTCCATTGAAACGGCTTGTACTCTACGTCATCATCCTAGTCGCGATGTTCTCAGTCTTTAATCTTGTGCCCCAAGGCCAACATTGGTTCACGTACATGGGTGGTCGCACATTGCAAGTTTACCTATTACACGGCTTAGTGATTGGCGTAGTGAGAGGCTTTGAACTCTACCCATTCAAAGAACCAATCTCAATTATGACTTATATTTATCTCATCGGTTTGAGTGCATTGATTGTTTATATTTTAACAACCAACTTTGTAGTAAAATGGTCGAACCCAATCATTCATTTAAAACGACCTTCGCAATTTAACTCGAAATGATAATAAAGCCGAATTGCAATCTCTTGATTTATGTTAGAATAGACTTAATTTAATTCTTTCAACATGATAGAGTGAGCAATTCGGTTTTTTTGAGGTGAAAAAATGAAATTAGCGTTAAACCAACATTCTAAATACTTACAAGCACCAAGTATTCGACAATTCTCTAACCGTATGAAAGGCATGACGGATTGTGTCAATCTTACTATTGGTCAACCCGACTTTCCGATGCCGGATGTGGTGAAAAAAGCGTATATTGAAGCTATTGAAGAGAACCATACAAGTTATTCCCACAATAAGGGACTCATCGAAACACGTGAGGCGATTAGCGCATACTTTAAACAACGCTTTGAAGTGGATTACGATCCAGAAGAAATCATTATTACGAATGGCGCGAGTGAGGCGCTCGATACGGCGCTTCGCAGTATCATTGATGAGGGTGACGAAATTATTATTCCTGGCCCTGTATACGCAGGCTATATCCCTCTCGTGAAGACTTTAGGAGGCACGCCGGTTTATATCGATACAACTCAAACAGATTATAAAGTCACACCTGAAGCGATTAAGTCTCATATTACTGCTAGAACGCGTGCGATACTTTTAAACTATCCTACTAATCCTACAGGTGTCACACTCAGCTACGATGAAGTGGCAGCACTTGTAGAAACGTTAAAGCAACATGAAATCTTTGTCATCAGTGATGAAATCTACGCAGAGAATACCTTCAAAGGGCACCATACATCTTTCGGTCAGTTTACGGAACTACGCGACCAACTTCTACTCATTAGCGGGTTAAGTAAATCTCATTCTGCGACAGGCATCCGTATGGGCTTTCTCATGGGTCCTGCATACTTAATTGAGAAATTAACGTTTATGCATGCCTATAATTGTATTTGTGCAAATGTGCCTGCTCAAATTGCTTGTAAGGCTGCTTTGCAAGAAGGTTTAGATGCACCGCGCTATATGAACGAAGCTTATATTGAAAGACGCGATTATTTAGTCCGTCGTCTTACAGAGCTCGGTTTTGAGCTAGATGCTACGCCTGAAGGTGCTTTCTACATCTTCCCTAACATCACGCGTTTCACTGATGATGACTTTAACTTCTGCGTGGAAGTTCTCGAAGAAGCTCATGTCGCCATGGTACCAGGTTCTGCATTTACTGATTATGGACAAGGTCACGTTAGAATCTCTTACGCTTATCCATTATCACAACTCATAGAAGGTATGGCGCGCCTTGAAAGATTTTTAGAAAAGCATTATCAGTCATAAATATTGAAAAAGCGATTGTTGGTTAACAATTTCCAACAATCGCTTTTGTGCTATTTCTTGTATTTTTCAATGATGTTTCGATCAGTAAATTTACGTAGTAAGTTGTAATAAGTCACAGTGTCTTCTTCTGGCATGTCAAACTGTTGAATGACATCTTCGGAAATTTTACTGAATTGCTTCTTAAGGTCGATGCCGTCTTGTGTAAGTTCAATCTTCACACGACGCTCATCTTCAAGCGTACGAATACGATTAATAAGACCTTTCTTCTCTAGGCGCTTAATGATCGGACTAATCGTACCAGAGTCTAAATAGAGCTCTTCACAAAGTGTCTTGATATATATCGGACGATCTGTGTCGATATACAGTAACACAATGTAATTCGGAAAACTAATGTCATATCTTTTCAAATACTGATTAAATTGATTCACTATTTCTTTGTTTGTTACGTAAAATAAGAAACAAAGTTCTTTTCTTAGTTCATCACCGTATTCTTTAGTCATAATACACTCACCTCATCAACTATAATATATTCTAAATATTAATATCTGTCAAACATTAATTATCAGATGATAAGATTTTATATCTAATGTGTTAATATTTTTATACTTATCGTATATATAACAGTTAGCAATAAATACAATGCTTCTATGCATTGATTTATAAAAATAAAGCGATTGAATGTATCTTACACTCAACCGCTGTCTTCATCATTATCTTGATTCTTTGAATTAAGGGAATTTAGGGAACTGATCAAAGTCTGGTTGACGTTTTTCTTTGAATGCGTCGCGTCCTTCTTTCGCTTCATCAGTTGTGTAGTATAATAATGTAGCATCTCCGGCCATCTGTTGTAAACCTGCTAAACCATCTGTATCGGCATTCATCGCTGCTTTTAAGAAACGAAGTGCAGTCGGTGAATGTTGCATGATTTGTTGACACCATTTTACAGTTTCATCTTCCACTTCATCAAGCGGAACGACAGTGTTAACTAAGCCCATGTCTAATGCTTCTTGTGCATTGTATTGACGGCATAAGTACCAGATTTCACGTGCTTTTTTATGACCTACAATACGAGCGAGGTAACCTGAACCATAACCTGCATCGAATGAGCCCACTTTAGGACCTGTTTGTCCAAAGATAGCATTGTCTGCAGCAATCGTTAAGTCACACACTACGTTTAAGACGTTACCGCCACCGATAGCGTAACCGCGAACCATAGCAATAACTGGTTTCGGAATCACACGGATAAGGCGTTGTAAATCGAGCACGTTAAGACGAGGAATTTGATCATCGCCTACGTAACCACCATGTCCACGTTTCTTCTGATCTCCACCAGAACAGAATGCTTTGTCGCCTTCACCTGTTAAGATGATGACAGAAATACGTTCATCATCGCGAGCACGACTAAATGCATCGATCATTTGTTGAACTGTATCAGGTGTGAAAGCGTTACGTACTTCAGGACGGTTAATCGTAATCTTCGCAATACCTTCATAGAATTCATATTTAATCTCACTATATTCTTTGAGCGTTTCCCACTGTCTAGACATGTTTGTCCTCCTCATTCATAAATCTTAATACTATATTATCAAATTCCGTTATGTTTTCCACATTTACCGTATGCCCAACATCTTCTACTACATGCGTAGTTGCACTTGCAAGAGCGGGCTGCAAACGTTCTGCGATACGACAGAATTTATGATCTAAATCCCCAACGATGATGCAAGTTGGCGTAGTTATCTGTTCTACCTTAGGCCAGAGATTAGGCATTGACCCTGTACCATAATCACGTAGTGCTTTAGCAAGGCAATTCGGTGCTTGTGAGAGTCTTAACTCTCTGACCCCTCGTTGCATTTCTTTAGGGAGTTGCTTTTGCGTTTGAAAAAGAGGGAGTTTCTCCCAATCGTTAACAAACACTTCAATACCAGCAAGATTTAATACCTTCGCACGTGCATCATCTACACGCTGACGTTCAATTCTTTGTTCTTCATCTTCTATGCCTGGTGAAGTGCTTTCAAGTATTAAACCGCTAAGTGTCATTGTACCATATATTGCATAATAAAGTGCGACACGACCACCCATAGAATAACCCTGTAGATAGAGTTGATATTCTGCAAATTGCTTCAATACTTCGTCTAATGCGCTACAGAGAAATGGAAAGTCCCATGTTTCTGCTTCATTCGTCTGGTCTACCCCATGACCTGGCAAGTCAATGAGTAAGACGTTCGTCTGTTGTCGCAAAGTATCTAAATGTTGATGATAAGTTCGCTGATCACTGATAAACCCATGTAACATAATGAGCAGTTGCTTTGACTGCTTCTCTGCTGGATAAAAATTATAATTCAACATCAATCATATCACTCAATTTCTGATAGAGATTTTGGTGTTGTTGATGGTTATCATCACGTTCAGTCATCACTTCGTATATATGACCACCAAACTCAGATAACTGCATGTCTTTAAATGACTGTAAATCATCATAGCTCTCAAAGGTAAAGTTATAAAGTAAGGCAGTATGCTCGAAATTTAAACCTGTTGGCGTACCAAAGAGCTGTTCGAAATAATCACTTGCAGATTGCTTTTGAGGCAAGTAAGAGAAGATTCCACCGCCATCATTATTCAATATAACAATATTAAGATGAATATCATGCATTTTAGCCATCAATAAGCCATTCATATCATGATAGAAAGCCAGGTCACCAATCAGAAGCGTCGTCTTTCGATGTACCGCCATACCCAGTGCAGTAGAAACGACGCCATCAATACCATTTGCGCCTCTATTTGCGTAAATCATCGCTTCACAATCTGTCGCTAAGTTATCCACGTCACGAATAGGCATGCTATTACTCACAAACAATGTATCTTCAGCAGTGAGTTTCTCTAAAAGACGAGCGACATAAGCTGATTCGTCGGAAGCGTGTTCAACATAGTCTTGAAGCTCGACTCTTGCACGTTTCTCTAATGATTGCCAGTGATTTAACCAGTTATGACGCTTCCTAGGCTCTAGCTCCATGATTTGTCTAAAGAAGTCATTCGCCGACATTTCATAAGAGATATGTGGTGCAACAGGATAAGCGTCAGGCTGATCGTTATTCTGTACTAGAATTTGATATGCTTCAGTACGTCCGAGCCATTGATTAATCACTTTAGAGACGACGGGTTTGCCCACGCGAATAATAAAGTCTGGTTCTACCTTTAAACCTGCTCTAAACAGCAAGTCATACGTCGTGATGACATTAGGATGCTGACTTTGACGTAGCTGACTCAATGGATCAGCGAGGATAGGTAAATCATGTATCGTCGCAAACTTGAGTATTTGGGACACATCTTGATGTTGCATATCCCCTACCACAATCAAACCTTTGTCCTTATCTAAACTTGATTGAATATGATCCATCGAAGCCGTTTTTTGATAATGCGGAATCGCATACGTCTCTGAAGTAAGCAAATCTAAGTTACTTAAATCAGGTGTCAAAGGCTCTCTGAATGGCAAGTTAAAATGTATAGGGCCACGATGAGGACCATATAAATGCTGACTTGCTTTTTGCAACTGGAATTGAATCGTTTGCGTCATTGCGTCAGGATAATGCCCATCCGCAATTGGAAAGTCAAATTGATAATGGACATAATTCTCAAACATGCGACCTTGATTAATCGCTTGAGGCGCGCCGATACCTCTCAACTCATGAGGACGATCACTTGTCAAAACGACAAGTGGCAGTCTGCTGATCTGAGACTCTGCTATTGCAGGCGTATAGTTTGCCGCTGCAGTACCTGAAGTACACAGAATAGCAACAGGTCGTTTGCTCCCTTTCATCAACCCTAAAGCGAAGAACGCCGCACTACGCTCATCAGGGTGCACCCAAACTTTGATATCTGGATGTGCTGCAAAGGCGATTGCTAATGGCGTAGAACGAGACCCCGGACTGATGACCACCTCATGAATACCATAAGCATATAGTTCAGAGGCGAGTTGATATACTTGTTTCGTTAAAGCTTCCTTGTGTTTAGTCATTAACTTCTACTCCTAATGCTTTCATCATCGGTTTAAATTTCACAGAAGTCTCAGCTACTTCTGCATCAGGATCAGAATTACAAACAATTCCACAACCGGCAAATAGAATTGCTTGATACTGTTTAAGTAACATGGATCTTATCGCAACGATAAACTCACAGTCGTCATCCATATCGATATAGCCTACTGGAGCGCCATAGAGGCCGCGTGTTCCAAATTCATAACGTTCGATATATTCAACAGCTTCATCCTTTGGATAACCACCCAATGCAGGTGTAGGATGTAAGCGATCCAATAATTTAATATAGGCATTCTCTTTCAGTGACGCTTTAATTTGTGTATAGAGATGATATAGATGATCGTTCGTTAAGATTTCAGGCTTACGATTGTAATCCACTTCCGTCACGTAATCTTCAATATCTTGCAGGATACTATCCACTACAAATTGATGTTCATTCAAGTTCTTCTGATCATTTAAAAAGGCTTGAATATTCTCCTCATCAAGCTGTTCGTCATGTGTCCGACGTATCGTTCCAGCCACCGCTTTAGTAGAAAGCACGTTATCTTCCACTTCAATCAATTGCTCTGGTGTTTGAGAGAAGAAGATGCTCTCTTCAGACTCAAGCACAAAGAGATAGCTATTCTGTTCCCCAGTTAATGCGCGTTGCAATAGATACGGCACTGAGATTGGCTGTTCAAATTGAATCAATCTTCTACGAGCAAGCACAATCTTTTTCGTCTCATCAAGTTCTTTTACGGTTTGTGCAACGAGATCACGCCACTCATCCTTAAAAATGTCCTCTATGCGTGTGATGTCTTTCGGCGGTTCGATTGAGGATTCAGGTCGTTCTGTCAGACGTTGAACGATCGCTTTGAAACGCTCTATATCAAATTCTTCTCGTGGAACTGTATACGTGACATATGTGACACCGTCTTCCATCGTGCTCAATATTTCAGGTAAGATAAAATGATTGATGCCAAATTGACGCCATTCATCTCCTGACTTATGTGCTGAGAATTGAAATCCTCCGCATATTTTTAAGTGATGTTTAGCAGAATGAGGATGAATGCAATCAATACGTTCTTTATCTTTTTCCCATTCGCGGAAGATGGATTGTTTATTTTCAAAGTCATTTTTATATCTTTTAAGTGCGTTAAAACCAAAAAAAGACAGTTGATTATTATTCTTTTTAAAGTAGAAACGATTTCCCGCTTCATCTTCAGTCAGTTGAAAGAGTTCTACAGGATTTAATTCGCGGTTAATCTTCGCCTCTACAGAAACAAAATCATGATTGCTTTTATAAACACGTTCTATGATTTCATCTTCCCTGACCTCAACAGTCATGCATGTCACTTCTTTCAATACAAAATTTATTCATTATAATATTGTACCATCTTTCAGAAACTGTGTATTTATTATTGCTTAAATCGATACAAATGATTATCCGCCATTTGACCTCTATTAAAACTTCTATTAAAATTAATTTGATTCCTAAAAATTAATATACGAATAAGAGGTATGATATGCATGGCTTCTCAATATCAACAATATTCTACTGTCCGAAAGTATTGGCAATTAATGAGACCCCATACACTTACAGCAGCTATCGTTCCAGTATTAGTTGGAACTGCAACAGCTAAACTCTTTATGACAGGTAGCGAAGACCATCTGAAGTTCAGTCTCTTCTTGGCGATGCTCATCGCTTGTCTCTTAATACAAGCTGCTACCAACATGTTTAATGAGTATTATGACTTCAAGAAAGGTCTCGATGACCATACTTCCGTAGGGATTGGTGGCGCAATTGTACGCAATGGGATGAGCCCTAAACTTGTGCTCAACCTCGCGATTGCATTCTACATTATTGCGGCACTACTAGGTATCTTTCTTGCTGTAGCAAGCTCGTTCTGGATTCTACCAGTAGGATTAGTATGTATGGCTGTAGGTTACCTGTATACGGGCGGACCAATGCCGATTTCATGGACACCATTTGGCGAGTTATTCTCCGGCGTGTTTATGGGCATGGTGATTATACTCATCGCCTTCTTTATCCAAACAGGCAACTTACAATGGTATGCGTTCTGGATTAGTATTCCGATTGTGATTACGATTGGTTTGATCAATATGGCAAACAACATTCGAGATCGCGTGAAAGATAAAGAAAGTGGCCGTAAGACATTACCTATCTTATTAGGTAAAAATAATTCCGTTCGCTTAATGGGTCTCTTATACATTGTCGCCTATCTATTTGTGATTGGACTCATTATCTTCCATCCAGGCGCATCACTATTCTATTTACTCGTACTGCTATCATTCAATATGCCAATTAAAGCAGTTCGACGCTTCAAGAAAAATGATACACCACAAACTATGATGCCTGCAATGGCAGCTACAGGAAAAACTAATACCATCTTCGGTATCCTGTACGCTTTAGGTATTTATCTGAGTGGTCTTGCTGGTGTAATTTAAGCTATAAGGTCTCACTTAATCCAATTAATATAACAGGATTCAATATAGAGCCCCAACAAAGTATTTAAGGTGCTTTGTTGGGGTTATTCTTATGTCATTTAATGTTGTTCTGTCTTATGTTGTTGCGTTCTTTCTATCAGTTGCGTGGTTCGTCTTCCCTTTTACACATTACTAGAGCGGTAGCGTTCACGTGCATCGTCAGATAACACCATATGATAATGTTCATGACCATAAAGATCGATCGTACCTGCTGATTCGAAACCTAATTTGTGATATAAGCTTAACGCTCCTATATTATCCACATCGCAGTTCAAACTCCACTGATAGTCAGGATGTTGGCCTATCACATGTTGGAACAACGCTGTGGCGACACCACGTCCTCGATATTCAGGAAACGTAGCTACAGTTTCGATATACCATTCATCATCTTTCGCCTCTTTCGTAGGCATCGGTAAACCATATGCCCTGATATCTTCGTCTAAGTCTAATTCTAACCAAGCTTTCTCTAGCTCCAGCTCATCTTTACCTGGATAAGCAATCAAACATCCAGCTACATGGCCTTCAATTACATAAACCCATATATTATCAATGTGACCTCGATATTTCACGTCAGTCATACTACGCTCAATCACATCTAATAAACGTGTGCGTTCGATATGTTGAACTAAATCTGTTTCAAGCCCTTCCCAAATGATATAACTTAATCGTGCAAGCTGTTCAGTATCTTCAGATTGCGCTTTTCTAATCATAATTTCAAACTCCTAAATCGTTATTTGTTAGTCTTTTATATTATATAATATTTTACTAAATAAACATAATTATATACCTAAGATAAGGCGCTCGGCAGAAGTTTCGATTACAAATAACGCGCTACGAGTTGATCGATACGATTCATATCCTCACGTGCATAACCACACGCTGCCAAGAGATTACCAGGATCTCGTTTATCACTCTGTATGTCTTGATGCCCTGGCATGTGGTCCCAGTGATTAATCCCCCACGATCGACACAGCGCCGCCATAACTCGACAGGCATTATCCAAAGACTTTAAAGAGCGTTGACGGTTGGAGAAATAGCACGCTTCCAGACCAAACGCGCCGTCATTTGCATCAATCCCATACCACACATTATCCGTCACCGTGTTATACATTACGTGCCAAGCTTTTTCGTCAATCGGAATACAAACGATAGCTTCTACATCATCAACAAAGATATGTGCAGAAGAAACACTTTCCCACGGTTCGTTGTACGTCCGCGTGAAATAATCCACATTATTCTGCGCTGTACTGTCAATGTTGCCAGTATCGTGAAAGACGGCAAACACCGGTCTCCCCGTAGTTAATCTTGCCCCACAGCGCCGAGTGCCTATAGGTAAGAGTTGTCGATAAACAGGAACATTATTCCAATAATCAATGAGTGTCTTCGTCATGTGTCACTTCTCCTTTGTTGTCTATCATCAGTTTGTCGCTTAATAGTTTAGGCACAGGAATGCCCATTGCTACTGCATTCTCAAGTACACTCGTTAACTCACCTACGATGTAAAATAGAACAAAGCTATTGATAAACATCCCATGCATTTGAAAGATGACGTCTATGAGGTTGCCTGCTAAGATGACACACAAGTAACCAATCTTTCGAACATAACCATTAAGCGCACTTTTACTCCACAACTGTCCCTTACTGATAGCCTTTAACAAACCCGTAATTACATCTGTAATCATAAGTAATATCAAAGCGTTGATCAGTAACCAATTGCCTGAGTAGAATAGCGACGTGCCATGTGCAACAGGTAGCGTTAAATGATCGATCATCGTCTCAACCTCCTTTCACTGCGAATTCACACTAAATATCGAAAGAAATAACAATTGAGGTTAAAACAATGAGTATCGGTGACTTGTATTGAGATATGCGTAGTAAAATTTGATCTTTTCTCCTCTATCCACAAAATTAATTCGAATATTATTCTAATATTATATTTTAGATTGAGCAGAGGGGTGTTTTGCTATATAATAACTTTGATAATAAAAATACAGGCGCGTTCGCCGTCTTTAACCGCTTCTCAATCCTTATTTGCACCTTACACTAGACGACAACCTAAGATAAAGGAGACATCAATGAGCTCTAACCCGCATTTTTACCACCCTTCTGAACTTAAACTCATGTTAAAGCAACCTCAAGCACCGCTCACCTACCACTACAAAAGACATCTAGGAGATGAGAACATGACAAATTACTTAACTAAAGCAGAATTCTATAAACATAAACAGAAATTGGATAGGAAGCATGCTGCTCTTGAAAGCAATATCTCAACGCATCAGCAATCCCTTCAGCATTTACAAGAACATGAAGACTTTACTAAGAAGACACTCAATCAGTTGCGAGAAAGTTATCAACAAGCCTTAGAAAATGTCCAAACAGAAATGACTGGCATACGCCAAGACAACCAACACTTTTACGAAGTGCAAACCGAAGCGAATGACAAACTGAGACTCGAGTTAAAACAAGAGTATAAGGATTTCGTTAAAGATACGAAAGAGGATAATAAAGCCTTGAAAGTTGAGTTAAACTTAAATTTCGATAAGTTTAAAGAAGGAATGGAAAGTAAATATTCCGAATTTAAAAAAGAGATGAAGGATGAGTATGCTCAGTTTAAAGAGGAGAATAAGTCTGATTTCGCGTCCTTTAAAAGCTATATGGAAAATCAATTCACTCAATTTAATAATGAAAGAAAAGAAGAATATGAGCGTTTCAAAAAAGATATGGAGAAGAAATTCGAACAAACGCGTAATGAAATGAAAGATGATTTTAATTATTTTAGAAACGAGAGGAAAAATGATTTCGAAGCGCATAAAAATGAAGTGTATCAATTCAAAAGTGAGATGAAGGATGAATTCAATTTACTTCGAGAAGACATGAATGATTTCCGAAAAGAGATGAAAGCTAATTTCGATTCGCTTCGTGAAGAAATGAACGACTTCAAAAAAGAGATAAAAGCTGATTTCGACTCGCTTCGTGAAGAAATGAATGATTTCAAAAAAGAGATACGTTCAGAAATCAATGCATTTCGCGAAGAGGTGAATACAAAAATTGATAATTTATTAAAAACACTAAAACAAAGAGAGAATCGCATGCTCGTTAAGTTTGGTTTATTATTTACTGTCATAAACATTATAGCATCGATTATTTTGCACTTTATCTAATACCGTTTAAAAAGAGATTTAAAAATCTCCACCATAATTTGGCAACCTACTATTAAAGGTTAAAAAACAATTATGGTGGAGGTATTTAAAATATATAGTTGGCATTAAATAGAATCAGAACTGTCACTTATTTTAATAAACCTAAATTAAAACAGTTATGTACTTCCCTAACAATTAATCAAGCATTAAAAATCAATAATACGACAATCGCCACAATTTGCGCTACGATGGTTGTCGCAATGCGTCTTGTATATAGATAACTTGCTGATAATATGAGTTGTGCTACGAAGATAAATAGTAACAATGCCTTATTATCTAAGTAGAAGAAGAGTGAAGCTGAAGCTAACGCAGTAATGACGATACTTATCCATTTAGGTACCTTCAACTGCAGGATGCACTTCTGTAAGACGGTTCTCATATACAACTCATGACAAGGTATCACTAACAATAGTGTTACTAGCATTTGCCATTTGAAATAGACGCCCGTTCTAGAGAGCATCTTAATCAATGAAGCATACTTAATATCAGAAGTGATTGCTGCAAATATCAACTGTAAGATAATCAGTACAATAGCCGTGATAATGCCCCACCCTATGGATGTAAGCAATCGCTTCGACTCGATATCTCTCTGATAGAAGACGTAACTGATACCTGCAATCAGCATAATACCTGTATAAAGGTACCAGTATTCTTGTCTTTCTCCCCACATGATATAAAGAATGATGTGAAAAACTATAAAACTAAGGATAAACCACAATAGTGCTTTTGAAACTTTTCCCATATTCTTATCCTTCTTGATCTATGATTTTATAACGTTTGTGATTGATAACTGTTTTTTCAGGTAAATCAAGCTCTTCAAAGTTATCCATAATTGTCAAATCTACAATTACAGAATTATCATTAATTTTCTCTACACGTCCTTTTAAACCATCATAAAATTCTACAATATTTCCTACTTCTGCGACAGTCATATTAAGACCTCCTAGAATGTTAACTAGATAGTATTGTACTAAAAAAACCGCGACAAATAAACAGATAACCATTAACTCTAATAAGAATAAAGAGGAATATATTCGCTTTATCAAGCCTTTTAAGATTGTCACAGTATCGTCGTATTTCAAGCCTTCATGATGAGTAAAAGAGTAGCTTTTTACCTCAATTTAAGGCATAAATAAAGTGAGGGGGAATAGTAGCTTCAACTATGATGACATCTCATTGATGAACAATATTACCACTAGGGTATAGGAGTGAATGCACGATGAAATTTATTAGTAATAACAACATCACAGATCCAACTTTAAATCTAGCAATGGAAGAATATGTACTTAAACATATGCCGAATGACGATAGCTACTTCCTATTCTATGTCAATAGACCTTCAATCATCATAGGCAAGAACCAAAATACACATGAAGAGATTAATAAAGATTATGTGACTGAACACGGTATCGATGTCGTTCGTCGTATTTCTGGCGGTGGAGCAGTATATCATGACACAGGTAACTTGAATTTCAGCTTTATTACAGATGACGACGGCAATAGTTTCCATAACTTCAAGAAATTTACCGAGCCAATCGTTCAAGCTTTACAATCCTTAGGTGTGGAAGCTGAAATGACTGGTCGTAATGATATTCAAGTGGGTAATGCGAAGATTTCTGGTAACGCTATGGTAAAGGTTAAATCTCGTATGTTTAGTCACGGAACACTCATGCTCAATAGTGAGCTTAGTGAGGTTCAAAATGCTTTGAAAGTTAATCCTGCTAAAATTAAATCTAAAGGAATTAAATCAGTAAGAAGTCGTGTCGCAAATATTGTGGAATTTCTAGATGAACCTATTTCAATCGAAGAGTTCAAAAGTATTATATTAAAAACAATATTTGGTGAAGCAGACCATGTTGAAGAATATCACCTTACAGATGAAGACTGGAAAAATATAGAACAACTAAGTAATAAAAAATATCGCACTTGGGAATGGAATTACGGTCGTAATCCGAAGTATAATTTCGAAAGAGAAGAGAAATTTGATAAAGGATTTGTACAAGTTAAACTCGATGTACGTAGAGGCCGAATTGAAAATGCGAAAATCTTCGGTGACTTCTTCGGTGAAGGAGACGTAAGTGAGATTGAAGATGCGCTCGTCGGTACATTACACGATTTCAACAGTATTAAAGAGGCGCTTTCACACTATAGTATTTACCATTATTTCGGGGATATTAACAGAGATGAACTCATTCGTTTAATGTCTTAGAGTATAATTAAAGGACGTTGTGTTATATTAGTAATTCTAAACTTTAACACAGCGTCCTTTTGTTCATCGAGGAAGAATGACTTGAGTTATCCAACGAGACATGCCTCCAATTCATTATATTCTTTTGTATAGCGCTTGAACTCTTCTTCATTTTTATTTTTGAGTGCTTCATCGATTAAATTCTCAAGTTCTTGCTTACGTACGTTACGTAGCGCTTGATCGATGATAAGTTCAATACCCAAATCGTTGATCGTGTTGATAAAAGCTTCAAGTGTCTCATACTTCAAATTTGCTTTGTTCTGCATGTGAATGCAACTCCTTTATTTCTATTTGTTAGTATTATACATACTTTGATATTTGAAATCAATGAATTTTCAGATATTTATTAGTAGAATTTTACTCTTTGACTACCTTCAATTTTTAAGTAATTGAGAGTGATTTCGTTCATTTTTTAAGTTGTGAGAAACCGTAAAATTGAAATATATTATGAGTTGCTTTTTCGATTGGGTTAGTATATGATTATCTTACAGATTTATATAAAGTTTGAAGTAAATGTGCAATTACTTAAAGGAGGTTTCATCATTATGAAACTTGACGTTATTCAGCAAGAAGACATGGCACTTTACCCGATTAGTAACGGTAGAGGGATGCATGCAAGCACCAAAATCCTGAAAGTTAATTCACCATCACTTATTTTACCGAAAAAACCTCAAAAGGTATTAGAAGTGTCATGTAGGTTCTACGGTGCTCCCTACTTACATAAAAAGAATGAAGCGACCCGTATAACCGGAATTACTAGTAAGCCACCTATTTTATTAACGCCACTTTTTCCAACCTATTTTTTCCCTACGCATTCAGACCGTAAATCAGAGAACGCTTGGATTAACATCCACTACGTTGAAAAGATTAAAGAACTTAAAGATAAAAGATGTAAAATCTTTTTCGTGGATAATCAAACCTTAACTGTTAACGTTTCTAAACATAGCTTAGATCATCAATACAAAAATGCCATTTTATATAATTTTTTAATGGAACGATCAGTAAAAGTATTTACTAGTGATCCTAATAATCCTATAGATTATGCTAAAAAGGAACTTAACATTTACGAAGTGCTTATTAAATACGCGAAACTATTTGAACATAAGGAGTAGTATCTAACTATTCTCTGAATTACAATACTCCCGATTAACTTCCTGCAGTAGTCGGGAGTATCTATATCAAAAATCAGTCATTTCAGGCAGAGGTTTAACATTAAAGTTATTAAATAAATTTTAACTATATCTATACAGAGTGTAAATATTCTTTTATTTTTTGGGTTCAACCTCTTGAAAAAATCTGTGTACTTGCTATAATAATATTTGTGCTTGATAGAAATCACATTATTCCACAGTAGCTCAGTGGTAGAGCTATCGGCTGTTAACCGATCGGTCGTAGGTTCGAATCCTACCTGTGGAGCCATATGGAAACGTACTCAAGTTGGCTGAAGAGGCGCCCCTGCTAAGGGTGTAGGTCGCGAGAGCGGCGCGAGGGTTCGAATCCCTCCGTTTCCGTTAATATTTATCGCTCGTTATATCTCTGATATAACGAGCTTTTGTTATGTATAGAGGTCTATAGCTTTCAATAGTATTTAAACTTTTACGCCAACGGCACGCCAATTAAAATATACATAAAAAGCTACTCCCTCGGGTAGCCTTATTATTATATGCAGAAGATGTCATCTTCACTATTCAATTTTAAACCTAAATCTTCAAGTTTCCGCTAATACTTATAAATCACTTATTAATAAAGTGTAGGAGTCTAGGACATTAATGTGTATTTACTTCTGAGGTGAATAAAAAGCAAACTTAAAATAAATTCATGAGTAAATTTTCAATGTGTACTCGAGACGCTTGATGGAACTAGACCACAACGAAAATCCATTCTTCGAACTCTTTGAGCGAAAAGAATTAGTTGAGTGTGGTCCCATAAGCAAGCGAGAGTTTTAACATTGAAAATTAGATAGTTTTTACTACTTGTCCCAGTCTCTTTTATATTCATCGAAATATATATAAAGACGTATTAGAATTCTTAATTAAAAAACGGACAACTTTGATATCGGTAATTCACTTTGCCCGTTACGTTGTCCGTCTAAAATTGATAGTTACTATTTATGCTTTGAATAATAACTCCTTTGAAATTCGTATAATTTTTCTGTAGTACCAAGTGTTAAATTGTCTATTTGACGTTTCCCATTTCTAATGCCTGATATTACGTTTTGACTGATGCCTGTTGCTTTGCTTATTTGATAACCAGTAATATTACTCTTAAATAATTTCTCAATTGTCTTTTTGTATACTGACAAGTCGATCACCTTCGTATCTGTAACCTAAAGATTTCAAGTGTTTAATTCGTGCAAATTTTATAAATTCGGGTATCAGTAGAACGAAAACAACTACAATTGTTGTTAAAAAATAATACATCACTTGACCCCCCTTTTTATAAGATATATAATAAACATGTAAGGAGGAGGCACTATGCCTCCGGTTAAATTAATCTTTGCTGTTCGGCTTTCGACTAATATAGTCGATATGCCATAATCTAAGTTGCTTTAATACTCCTAGGTCAACCAGTACAATTGCGACTTGTACTGGTTGACCTAGGAGTACTTCTGGCTGTACACTTTTAACGGTTAGCGATGAAAAAATCACTAGCCGTTAATTTTTATATTGCCCGTTCCAATTAAAACTCTAAAACCTCAGCAAGTATTTAGTACTCTTACTGAGGTTTTCTTTTAAATTATGAAACTATATTATGATTAGTTTATAAATTTTTACTTTCTATTTCTTTTTATTAAAATACATCAGTGTGATTACTATAGAATACACAAATAGAAAAATTATTACAAATGTTGTCATTCTATCACCTTTTCTTTATTTACAAATATAGTTAGTTGCTCCTGTACAACCTAGTGAAGTTATAAGACCACAAATTGTTGCTAATGAGAAACCACCCCAACCAGTTGTTATACCTAAAGCTGCAGCAGCGGCCCAACATCCACCGGCTCCGCCAGTACCACATAAAGCTCCTACTGCCCATTCACACCAGCCACGTTCTTTAGGTGGTAAGTTCTTGTAAGAATCTTCTTCAATTTTGTTTTTAGTAGTAGTTTTAAAATTTTCATCATAATATTGTCCATTTTGATCTATATTAAACTCATAATAGGGTTTGTCATTTAAAACACCTTTCATATTAATAAACTTCTTATTATCATGTTTGACAAATTTAGAATACATCATATGATCATAGAAAACCTTTTTATTTGCCTCATTATACTTTAACTCTATCATTGCTAAATTTTTATTTTGTTTAGCTAATTTCTTTCCAAACACATAATTAACTGAATATACGTTTGTATTCTCACCTTTATCCAAATGAACAATGATATTATTATCTTTTATTGAATTAATTGATGTAGAATTTGCATGTTTTTGATATACATCTGATTTCTTGATTTTTTCGATTATACGTTGTTTAGTCTTACTATCAACATTACTGTCAGGTTTATTTACATCATTAGTAGAGGCACTTGCACTCTCATGATTAAGCGGGATGCATAAACTTAAAATTACAAAAAATGATAATAACAATAAAAATGACTTTTTCATAAAAATTCTCTCCTTTTTACTTTATAATTTTATAATATCATTATTTTTATTTTCTAGCTAAATATTCCCTAAGTGTTGATTATTAATTCCTAATTGTTTAGCAAAAGACTATTTATATTGAGTATTTTTATATTAGATTCAACTTTCATAACACTTCATTATTGTAAACGAGATAAATAATCTCAATTCTTTACAAAAAAGGAAGAACGCATCCACATTTTATACGTCCTTCCTCTCTCAAATATATTCGTATTACTGAAGAAAATCCCATCCACAAACCAAACGCTACCTACTTCAATTTCACTTTAAACGTCTGCTTATGCTCTAATTGATATTCATCGTCTTGTAATTGCTGAGCAATGCGTTCACCCATTGTATTTTTATCAGTATGGTGAATGATAGCCGTATCAAGAATTTGTTGGTAGTTACGATAGCAATAATCTGTCATCACGACACGATACATGTGATCTAAATTAATATTGTGTAACGTAACACGATGATTAGGCGGTTGAGTCATATCGACATCATACTCTACGCCTTGCCAGAATGTACATAATGTTTCGTCGATAATCGTTAAACTCAACTCCCCATCACTAAACTCTAAATGTCCATAACTATATTCAAGGATTTGTTTAATATCTGCACCTTTCACAGTAATATCAATGGGCACATCAGGATGCGGATAAGCTTCAAAGATATCTTGGTTAGTTACTTGACCGCTCAAACCTCGTTCGCCATTACACGGTAAATGCACACATGAAATATCAAAGGCATGTTCTCTTTGAATACTGTCATGTAAGAGTTGAATAAATAGATGTGGGCGAGTAACCACATCTTCTAAACCATCCACCGTTAAATCTCCTACTTGCTCGCTTATTATCTCATCCATCCAGTGTTCAACTGCTTTGCGATCGTAATACGTCGTAGTTAGCAGCGTGGAATCCTCTGGATATTGATTTAAATCCACAATTTCAGAATTAACGAAATCCACTTCGTAGGATGTCGTATGTTTTTTAAAATTCACATTAACATGCACGAGTTGCTCCGCATTCTGCCCCGCTTGCACATAAAGTGTTTCATTATCTCTACCGATATAAGTTTGGTGCTGGTGACCTGTAATTAACAAATCGATAACACCTAAATTTTGAATAATCTTCTCTGCTTCATTCACTTCTTGCTCATGCTCACGCGGTTTCTGACTTAATTGGTTTAAACCGCCGTGATAAATCACAATTAAAAAGTCTGGTGATTCACTTTCGTGTATATAGCGAATCCAACGTTTCGCCGTTAGCATCGTCTTGGCCATGCTCACATCTGATTCCATTTCAAAGTGTTCGCGTTTCATTAAACCATCTGAAGTTAATCCGACAATCGCAATTTTTACACCTGAAATCTTTTTAATCGTATACGGTGTAGAGAAGTACGGCTCTTTCGTACGCTGATATTCAATATTTGCTGAAAGCCATGGAAATCTGGATAAAGCGATAGAACGGGAGAAGAATGGTAAACCAAATTTAAATTCATTTGGACTAATTCCACTCGCATCGTAATGCATGGCATTCATCAACTTAATCATAGGGTGACGTTTATACGGCGCCACTATCGCGTAGTAATAAGCAGCTAGAGAGCCGGCCAGACTTCCCCCACTGTCTAACAGAATAACGTTAGGGTTATTCTCACGCACACGATTTACATACGTCCCTGCACGGTAAATATTCGATCCATCTGGTCCATTTAAGAAATAACTATGCATGTCAGAAGTCGCTATTACATCTATAGATATATTTTCACTTTTTTTCATCTTTTTCTCGCTCCTAACTATCTTCTTTAGTTTAACATGTGACCATGATGAGTGAATAGAAATATTTCATTCTCCGCTTCTCTCTGTGCATTTTACGCTATAAAAAAGGCAAGAACGAAAGCAAGAATTCCTCAGCAATGATTCTCACTTTGTCCTTACCTATTAAATCAATAAATTAACCAATTTGAATACGTTCTTTCGGATATTGATACTTATCTGGTTCGCGACGACCACCTATCATGATGATAAAGGTAATCAAGCCGACACGACCGATAAACATCAGAATCATGATGACCACTTTCGATACATCATCTAGGTTACTTGTAATGCCTAGTGATAAGCCACACGTTCCGAATGCCGACATAACTTCAAAGAAGATTTGTAAGAAAGACATCTTACCGTTCTCGACCACGAGCATAATAATGACACCTATAAACGTCAGAACACTTGCCATCGTGAAGACAGCGAAAGAACGCTGGATATCTAACCCGTGAATTTCACGGTTAAAGACTTTAATCGCTGTCCGTTCGTTATTATTATTAAAGTTAAGCAAGAAGAGGAGTAGAATCGCAAACGTGGTTGTTCGAATACCTCCCCCTACTGAACTAGGTGAAGAACCGATGAACATGAGTAATCCCATAATCAGATTCGTCGCTTGTCCAAATTGACTTACATCGATGGTCTGCAACCCAGCGCTGCGTGTAGTAGATGATTGGAACATCGCGTAGAACAATTCCTTGTGCCAGGACATCCCTTTAAATAAATGATTGTGCTCTAATAACAGGATGATCAAGAAACCGAAAATAAATAATGCAAAATAAGTCACTGTCGTTATTTTAGCAAAAAGCGAAAAACGGAAATTAGGAATACGATTCTTGATATACGCCTTCGTTTCTAACAATACTGGGAAACCAATTGACCCTAGAACGATTAAAAACATTACAATCGTTTGAACGAAGTAGTCATTCGCATAAGGCATGAGGGATTTCCCTGTGATATCAAGGCCACCATTCGTGGTAGCTGATACAGAAACGAAGACACCCTGCATCAACGCATAGTTTAAATCATGGCTGTCTCGATAGAAATAGAACGCGAGCAATAATGCACCTACGAGTTCGATAATCAGAATCGTTCTCACGATTTCTATAATCAATTTCACTGTGCCACTCATGTTGTCCTTATTGTTATCTAACATGATAAGCTGGCGTTCACGGATACCAATATGTTTACCGAGAACCACCCAGAGCAGTGTACCGATGGCCATTACACCAATTCCACCAATGTTGAGAATGATGATAATGATGATTTGGCCAAAGGTAGAATACGTTGATGCGATATCAATCGGTGATAAGCCTGTAACGCTCACTCCTGAAACAGCTACGAATAATGAGTCGATTGGATCGACATCTACACCTGGTTTATGCACAAATGGAAGGTTGAGTAATAAGAACGCGACCACTATAGCAAAGAGATAGTACATCACAATACCTTGTTGAGGGCTCGATTTTTTTAGTAATTGATTGAAAATGGACAACCTTTATTCACCTCAAGATTACTTCAATTTAATTTGAATATCTTTAACCTTTCCATTTCTGTATACTTTAGCTGTTAAAGATTTATGATCATCTTTATGATTGAAGATAATTTGTCGATATCTTAATTTGTCTTCTACTTCTTTATCATCTAACTTCACGATAACGTCATTTTTACGTAAACCTGCTTTATCTCCAAGTGAACCATCATTCACATCTTCAACGATAATACCTTTATCGACATCGTTCGGTAAGTTGAGTGATGCGCGTTCACCCTCATTTAAATCGCTTAAATTTGTCACTTTAAGGCCTGTATTTGGATATTTAACTTCACCTTTATCTTCTAACTGTTTAGCGATGGATTGTGCGTCATTAACTGGTAAAGCAAAGGCCATACCTTCAACCTTATCCATATCAATCTTGAGCGAAGCAATTCCGATAAGTTTACCACGTCGATCTACTACAGCACCGCCTGAATTACCAGGATTAATAGGCGCATCCATTTGGATGGCATTCATCAACTCATCATACTCGCCATCTTTATCAATGTCGACAGGTACGTGACGATTGAGCCCGGAAATAATCCCTTTAGAGACACTGCCTTTGAAATCTACACCTAAAGGGTTGCCGACTACAATGATAGGTTCGCCGAGCACAAGATTGCTAGAGTCGCCCATCTTAATCGGTTTAACATCACTCTGTTGCTTAACATTTGCTTTCACTACTGCAATATCAGACCATTTATCCGTACCTATCACAGTTCCAGTCGTCGAATCATTGTCACCATATGTAATCTTCTGCTTCTTCTTGTCACCTACCACATGGGCATTCGTCATGACATAAATAGCGTCGTCTACTTTCTTGTAGACGACACCTGAACCTAGTTCGTTATCTTTGCCAGATTCTTGTGTTTCTTTGTCTGCAGAAGAGCGCGACTTATCTGTATCATTTTCAACTGTAACTACAGAGTGAATCGCTGAATTTGCACTTTTCATCGTCTCTGTGTAGTGTTTATCGTCATCGTTGTTACTTTGGAAGAGATGATTCGATCCTTTCCCATTGTTATTAACGTTATTAAAAATCGCAAATATGAGTATAATCAACAGTAATATACCTAGCGCAATGAGCAATTTCGCCCAATGTTGCGTTAAGAAATTGCGCACTATTTCTAAAATGTCTCGTTGCTTGCCTTGTTTGTCAGAAGATGTCGTATTCTGATCTCTATTTGATGTATTTAAGTGATGCACTGGTTTCTCCTCATCAGAAACGTAACGCTCTACTCTAGACTGTTGCGCTTGTTCTGAGTAAAAGTTAGAACCCTCGTTCGATGCTTTATTATCTTGAGCATCTCGAAGATTATCTTTGTCAGCTACTTTCTTGTGGTTACCCGTTTCATCTTGATGGACAGTCTTTTGAGAGCGTTTAGAAGTTGGTACATGTGGCTCACTATTACGGTCACGTGCACCTTGCTCCTCTTCGTTGTTTTGACTTCCCTTTAGATGATGTCTCGACTCTTGCTTATCATTATTTAAAGAGTGCGGTTTCTGAGATTGATGGTGTGCGTCGGAAGATTCCAACTGCATCGCTTCACCAGAATCTTCTCCAATTTGAGTTTCAGCATCTACATCTTGTTGAGCGATTTCTTCATGCGAGTTGTCCGGCTCAGATAGGTGTTGATCTGTTTCATCCTCATCAGTTTGTTCAACTTGGCGATGATAGTCCTCAGCCTCTTCTTGAACTGCGCGTTCATGTTGGTGTTGTATCTCTTCTTGTGTGAGCTTCTCGATGCGTGCTTTACGCATATTGTCTTTCACACGTTCTTCGTTGTTCTTCGCCAGTTGCGCCTCTCGTTGTTGTTCCCTTTCCTGTCTTTCTTGCTCTCGTTTTACACGTGCTTCTCGTTCTTCATTGTGGAAAAATTCACGTCGTTTCCGCTTATATTTATGGCGTGGAATGACGTGCTTTTCATTCTTGTCCACACACAGCCCCTCCATTCAAATCTGAACATTTGTTTATATTATGACATATTAGAGCGGCAATTGCTTTGTAGTTAGCAGAATTTATTAACATTTCTACAACTCAATTGCTTATCTTAACTGAAAAATATTTTATCTTAATTGTAGGATAAAACCAACAGACTTATCAATTCTTATTAAAGCAGGAACTGAAGTAATGCAATTATCAGGCTCGAAGCATCGTATTGGCTCCTCATTTCTTGTCACCTTGGCAAATATTCGCTCACTTTTTTACCTCCATCATTGCGTTTCAATAAAAAAACACGCTTTAAATTACAATTTTTAGAAGTAAAATGCAATGTTAAAGCGTGTATATATATGAGAGGGTTATTTACTTTGTTTCTTGTTCATTCTTAATGACGTTAGCCAACCCACAATCACTAGGATAATCATCACAGACCAGAAGATGATTTGCCATAACGTACTATGCGGGAATGACTCTGGGAGGACACCTACATCTTTATGTGCAAGGACTAAGACGACAAGCTTAATTCCTACCCAGCCGACGATAGCAAATGCTGCGCCTTCTAATCCTGGATATTTGTTCAAGAGTTCCACAAACCAAGTGGCTGCGAAACGCATTAGAATAACGCCAATCATACCACCGAGGAACATCACGGCAAACTGGCCTAAATCCATACCGCCGAAGTGAATCCCTAACGTCGGTAACGTAAAGGCAATTGCCATTGCTGCAAGCATTGAATCAATCGCAAAGGCAATATCAGCAAACTCTACTTTAAAGACAGTAGACCAGAAATGACCTTTACTTACTTTCTGTTCTTCTTCTGATTCAGTTGATTCTAAATCATCAGGATTCTGAGGTCCCTCATCTTTGTTTTTAAAGAAATGATAAAGGTTCTTCGCAGACATGTAGAGCAAGTAAATCGCTCCAGCAGCTTGAATAAACCAGAAATTAACGATAATACTAATAAGAAATAAAGCAATAAATCTAAAGATAAAGGCACCTAACAGGCCGTAGAACAATGCTTTCTTACGCTGTTCAGGCGGAAGATGTTTGACCATTACAGCCATAACCACTGCATTGTCGGCAGCTAATAATCCTTCGAGAAAGACTAATACGACGAGCACCCATAGATAAGGTAATATTAAACTCGGATCCATCAAGGACAACTCCTTCAAATATTATTGAATACAAATAGAGACCTATGCCATCCGTCAATCGAATAACTGTCTGTACCACAAAGAAATACTTGCACTTCTAGACATTATTCATGACAGTAGCAAAGGTCTCACTTAGCAGATAATATTTGCCCACTTTACCGGAAGAAATAATCTTCGTAATGACGACAAAGTGACGCTATTCGATCGTATGCGTTGATTATCGATTGTCATCAACGACCCGAATAGTTAAGTTACTCCCCTCTGACTGTGTTAGTCATAGGTATGCTATTTGTTAAAAGTAATTATACACAACTCTAATAATTATAACAAACTATATAATTTAATTTCTGGGAATTTCTCTTCAAACCATCTTGTCGCAAACTCATTTTCGAATAAGAAGACATATTGATCATAACGGTCTTTAACTAATATTGAGCGTGAAGTATTCATCTTATCTGAGATATCTTCTTCATTCTCAATCCAGCGTGCAATCTTCTGACCTACTGGTTCCATAACTACTTCTACATTGTATTCTGTGTTGAGACGGTGCTCGAACACTTCAAATTGCAGTTGTCCCACAGCACCAAGAATAATTTGATTAGTATGCAATGTTTTGTAGTACTGGATGGCACCTTCCTGAACGAGTTGTTCAATACCTTTATGGAAGTGTTTCTGTTTCATAACGTTCTTCGGTGATACTTTCATAAAACGTTCTGGCGTAAATTGAGGTAAGTCTTCAAACTCAAACTTTTGATTACCCCCTACTAAAGTGTCACCAATTTGGTAGTTACCCGTATCATAAAGCCCGATGATATCTCCTGAAACGGCATGGTTAACAGTTTCTTTGTCGTCTGCCATAAATGATGTTGAACGTGTAATCTTCTGTTTCTTATTCGTACGTTGTAGTTTCACATCCATACCGCGTTCGAAAGCACCACTTACTACGCGCATAAACGCAATGCGATCTCTGTGTTTAGGATCCATATTTGCTTGAATCTTAAAGATAAATCCTGAGAAATCAGTATCATAAGGGCTCACTTCACTACCATCTTTCGTCTGTCTTGCATTAGGCATTGGCGCATGATCAACATAAGCATTTAAGAAGTTCTCAACACCAAAGTTTGCAAGTGCTGAACCGAAGAATACAGGCGTAAGTTCACCGCCTAATAATGCATCTTTATCGAAGTCTTCACCCGCTTCATCTACGAGCATTAATTCTTCTATTGCTTGTTCGTATGCAGAATCATTAGCAATTGGATGAGACTCTTCCAATTCGAAATCGTCATTAAGATGAAGTAAATTCTCTTCATCTCTAAATGGTTCAATTGTCTTCTCATTACGGTCGATGATACCGAAGAAGTTCTGACCCATTCCAATTGGCCAGTTCATTGGATATGTTTCAATATTAAGCGTCTCTTCGATTTCATCAAGTAATTCAAACGGTTCCTTGCCGACTCTATCGAGTTTGTTGATAAAGGTAAAGATAGGAATGCCTCTCATTTTACAAACTTTAAAAAGTTTAAGTGTTTGAGGCTCAATCCCCTTCGCACAGTCAATAACCATGACCGCACTATCGACCGCCATCAATGTGCGATACGTGTCTTCAGAGAAATCTTCGTGCCCTGGTGTATCAAGGATATTAATCTTATAGTGATCGTAGTCAAATTGCATCACTGAACTTGTAACAGAGATACCACGCTCTTGCTCAACTTTCATCCAGTCACTTGTCGCAAATTTACCCGTCTTCTTACCTTTAACAGTACCTGCTTCTCTAATCGCACCACCGAAAAGCAGTAATTTCTCAGTTAATGTTGTCTTACCAGCATCCGGGTGGGAGATGATGGCAAAGGTCTTTCTAGATTCAACTTCTTCTTTGATAGACATGCTTTAACTCCTTTAAATATTTATTGTAACCATTGAATAATTTGTCTTGCTATATGTTCGGCATCATCGTCATCCATTAAGGTGAATAAATGCATCACGAGTTCCGTTTCAAGTTCTTGTTCGTCTTGAGTATCAGGAAGTAACATTGACCATTCCAAGTCAGGTATGTCTATCAATGTCGCTCGCTCTGACTCATTTTTATAAATATAGACTTGGCGTTCTACTTCTGCTAACTGGACCTCTTTAATCTTCAATCGGTCCACCGCCGAATTTCTTATACGCAGCTTCTAAACCGATTAAGTCATCACGGTGAGGTACTTTAACATGACCTGGCATGATTTGATAAGGTTCACGACCTTTGGAAGCAAGCACAACCGTATCACCTGGTTCAGCTACCTCAATAGCATGACGAATACCTTCTGCACGGTCATCAAACTCAACGTAGTTATCATGTGTAGCACCTTTAGCAAGCTCTGCAGTCAACATCTTAGGATCGTCATTGGCTGGGTTGTCTGGCGTAAAGATGACGTAGTCTGCGCGACACGCAACGGTTCCCATTTCAGGTGTCTTGCCCATATCTCTTTCTCCAGCCATACCAACAAGGAAGATGAGTTTCTGTTTGACGAAAGGTTTCACTGCATCAATCAATTTATTCATTCCATCAGCTGTATGCGCATAATCGATAATTAAATCAATTGGCAAATCAGGATCAAGCACTTCAAGACGACCCTCCACTGGTTCTAAACGAGGCACTACTCGACTGAGTTCTTCAAGACTGATACCTGTACTCCACACCGCGATGATAGCAGCCATAATGTTAGAAATATTAAATTTACCCACATATGGGGATTGAATAGGATATGTACCGAAAGGGGTAGCTAAATCGAATGTCACACCTTGTAATGTTTCTTGAATATTGGTAGCCATGAATTGAGCTTCATTATCAATACCATATGTGAAGGCTTCAAATGGTGTAACGGTCTCTAGATATTCTGAGAAATCATCATCTTTATTAAGCACTACGAATTTGTCTTTAGAGAGGTCTTGTCCAAGTTGACTGAAAAGTAACGATTTCGCGTGTCCATATGCTTCCATTGAGCCATGGAAATCTAAATGATCCTGCGTTAAGTTCGAGAAGATCGCAACATCAAACTCCACGCCACGCAAACGTCCTAAGGCAAGCCCGTGACTTGAGACTTCTAGCGTCATTGCTTCGGCATCTTTTTCAACTGCTTCTTGAATTTTTTTAGTTAAAGAAACAGTTTCTGGAGTCGTATTCTCACCTTTAGATTTCTCTTCATTGATTTGAAAGCCGTTCGTTCCTAAATAAGCACTATTTTTGTGCAAGGCACGGTAAATATTGTGAATCATCGTAGCAATAGATGTCTTACCATTTGTGCCTGTGACACCATATGTCGTTAAATGCTTACTCGGGAAGTCGAATAATTTATTCGCCAGTAAACTTGCTACTCGTAGCGTGTCCGGAACGATGATTTGTGTGACGTCACCGTCAATTTCTTGTTCACGATTCACGACTACAACTTCACATCCTGAATCAGCGACTTGCTGACAGAAACGATGACTATCAACTGTGTAGCCTACTGATGCAACAAAGATACTTCCTGGCTTTGCAGTACGAGAATCTGTTGTAATATCGTTCACTTCTTTATCTAAACTACCGATAACTTGTTTCACTTTGATTTTTTCGAACAATGCACTCGCCTTCACGATTCTCTCTCCTTATTATATATAAATTACATTATTGCTCTTTGTAAGACTTCATTGTTTTATGCCAATAAGATATATTATACACTTTTTTACTAGTAATATATATGTATAGAGGGTCTAAAATAATCTTCGTCTTGCTTAATAAACACAATATGGCACTATACTGCTTCAATCAGAATTGATATTAAGGTAAGATTAATTTACTTTGAATATTTATATAAATAACATATAAAACAAAGAAAAATGTAAAGATTCATGATATGCTAATTGCATAATTAATCTTTATCATTAATTACATCTTTACCCTTTACGACCCTAGTATGTTAGTCACTCTCGACAATCTTTGTCGTGACCATTTTAGTCGCTATTAAACAACAGAGTCCACGGGAGATGTTTAGCATATTTGTATCGATTATAGTATGACTGATTCCACACAGGGTTGTAAAATGATATAATGTAATGAACTGTATAATTTGAAGTTTATAAAAAGAGCTGAATAAGCTTTGATTAATGATGAAACAAATAGAGCATTCACAAGGGTTTGGACTCTTTTATACGCCATGTAAATGCGTTACACTAACTTTGAGTTAAATTTGACTACTGGAGGGTGCCTCGTTATGGTGACTCAAACTAAAAAGATATTGATACTTACTGGTTCTTTTGGTAATGGTCATTTGCAAGTGACACAAAGTATAGTTAATCAGTTTCAGAAGATGGATTTAGATAATCTCGAAATTATCGAGCATGATTTATTTATGGAAGCACATCCCATCGTGACGACCATTTGTAAAAAATGGTATATTAATAGTTTCAAATACTTCCGTAATACTTATAAACAATTCTATTACAGTCGTCCGGACAAATTAGATAAATGTTTCTATAAATATTATGGATTGAATAAATTGCTCAACTTATTGATGAAAGAGAAACCTGACCTTATATTACTTACTTTCCCTACACCAGTAATGTCAGTATTAACTGAACAATTTAATATGAATATACCAGTGGCTACTGTTATGACAGATTACCGTCTACATAAGAACTGGATCACACCACATTCTGAACGTTATTACCTTGCCACTGAAGATACGAAGAAAGAGTTTGAGTCAATTGGTATCCCTAGCGACGCAATAAAAGTAACTGGTATTCCAATTGCTGACAAGTTTGAAGAAGATATTGATCAAGCACAATGGTTAGCGCACAACCAACTAGCCCCTGACAAGCCAACTATTCTGATGTCTGCGGGTGCTTTCGGAGTTTCTAAAGGCTTTGATGAAATGATCACTTCAATACTCGAGCGCAGCCCCCAATCTCAAATCGTGATGATTTGTGGTAAGAGCAAAGAGCTGAAACGTTCCTTGTCAGCCAAATTTAAGGATTACGACAATGTCTTGATTCTTGGTTATACCAACTATATGAATGAATGGATGGCTTCTAGTCAGCTCATGATAACGAAACCAGGTGGTATCACAATTTCTGAAGCATTAACTCGTAAGATTCCGATGGTCTTCTTAAATCCGGCGCCAGGTCAAGAATTAGAGAATGCGATTTATTTTCAGGACAAAGGATTCGGTCGCATTGCAAACACACCAGAAGAAGCTATTGATGTCGTTTCTAGTCTAACGAATCACCCAGAAACTTTAGCTCAGATGACTGAAGCCATGCGTAAAGCGAAAGTTCCTTATTCAACATATAAATTATGTAGAGATTTACTGGATTTACTAAATCAGTCAGCACAATATCAAGAAATGTATGGAAAGGTTCCGTTATATGCAAAGTTCCTCCTTAAATAAGCAAAGCGTCAGTAAAAACTTTATAATCATGTTGTTAATCCTATTTTTAATGGAATTTGCGCGAGGCATGTACATTCTCGGCTATCTATCGATGTTACCTACAGCGACTTCTGTTGCCGTAGGAATCACATCGTTAGCCGTCTCTGTACACTTTATTTCAGATGCCGTGACCAACTTCGTAATAGGATTTATACTCAAGCGTTTAGGTACCAAAGTTGTACTTACATTAGGCTTTCTATTAGCTTTCGGAAGTTTATTCTTAGTCATATGGTTCCCAACACACCCCGTTGTACTGATACTCAGCGCAATCTTACTTGGCGTAGCTGTAAGCCCGATTTGGGTCATCATGCTGGCTAGTGTAGACGATCGACAACGCGGTAAGCAAATGGGTTATGTGTACTTTGCTTGGTTATTAGGTTTACTCGTCGGATGGATTGGCATGAACCTTGTCTTTAAATTCAGCCCGACCCGTTTTACTTTCCTAATGGCTCTCGTGGTTCTTCTCGCGTGGATCATGTATTACTTTGTGAAAATTCGTCTAACTAACTACGATACACGTCCGGTCAAAGCACAATTAGTTCAAATAGTAGATGTGATGAAACGCCACCTTATATTATTTCCAGGGATATTATTACAAGGTACAGCAATCTCAGCATTACTCCCTATCTTACCTACATATGCAAAACAAACTGTCGGTGTTTCTACTGTAGAGTACACGTTAACCTTAATCATCGGAGGCATCGGTTGTACGATATCCATGCTTTTCTTGTCGAAGATGATTGATAATAATAGCAGACAATTTATGCATAGCATCGTCTTCGGTGGTTTCGTTCTTTACATGATACTCATCTTCTCCCTCACTTTGATTACTAACATTTACATTGTGTGGGGCTTAGCACTCATCATCGGACTGATGTACGGGGTCTTACTTCCTGCTTGGAATACATTTATGGCCGGCTATATCAATCCTAAAGAACAAGAAGAAACGTGGGGCGTGTTCAATAGTGTGCAAGGTTTCGGCGCGATGCTTGGGCCGCTCCCTGGTGGATTGATTGCTCAATTTACAGGTAGTGAAATTAATACATTCTATTTCTCAGCTGCCGTATACCTCTTCTTGGCATTATTCTACGGCATCTACTTTTTACGATTACGTAAGCATTAGAAAAAAGCGAGTGAAAGCATGGTGATTCTTCACCCTTTCACTCGCTCTTCTAATCTTTATATATGCTTAGCTTAATACTATTGATTAACCTTCTAACGGATATGTTTCAACAACTTCCCACTTATCTTCGTCATGGTTGTATTTTAATAAAGTAAGCTCATTGATTGTTTCTTTATGATCAACACCAGCTAATTTCATTTGTCCGTAAATATCTTCAAATTCTTGGCTTGTTAAGTCTTGTGCGATAGTAAAATGAGGAACAAATGGATGTTCAGCTGTTCCATAGAATTTCTCAGTGTTGAATGAATCAAATAATGATTGTAAAGCATCCGTATTTTCTACTTTAAAGTAAATGACATTTTTCGTCGGCGCAAAGCTTGAAGCTTTTGTCGCTTGAATATCCGCTGCTGGTATACCTTGAATACGTTGTTTAATTTCATCTTTAACAGAATCAAAGTCTTTATCATCAATTTCAAATGCGCTTTTAATCGTTAAATGAGGTTTAATCATTGCATAATGTGAATCATAACGTTTACGGTATGCATTCACCTCATCTTGGAAGTCTTTTGACGGAATTAATGTTAATCCTAATATCATTGAAATTCCTCCTTTGTTTCTCTTACTTTTCATTATATCAAAATTCTGAAAAAAGCGTTACTTATAACTAATGTATTTTTACTGTAATGATTTAAAATGAAATATCATCAGATAAATAATAAATTAGTAGTTCTTCTAATAAACCTTGCCATGATTTCCAGCGATGACCACCATCAAATTCCTGATATTGCGTGGTTACATTGTTTTGCACAAGCAGTTCATGAAGTTCTCTATTCGGTGTTAAAAAGTCCGCTTCTTCACCTGTAGTCGGTAGGTTGAAGCGTTCCTCTTCTAAACCAACCACGTGCCAAATATTGAGTAGTTCCTTAAATTGACAGCGTTCAATTAGTTGATCCATCGGTTGCGCAAATTGCGGACTCAAAACACCGACTTGACTAAAGATTCTCGGATAAGAGAAGGCAGTCATCAGAGCAATACTACCAGCCAAACTGTCTCCAAACAGTATGCGACTATTTCCTACTTTGAACGTCGAGAACGTTTGATCTATATATGGAAGAATTTCTTGTGTTACCGCTTTAACTGTTTGCGGTGCTTTACTTCCTTGAGGATGAAATTCTTTACGTCGTTCATCTACTGTTTCATAGTGAAAGCCAACGAAGATTGCTTTTTCTACTTTATCAGCTTCTCGCAGTTTTTCATATTTGCGATGTAATTGACCAAAGCTAAAGAAATCACGGCCATCAAAGCAAATAATCACTTTATGTTTAAATAATTCAGTATATTCTTTGGGTAAGTAAATAGATAATTTGATTGAACGTCCAAGCGCTTCACTTGGAAAGTCGATTGTCGTAATCTTACCCGGTTGAAATTCGGTCATTCTTAACACGCTCCCTCATACTCCTAACGTTATTGTACCAAGAGACGTGTGAATTTGAAATATGCACGTTTGTCATTCAAGACGCGTTACATCTTATCATAATCGTCGATGTTGATGTTCGTTTCTTTACGGATACGTTCTGGATAGTCTTTTAACCAGAAATCCGCATTAGGTACTTCGCGAGGATCAGGTCTATAAATCGCATAACGACCAGAACCTAAGCGTTTCTTCTGCATCTCGTAGTCTTTCAGTGCATTCAGTGCTTTGCGATGAAGTATCCAAATCGCCACGATATTGAGCCATGCCATCATACCTACACCTAAGTCACCCATACTCCAAGCGACGTCTGCAGTCTTGACAGCACCATAGATGGTCGCAAGTATTAAAAGTATCCGTGTGATGTTCACCCATAATTTCGTCGTGCGTGCTGAAGCGTGACGCGTTAAATATGAGATGTTGGTCTCTGTTGTATAGTAATATGACAGGATCGTTGTAAAGGCGAAGAAGAACAACGCAATGGCAATGAAGTAAGAACCAAAGCCTGAGAATAAAGGATCAAAGTGATAATGACTACCTTGGAAAGCCTTATCAATGCCGGCTTGCGCATACATTGCTGTACCAGAATAGTCTTTATCGCCATTCGCAGTCTGCACGAATATACCATGATCTTTAATTAAATGCGGTTTGCCGTGCGCGTCACTTCCTCCATCTGTTACGTTATAAGTGCCTGAAATTAGAATGATGAGCGCCGTTGCTGTACATACGAATAATGTATCTACGTAGACAGAGAACGCTTGTACAAGCCCTTGCTTAGCTGGATGAGATACTTCGGCTGCTGCAGCTGCGTGAGGTCCTGTACCTTGACCTGCTTCGTTTGAGTACAATCCTCTTTTAACACCGATATCAATCATAGCACCAAAGATACCACCAAATGCTGATTCCATACCGAAAGCTGATTTGAAGATGAGTGAGAACAAGGCAGGAACTTGATCGATATTTATGATAATAATGATGACTGCCATAATAATATAGGCAACTGCCATGAACGGCACACAAGCTGTCGCAACCTTCGCGATAGATTTAATTCCGCCAAAGATAATCAATGCAAGTAGGATTGCTAAACCTATCGCTGCTACCCATGGATTGACGTTAAAGGCATTCGTCATTGAGCTCGCAATCGCATTGGACTGAACACCAGGAAGTAACAATCCTACCGATATAACCGTCACTACCGCAAAGATGAGCCCGTAAATCTTACCTGTACGTCCTTTAATACCTCTTTCAATGTAAAAGGCCGGACCTCCTCGGTATTCCCCTTTCGTTTCTCGTTTGTAAATCTGACCTAAAGTAGATTCAATAAAGGAACTACTCGCACCTAGAAATGCTGTGACCCACATCCAGAAGACTGCACCGGGTCCACCAATAAAGATAGCGGTAGATACCCCTACGATATTCCCAGTTCCTACTCGACCTGCAAGCGATAATGCAATCGCTTGGAAACTAGAAATACCTGTAGGTGATTTCTCCCCTTGAAACATGAGTCGAATCATTTCTTTAAAATGACGTACTTGTAAAAATATTGTGAATAATGAGAATATAATACCAGTTAGTAGTAATAGAATTACTAACGGTTTACTCCACACAACATCGTTTAACCATGATACAACATGTTCTAACATATGTACCATCCCCCTTTTTTACTTGTTGCGCAAATGGTTATGTTTTTAAAGATTATACACTTTAAAAAATTACCATTCAACTTATATTCTTTTTATACTAGATGAAAAACTTCACTAAACGCTGTACCTACCCCATTTAACCAAAAATAAAATTTTTTACGCAATGGGACAATAATAGACAAATTTTCACGCAGATTGCTGAAATACAAAAAGTCTTCAGGAAAGTACAAAGAATTTTTCTCTCTCAGACTTTTAAAAGGTAAAGAAGTGGGAAATAAAGTAAATAGTTGTACCAGTATATTCAATAGCGCAAAATTTACATACATGCGTAATTTGTGCTTTAGTATCACTGGTGAATAAGCTATACTTAATAGTATCGTATTTAAAGATTAACAGGAGGAAGCTAGCCAATGTTAAACAAAGTTTGGTTTAGAACAGGGATCGCGCTGATCATCTTGTTCGTCTTAATTAAATTGGTTATGGAAGTACATCAAATATTCACTCCTTTCATAATTATTATCCAAGCCGTCTTACTTCCATTCTTACTTAGTGGCTTTCTATTCTACATATGTTTGCCATTTCAAAAGCTATTGGAAAAATACAAAGTGCCAAGATGGGGTAGCATACTGATTATCTTCATCGTCTTGATTGCACTTATCGCGTTAGTGATTGGCGTTGTAGGTCCACTCATTGTAGCTCAAGTGGAAAACCTTATTTCTCAAATTCCAACACTTCAACGTGAGGCACAAGACATCATTCACTTTGCACTTAACCAGAAAGACCGTCTACCTGACGATGTGACGAACCGTATTAATAATGTAGTCAAATCAGCGGGTGATAGTGTTACAGATATCTTATCTAACTCTATCAGCTATATTACATCATTTATCTCTACATTATTCTTACTCATCATGGTGCCGTTCTTCTTAATCTTTATGTTGAAAGACCATGAACGTTTCATCCCGTTCATTGCACGCCTGTTCAAAGGCGAAAGAAAGGTCTTTGTCGTTAACTTACTTAAAGATTTAGATCATACACTTAAATCTTACATTCAAGGACAAGTGTTAGTCAGTATCATTCTCGGTATCATGTTATATATCGGTTACACAATTATCGGCTTACGTTACACGCTTTTACTTGTCATGTTCGCCAGTGTGGCACACCTTATCCCATTCCTTGGGCCATGGATGTCATTCATTCCAGCAGCGATCATTGGTATCATCCAAAGTCCAGTAACATTCATTTGGGTCTGTGTCATTACGTTAATCGCACAACAAGTTGAAAGTAACGTTGTCACTCCAAACGTGATGGGTAAATCATTAAGCATCCATCCACTTACAATCATCGTCGTGATCTTAGCTTCAGGTGAACTTGGTGGATTTGGTCTTATCATCGTAGCGGTACCACTTTACGCAGTAATTAAGACTGTTGTTAAAAATGTCTTTAAGTACCGTCAACATATTCTTGAAAAAGCAAATAGTGATGTTAAAGACTAGCGTCAACGCGGACATCATTTTACGTCTTTAACAAGCACAATTAGGGTTCGAAGAGATACTCATCTTCGGACCCTTTCTTATGAGAATGGTTATAAATTTCTCCTAGATCCTCTACTCTCCTTCACTTGCATCAACTTTCTTTTCTCATCCATGTATACGTAACTTATTTTATTCATTGAAAAAGGCAGATGCCCTACGACACCTGCCTCTATATCATCATTCTATTTACCTTATTTGATTGCGTGGAAACCTGCATCCACGTGGATGTTCTCACCAGTCACACCGCTTGATAAATCACCGAGTAAGAATGCTGCAGTCTTACCTACTTCTTCTTGATCAACATTGCGTTGTAATGGCGCACGTTCTTCAATTTCTTTCAAGATAGCGTTGAAACCGCCCACACCTTTCGCACTTAGTGTACGGATAGGTCCTGCAGAGATTGAGTTCACTCGGATGTTATCTGCACCTAAATCAGCTGCTAAGTAGCGTACATTCGCTTCTAAGCTTGCTTTTGCAACACCCATTACGTTGTAGTTAGGAACTGCATATTCGCCACCAATGTATGTTGTAGCGACGATGCTGCCGCCTTCTGGCATTAATTTACTTGCTTCTTTAGCTACAATTGTTAAAGAATAAGAACTGATGTCTTGAGCGAGTAAGAAACCATCACGTGATGTGTCAGAGAAACGACCTCTTAATTCTTCAACATTTGCGAATGCAATAGAGTGATAAACCCCGTCAATATTTCCTACTTCTTTACCGATTTTTTCGAAACCGTTCACGACATCTTCATCTTTTTGAACATCAATTTGGTAAAAGTGTTTGTCTGATTGGTTTAAGCCCTCCACTAATTTCTCAAGTTGTTTCAAACTACGTTCTTTACGATAAGTGAATACAAGCTTTGCACCTAATTGGTCAAGCACTTTAGCTACACCAAAACCAATACTACGTTTGTTTGCAATTCCCATAATTACAAACGTCTTACCTTCTAAACTAAACATATGATTAACTCCTTTAACTTTATTCATAACGTTTCATTCGTTCAGCCAGTTACTTCGATGAGCATCATTTCTACAATTCTCATCTATTTATCGTGTAACTGTTACAATTTTTAAATTGTTAACACCTTTTATTCTAACATTGTCATCTTTAATTAAACAATTGTAAGCGCAGGTGTTTCAAATGGTCTACGCTTTTACAATCACCAATGACATTTACGAAATACACTTCATTAATGGATTCACGTCCATCATGCAAACTTTCCTAACCTCATTTTACTTAACGAAATCACGTAAAACTATTAAAACTCGAGCTCACGTTTCAACTCATCTACGTACTCTTTCGCACCAGTAACGATAACGCGGTCACGGTAACGTAATTGTGTATCACCGTGCGGCACGATTGACTCATTGTTTCTGATAATACGGACGAAAATGACATCCCCACCGAATGGGAAGTTACGCAATTGAATGCCCTCATATTTGTGATTGAGCATAGCAATCTCGTAAAGTGATGTTTCAACATTGCTGAGGAGATTAAGCATGTTCGGTGTCTCGATAAGCCCTTTGAGCAAGATCTTATTACTCGTAAAGCTACTGAAGATTTCAATACCTTCCGCACGCAATTCTTGATCATCGGAACTTGACTCTAAACGACAAATCACGCGCTTAATGCCTCGCTCTTTCGCCATCAAGGCTACCTTTCTGTTAATGTCATCGTCATTCGTTGAACAAACGATGATATCTTTCTCGAATAGACCGAGTCGTTCTAGCATCGTCGCTTCGTAATCGGCAATTTCGATAATCGTAATATCATCAGATAAGCGTCTATTGTCACTTAAATCATTGCGGTAATATAACGATACTTTATAAAGTTCTGATGATAGGTTCTGAGCGATCGGAATCGTGAGTTGGTTCTTACCTATCATGCTCACTTCTATGCGACGATTACTTTCGTCGGGCACTGGGAAGATCTTTTTAAACACAATCGGCACAAACACACAGGTGATGACGGCACTTAAGATGAGAATGCCTGATATGTCTGCCGAAATCGTACCCAACTGTTCTGCAATCTTAGCTGCGGCAATCACTAATGACAATGTCGATGTGAGTAAAAATGCTGACGCTATCGTCGTACGCTGATCAAACCATCGACGTATGTACATCACCGGGAAGATCTTCGACGCTAAAAACGCGACAATCAGTACCGGAATAATAATGAGTACTGAAGGTTCCTTGATTAAGGAAGGGATGTTCAAGTCAACCCCTACCATGATAAAGAAGATCGGGATAAAGAATCCGTAACCAAAGGAATCCAATTTCTCTACCATATCTTCGTCAGGACCAAGAAGTGAGACGATAACTCCGGCTAAAAACGCACCGAGAATGTTCTCTGCACCAACTCCTTCAGCAAGCGCGACGAGGAGTAGGATTAAGGCAAAGACAGCACGTATACCTATTTGTGTCGTTCCATCCATTAATTTGCGTAGGAAAGTCACCTTCTTGAGCTTCACACCTAGTATGTAAAAGATGATGGCAGCCACTACGAGAATCAATGTTAACCAAAGCGGCACGTTACTTTGAGAATTGAGCGCACCATACGCCGTTAACAGAATCATCGTAATCAAATCGGCCAAGACAGCAACTAATAAGATGAACTGGCCAATTGTGGTACGCATGACGTTCATTTCCTTTAACGTCGGCACGACTACGCCTAAAGAAATTGTCGAAATAATAATAACCATCAATAAGACGTCATCGATTAAGCCGAACCATTTGAACATGTATGCGAAGACGATGGAGATAATCATGATTAATGCAAACACAGTAATCGCCATCTGGAAGTGACCAGGCGTCTTATTCTCACCTTGTTCTTCCTTCGCTTTAGTTCGTGGATCCTTTCTAAATGTCTTAAAATCAATTTCCAGTCCACTTAAGAACATGAGAAAGATAAAGCCTAAAGTGGACAAAATATTAAGCATGGCATCCTTTTCTACTAAATTGAGAAAAGAATGCCCGATGATAATACCCATGAGTACTTCCGCAACTACTACAGGGATGAAATTTAAATTCAGTCTATTAACGAGTATCGGTGTGAGGAAAGCAGCAAGGACAACTACAACAAGAGATACAAATTCCATAGTTCCTCCTTAGATTAAATAGCTCATTAATGTAGTAGCTAGGCCGAAATAAATCAACATACTGATAATGTCGTTGATTGTTGTGATAAACGGACCACTTGCTACAGCTGGGTCAATATTGAGTTTATTCATAATTAATGGAATCACTGCACCCATCAATGTACCGACTGTCATCGCTGCAGTTAAACTACCGCCGACAATCGTTGCGAGAATAGGCTGACGATGTAGCACGATAATACAAATTATCAATAAGATACCACAAACGACACCACTGATTAAACCGCTTCCCGCTTCTCTCAATGCAACTAAGAACTTACTCTGTTCATTGATTTCACCTGTAGATATTTTACGCACAGATACGGCAAGGGATTGCGTTCCTGAGTTCCCGGACATCCCACTAATAATCGGGATAAAGGCACCGAGTAACGCGACTTTAGATAGCGTATCCTCAAATGAGCCAATGAGCGTAGCAGTAATCATACTTAAGAAAGTCAGTGTAATCAGCCATGGGAGCCTTTTACCTGCAGTCTTAAACACCGAATCGTGCTTAGCGTTAACGTCAGATACACCGGCTAAACGAGAGTAGTCTTCGCTTGCCTCTTCGTCCATAACGTCTAAGATATCATCGATAGTGATAATACCAAGCAAATGATCTTGGTAATCGACTACCGGCATCGCGATAAAGTCGTAGTCACGCATCTTCTGAGCGACGTCTTCTTGGTCGTCCGCGACATTCGCACTCACAACACGCTCGCTCATCACGTCTTCAATGTAAGCGTCATTCTCAGCTACGATCAAATCACGTAATGAGAGCACGCCGACCAACTGCTTGTGATCATTCACCGCAAAGATAACATAGATAGTCTCTGCATCAGGCGCTTGCTCTTTAACGTGCATCAAGGCTTCTTTCACCGGTGTGGTTACTTTCAAGGAAATGTATTCCGTAGTCATGATACCGCCGGCAGTATCTTCTTCGTAATGAAGCAAGGCTTTGATTTCTTTCGCTTCTTCTTTATTCATTAAAGTGAGCATGCTAGCGACTTTCTGTTTAGAAAGCTGATTCATGATATCGACAGCGTTGTCGGAAGACATGTTCTCTAATACTTTACTTGCATAGTTGGCATTCATCGTATCAAATAGAGGATCGTATTCTTCCTCTTCAAATTCGAGTTGTTCAAAGAAATCAGCAACTTCTTCAGGAGATAACACTTCGAAGATACGCTGTCTAATCTCGTCATCACTATCCTCGAAGTATTCACTCTGCTCATATGTATGCATGCCGAGGAATTCATCTCTAAATGCATCAATATCATTATCCAGCAAATGCTGATCTAACAGAGATTTATTGTAAACTTCTTCCTCATCAATATATTTATTATCGCGTTCGTTCGCCACAATACTCACCTCCGAATCACCACTATTATACCATATTAAATATAGTTTCTATTGAGTGGTAATTATCTTTAATTTCTATTTTTTTAGTCGTTATTGGATGTTGAAAATGCACACAAACACATCTTAGTAATTGGGTTGAATATTTAGGATGTGCTTCGCCATATAATGAGTCACCTACGATAGGGTGATTGATATGTGCGAAATGTACTCTCAACTGATGTGTACGCCCTGTGATAAGCTGAGCTTTACACAAACTATAGTTCTCGGTCGTCTGTAGCGTTTCATATTGAGTTAAAGCGCGCTTACCTTCAGCACACACTTGTCGTTCAATGATACTATTCTTGCGTCGACCAATAGGGGCATCAATGCGTTCTTGTGAAGGTGTTTGTCCCTCACAGACTGCTAAATACCACTTCTTTAAGTGACAAGAAGACATAAGGTGATGGATAAAGCCATGTTTAGCAAAGATAACTATTCCTAAAGTGTTACGGTCTAACCGTGTCACAATATGAGGTACCGTTCCATCTGTAGCTTGTAAGTACCCTAACACCTGTTCAATCAAACTGCCATGTGGATGTTCTCTCGATGGCGCACAGTTTTGATGTGCTCCTTTTGAAACAATCAGCAGAAATTGATCTTCGTACAGTATCTTTAAATCTTGTTGAAAAGGTTGAAGATAATCACTGTACTGTTCTTCTTGCAAGTGCACTTCGACGACATCACCTGGCTGTAACCGCTCTCTCACTGTAACGAAACGATTATTAACAAATAGAGCGCCATTACGTTTAATGGCGCTCAAAGTCTTCTTAGAATAGCGTTGTGCTTGAAGGAACTCACGCAATAATTGCGCAGACTCCACACGATAGCTTAACTTCATCACTCATCTTCCTCACTAGATATAAACGAGTCATGCACACGTTTCCAGAACGGGAAGGGTCTGAAACGCGCAAAACGGATCTTCTCATCAGCTACCCGGAATTGTATAGCATTGACATTCTTATGACGGATACTCACATGATCAATCGTCGTAAGAATGGTATCGATATTCACAGGCTTAATGAGACACGTATGATGCTTCGGTAACACGAGAGGTGAACCGACTGTTCTAAAGACTCTATTATTAATAGAAGCGATTTCTGTTAATTGCATCGCTTCAAGAGATGGATGGATGAGTGCGCCACCAAGCGCTTTATTATATGCTGTTGAACCAGAAGGCGTCGATACACAGAGACCGTCCCCTCTGAAACGCTCGAATTGCTTACCTCGAATGTTAACGTCCACTACAAGTGTCGAACCATTTTCAGTCTTCATCGTAGCTTCGTTAAGCGCGAGATGACGGGTTTCATAACTGTTGTCATTATAGCGTACAATCAGCTCGAGTAAAGGGTATTCAATCACTTGAAATTCTGAGTTCGTAATCTCTATGATTAGCTTTTCTACTTCGTGGGGTAACCAGTCAGCGTAGAATCCTAGATGTCCCGTATGTACACCGACAAATGCACATCGCGACAACATATGACTGTATTGATGAAAGGCCTGAAGTAATGTACCGTCTCCCCCTACTGAAATCACAATTTCAGGGTTGTCTACATCTTCGACCATTTCAAAGTCTTGCATATAATTCATCATCTTATGCTTTAACGCATTAGACTTTGAATCCCCTTTCGATAAGATTGCATAACGCATATTCACACCCCACTACTCATTATCATGCTTTTTTGCTCTTTTTTTCGAATAATATTTCTGCGCTTCTTGAATTTCATCTTTAATCTCTGACATTTCTTCATCAAGCAAATACGCCGCTTCTGCCGCCCTTTCAAGACGATGTTGAATTTCTGGTGGGTAATCCCCATCATACTTATATCGTAGAGTATGCTCGATTGTTGCCCAGAAATTCATCGCTAACGTGCGAATTTGTATTTCAGCTAAGATCTCAGTTCCCCCATTGAGTGTTTCTATAGGGTAACCAATGATGACATGATATGACCGATATCCACTTTGTTTAGTATTATTAATATAATCTCTTTCTTCAACTACACGGAAATCCGTTCTTTGACGTAGTAAATTTACCACGACATCGATATCATCGACAAATTGACACATAATACGCAATCCAGCGATATCGTACATTTCTTCATGTAAACGATCGAACGGGATACGGCGTTTATTCGCTTTATCGATAATACTCGTCATGGGTTTCACACGTCCTGTGACGAATTCGATCGGAGAAGCTTGCTCAGTGACATCGTATTGCTTTCGTAAACCTTTTAACTTTATCTTCAGTTCATCTACAGCTTGCTTATATGGAGCTAGAAACTGATCCCATTGATTCATAATGCTCACTCCGCTTCGTACTACTTATCTTTAATTCAATTCAAATGTTTCTTCTACAGCACTGACAAATTCTTTGCCGTAGTTAGAATTACCTTCAATATTATCTAATATATAACTTAATTCTTCATCGAAATGTTCAAGTTCTAAGTCGTCGTTAACAATCACTTTCTTACCTTTATTATTATGTAACATCGACCAAGTCTCTTGAACGAATAGTAAATAAGAATAGGTTTGTCCATCATCAAGAATATAGGCAAAGGCATAGTTATCACTATCGACTAACATTTGCCCCGCTTCAGTTAATCCTTCAGTTGGTTCTTCTGTATAGCAACGAATACTATCATCAGTTATTTTAATCTCATTAACATATATACGCATGCTCTTCCTCCTTATTCGTAAATCATTTTAACATAATTTAATCTTACATAACACGTAACATGTCATGCGTTTAATATAAGATTATAGTGTATGTTAGTTAAGTAAAAATCACTTCACAGTCGCTTTCTAAAGTTAAAAATATTTAATGTATCTCCCGATTATACTTTATCCACTCATCAAATAACTATGCTTCAATGATGAGAATATGCTACGCTACATCGCATGAAGCGATTCCTATATAATATGATTAAGTGCGAATATACTAACATAGAGGAGTGAAGTTTATGGCTACTAATAATGAAATCGAATTTAAACAGCTTCTATCTGAAACGCAATACACACAGCTCAAAGAAGCATACTTTCAACAGGCAACCCCCTTTACACAAACGAATTACTATATAGACACACCCGATTTCGTACTTAAAGAACATCTATTTGCACTGCGCATTCGTGAGAAAGATGACAGCCTTGAGATGACACTTAAAGTTCCAGCAGAAGTGGGATTACTTGAATACAATTTCGAGACGACGATACGCCCTGAAATGAATGATGTGCTCGACCCGAGTGATGTACCCCAAGATATCATTGACGAATTGAAATCAATCGATGCAGATATCGAGCGTCTCACTGTTCTGGGCTCTCTTACTACACAACGTATGGAAGTTCCTTTAGATGAGAATTTTTTGGTACTGGACCGAAGTGAATATCTAGATATGACAGATTACGAACTCGAATTTGAAGTTGAGAATCATGATAAAGGTCGCAAAGAATTCGAACGTATATTAAATCAATTTAATATTGATTATCACGAACCAGATAACAAAGTGAAACGTTTCTTCGACCGCAAATCTGAACTTTTAAATTAGATTCTTGTGAGTCGGGTCGCATATTGTCCTAGTCGGTTAAACCTTGTAACCGCCTAGTCTATGCAGAGTCGAATTACTTCCATATGTAAAAATTCATGTTATATTAGTAGTAGATTAATTAAATTTGGTGAGGTTATGGCACAAACACCCTATAATATTATTGGTCAAGATGCATTGTATGCAATGATTGATCATTTCTATAGATTGGTCGAACAAGACGATCGAATTAATTATTTATTTCCTGGAGATTTTAAAGAAACGAGCCGAAAACAGAAACAATTTCTCACGCAATTTCTAGGCGGTCCACAACTCTACACAGAAGAACATGGGCATCCGATGTTAAAGATGCGCCACATGAACTTTCACATTTCACCTTACGAACGTGATGCATGGCTTGAAAACATGCATGAAGCGATTCAAACTGCTGACTTTCCTGCAGGCGTAGGTGACTACTTGTATGAACGCCTGAAGTTAACCGCTAATCACATGGTCAATTCCGAAAAATAATTGTAGGTGAAACCACATGACTGGAGAATTAAAAATGTTACAACCGAATAGTCGTGAAGATACGAATCTTTCACCTGTGACTAAGATAGAGATATACTCATTTTTCGATCCATTTAGCAAAGATTGCTTTAAACTCTCCGCTATACTATCCAAACTCCGTATAGAATATAAGCAATATATACGCGTGAGACATATTCTTAATCCTTCGTTACGCGTCTTAACGAAATGCCAAGCACAAAGTACTTCAGAACTCGATAATATTGCCTTAGCTTATAAAGCAGCCGAACTTCAAGGACGTGTGAGAGCTGAACGCTTTATCCATCTCATCCAGAATGAGATTATTCCGAAGCGCGATATTATCACTGAAGAAATGGTGAACGATTGCATTTGTAATGCAGGATTAGACTACAGTGTATTCAAAGAAGATTTGAAGCACAATAAACTTAAAGAAAGCTTGCAAGTTGATTTGCATATTGCACGAGAAATGGAAATTAATGAGGCACCTTCCCTCGTCTTCTTTAGTGAAGATGTTCATGAAGAAGGATTGAAGGTAGAAGGACTTTATCCATATCATATTTATACTTATATCATTAATGAACTGATGGGACATTCTATTGAGAAAGAATTGCCACCATCTATTGAAAGATATATTCAATATCAACAATTAGTAACGAAAGAAGAGCTTTTAACGATTTATGAGTGGCCTGAAAAGGTTCTTGATAAAGAGTTGAAAAAGTTAGCGTTACAACAAAAAGTTGAAAAGATGGATTGTTTAGAGGGTAACTTCTGGAAATCAAAGATCTAATTATCGCTAGTTAATAATAAAAGCCAGATGTCCAAATCGACATATAAAATAAATCGTTAATGTTGGAAAGCCGCTCCATAATGAAAATGGAGTGGTTTTTTTTTGCCTGTCTTTAGTAGAAATGCGGACCCGAGCAATCACAGGAGTCACCTTATAAGTGTCTATGCTCTGAGAGTCACTTTATGATTGAAAGATTTCTTTTACTCTGACCAGAGAATATCTTAAGTTGTTGCGACGATCGCCATAAGTAACAGAAAAATTTTAAAGTGTAGTCATTTACTCAATACATTAAAACTGTAATTTATTTCCACACGCATGCATATACATCTATGTGAATAAGCAGGACAGCATTTAAAAAAGGATATAAAAAAACGCCGTGTCTGTTATACACGGCGCTAAACAAAGGGGATGGGAGAAATTTTTCACTTCAAACAAAGGGGTATGTTTGTTATGTGATTAATTTCATGTTCATAATATAACACGCCCCCAACCCCTTTTCAACCTAAAAATTAACTTTCATTGTATTTGTCACAAACTGTTCATATTGTAAGCGAATACAATGAAATTAAGCTTTCATAAGCTTTTCAAAAGCATCTAATTTTTCTTCAAATACCTGACAAGCTTGTTCGATAGGTTCTGGAGTTGTCATATCTACGCCAGCGTTTTTCAGAATTTCAATTGGATAGTTAGAGCTACCTTTTTTCAAGAACTCATTAATATATCTTTCAACTGCAGGTTGACCTTCAGTTAAGATTTGATGACTTAAACTTTGAGCCGCACTGTATCCTGTTGCATATTGATACACGTAATAGTTCATATAGAAATGAGGAATACGTGACCATTCTTTACTAATCGCTTCATCCGTTTCAACTGCATCGCCGAAGTAAGTACGGTTTAATTCTGCATACTCTTGATTCATGCGCTCAGCAGTTAGTGGTTCACCTGCTTCTTCGATTTGGTGAATCTTATGCTCAAATTCCGCGAACATTGTTTGACGGAATAACGTCGCACGGAAACGTTCTAACTCTTGGTTAAGTAAGAGTAAACGACGATCGTCATCTAAATGTTTATCCATATAATCACTTAATAATGCTTCGTTACATGTAGATGCTACTTCTGCTACGAAGATTGTATAGTCACTTGAGTTAGACGGTTGATGTTTACGACTGAAGTAACTGTGTGCTGAATGACCAAATTCATGCACAAGCGTATATAAATCTGAGACAGTATTAGACCAGTTTAGAAGGATGAATGGATTCGTTAAGTGAGCACCAGAAGAATAACCGCCTGAACGTTTACCTTTATTCTCGTAAACGTCGACCCAGCGATTCTCTAATCCTTCTTTAACCACTTCCATATACTCTTCGCCCATAGGTTGAAGCGCTTCTAACATCCATTTCTTCGCTTCTTCATATGGCATTTCAAATTTAACGTCTTTAACGAGTGGTGTATAAAGGTCATACATCTTCATATCATCGAGACCAAGTAACTCTTTTCTCAATTGAGTATATCGGTGTAATAATGGAAGATATTTATGAACTGTTGCAACTAAGTTGTCATAAACTTCTTCAGGAATATGGTTATTACTTAATGCTGCTTCACGTGCAGAGTTATAGTTATGTGTACGCGCATTAAAGACATTCTTCTTAACTTCACCAGCAAGCGTTGAGCTTAACGTGTTATTGTATGCACCATATTTAGCATATAAATTATCATAAGCTGATTGACGTAACGTACGATCATCAGATTCTAAGCACTTGATAAATGTACCTTGTGTTAGAGGATGACGTTGTCCATCAGAGTCTACAGCGTCTTCAAATTCTAAATCTGCATTACTAAACATTCCATAGACATTCTCTGGTGTAGATAAGGCATCTTGTGCTTCTGTAAGCAATTTCTCTTTATCCGCACTTAACACGTGTGGACGTTTCTCATTGATGAGTTTCAAATCAAACTCATAGCGTTGAAGTCCTTCATGTTCTTTAACGAACTGTTCAATCTTCTCTTCATCGATTTGTAAGATTTCTGGAATTAAGAAACTCCAACTTGAGCTAAACTTAATCACAAGTTGATGCGCGCGTGCTTCAAAGCCCGTATATTTACTATTAGCCGTATCTTGGTCTTGCTTTAAGTGCGCATAAACGTAGACTTTCTCAAGTTTAGATACAAGCTCATCTTCAAGTGCTAACGCTTGATACAACGTTTCTGCACTATCTCCGAGATGACCTTTAAACTCTTGTTCTTCACCAATTTGCTCTTCAACTTCTTTAAAAGCTTCTTCAAAAGCTTCGTCACTTTCAAATATTGTAGTTAGATCCCATGTATATTCTGGATATTTACGTTCTTGTTCTTCTCTCGTTAATTGTTGACTCATAACTGTAAACCTCCTACATATTCATATTAATACAATTTTCTCACGTCACTCTGATTTTTGCACGTTAAAAGCGACTATTGTCTCATTCCTATACTTTGAATCACGCTACGATAACTATCAAAGAGTTCTTTCTCAATTTCTTGGTAATTCGGGCTTGGATGAATAAAATGACGAAATTGAAATAACCCATGAGCATGATGAGATGGTGCTATCCCTAACTTCCGCATATAACAGTATTGCAATTGCCAAGCGACAGAATGCGTTCGAATGTACAATTGATGAGGTAGGATAAAGCCTGTCATTGTATTCACTTGTCGTTGGCTCCACTGCAAATGATACATCGCATTTAAAGTAGGTTCATGTACGTTGTTCTGACGTCGACACATTTGTATATAGCGCTCCACCCGTCGGTCACTTAATTTGTACAGTCTCGTTGTCGCTGCTTCCTCACTTTTACGAAATAACTCTTCCACTGTCATCGGCCGTTTATTACCTATAAACCACTGGCCACCTATATATTGAATTTCCGAAATACCCACAAGACTCTGGTGTTCATCCGACCACGCTATTAATCGCCTTGTCACAGGATTTAAACATGCGCTTTGAAATTGCTGTAGTTTCATTCGCCTTTGATAAATCTTTGGCTCAGGCACAATCCACATCACTTCATAACCTTGATCTTCCAACCCTGTCGTTCGCGCTTGCAGAACTTCTAGAGGGATGGAAGAGAATTGGATTTCAATCGCATATGTACCATTGACTATGAGATCAGGTCGCTGTTGTATTTGAGCTATAGGTTGTTCCACTGCCACATGATACCCTTTTTGTAACAACCGTTGCGCAAGTACGTATTTCGCATTATAGTGCGCCATAGATTCTGAACTGTTGTTTAAACATACATTTTTTACTTTGTGCGCAAAATGGGGCTTCACCTTTGTTCCTCTTCTAAAAATCACCGTACCTCGACAGTCTGGGCAACAATAGCGCTCTCCTTTCATTGCATTAAAAGCGAATACTACTTCTCCTCCTGTATTCAATGCACATAACATTGTGTCTCACCTCACTTATATACACGGAGAAGTGACGCAAATTACTTTTACAAAAATTAACTTTCTTAAAATGATGGAGAATAGCGATTCGCCGCGCCTGCTCAACTCTCCCAAAACATAAAAAAAGTGGAAGTGAGACAGAAATCTAATTGATTTCAAAGTCTCACCCCCACAAGGATGTCTAGAATCGAGACAGCGATAGCTATCTCAAGTGCAGACAGCTACGGCACGAAATATCAGTTTCGCACACTTAGTCATCTATATTGATTTATTATTCTGCATTATCGTCAAAGTAACGTCTTACCTGTGCAGTGACATTGTGACTCATAATAATCTTAGCATAGTCGTTTAAGAATACTTCGGTCTTGTCAGATGGACTCGCAAATTCGAGCAACTGACTATAACTGTCATTAATAACTTCTTGGTTAACCGTATCGTCGAAGTGAATCATATAATAGTATTCGTTATCTAAGCTATAGAGTAAGTCTTCGAAGTCACGCGTTGGTAAGTTGTGATGATGTGCAAAGTAAATTAATTCTTCTAAGTCATTGAACTTCACGAGTAAAGTTTGAACACTTCGTGGTTGTGAAGCTTGTTCTTCTGATTGACCTTTAGAAGATGAAGATTGTTTCTGTTCAAAGATATCTTCTAAGCTTGCGTCTTGATCAAGTGTTTGAGACAGTAAGTCCGTCACTTGATGGTTAAGATTGTTAGCGTCATCATCAGACATGTTCATCATATCATCATTTTTAGATTTAGAAATTGTTACTTCTACGCCCTTTTCAAATGCATGTACTTGTATCCATAATGGGCCTTCCACTACGAAGTCTTCTTCCTCATTAATCTCTTCCATCATATTCCAGAAGAACTCTTCTCCGCGTTTACGGTCTGCCCATAAATCTTCTTTTTTAAAACCTCTGGCTTCGATATCACTATAAGTTATATATAATTTGACTGTTGTGTCATCAACGCGTTCTATTCTCATTATCATCTCACTCCTTAACAGTCGATGAATAGTATCATTATTGTATTAGAACGTTCGGAGAAATACAATTGTTTTGTTTGATTAAATTTCACTATTGATTTATGACTTCTCACTATAACATATACCCTTCGCATCGCCCAAAAAAACAGCACTTCCTACTGAGTGCTGTCGACAGAAGAGACGTGCTATATGCTTGTTAAAAATCTTAAAACAATGAAGAAACCACAAAGTATGTACGACGTAGTACAGACTTCATGGTCCCGTGAATTTAGTGTATTGAGATTAGTCCACCATACGTTGCGCTTCTTGTAATTGGAAAGTACGAACCTTTCTCGGTAAGAAACGTCTGATTTCATCTTCATTGTAACCCACTTGAAGACGTTTTTCGTCTAAGATAATTGGGCGGCGTAATAAGCCTGGATTATCTTGAATAATAGTATATAAGTCTTGAAGTGGCAACGCATCAATATCTACATTTAACTTCTGATATGTCTTAGAACGTGTAGAGATGATTTCGTCTGTTCCGTCTTCAGTCATTTTAAGAATTTGTTTAATTTCGTCTATTGTTAAGTGTTCAGAAAAAATATTACGCTCCGTATACGGAATGTCATGTTCTTGTAACCATGCTTTCGCTTTACGGCAAGATGTGCAACTTGGTGAAGTAAATAATGTTACCATACATCTCACTCTCCTATTATATGAATCTTATTTCTAATTATTCACATTATTTATTTGACTAAGAAATTCAAGGGTTTAACCCGACTGCGATTGCCTCTAAATTTATCATAAAGTCCTTGACTTGAAATCTTAGGCTGTACATCTTAAAGTATACTACATAGTTCAAATAAGACATCGTACTTAAGACCTAGTCTATGAATATCAGTACAAGCAACCTTTTATGAAAATCTATCAACAATCTATACCACTCATTTCAAATGATATAGTCTTCTTAATCATACAATTACATTCTACCCTGATAACATTAAAATTAAATGAGAATTAGTTAGTAAAAACTAAAGAATTGTTAAAGTCTCATTAATCTTGAGTTTCAAGTCATCATAAGCCTCTTATCTATAGTCTAACATAACTTACAAACGATTGAAATACTGTTATAATGAGTATCATACTTAGAAATTATTTGTGAAGGCAGGCATCAGATTTATGGAAACTTTATTCTCAGGGATTCAACCTAGTGGTATCCCTACAATTGGTAACTACATAGGCGCACTCAAACAGTTTCGTGATGTACAAGATGACTATGATTGCTACTTCTGTATCGTTGACCAACATGCAATCACTGTCCCTCAAGATCGACTCAAGTTACGTAAACAGACACGTCAACTTGCTGCAATTTACTTAGCTTCAGGTATCGATCCTGAGAAATCCACATTATTTATACAATCCGAAGTTCCAGCCCACGTTCAAGCAAGTTGGATGTTAACGACGATATCTTCAATCGGCGAACTCGAACGCATGACTCAATTTAAAGATAAAGCTCAGAAACAAACAGAAGGCATTCCAGCCGGTCTACTGACTTATCCTCCACTCATGGCTGCTGATATCGTGATCTACAACACGAATATCGTCCCTGTTGGTGAAGATCAGAAGCAACACATGGAGTTAACTCGTAATTTAGTTGAACGTTTCAACAGCCGTTACAATGATATACTCGTTAAGCCTGAGATTCGCATGCCCAAAGTTGGTGGTCGTGTGATGAGTCTTCAAGATCCAACCCGTAAGATGAGTAAAAGTGATGATAATCAGAAGAACTTTATTTCACTACTCGACGAACCACGTCTCGCTGCGAAGAAGATTAAAAGTGCAGTGACGGACTCTGATGGCATCATCAAGTTTGACCGTGAGAATAAACCTGGTATCTCTAACTTACTATCTATCTATGCAGGTCTTACTGATAAGACAATCGACGAACTTGTAGAACAGTATAAAGATTCTAATTACGGTACATTTAAAGGTGATCTTGCAGAAGTCGTAGAAGGCTTCCTTACAGATTTCCAAGAAAAGTATGAGTCATTCTATAATTCAGAAGAACTTGATGACATTCTAGACCTCGGTCGTGATAAAGCACAAAAAGCATCATTCAAGACATTGAAAAAAATGGAACGTGCGATGGGCTTAGGTCGTAAAAGAAAATAACTAATTTAAAATACCTTCGCTTGTTGGAGTGCATTAATGGCGCTTCCAATGGCGAAGGTATTTTTGTGCGTAGAAAAGCGCTCCGATTACCATGAACCGGAGCGCTTTTACCTGAATTAGTTTTCGTCTTTTTTCTTTTTGCCCGTTTTGCGGTCGATGCTTTTATCGATGTAGACATGTTTAAGTGAAATATCTCCGCCAATTTGGTGATATTGAATACCTTTAATTTGAGGATTTCTTAAACTTGCTCCACCTTGTTGATAAATTGGTGCGACTGGCGCTTCATTTAATAAGAGTTCCTCAGCTTCACGCAATTTGTTGATACGCTGCTTTTCTTTAGTAAGCAGTGGTCCATTCGCTTCTTTAAGCATCGCATCAAATTCTTGGTTACTCCAATCTGTATTATTCTGTGCATTACCTTTTGTCATCGTCTCTAAAAATGATGTTGGATCTGGATAGTCTGGCCCCCATCCTGATAATGACATTTGATAGGTCATAGAGAGTTCTGAATTAAGTCTCTGTTTAAATGGCATTTGCTTAATTTTCACTGTAACTCCTGGTAGATTTTTCTCAATATCTGATTTAATGTATTCAGCAGAGATTTTCGAACTAGGTGTATCCTCAGTATTTAACGTGAAAGTAAATTTATTTTTACCTAATGCTTTTTTAGCTTTATCTAAGTGACCTTGAGCTTCCTTCACATCATACTTCAACGGCGACTTCACCGTTTCTGCATAGTCTTTCGTACTATTCGGTAATAACGCAGTTTCTTTTGATGTAAAGTTATCGAATGGTTTCGAGCCATCACCCAATACATTATCTACGTATGCCTGTTTGTTAACAGATTGTGCAATAGCATAACGTAAATCTTTATTTTTAAACTCAGGCACTTCTTTTTCATTCATTTTCAAGTAAAACGTGGATGCTTTTAACTTTTTAAATAAAGCTGGACTGTCTTTATATTTGTCAACTTGTTCTGCACTAATACCAGTACTGTCTACAGAGCCAGTTTCATATAGTGAAGCACCTGCTTGTTGGTCTTTCAGGATTTTATAATTTACTCTATCCAGTTTCACATTCTTTTTATCCCAATATTTGTCGTTTCTGACCATCATGATCTTATCTTCAGCTTTCCAGTCTTTCATTTTAAAAGGACCGTTATAAACAGCTTTTTCTGCGCCTGTACCATATTGGTCTCCCTCTTTTTTAGCAACTTTTTCATCTTGTGGCATATATGTACCAAAAGCAAGGAGTTCTTTGAAATAAGGTACCGGTTTTTCAAGATCAATTTGAAGTTTATATTTATTAAGTGCTTTAACGCCTAGGTCTTTCACTGGCTTTTTACCACTATTTACATCTTCTGCATTCTTAAGATAATTCATGATAAATGCGTATTCTGAACCTGTCTTCGGATCGACTGCTTTACGCCAGCTATAAACGAAGTCGTTCGCAGTTACAGGATCTCCGTTAGACCACTTTGCATCGTGACGTAAATCAATTGTATAACGCTTTTCATCTTTAGATATTTTAGGCTCACCTTTCGCTACACCTGGAATTGCCTTATCATTTTTATCTAATACGTATAACCCTTCATACACTTGAGTAAACATACGGAACGATACATTATCAGATGCCATAACATTATCTAATGTACTCATATCCTGGGATAAGGTACTTCGATAAACCTGTCCTTTATCATCGTAGAGACCACTGCCTTTACCACACCCACTCAAGACGAAAGCTGCAGCAATGAGGGTGCCAACAATCTTAGTGCACTTGAACTTCATCTGCGTCCCCTCCTTTATCTTGTCGAGTGTTGATATACTTTCTTAATTCAGCCGCTTCTGCATCTGTCGTAAAGACGTAATGACCGTTCTCAATTTCGTTAAGTTGACGTTCTCCATCTTTACCATCTTCTTTATAAGTCATTCGCGTGCGTGTACGCTCACTTTCTGGATCAGGTTGAGGTACTGCTGACAATAGAGATTGCGTATAAGCATGTAATGGATGATTATAAATATCTTCGGCTTTCCCTATTTCGACAATTTTACCAAAATGCATCACTGCGATACGGTCTGAAATATATTTCACCATCGATAAATCATGGGCGATAAACAAGAACGTAATATTGCGTTCACGTTGAAGTTTCAACAACAAGTTAACGACTTGTGCTTGAATCGATACATCAAGCGCAGAAATCGGTTCGTCCGCGATGATAAACTCAGGTTCCACCGCTAGTGCACGCGCAATACCGATACGTTGACGCTGTCCACCAGAGAATTCGTGTGGATAACGATTGGCATGTTCTTTATTAAGTCCTACCGTTTCCAGCAAATCATACACACGGCGCTTACGGTCCTTGCGACTCGTCGCTAATTTATGAATATCAATCCCTTCAGCGATAATGTCCATAACTTTAAGACGCGGATTCAACGAAGCGTATGGATCTTGGAAGATCATTTGAATTCTCTTATTAAATTTCAACGATTGCTTACGTGATTTGATATTTTTAATATTAGTCCCGTCGTAGAAGATATCTCCGCTCGTAATATCATTCAATTTAATAATCGCTTTCCCTGTCGTTGATTTACCACAACCCGATTCGCCAACTAGTCCAAATGTCTCACCTTTAAAGATATCAAAGGAAATATCGTTGATGGCACGGACTTCGTTACGTTTACCTTGGTTAAAGTATTGTTTTAAATGCTTGACTTGTACGAGCACTTCTTGATTATTCTCCATCAAACGACACCCTTTCTACCTGCTTCGGTTGAGTATAGTTGTTTGGCATAGTTCTCAATCGTTTACGCACCATCTCAGGTGGTTCAACATGCGGTGCACGAGAATCGAGCAACCATGATCTGACGAAATGTGTAGGTGACACTTTGAACCATGGTGGCATGAGCTTGAAGTCAATTTCTAAAGCATAAGGACTTCTCTCTGCAAACGCGTCACCTTTAGGTGGATGTAATAAATCTGGTGGTGTACCAGGAATCGCAAGTAATTCTGTATCTGAACCCGTTTCTAAGTCTGGCATTGATGATAGTAATCCCCATGTGTATGGATGCTTCGGATCGTAGAAGACTTCATCCACTTCTCCTGTTTCCACCATTTGTCCGCCATACATAATTGCGACACGATCAGCTACGTTTGCTACTACTCCCAAATCGTGTGTGATAAAAATAATCGAAGTTTCGATCTTTTTCTGTAACGATTTCATCAAATCTAAGATCTGCGCTTGCATCGTTACGTCTAGTGCTGTCGTTGGCTCATCGGCAATCAATATCTTCGGTTCACACGCCAGAGCTGTTGCGATAACGATACGTTGGCGCTGACCTCCTGAGAATTGATGCGGATAAGCATTAAATCGATGTTCTGCGTGGGGTAGACCCACTAAATTTAGAATTTCTAACGCACGTTTTTTTGCTTCACTTTTACTATAATTTCGATGTTTCATCAGTGGTTCCATAACTTGTTTCCCAATCTTCATTGTCGGATTGAGTGACGTCATCGGATCTTGGAAGATCATCGAAATATCTTTCCCTCTCAATTTAATGAGTTCTTTCTCAGTCTTCTGAGTTAAATCTTCACCGAGAAACTTTATACTTCCCTTTTTAATACGACCTGTGTCGCCTTGGAAGAGTTTCGTAATCGCTTTCGTCGTCACGGATTTACCAGAACCCGATTCGCCGACAATCGCTAAGGTCTCCCCTTTGTTTAAATAGAAGTCAACACCACGTACTGCTTGCACTTCCCCTGCGCTAATATCAAAGGACACATGCAAATCATTGATTTCTAATATTCTCTCTGACATAATTTCTGCCCCCTTTATTATTTACGCATCTTCGGATCGAATGCATCACGCAGTCCATCACTAAATAGATAGAAGAAGAGTATGAGTAAACTCAATAAGATCGCTGGTATAAAGAGCTCATGTGGATGGATTAAGAGCATTTGACGTCCATCGTTAACGAGCGAGCCAAGCGATGTTTTTGGCGCTGGTACACCGATACCGATAAAGCTAAGGAACGCTTCAAAGAAGATTGCACTAGGTACGGTAAACATTGATGTAACGATAATAGAACCTAAAGCGTTCGGTAAGATATGTCGGAATATCAGTTTGAGCTTAGATGTTCCCAACGTACGGGACGCTAGAACAAATTCTTGGTTTTTCAACTTTAAAAATGATCCACGAACGACACGGCTCATACCTATCCAACCTGTCACGGTCATCGCTAGGATAATCGTCCATAAAGAAGGTTCGAAGATGAGCACGAATAGGATAACGACAATTAAGTTTGGAATCGACGCGATAATTTCAATCAACCGCTGCATAAAGTTGTCTATCCTATCCCCAAAGAATCCTGAGATTGCGCCGTAGACTACGCCGACGAAGATGTCGAGTAAGGCAGCTGCTACACCAATAAAGAGTGAAACTTGCGTACCTTGCCATGTACGCGTCCACATGTCACGGCCTAACTGGTCAGTCCCAAACCAGAAGTTCTCTTTCACGCCTGCTTTCTTATAAGCGTCGTGTCCGTCAGCACCTTGACCATCAAACGGTAAAAAGTGGATATGGTCTAATACTGGGATCTTCGCTGGTAGGTTGCGTCGTTGCACATCTTGTTCTGCATAATCATGATCACTCAACAGTGGACCTACAAATGCGAATATAATAATGAGTAGCAAGCCAATCATACCGATAACTGCTAATTTGTTACGTCGTAGTTGGTCCCACGCGTCTTGCCAGAAACTTTTACTTTCACGTTGTAACTCTGGCTCTTTCTCTAAATTACGTTCACTTCTGATGAAATCATCTGCCATAATCCCTTCAGAGGTATGCGTCATCACTGAATTCGCTTCTGGAGTCCCTGTATCTTTCTTTTTCATCATGACTTATTACCTCCTTCGACACGGATACGTGGGTCAATGATTCCGTATAGAATATCAACCACGAAGATTGAAACGATAAATAGCGTACTGAATAATAATGTTGTTGCCATAATCACGGAGAAGTCATTCGTCGTAATTGATCGTACGAATTGATCCCCTAGACCCGGCACACCAAAGATTTGTTCAATCGTTAATGTCCCTGTTAAGATTCCGGCTAACATTGGAACAATAATTGTGATAACTGGAATCAAAGCATTTCTAAGTGCATGTCCGAATAATACACGCATCGTTGAATTCCCTTTTGCTCTCGCCAGTAATATGTAATCTGCGCTGAGCACTTCTATCATTTCTGCACGGATGTATCGAGCTACCGTTGCGATAACTGAAGCCGATAACGCTAAAGATGGTAACACTGCTGTAGAGAAACCTTCCCAACCAGCAACTGGGAACCATTGTAAGCGTACAGAGAAGACGTATTGTAACAACACTGCAAGTACGAATGACGGTACAGATACTGCGATAACTGAAATCACTGTAGCTGTATAGTCTACCCAAGTGTTCTGTTTCGTCGCTGCAGCAACACCAAGGATTAATCCAAGGATGACACCGATAACCATCGCTGAGAGTCCCATTTCCATCGATGGTATTAATCGCGGTTTAATCAATTCCCATACCGGCTGATTGTGATATTGGAACGAGTAACCGAAGTCTCCCATCACAACGTTCTTGATGTAGTGTAAGTATTGAACTGCGACTGGGTCGTTGAGCCCATATTTCTCGTTTAAAATATGCTTTTGAGCCGCGCTAAGTTTAGCATCGTTAAACGGAGATCCAGGCATCAGCTTCATTAAAAAAAACGTAATCGTTATGATGATAAATAAAGATAATATCATATAACCAAAACGCTTTAAGACGTATCTAAGCATATAACATCCCCCTTGTTTAAGTAGTAAACATTCCCTTCACAATTTTCAGAAATATTTAACAATATTATATAGTTAATTCAGAATGAAATCAATGATAAATCACCTAATTTTTCTTCTCTATCACTTTAATTCATAGCAGAAATCTACACTAAAACCATGATTTGAGCTATACTTATACTAAATTTCTCAAGAGCTAGGATGAGTTCGATGCGCAATTTATCACAATTATTGACGTTTATTCTTTTAACACCTATCATATCGCTAATCATTTGGCTATTCACTTCCCACCATTGGGTAGAGTACGTCAATATCGTGTTCTACGTGGCGATGATACTAAGCATTGTCACCTTTATCTTAATTCTGATTCAGGAAGGCGTATTTGATGCGACGAGTTATGGTATGCGACGTATGAAGTATCGCTTGTCGAGTAAAAAGCATCAAGCTTCAGTTCAAGATGACGACTTCTTTAACCCGCAACAAGCGAAGAAAAATGATTACCGTGTAGCGCGTTGGGTCAAAGTCGCATTCGGTGTTAACGTATGCTATTTAGTCCTAGACATTATCATGGCTTTAATGACGATGTGAGTCAGGTCAATTTATTTATGAAATTATGTAAAATGAGAGTGGATCGCTTAGTATAGCTCACTCTCAAAAATATAATACTGATGCACGCTTTATTTACTTGGAATATGTGGATTTTTAAACAGGGCGATATACATCAATGCGCCGCCAAGGAGAATCAGTATGACAACGTAAATTGACATTTGCCACGATAATAAGATTGACCCAAGTATCAATCCAAAGCGAGCAAGAATTTCAGATCCGAAAAAGCATATCGTCTCCATCGCTGAATAAGTACCTCGTTTATCAGCAGGTATCATCAGAAAACGCTGTGCGTTATGAATAGGTGAATAAATGAGCTCACCAATTGTGGCAATGACCATAACGAGACAGAGCACCCAGAATGAATTCGACATAGTGAGCACACCATATCCTACTGCATAAAGAAGAATTCCTACTATAAATGCTCGGCCTTTTCGCATGAACGTCATCCACTGATTCACTTTGAAAGTCATCGTTACGACAACAATTGCGTTAATAATCATGATAATCGTAAAAATGCGAACGCCATCAATTGGAATCCCCCATAACTGTATCGTCTGAAATTCGTCTCTTAAACGAACAATAATATAAGAATTCAAACTCAGTTCAGCCATCATAGTTAAGATAAAACCACTGTTGAGTAACATGTAATACTTATCCTTAAATACAAGTGCTAAATTCTGCAAGAAATGCTTCACTTTTCCTAAATCCTCAGCCCCACGGCTCATCACTTGCTCCACACGATAGTATTTAATAAATAAATACCAACTCACCAGCATAGCGACAAAGAACAAGCCAAATAATAAGTGTTTATGATGATGATAAAGTGCTGCACCCAGTAACATACCAAGCGCTAAACTAGCGTTATAAACCCAGTAATTCAGTTGATAGACGTACTCACGCACATCCTCATAAATTGCATCCATAATTGCCGCATTCAGAATAGTTTCACCTATCCCAGTGAGATTGCTAAAGATAAAAAGGGTTACGCAAAAGATGACGAGCCCGATTCCGTCTAATGTCACTGTAATTGCTAAGAGAATTAAACAGATACTGTAAAGCAAATAAGTGATATGAATCAATTTCTTACGATTATAATGATCACCAAGATAGCCACCTATAAATGAAATCACCATGTTTACTAGAATATTCACGATAAAGAACACACCGGCAAAGATAGCATTAATCTTAGACGTTAAGTATAAAGCGATAAACGGCATAATCGCATTCATCGTGGTGCTCAGTAGAAAGTCACCAATAATTCGACTTTTTAACGTGGCCGATAAAGTGAAAAATTTTCCCATCGACTTTTTCTCCTAATTTTCTGACTTTTAAATACTTTACCTAATTTTTGTCATGATTACAACACCTCTTTTACCAATATCGAGAAAGTCCCTTTACAGCACAAAAATCCCCAGCCGTACAGCCGGGGAAACTTGGTCTAGCTATTATCCTTCAAACTTTTTAAATAATAACACTGCGTTGTGGCCACCGAAACCTAAACTGTTGCTCATCGCATAGTTGATATCTAAGTCAGCAGCTTGGTTAGGTGTAAAGTCTAAGTCACACTCTGGATCTGGGCTATCTGCATGAATTGTAGGTGCGACACGACTATCACGAATAGATAGCGCTGAGAAGATCGCTTCTAAACCACCTGTGCCACCGAGTAAGTGACCTGTCATCGATTTCGTTGAACTGATCTTCAACGATTTCGCTGCGTCGCCAAAGGTATTCTTAATCGCTTGAACTTCTGTTAAATCGCCTACAGGTGTACTTGTACCGTGCGCGTTTAAGTATTGAACTTGGTCTGCTGTAACACCTGCGTCATCTAAAGCGAGTTGCATCGCACGTGCACCGCCCTCACCTTCTGGAGCTGGAGCCGTAATATGATATGCATCACCCGTAGAACCATAACCTACGATTTCTGCGTAGATTTCAGCGCCACGTGCTTGCGCTGACTCTAGAGATTCGAGCACCACGATACCTGCGCCTTCACCCATTACGAATCCGTCACGGCCTTCTTGGAATGGGCGACATGCTGTTTCTTTGTCATCATTTGTAGACAATGCGCGGCTCGCACTAAATCCTGCTACAGCCATATGTGTAATCGGCGCTTCAGTACCACCTGCGACCATCGCATCGGCATCGCCACGTTGAATAATCTTGAATGCATCGCCGATAGAGTTAGTACCTGTAGCACAAGCAGTGACCGTCGATCCGTTTGGTCCCTTCAAACCTAAATCGATAGACACTTGACCTGTAGCCATATCAGGGATCAACATTGGCACGAAGAATGGACTGACACGTCTAGGGCCACGCTCATTCAATTGATTATGCGCTACCTCAAACGTTTCCATGCCACCGATACCTGAACCGATCCATGTACCGATACGTTCAGCATTATCGTCAGTCACTTCTAGTTTCGCATCTTTCACCGCTTCTCTAGCAGCAACCACCGCATATTGTGTGAAACGATCCATACGGCGCGCTTCTTTACGTGGAATATGGTCTTCAATGTTAAAATCTTTGAGCTCTCCTGCTAAGCTCACGTTGTATTTAGAAGTATCAATACGTGTAATCGTATCAATACCATTCATACCTTCTAAAGCATTCTTCCAAGTTGTCTGCGCGTCATTACCAATCGGCGAAAGTGCACCTACGCCAGTTATTACCACTCGATGCTTATTACTCATATGTTTATCCTCCTATTTACCCCATTTTAAAGTGATAGCGCCCCAAGTTAAACCGCCACCAAATCCGACAAGGACTAGGGTATCGCCATCTTGAATCTTTCCGTTCTCTAACTCTTGTGCAATACTCAATGGAATAGATGCGGCTGAAGTGTTACCAAATTGATCTACTGAAACGCTCATCTTCTCTTCAGGAATACCTAAGCGTAAACGTGCAGATTCCATGATTCGAATATTTGCTTGATGTGGTACGAACATATCTATATCCTCAGCAGTCAGACCTGCTTTCTCTACTGCTTTGGTAGACGCTTCGCCCATAATACGTACTGCAAACTTAAACACTTCACGTCCGTTCATCACAATCTTATGTGTCTCTTGATCTTGGTAAAGATATTTACCGCCGCTACCATCAGAACCTAGTTCATAACTTAGAATACCATGTCCTTCTGATACTTCTCCAATCACAGCGGCGCCTGCACCATCACCGAAGAGCACTGCTGTTGAGCGGTCACTCAAATCTGTAATTTTAGACAACTTATCCGCACCAACGACAAGAATATTATGGTAGTCGCCAGATTGAATAAACTGTTTCGCATTGATCATCGCATACATAAAGCCACTACACGCAGCTAACTGATCCATCGTCGCGACTTTCTTTGTTCCAAGACGTTCTTGAAGCATGTTCGCCACAGTTGGGAAAGGATAGTCCCCTGTGGACGTTGCTACCATAATCATATCTATATCTTCAGGTTGAATTCCTGCATCTTTAATCGCTTTCACGCTCGCTTCGTAAGCCATATCTGATGTATCTTCGTCATCAGCGGCCCAGCGACGTTCTTTGATTCCGGTCATCTTTGAAATCCATTCGTCTGATGTATCTAAAAATGACTCGAAATAAGCATTATCAATTACTTTGCTTGGCGCATACGCACCAAATCCCTTAATACCCACATTCATGGTTGTACACCTACTTATTTTAATTTTGGTACCAGGTCTTAATTTAACATAGTCTTTCTCACAAGTACAATTACAAATCCTCGTACAATAGTCATATGTTCACTAAATTATAAGTTATCTCTATAGGGATGACAATTGATAAGACCTTCCTAGGTAAAAGTTGATAGAGTCATTATAAGCTTGTTGTATACTAGAAGGACACGCATATGTCACATCACTTTATATTCTGCTCTATACAAAACGCTTTATCTTCTATATAATTGTATCTGAATGGATAGTGTCATTAAACTTATACATAAGTCATCTCAACATGACATTTTCAAACAATGACATCACTAATTATAACCTTAATTATCATACAAGTTATGACTTGAAATATTGGAACGATAGGAGGCATAGCCATGAAGTACATTATGGTACTTATTTGGTCAATACTCTTGCTTGAAATGGTAGGCTTCGTACTTACAAGTCTCGATGGCGGTTCTTCTGTTAACTGGATTCTACCTATCATCGTAGCAGTAGTATTTACAATTTTTGTAGCGATCTTTACAGCAATTATCAAACCTACACACAAATCATATCAAGAAGAACAATAATCTTTAATTGATTGAGAGCCAGCTGATAAAGCTGGTTCTTTTTTTGTCTAAATCTTCTTTATCCCTATTTATATGGAGAGGTACAACGACATCTAAGATTTCTGTCTCAATAAAGTGTAAATATTGAAAGTAAAGGTAAGCTACTAATCGTTCTAAACAAGCAATTACGCAGTAGTTGACTGTACTTGAGACAGCTGACGTTGTCTCAAATACTAGTCAACCTTGCAGGGGCAAGACTACAAAATCAAATAGATTTCTGTCTTGCTCCCAAAAAAGCTCGATGGCACAATGCCACCGAGCTTTCTACCTATTATTTCCGCTCATAGCTATATGAGCTATAACCTAATTAATACAAGCCGTTTTTCTCATTACTTGTATCAATAAAGATATTTTTAACTTGTTGATAGTTCTTAATCGCTTCTTTATAAGTCTCGCGACCGATACCTGATTTTTTATAACCGCCGAATGGTGCACCTGCAGGGACTTGGTTGTAAGTGTTGATCCATACACGGCCTGTACGCATTGCTTTAGCAACGTTTAACGCACGGTTGATATTTGTAGTAAAGATACCACCTGCTAAGCCATATTCAGAGTCGTTCGCAATCTTCACAGCTTCTTCTTCGTCTTCGAACTTAATCACTGTTAAGACTGGACCAAAGATTTCTTCTTGCGCTAACTTGTTATTGTTGTCATCTACTTCAATGATTGTTGGTTCAAAGAAGTAGCCTTTATCCATGCCATTGTCAGTGATACGTTTACCGCCTGTAATGATACGCGCATCGTCTGCTTCTTCAGCATATTTCACGTAAGACTCGATCTTCTCGATTTGTTCTTGACCTGTTTGACTACCCATGAGTACATCTTCGTCGAACGGGTCGCCAACTTTGATGCTTTCGAACGCGTCTTTCAAGCGATCCATCACTTTGTCATATACGTTAGATTGAAGTAGTAATCTTGATCCGGCACTGCAGACTTCACCTTGGTTGAGTAAAATACCAATTTGAATGCCTTCGATGGTTTGTTCAAGGTTCGCATCATCAAAGACGATGTTGGCACTTTTACCACCTAACTCAAGTGTAGCTGGCACAATGCGATCTGCACCGGCTTGCGCGACTTTGTAACCTACGTCGGTAGAACCAGTGAATGACAACTTGTGCACGCCTTCGTGATCGAAGATAGCTTGACCAGATTCAGAACCTTTACCAGTCACGACATTTACTACGCCTTTAGGTAGTACATCTTGGAAGATCTTCGCTAACTCAATAAGTGATAACGGTGTTGAAGATGATGGTTGAATCACGACTGTGTTACCTGCCGCTAATGCTGGACCAAGTTTCCAAGAAGCGAGTAATAATGGGAAGTTCCATGCCACTACGGCACCTACAACGCCAATTGGTTCGTGACGTACGATACTCATGTGGTCTTCGTTCAAGTCGTTCACTGTACCTTCGTCAGTTTGTAGAACGCTCGCGAAGTATTTAAAGTGTTGCGCAACGAATGGTAAGTCGAAACCGCTTGTTTCACGATAAGGTTTACCATTCTGTAAAGATTCAATTGTAGCGAAATGTTCCATCTTGTCTTCGATGCGGCGACTAATTTCGAGTAAATAGTTCGCTCTTTCGTCTTTAGAAGTCTTACTCCAAGAATCGAAAGCTTGTGTAGCCGCTTCGACTGCTTTATCTACATCTGACTTAGATGCTTTCGCAATCTTAGATAACACTTCACCGTTAGATGGGTTCGTCACCTCTAAAGTGTCACCTGATTCACTAGATTGAAATTCGTTATTGATAAATAAACCATATTGTTCATCTAAATAATCTTTCACATTTACAGCCATAATAGACCTCCTCTATCTCTATTTCGGACTTTGCGTGATGTGACATTATCTATATAAGTCGTTAATGCTTTTGGAATATCTATTATGGTATATTCCCTCTTTACGCTATTTTTAAAAGTAAGAAGCTTAAATTACTAATTTTCGGTGATTTTAATAGTGACTATGTAAATGGATTTGCCGTTGAAATCGTGATAGCTCAAACCTTGCTAAATCATTCCAAAAACCACTCCCCTTTCTCCTCCCCCTTTTACTTCAAACGCAAAAAAGAAGCCGACCGATGAAAGCCTTGCGCTTCCAAGTCGACTTCTTCTCGTTTAAGGAGCTAATTTAATTTATCATGGCAGAGTACAATTACTATTCACACTCTTCTACACCGTTTACTCAACCGTTTCTGGTTTCTCTACATCAAATGTTAAACCATCGTCTGTAAGGTCAACATTCACATGTGTACCTTCTGGAAGGTTCTCACGAATCATACGACGTGCTAATGGTGTTTCAATTTGACGTTGTACGAATCGTTTCAATGGACGTGCACCGAATTGTGGTTCGTATGCTTCTGAACCCAACCATTGTTTTGCTTTATCTGAAACATCGATACTTAGGCGTTGATCCATCAATCTGATGTTCAATTGAGCGATAATTTTATCAACGATGTGGCTCATATCTTCTTCAGATAATGGTTTGAATAAGACGATATCGTCCATACGGTTCAGAATTTCTGGTTTGAAGTAAGCGTTCAAGCTATCCATTACAGCTTTTTCAGTATCCTCTGTGATCACACCAGAATCTTTCACATTTTCTAGTAAAATTTGTGAACCAATGTTACTAGTCATAATGATAATCGTGTTCTTGAAGTCCACGCTACGACCTTGTGAGTCAGTTAATCGACCTTCATCGAGGATTTGTAGTAAGACGTTGAACACGTCTGTATGTGCTTTCTCGATTTCGTCGAGTAAGATAACTGAATAAGGGTTACGACGAACAGATTCAGTTAATTGACCCCCTTCGTCATGACCTACGTAGCCTGGAGGGGCACCGATGAGACGTGAAACGGAGTGTTTCTCCATGTACTCACTCATGTCGATACGAATCATGTGTTTTTCTGAATCGAATAATGTTGAAGCGAGTGATTTAGCTAATTCGGTCTTACCTACACCTGTTGGACCTAGGAATAGGAAGCTACCGATTGGTCGGTTAGGGTCTTTGATACCTGCACGTGCTCTGACAACAGCGTCAGAAACAAGGTCTACTGCTTTATCTTGACCTACGACACGTTCGTGAAGAATATCAGATAATCCTAATAATTTCTCACGTTCGCTTTCGACCAATTTAGACACAGGAATACCTGTCCAAGAGCTTACGATGTCACCAATTTCTTCGTCAGAAACAACTTCACGAATGATGCGATCAGTGTCGCCACTTTGTTCATCTTGGAAAGCGTCCTCCATTTCACGTAATTCTTTCTCTAATTGTGGAATACGTCCGTGCTGTAATTCAGCTGCTTTTTCAAGATTGTAGTTATTTTCAGCATCTTCAAGTTCTTTACGGCTTTCATCTAATTCTGCACGTTTTTCTTGAAGTTTGGTAATTTTTTCTTTTTCTTGTTCAACACGAGATTGAATTTCAGATTGTTTTTCTTTTTCATTTGAAAGCTCTTCTTGAAGTTCTTTCAAGCGTTGTTGACTGGCATTATCTGACTCGTTCTTCAAGGCACTTTCTTCAATTTCTAATTGCATCACACGACGGTTAACTTGATCTAACTCAGTAGGGTTAGAACCCATTTCTGTACGAATCGTCGCACATGCTTGGTCAACCAAGTCAATCGCTTTATCTGGTAAGAAACGATCAGTGATATAGCGGTCAGAAAGTTCTGCTGCAGCGACTAACGCACGGTCTTGAATACGCACACCGTGGTAGACTTCGTAACGTTCTTTCAGACCACGTAAGATAGAAATCGTATCTTCTACATCCGGTTCGCTAACTTGAACTTTTTGGAAACGACGTTCAAGTGCTGAGTCTTTCTCGATATTTTCACGATATTCGTTCAGCGTAGTCGCACCAATACAGTGCAATTCACCGCGTGCCAACATCGGTTTCAACATGTTGCCGGCATCCATGGAGCCTTCTGTCTTACCTGCACCAACGAGCATGTGAATTTCGTCGATGAATAGGATGATACGACCATCTGATTCTTTGACTTCTTTCAAAACAGCTTTCAAGCGTTCTTCAAACTCACCGCGATATTTCGCACCTGCAACGAGGGCACTTAAATCGAGCTCGAAGATCGTTTTATCTAAGAGTGATTCAGGCACGTCTTTCTTCACGATACGTTGCGCTAAACCTTCTACAATCGCAGTCTTACCTACCCCAGGTTCACCGATGAGGACTGGGTTGTTCTTCGTTTTTCTGCTGAGAATACGTATCGCATTACGTATTTCTTCGTCACGGCCGATGACTGGATCCATGTTACCTTGTCGTACTTCTTCAACTAAGTCACGACCATATTTCTCTAATGCTTCGTAGTTTACTTCAGGATTTTGTGTCGTCACATGATTTCCCCCTCTAACTTTCTTGATTATCTCTTCAATAACTTCTTTCTTATATTGTGTCGCTTGTTGCGTTGTACCATCAATATCCATCGCTGCTAGGAGGAGATGTTCCATTGAGATAAACTCATCTTCGTACTGCTTCATGTATTGTTCTGCTTTGTTGATGAGTTCGTTTGCTTTAGCACTAATATACTGTCCGTATTGGACGTTATCTCCTTGGACAGATGGATAACCTTGTAATTTCTTGTCATATTGTTGCGCGAGTGCATCTACATCGATGTCTGCGCGTTCTAGCACGCTTTTGAAGAGACTTTCGTCCGCTTCTACTGCTGCTTTTAAAATGGCTTCAATTTCAATATTTTGATTTTCATATTCTTGAGAAAGTCCAATTGCTTTTTGTAAGGCTTCTTGGACTTTGTAAGTCATTTGATTGATATCCAAATTATTCACCTCTGTACAGCCGCTTTCTATAGATAATTCAACGTAATTGAAAGCAGGCCTTAAGCTTCATTTTAGATAAAATTACTACTCGGTTTGATCAAAGAAGTTGTTTTGACTTTGACTTTCTTTGACCTTAACTATATTATACGACGCCTTTTACGAGAATTCAACCCTAAAGGTCAAAATTAGTTAAACTTTTTCAAACCCGTTTTAAAACGGATAGTGGCACTCATCATTCGAGCTCATTTTACTATAAACCTTTTACCTAAAATATAAAAATCAAAACATCAAACTGCATAAAAAAGAACTAACAACAGCTTGTGATTTATCAGCCATTGCTAGTTCTGGTTGGATTATCCAATACCTAGCGCAATCTTCGCATAGCGAGACATCATTTCTTTGTCCCAAGGTGGATCCCAAACAATATTAACCTCTGTATCTTGAATTTCTGGAATATCTGCTAATACGGTCTTCACTTGGTTAACGATCTGTGGTCCAAGCGGACAACCCATAGATGTTAGCGTCATTTCGACAGTACAGAGACCATCGTCATCGACATCAACTTTATATACTAAACCTAAGTTAACGATATCAATCCCTAACTCAGGGTCAATAACCATTTCTAACGCATTCAGTATACTGTCTTTCAATGCTTCATCCATTCGTCTCACCTCTCAGAATTTAATGATATACACAATATATCAAATATCTTACAAAACGCCAATAAAATGCTATGATGTTAGTGCAATATTGCGCGTACGAGTAATAGTTTCCGACTATGAATTGCGCAGTTGTAATCACTGATAAGGAGCAAGTAATAATGAAGACAACGAACCCCTATCTTATTTGTTTAGACCTAGATGGTACACTACTCAACGATGAAAAGGAAATTTCACCTTATACTAAGCAAGTATTGCTCACTTTGCAAGAACAAGGTCATCATTTAATGATTGCTACAGGTCGACCTTACCGCGCTTGCGATATTTACTATCATGAACTCAAGATGCATACGCCCATCGTTAATTTCAATGGCGCTTACGTTCACCACCCAGATGACACAGCATTTGAGATGATTCATGATGAGCTAGACTTAGATGTCGCGCATGAAATGATTCGTTCACTCAAAGAATACGACGTGTCCAATTTGGTCGCAGAGGTACGCGACCATGTGTATATCGACAATTACGACGAAACACTATTCGAAGGGTTCTCTATGGGTAACCCAAATATAGAAATCGGTAATTTACTCGAGAACTTAACCGAAGCACCGACTTCTCTATTAGTCGAAAGTCCTGAAGCGCAAATTCCTCAGATTAAAGATATGTTAAATCACTTCTACGCTGAGAATATTGAACATCGTCGTTGGGGTGCCCCATTCCCAGTTATCGAAATCGTGAGAAAGGGTATTAATAAAGCTGGCGGCATTGACTACGCACGTCAGTATATCGATATCGATCGCGATCACATCATCGCTTTCGGAGATGAAGATAACGATAGTGAAATGTTGAAGTATGCGACACATGGCGTAGCGATGGCTAATGGCTTAGATGAGATTAAAATGATTGCGAATGAAGCAACATATTCCAATAACGAAGATGGTATCGGTCGTTATTTAAATGACTTTTTCAATTTAAATATCCCTTATAATGCAGATAAATAAGAAAGGACATGACAAGTGATGCGTAAGATTGTAATCGTAGGTGCTGTAGCCGGCGGAGCGACAGTAGGAAGCCAAATTCGACGTTTAGACTCAGAGAGTGAAATTGTTATTTTTGAAAAGGACCGTGATATGAGTTTCGCCAATTGCGGTCTTCCTTATTATATTGGTGGCGTCGTTCAAGATAGAGATCAAATATTAGAAGCCACACCTGAGGCATTTTACGATAAAAAGAAAATTACAGTGAAGCCCTATCATGAAGTAACCGCAGTCAATACCGAAGCACAAACAGTCACGGTGTATAACCGTGAGTCTGACCGCACGTTTGAAGAAAGCTATGACACGTTGATACTGAGTCCGGGTTGTCGCGCTAACCGTCTAGATGTGGACAGTGACATGATCTTCACGCTACGCAATATGGAAGATACAGATGCGATTGACCAGTACATTCGTGAACATCAAGTACAGCGTGCGCTCGTGATCGGTGCTGGATATATCAGTTTAGAGATTCTGGAGAATTTGTATCATCGCGGTATCGATCCGACGTTAATCCATCGTTCTGAAGAAATTAATAAATTGATGGATCAAGATATGAATTCACCTATTATAGATGAATTAGAAAAACGTGGTATTTCCTATAGATTCAATGAAGAAATGACTAGTGTGGATGGCCATACTGTTACTTTCAAATCTGGTAAACAAGAAGATTATGATTTAATCATCGAGGGCGTAGGCGTGAAACCGAACTCTGAATTTCTTAAAGGTTCTGGGCTTCAACTCGATGATCAAGGTTACTTACCGGTGAATACACGTTTCGAAACCACTGTGCCAGATGTCTATGCTTTGGGTGACTTGATTACACAACGTTATCGTCACGTTGACCTACCTGCACATGTTCCTCTAGCTTGGGGTGCACATCGTGGCGCTAGTATTATTGCTGAACAACTTGCTGGCGATAGTAACGTAGTGTTTCCTGGCTTTTTAGGTGCCAATATCGTGAAATTCTTCGATTATACGTTCGCGAGTGTGGGTGTGAAACCGCAAGAGCTCAAACACTTTGATTACACGATGGTTGAAACAAAACAGAGTCAGCACGCAGGTTATTTCCCAGGAAATGAGCGCTTACATCTTCGTGTATATTTTGAGAACGACTCACGCAAGATCATTCGAGCTGCTGCAGTGGGCAAAGACGGTGCAGATAAAAGGATCGATGTCTTATCAATGGCTATGCAGAATCAACTCACTATAGATGAACTTACTGACTTTGAAGTGGCTTATGCGCCGCCATATAGCAGTCCTAAAGATGCGATAAATATGATCGGATATAAAGCAAGAAATAAGTGAGCAAAACAGAACGCTGAATAATTTCTTTGTCTTGCTCACGCCTCGCTGCCTCACATTCGAGATAGCGCTAATTTTTTCAAGTAACACAGCTACTGTAAAAACACGATGTCGTAAAGAGGATGACGTCGTGTTTTTATTATTCTATGTAGTTATTTTAAAATTGTTTTCACGCTCGTATTTCGTTATCTGTTGAAGGCTTCGTTTAAATTTAGTCCAAAGCTTCTCGATTTAAATGTCCTTTTAAAGTATGGTCTGAATATTCTTTTCTGAAATAACCTCGTTCTTGAAGAATAGGGATAACTAAATCGACGAACTTTTCAAACGATTCAGGATAGGTTGGTGGCATAAGCATAAAGCCGTCACAACCCTCTGTTTCAGACCAGTCAATCATTTCTTGAGCGACCTGCTCAGGTGTTCCAACAATTGTCTTGTGGCCTACCCACGTACCGAAACGATCTAGTAACTGCCTTAATGTTAATTCTTCTTCCTCACATGCCCTTTTAATCGCCTCATATAATGAACGTGTCACTTTACGAGTTAACTTCGAATAATCCGGAAGTTGAGGTACACGCGCATCTAAATCCCAATCGCTTATATCCCTTCCTAGCGCTTTACTCAATTGCATTTTACGCTTAGCTAAAGGTATAAAATCATCAAGTTGTGTTTTCAATTGTGCTGCCTGTTCGTAAGTTTCATCCACATAAACCGTTAAACCAGGAAGAACGAGCGGTGGACGACGATGTTCCAACTCTGCTCGATGATGAATATCTGCTCTGAAATCTTGTGCATCCTGTCGATTCCAGGCGATAGAGAAGATTGCTTCTACATGTTTGGCCGCTAAAGCACGTCCTGGAAGAGAGGTTCCTGCTTGAAATAATAAAGGTCTATCGTAGGTGCTCGTAGGGATATTGATTGCACCATCAACTTTAAAGGAGTCACCTTGATGTTGAATCGGACGTATGTAGTGATTATCGAGCCCCTCGCCCTTTTCCCTATCATTGATAATTGCCTCAGTTGTAAAGGAATTCCAAAGTTTCTTCATCACTGTAATAAATTCGTCAGCCCTCGCATAGCGTTGTTCAAGAGGAGGTAAATGGTTCATTGAAAAGTTATGCGCTTCCGCATCAAATTGAGAAGTCACAATATTAGCACCAATTCTTCCGTGAGAAAGTTGTTGTAAACTTGATAACATGCGTGTTGCAAGATAAGGTTCGTAAAAGGTTGAAGAAATGGTTGATATCAAGCCGATGTATTGCGTTTCTCACGATAGTGCTGCTAAAGCAGTTAAGGGTTCAAAGTAATAAGAAATATGTCCTGTTTCTTCTCCAGAAATGTATTGACCGTCACCTAAAAAGAAAGCATCTAATTTACCTTTTTCAGCTAACTGAGCAATTTTAACTTGAAAATCAATATCTCCCACTTCGTCGATATGAGAATGAGGTAAGCGCCAAGATGCTGGATGTAAACCTGTACTATAATAGAGCACCGTTAAATGCATTTCTGACATGCGATTGACTCCTTTCACAATAGTTTGATATTTAACATGAGTATAGCAAACTATTTTACTAAAATTAATATATGAAAGGTGAACTTTTAAAAAGGGCATCAATAACAAGACACGGATTACTTTTATCCTATGAAGTTCTTTCATCACATAAAAAAACCGACACTCATCGATAAGTTAATCATCGACAAGCATCGGCAAGATACGCACTTATACTTAATGAATGCCAAAGAGTGAAGAAATTGGGCCCCATGGTAGGATTACACCAAGAATCATTGTGATAATGATCATGATAATCGTCCACCATAGCAGACCGTGGCTCGCTTCACCTTTCTTACGTTTAGCAATTGTCACTTCCATTAAAGCTACAACGACGATACCACAAAGCATCTTGATTGTAAGTAACAAGTGACCGCCACCATCATCGGCTGTCATTTCTTGCATTAATGACCAGAAACCAGAGATGAGGACTAATACCATAAAGATACGTAATAGAATATGTGCTATCTTGAAGAATGGCGTCGCACCTTCTCTAGCCGAAAAGTTGAAGTATGCCGCAAAGAATAAAATAATTGCGAGCACCCAACTTGTAATATGAATGTGTAACACGAATATACCCCCACACTAATCTAATATTTACCATGTGCTATTATAATAGATACCCTATTATAATGCGAATTAAAGATGCTACGAACACGAAATAAAAAAGCGAGTCACCCGTAAGCAACCCGCTCATCATTAATCGTATCTTATTATTCTTCACTATCCGCAATGAAGTTCGTTAAAGTTCCGATATTATCGATAGTAATCTTCACTTCATCGCCAGGTTGTAAGAATTGTGGTGGTTCCATACCTGCACCTACACCTGCTGGCGTACCTGTCGCAATAATATCCCCTGGATGTAATGCCACGTATTTAGAAATTTCTTCAATTAATTCATCAATATTTAAGATCATTTGGCTCGTATTACCGTCTTGACGAATATCGTTATTCACTTTAGTTACGATATTGACATTATCAGGCTCTGGTAATTCATCTTTCGTCACGATGTAAGGACCCATTGGGCATCCACCTGTTAAACTCTTAGAAAGGAAAGCTTGATCGTGAGCTTTCTGCGCTTTACGGTCAGTAATATCGTTAATAATTGTATATCCATATACGTAGTCTAAAGCCAAGCCTTTAGGAATCTTCTCACCGGCCTTACCTATAACAACGCCAAGCTCGCCTTCATAGTCAAGCTGATCTGTAATATCTTTATGATTTGGAATCGTTGTATTATCACCTGTGAGTGATGACGCCGCTTTAGTGAAGACGTACAGACGTTGCACTTCATGATTCAACTCGTCTGCATGTTCTTGATAGTTACGACCAAACGCAATCACATTGTTGGTTGGAGTGACTGGTGGTAGAAACTCAATATCGTTAAATTGAACTTTGTATGCTTCACCATTTCCACTTTCCTCAGCAGCGACTACAGCTTTACGTACTGTTTCTTGAAAATCTACTAATTGATTATGTTGTAAGCCTTGTAATAAAGTCTTAGGGTGAAAGTCCGATTCTTGAGCGAAATCAGCGAAGACTTTCTTTAAATCCCACGCCGCTTCTTCACGCTTTACTTTCACTCCGTAAGATGTTTCTCCTTCGTATCTGAATGATAGGAATTTCATTCATCATCAGCTCCTCACCTTAATCTTAATCACATTATAACTAAATGTTGTGAGAAATCACAAATATCTGAGTATCATAATTTTCAAAATTTTATTGTTCACAAGTCAAGTTTGCGACATGGATTAATTAACCTTTTAAATGTGAAAAAAGCACGCATTACCCTTAAATGATCACGGTAATGGCGTGCTTGAAGTCATTTACATGATAGACCGATTTTTTATCATTTTACCAAAATGACCTTAACCCTCACTATCTTCAATGGACAGTGTCTTGAATTTAAAGAAGTAAAGATAGCCTTTCACTTCAGTGTCTAGAATCGTTTCTAACGTATCTTTATAATACTGCATTTGCACACGGTAACGCTCACGTAGCTGTTGACCTATTTCTTCATCTGTCATTCCTTTACGGCGGTTAAAGGCATCGGTCTTGTAATCGAGGAAGTAATAACAACCGTCCTTGAGGTAAATCAGGTCAATCATACCTTGAATAATAGACACATCTTCTTCATCTGTGTCGATATGATCCACACTGGCTTGGTTCACTACAAACGGCAATTCTCGATATACTTTCTCACTATGTGCGATATCTTGGTAAATATCACTCTGAATAAACTTCATAATATCTTCGTAACTGATATCCCGTTTTGCATCGTCTTCGATAATATTTTTATCAATCAACGTATCGATATAGGCATCGAGTTGATCCTTAGTCAAACCTTCAGGACGGAAAGGTAAATGTTGCATGACGGTATGCATCAATGTCCCTTTCTCATTGGCTTTACGACGTTTTTGTTCATGCATAAAAGCCGGTCTCTCGTACGAAGCATAACCAATTTGATACTGTCTCACACGGTCATAGTTGGTATCTGCTTGTTCTGTCTCTAATTGACGCTTCAACTCTGACACCGATTGCTTGGAAGGTTTCTCAATATCTGCTTGGTATGGATAATGATAGCTTAATTGGCGATGAATTTGTGACTTCAACTCATCATCTCCACTATTAAGTGCTTCGATGTCTTCAACTGTGCGTTGTTCTGTATTATGAATTTCACTTTCTGTAGCGATATCAGCATAATACGTCGTATTCACTGTTACATAAGGATGCATCGCGTCAGGCAAATCATCAATATGGTCCTCGAAACGTAAATTTCTAGGCAGTTCAGGTGATTGATGTTTAGACAATATAGGATAAATCAACTGAATCGGTGATTGTGCAGTCAAACGATCACTAACAGGTAAGTGCGTACCTGATACCGTTTGTTTCGCCATGTTATCCAATTCTTTATCCTCTTTAACGCGTCCAATGAGGAAAAGCTGTTCTTTCGCACGTGTTAAAGCTACATAGATTAACCGCATCTCTTCAGAAACCATTTCTTTCTCAGCAATCGCACGATAAGTTAATGAAGCGAGAGAAGGATAAGCGATATAATCCTCCATATCGAAATATTTCATACCTAAACCGTATTCTTGGTTAAGAATCACAGCTTTATTTAAATCATTGCGTTGGAATCGACCGCTAAGATTACCATAAATCACAAATGGAAACTCGAGACCTTTACTGCTGTGAATCGTCATCATACGTACGACATCATCGTTAGGCCCAACGACTTGTTCCTCACCGAAATCTTTTCCACGTTCAATCAATTCATCGATAAAACGGATAAATTGATACAAACCTCTAAAGCTAGAATTCTCGAACTCTATCGCTTTGTTGAATAGCCCATGGAGATTGGCGCGGCGTCCGTTACCGCCAACTAAACCACTAAAGTACTGTATAACGTAGTGATCATTGTAGAATTTATCGATGAGCTGATACACCGGATGCGATTGACTATAATTCTGATAATGTGCGATATCCGCAAGGAAACGCTTCAATTTATCTACGAGCACTGGGTCAGCTTCCTCAGACTGTTGATATTGTTTGATAGATTGATAAAAGTAATCATCATTCGGGCTTACGACACGTATTTGAGACAACTCATCTTCTGTAAATTGATAAATCACAGAACGCATTAAGCCGACGAGATAAATGTCTTGAAGCGGATTATCCACTGTTCTCAAGAAAGAGAGTATGAGTTGAACTTCCGTTTGCGCAAAGTACCCTTGCTTACTGTTTACAAAGAACGGAATATCATGGTCTTTAAACACTTGTTGTAACGTGTTCGCCTGTCCATAACTACGCTCCAGAATAACGATGTCTTTATATTCAGGTTTACGATAAGTTCCCGTCTTCATGTCATAAACTTCTTTATGTTCCATGATATATTCCACTTGTTGCGCAATATACTCTGCTTCCTGTTCACTCGCCGTGAGCTCAGAATCCTCATCTTTCACGAGCATGTTTAACTGTAGTGGATGCTCACGCTCGTCAAATGGCGCGCCGTAGTAAAGTTGCGCGGCATCATCATATTCTATTTCACCGACCGCTTCATCCATCATATGTTTAAACAGATAGTTCGTCGTCGAGAGGACTTCTTTACGAGAACGGAAGTTTTGAGACAGGTCAATACGTAATCCTGTCCCATCACCTTCCGTGGTAAAACGATTGTATTTATCGATGAATAATCCAGGATCTGCCTGTCTAAATTTGTAAATAGATTGCTTTACGTCCCCTACCATGAATAAGTTACCATCTGCTTCGTCGCCTTGTTTGATACTTTGTAGTATCGTCTCTTGCACACGGTTCGTATCTTGGTACTCATCCACGAGTATTTCCGCAAATTGATCACGATAAGTTTCTGCCACTGCTGAAGGGCGACCGTCTGCTTTCGTCAGAATTTGTAAGGCAAAGTGTTCATAATCTGAGAAATCAAGAATGTTACGTTCACGTTTTTTCTTGTTAAAACGCTTAATGACATCTTCAGCGACTTGTGCTAAATAACGGACACGAGGCGCTAAGCGTTGCATATCTTCAGTCAAATCTTCAACTGAGCGAGAAAGATATTCTTCTTTTACTTTTGTCAGTTGCTTTTTATATGCATCATATTGTGCTTTGCCGTCCGTCAACATTTCTTCCATACCGTCGTTCGCTTCTTTAATTTTTTTAGTAAGCGTTGGAAAGCGTTTAGGCAATTCATGTTCAGTAATAACATCAGGATGCACTTGACCGCCTTCTAATGCTTTATCGAGGAATTTAAGCTCTGCTTCCACCGTTTCAATTTGTTTCTCAGTATCAACCGCCATTGAAAAAAGTTCATGACTTTTCTCTAAAGCTTCTTTACCAGCCTGTAAGAACACTTTTACGAACGTCTTCATCGTCTCAAGCATGGATTCAATACGTTGGTCATCTTGGTAAGCCTCATCGAGTTGTTGTAACCAAGCATATGGCGTAGGATTAGCCACACTAAAGAAGTACAACTGTTTCACGATTTGGCGTAACTGGTCATCGCTACGGTCAGAGGCAAGATGTTCAGCGAGCTCGATAAATGCTGGATCTAACTTCTCATAATGTTGTTCTAAGACCTCATCTATCGTCTGTTCGAGTAATAGGATATTCTCTGCCTCACTGCTCGTTCTGAAGTTCGGGTCGATATCCAACACATCATAGTGTTGCTGAATGAGTTTCAAACAGAAACTGTGTAACGTTGAAATTTGCGCTTGATGAATCTTCACACGTTGTGCTTTCAAATGAGCGTTAGAAGGGTCGGCGATCGATGCTTCTTGAATACGCGCTTCAACACGTTGTTTCATCTCTCTCGCACTCGCATTAGTAAAAGTCACGACGAGAAGACGATCGACATCGATGCCGTCACGTAATATACGTTGGATAATACGTTCAACGAGCACCGCAGTCTTCCCTGAACCTGCTGCTGCAGCGACAAGAATATCTTGATCCTTGGCATAAATACTCTTCCATTGTTGATCGGTCCATTGAACATCATGGGGTTTGTCAGGAATTACACTTCTCATTGATCTTCACCTTCTAACTTCTCATCTTGAATCGCTTGAAGTGGATCAATCGTTTCATCCACACTGCGATAATGTTTACTATCGATTAAACTATCGACGTGACACACTGCACGATAATTACAGAATTCACATGGTAATTTGTCGTCGTAACGAAGCGGTGCCACTTCCGTATGACCATCCATAATATCAGAAGCAATATCGATAAAGTTCTGACGATTATGCTTCAAGAATTTATAAATTGTCTCTTCATTTGCGACTTTACTAGAATAATGTAACGCGCCGTCTTTTTTCGCTCTCAAAGGCACGATATCTGATTTGAATTGAGGTTCGAAACGTGTGTCAAAGGCATCGAGCACCTCTTCGTCATCATTAAGTAAGCCATTCAAACGGTAAGCACCTAGAAATTCTTGCCCAAAGTCCTTTTGTAACAACTCATTTAGCTGATATGACGGACGTGGTTGATGCACATGGAAATACAGCAGCCCACCTGGTTTCGTCATCTCTGTGAGTCCTAAGCGCATCTTGTTCTGAAGCACAACATCCATATACGTCATCATTTGCATTTGTAGACCGTAATACACTTTCGTTAAGTCTAACGTACCACTTGTCTTTGAAGATTTATAATCGACGACATTGACATAACTTTTATCCTCTTTTTGATACGTATCAATGCGGTCAATTTGGCCACGGATATTGATGGGAATACCTTGTCGCGTTTGTAGCGGTGTTGCCTCAAGTTCATTGTTATTACGCGGCTTACGTCTGAATCCTGCTTCAAAGCGTTGTGGCACAAACTTGGAGTGCTCACCTTGATATTTCAACGCTTTCAACGTACTTTCGACAATCGTGCCAATTCGTTGTGACAGATAACGATAGTAGGCTGTTGAGTTTAACACGTTGAATTGCACTTCTGGCAGAATTTCATTCAGTGCCTCTACAGTTAATTGGTGAATCTGATTAGGTTGTAAGTTGGTAAAATCACCATTCAAGCGTTCTGAAATATAACGCAATACTTGGTGGAAGATATCTCCTAAATCAAAGTTCTCCAATTTATACTTCGTACGTTCGTTTAAACGCAATCCATGAGAGGCATAGTGTTTAAATGGACAATTCTGATAACCTTCAAAGCGAGACACACTGGCATTTATTGTCTTACCATAAAGCTTTTTAGAAAGCTGATTGGATAACTGCACTGTCTCGTTATTGTAAGTTAAAGCTGACAGTAAGTAATTGAGTCCGTCATTAAGCTCAGAATCATCTCTCAACACTTGATACGTATCCAGCCATGTGTCCGCGACAATTTCTTCGTTGAGCCATGCTTGTAGAGATTCGAATAAAGCCGTCTTCGTTTGATGCGGATGCTGAATCAACGCAAGTGGCTCACGGTGGTGGTAATGATGGATATTTGTTGTCGGTAGTTGATTGAACAATGCTTGAATTTGTGCAAGATAGGGACTCGGTTCTTTCTCTTCCCCGCTATTGCCCATCAAACTGTACGACATCGTGAGTTGTTGGCGTGCACGCGTCATTGCGATATAGCAGACAAATGCTTCATCCATTTGTAAAATGTCTGATGTAGGGCTGAGTTCGATATCTGCATTTTCTTCAAAAAGCCGTTTCTCATCATCTGTAATGAGACTCGATGAATTTACAGATTGAGGTAAGCTACCATCATTGACGCCGATTAAATAGACATGTGCTTTGTTGTCTACTTTCGCTAAATCCATCGTACCGATGCTAACTTGATCTAATGTCTGAGGAATCATGACAAACTCAAGTTGATCTAAGCCGATATCTAAGAGTTCAAGGAAACGTTTCACTGTCATCGAGGACGTATCAAATACACGCACCAAGTCATCAAGCGTTTGGATAAAACCTTGCCAAATCTGGTCAATTTCTTCCGCTTTCTGCGTTTCTCCGTCAACTTCAAATTCATCACGCTCTGTCATGAGTTGATTCGGCAAACCAAAGTCTTCAATCGTTTCATAGAAAGCCGTCGCGTATTCTACAGCTGTCGTCGCTGCTTTCAAGTTACGTTCAAGCTGCAACACGTGATCCATGACATAGGATTTGAGTTGGACTACCTTTTCAAACGTTTCACGATCTTCTTCAGTTAATTTGTGATGTTTTAGACCCATTTTACTAAACTGCTCAATAGTAAAATAACGGTCATCAATCCAACGTTGACCATAAATGCCGCGCTCGAGAACGAAATTCTCTAGTAAATCAATGAGATAGTGGTCGTCTTTCGTATTTCGCGTAAGTACACCTGTCTTAAATAAGCGCATAAGTGGCTCAAAGTTCCAGTTCGTCTGCACGACTTCGATGAGCGAGCGGAACATTTCCATCACGGGATGATGTGTCATCGAACGTTTCACATCGATATGGTACGGAATATCATATTGCGGAAGAATCGACTCCAAGAGGTAGGCATAACTCTCGTCACGGTAGAGAATCGCCACATCTTGATAACGACGTCCATGCTCACGATTATCTTTAATAATTTGTCGCGCGACCTCGTTCACCTCTTCGCGCATAGAAGACGATTCAAGAATACGAATATTGCCTTGCGCATTCATTGTTGAGGGTTGTAAGGCGTCAAATTGGTGCTCAAGATGACTTAAATCTTGAGTGAGAAAGCGCTGTTGTTGATTGAACTGACGCTTATGTAGTGTCGTGCCTAAATCGTGCGCAATGTCTTCAAGATGCGTTAACACCTCTGAAGGCTTTCTGAACAGACTAAACGTGTCTTTGTCGCCATCCGTCGTCAGCAAGACACTCACGCATTTACAGTTCTGAGCTAGTCCACGGATGATTTGATACTCCAATGTAGAGAAGTTGTGGAAACCATCTATGTAAATCTCAGCACGTGACAACCAATCTGATTGTGGCATCATTTCGATAAAGCGTTGTAATGTATCTTCAGCAGAAACATAATTACCTTGAATACGGTCTTCTAGACGCTGATAAATATGCGCAATATCGTGTAATTTATGTTTCATGCGCGTTTGCATAGGATGCGTGGCAATGAGTTCAGTTATTTGTTCTGGACTTACTGCATATTTTTTAAAATCTTGAATTTGTTCGTAGAGCTTTTCACTAAAACCATAATAGTCAATTTGAGAACCGTAGAGTTGAAGTTCAGATTTCTCCTGATGCAAAATATCATAAATCATCATTTCTGTAGCTGCTTTAGATAATTGTTCTTCGTTCAGTCCTCCTACTTCTTGGAACACGCGATGACTCAGACGCTCAAAGTGAAGTACCTCTGTACGCAGACTTCCTCGAAGATCTGGGTCATTCACAAAAGCTTGTTCAAGCTGAAACGTATTCTGCGTAGGCGCAATGAGAATAATAGGGTCTCCCAATGGATTCTCACGCATCTTCTCTTTAATTTCTTCGAGCATCGCATAAGATTTACCTGTGCCCGCTTTGCCGTATAACACATCCAAAAACATAAAAAACACTCCTTCAAAAGATAGTTTAACACGCATAGGACCAGCGTAGAAAAATTTTTCTCTATGTATCAGTATGGGACATTGAATTCAATATAGGTGGTTGGAATTGAAGTCTTAGATAAAAAAGATTGAGATAAAAAAATATGTGAAGAATTAGATGATTACATACGTTTCTAATATGTATAAAAGGAAGAACGTGTAAACATTTTAAGTACATCTCTAAATAATTAAACATATACGAAGACACGATAAAAAATAGTCCTTGAGTTAGGTAAAGAAAAGATAGTAAGCGTCGCAGTAGATGTCTGATTTCGTAATTGCTCTCGCTGTTACGAACCCTAGTCATCCTTGCGGCTGAAACACGACGAAATCAAAGATTTCTGTGCTATTTTAGTTCTTTATTCTATATCAATAATTGTATGACCTTAATATCTGTTCTTATCTTTATTATTTGCGCAGTAGATGTCTGAGTTCGTAATTGCTCTCGCTGTTACGAACTCTAGTCATCCTTGCGGGTGAAGCACGACGAAATCAAAGATTTCTGTGCTATTTTAGTTCTTTATTCTATATCAATAATTGTATGACCTTAATATCTGTTCTTATCTTTATTATTTGCGCAGTAGATGTCTGAGTTCGAAATCGCTTTCGCTGTTTCGAACTCTAGTCATCCTTGCGGCTGAAACACTACGAAATCAGAGATTTCTGTGTTTCTAGCAAAACTACTCCATAATTTAAATTATGGAGTAGTTGCTCAATTATTCATATTTTGTATCTGGATTGAAATTCGCTTTCCATTGACTAAATGGCCAATACCGTAGCGCGACTTTACCCACTACTTTATCTTTGTCGATTAAACCGAATGAACGGCTATCTTTACTTACTTCACGGTTATCCCCGAGTACAAGAAGCTTGCCTTTAGGAATTTCGGCCTTACCGTTGTTGATTTTTTTCGTACTCCAATCTTCGGAAGTAATATAATCTAGGTGTTTATGTTTTTCATTATAATCTAAGTAAGGTTCTTTTACCTTTTTACCATTAACATAAAGTTGGTCTTTCTTATATTCCACTTTATCGCCAGGTGTACCAATAATACGTTTCACGTAGTCATCTTTCTCTTGAGAATGGAAGACGATAACATTTCCTTTCTCTAGATGGCCCATTTTAACACCTGCGATATTAACGATAACGCGCTCTCCATCCTTTAAAGTAGGATACATGGAATCACCACGTACCGTATAGGATTTCCCGACAAATTTAGTAATTACAACGATGAGGATAACTGCAATCGCTATCGCTATAATCCACTCTTTAATTTCTTTCTTCACGTTCTACACCTCAATCTCCTTTAAATTGCCAAGTCATGCGTTGCAACGGATAGTATCTGAAACTCACATGACCGATAATATCTGAATGTTGTATATAACCGTATGTTCTAGAGTCTCTGTGGTCTTTACGCTGATCATTCAATACGAAGTAGGCATCTGGCGGCACGATATCGCCTTCAGACCCTTTCACATGTCGCAATTCTAAATGTTTAATCTGCCCTTGTGTTGCATAGGGTTCATCCACTTGTCGATCGTTGCGATATAACTGCCCTTTCTTAAACTCAATCGTCTCACCAGGTTGCCCGATAATCCGACTTATATGTAACTGTCCATGTTGCCGATACAGTATCACATCGCCACCGTGCAGTCGATTAAACATCGTATTTACTTTATTAATAATCACGCGATCATCTGGAGACAACGTCGGTTGCATTGCTTTATCTTGCGCCACGTAGCCTCTGATGAGAAATGTCTGAATCAACAGTACAATAATAATTGCTATGACGAGAGAAATCAAATGTTTTAGTATTCTAGGCATTGCATAACCCCTTAAGTAGAACGTTGAAATTCCCGTTCTACTACAATAAATTCTCCTCTATTATAAAATGCGAGCCATATAATGAAAAATATTACATCTGAATCTCAGATAAATCAGTCGCGAGATGTAGAAAAATGAAATGAGTTGAGCGTTCGCGGTAGCTGACTGAATTCGAGAAGGCA
>NZ_KV804768.1:262073-274623 GCF_001811435.1 Staphylococcus sp. HMSC071G07
CAGGCTCAAGCCATGCCTGCGGAAAGCGTCATCCACTTAAATACGTAGTATTGCTAATCAAATAAAAACACTAACTTTAACTCCTATAATAAAATAAAAAAATTTGGTTAGACGTAGGAAGTTTTAAATAGAACGTAATACGTTATATTTTCTTCTACGTACTGTTGCAATACAAGTGCAGGAAAATGGCAAGACTCTTGAGAGATTAAGGGCACAGCGAAAATCCATTAATGACGCGCAATAAGCGTCATTAATTAGTTGAGCGTGACCCTCTAAGAAAGCGCAGCCACTTTTCCAATACGCAGTATTGCAAATCAGTAGAAGGCATTAAGTTATTCTCTGACGCTGTATTGCAAATTAGCAAGAAACATTTTGTTACTTGAAACTCTATGTTAAATAATCAAAAACAAAATAGAAAACGTGCGATTATGGTTTTGAATATTATTAAACGAAATATAAATTCCATTAAGATGACTAACTTAAAAGAAGACATTCTAATCCTCTACACACTAACTTAAACCAAAAATCAAAAGAGAATTTGTGATGAAATGAAATATGTTTTTAGAAAGAAATTAATAATAGAACTCTTGCAATACAAGTGCAGGAAAATGGCAAGACTCTTGAGAGATTAAGGGCACAGCGAAAATCCATTAATGACGCGCAATAAGCGTCATTAATTAGTTGAGCGTGACCCTCTAAGAAAGCGCAGCCACTTTTCCAATACACAGTATTGCAAAATAGTAGAAGTCATTAACTTATTACATGCCAGAAACATATACTACTTCAGCACAAAACAAAACCCGCAGACATTATTCATCCGCGGGTCATCACACTTCAATTATAAACGTTTTTCCAACGCTTCTTTTTTATCTTCATAACCAGGCTTACCTAACAACGCAAACATATTTTGTTTATACGCTTCCACACCTGGTTGGTTAAATGGATTCACACCTAATTGATAGCCGCTCATTGCACACGCTAATTCAAAGAAGTAAACGAGATAGCCGAACGTTTCAGCATCCAAACGAGGTACGCGAACAACTAAGTTAGGCACGCCACCATCTGTGTGAGCGAGCAATGTACCTTCGAACGCTTTCGTATTCACTTCGTCCATCGTTTTACCAGCTAAATAGTTTAAACCATCTAAGTCGTCTGGATCTTCTTCAATCTTGATATCATGTTTAGGCATATCGACTTTCAATACAGTTTCAAATAAGAAACGGCGTCCTTCTTGAACGTATTGGCCTAAAGAGTGTAAGTCTGTAGTGTAGTTTGCACTTGAAGGATAGATGCCTTTGTAATCCTTACCTTCTGACTCACCGTACAACTGTTTCCACCACTCATTGAAGTATGAAAGTGATGGTTCGTAGTTGATTAACATTTCAGTTGTGTAGCCTTTCGTGTAAAGGATATTACGGATTGTCGCATATTGATACGCAATGTTGTTCTCTAACTCGTCTGAGGAGAGTTCTTCACGTGCTTTCGCAGCCCCTTGCATCATCGCTTCTACGTCGATTCCTGCTACCGCTATAGGTAAAAGGCCTACTGCTGTAAGAACTGAATAACGACCGCCTACATCATCAGGCACGACGAAAGTTTCATAACCTTCGTTTGTCGCTAACTGTTTCAAAGCGCCTTTCTCTTTATCTGTTGTCGCAAAGATACGTTCTTTCGCTTCATCTTTACCGTATTTATCTTCAAGTAACTGTTTAAATAATCTAAATGATACAGCAGGTTCTGTCGTCGTACCTGATTTAGAAATAACATTCACTGAGAAATCTTTACCATCTAGGTATTGGATTAACTCATGCGTATAAGATGAAGATAAATGGTTACCTACAAAGACAATTTCAGGATATTCTGTACTATTTCTGAAAGAAGAAGTTAACATTTCAATCGCTGCACGTGCACCTAAATATGAACCACCGATGCCTATCACGACGAAGACATCTGAATGGTCTTTCACACGTTTCGCCGTTTCAATGATACGCTTAAACTCTTCTTTGTCATAATCCGCAGGAAGATCTAACCAGCCTAAGAAATCACTGCCAGCGCCAGACCCGTTATGAATCGTTTGGTGAATTGCTTTAACATTGTCTTTCTGTTGTTCTAATTCGTGCTCTCCGAAGAATTCCAAAGTCTTACCGTAATCTAATTGAATATGAGTCATTAAACTGCCTCCTGAGTTTTTAATTACAAATATATTTTACTAAGTTTAAGTGACCGATTCAAATGAGTTATCTACCGCTCTATAGACCCACGCCCTTTCTCACTTTATAGAAAGATGAATATCACTGTATATTTTATAAATATATACCTCTTTTTATGCATTTTATATAAAATTAACCTCTCATAACCACTGCCATTATCGAAAACTATAGCGTTGTGTAATTTATTTATGCAAGTTTTTGTATATTTATGGTTTTCAAAACGCATTTTATCTGCTATGATAAGAACTATCATATTCAGAAAATTAATAAACGAGGTGTTCGACATGAAAGATAAAATTGTATTAGCGTATTCAGGTGGTTTAGATACAAGCGTAGCAGTACATTGGTTAATCGAGAAAGGTTATGACGTAGTTGCTTGTTGTTTAGACGTTGGGGAAGGTAAAGATCTCGACGTTGTACATCAAAAAGCATTAGACATGGGCGCAGTTGAATGTCATATCATCGACGCCACAGAAGAATTCACAGAGGACTATGTAAGTTATGCCATCAAAGGTAACTTACAATATGAAAATACGTACCCTCTCGTTTCTGCATTATCTCGTCCACTTATTTCTAAAAAGCTCGTAGAAATTGCAGAAAAAACAAACGCAATCGGTATCGCACATGGTTGTACAGGTAAAGGTAACGACCAAGTTCGTTTCGAAGTGGCAATCAAAGCACTTAACCCTAACTTGAAAGCTTTCGCACCAGTTAGAGAATGGGGCTGGAGCCGTGAAGAAGAAATCGAGTATGCGAAGAAACATGATATTCCATTACCAATTGAACAAGATTCTCCATACTCAATCGACCAGAACTTATGGGGTAGAGCAAACGAATGCGGTATTCTTGAAGATCCATATGCAGCTCCTCCAGAAGATGCATTCGACTTAACTAATGCGCCAGAGGATGCACCAGACGAAGCTGAAGAAATTGTCATCCATTTTGAAGAAGGCTTACCTGTATCACTTAATGATAAGAAGATGCCTTTAACTGAAATGATTCTTCACTTAAATAAACTTGCTGGTAAACATGGTGTCGGCAGAATCGACCATGTTGAGAACCGTCTCGTAGGTATTAAATCAAGAGAGGTTTACGAAACACCAGCTGCAGAAGTAATTCAAACTGCGCACAGAGCGTTAGAAACAATTACGTTAACGAAAGACGTGGCGCATTTTAAACCAGTCATTGAGAAACAATTCTCTGAACAAATCTACAATGGCTTATGGTTCTCACCATTAAGTGACAGCTTGAAACTCTTCATCGACAGTACACAAACTTACGTGACTGGTGATGTACGTGTGAAACTTTACAAAGGTAATGTCACAGTGAATGGTCGTCAATCTCCTTACACTTTATATAATGAAAAACTAGCAACTTACACTAAAGATGATGCGTTCAATCAAGAAGCAGCAGTTGGCTTTATCGATATCTTCGGCTTACCAACACAAGTGAACTCAATGTTGCACGGAGGTTATAGCAATGAGTAAGAAAGCTTGGGGTGGCAGATTTAGTGAAACACCCGAGGAATGGGTGGATGCGTTTAACGCGTCCATCCATTTCGACCAAACTTTAATTGACTATGATGTCGAAGGTAGTATTGCGCATGCCACAATGTTAGCTGAACAAGGCATTATTACAGAAGAGGATAGCCAAGCGATCATTGAAGGTCTTAAAGGCATTCAGAAAGATTATCACGATGGCAAGATGTCTTGGGATGTCAGTCTTGAAGATATCCATCTCAATATTGAACACGAGCTCATCCAACGTATTGGTGAAGCTGGCGGACGTCTGCATACGGGACGTAGCAGAAACGACCAAATCGCGACAGACATGCACTTATATACAAAGACAGAAGTTCAAGCCATCATGGAGATGGTGCGTAAATTACAACACACGATTGTTAATATTGCCGATCAGCATGTTGAGACGATTATGCCAGGTTATACACATCTTCAACGTGCGCAACCTATCTCATTCGCACATCACATCCTGACGTATTATTGGATGTTACAGCGTGACTATAGTCGTTTCGAAGATAGTTTAGCACGTATCGATATGTCTCCACTCGGTGCAGCGGCCTTGAGCGGTACAACTTACCCTATCGACCGTCACCGTACACAAGAACTGCTTGATTTCGGTTCATTGTATGAAAATAGTCTCGATGCTGTCAGTGATCGTGATTACATTGTAGAAACCTTGCATAATATTTCATTGACGATGGTACACCTCTCACGTTTTGCTGAAGAAATCATCTTCTGGTCTAGTGAAGAAGCGAAATTCGTCACACTTTCTGATGCATTCTCTACAGGGTCGTCGATTATGCCTCAGAAGAAGAACCCAGATATGGCAGAACTCATTAGAGGTAAAGTAGGTAGAACGACAGGCCATCTCATGAGTATGTTAGTTACTTTAAAAGGTCTCCCTCTCGCCTACAATAAAGATATGCAAGAAGATAAAGAAGGCTTATTTGATGCTGTGCGCACTATCAAAGGTAGTTTACGTATCTTTGAAGGTATGTTGAGCACAATGACAGTCAATGTCGATCACTTACAAGATGAAGTCACTCACGACTTTTCAAACGCAACAGAACTTGCCGACTATCTCGTTTCTAAAGACGTACCATTCCGTAAAGCGCATGAAATCGTAGGTCAAATCGTCCTATCATGTACGCAACAAGGCATCTATTTACTCGATGTGCCGCTTGAAGAATACCAACAAGCACATCCCGCTATCGAAAGCGATATCTATGATTATTTAAGACCTGAAAGTTGTGTGAAACGTCGTACAAGCTACGGTTCTACGGGTCAAGAAGCAGTACGTCAACAACTCGAACATATTAAAGCGAATATGTAATCCACTATTATAGAAAGGGGGATGATGATGTCTGACATTCCAACTCACCTTAACTTAAACGGCCAATCGTTCTTGAAAGAAAGCGATTATACTCAAGAAGATTTAAATCGTTTAATCGACATGGCGATTGACTTGAAACAGCAGAAACAAGATGGAGAGCCGCACAATTATCTTCAGAATAAAAATATCGCCTTAATCTTTGAGAAGAGTTCAACGCGTACACGTGCTGCCTTTACTGTAGCAGCAAACGATCTCGGAGCAAACGTAGAATATTTAAATAAGAACGATCTACAATTAGGCCAGAAAGAATCCATTAGAGACACCGCTCTTGTGCTCGGCCGTCTCTTTGATGGTATTGCCTATCGTGGGTTTGCGCATACCAATGTCGAAACACTCGCGAAGTATGCCAATATTCCAATTTGGAATGGCCTTACCAATGAATGGCACCCTACGCAATCCCTCGCTGACTTCATGACGATTAAAGAGCATTTCAATACGTTAGAAGACCTCACAGTAACCTATCTTGGAGATGGTCGTAACAACGTAGCACGTTCTTTAATGGTTGCAGCAGCGATATTAGGTGTGAACATTCGCATCTGCGCTCCTACAGCGCTCCAACCTGATACAGAAACTGTGGAGTTAGCGCGTCAATTTGCTGAACAACATGGTTCTGATGTGTCTATTATGACTGATCCGCATTCAGCTGTGAAACAGGCTGATGTCTTGTACACTGACGTTTGGGTGTCTATGGGTGAGGAAGAACATTTCGAAGAACGTCTTGATATGTTGCAAGCTTATCAAGTTAACGAGGAGTTACTTCAAGCTACAGGTAAAAAGGACACGATCTTCTTACATTGTCTTCCCGCCTTTCATAATACAGAGACCACATACGGTCAAGAAATTGCGCAGAAATACGGTATTGAAGAAATGGAAGTTACAGATCAAGTCTTCTATAGTGACAGTTCAAAAGTCTTTGATCAAGCTGAGAATCGCTTGCATACGATCAAAGCAGTCATCTTGGCTACGATGGGCTAAGCTCGATTACGCGACTTCGTAAGATGAATGTCCAATCCACCCTATTCTAAAGAAAGCGCAGTAGCTGTCTGCACTTGTGATAGCTAGCGCTGTCCCAAGTACTAGACATCCTTGCGGGGGAAGCACAACGAAATCGGAGATTTCTGTGCTTCTCCCTCGAACACTTACGTAACAATATAAATTAATTTTTCACCTGAATACGACAAAAGGTTCAACTTGAAAATCACTCTTCAAGTTGAACCTTTTTAATATATTGAAAGTTATAATCTAGAGTTAAAGCTTACGCCCAACCACGGTAACGTGCAGCTTCAGCAGTACGTTTAAGACCAACGATATAAGCTGCTAAACGCATATCAATCTTACGGTTTTGAGACAATTCATAGATCGTATCGAATGCAGTTGTTAATTTTTCACGCATTTTTTCATTAACTTCGTCTTCTGACCAGTAATAACCTTGGTTGTTCTGTACCCATTCGAAGTAAGATACTGTTACGCCACCTGCACTCGCTAACACGTCTGGTACGAGTAATACATCACGTTCAGTTAAGATACGTGTTGCTTCAGGTGTTGTTGGACCATTGGCAGCTTCAACAACGATATCCGCTTTAATATCGTTTGCATTGTCCGCTGTGATTTGATTTGCGATTGCTGCTGGAACTAAGATATCGCAATCAATTTCAAATAATTCTTTATTAGAAATAGTGTCGTCGAATAGGTTTGTTACTGTACCGAAGCTGTCTCTACGATCGAGTAGATAATCAATATCTAAGCCTTCAGGGTCATGTAACGCACCGTAAGCATCTGAGATACCTACAATTTTAGCACCTAAGTCATATAAGAACTTAGCTAAGAAACTACCTGCGTTACCGAAACCTTGGATAACTACGCGAGAATCTTTGATTTCTCTACCTCTACGTTTCGCCGCTTGTTCAATTGCGATAACTACGCCTAATGCAGTTGAACGGTCACGACCTTGAGAACCGCCGAGTACAATTGGTTTACCTGTGATGAATCCTGGTGAATTAAATTTATCTAGTGAACTATATTCGTCCATCATCCATGCCATGATTTGAGAGTTTGTAAATACGTCTGGTGCTGGGATGTCTTTCGTAGGTCCTACGAATTGTGAAATCGCACGTACGTAACCACGAGATAGACGTTCAACCTCATGAATACTCATTTCACGTGGGTCACAGATGATACCGCCTTTACCACCGCCGTATGGTAAGTCAACAATTCCACATTTCAATGTCATCCACATTGAAAGTGCTTTAACTTCTTCTTCGTCAACGTCTGGGTGGAAACGTACCCCACCTTTAGTTGGACCAACAGCGTCATTATGCTGTGCACGATAACCAGTAAAAGTCTTTACAGAGCCATCGTCCATGCGTACAGGTATACGGACTTGTAAGAATCTTAAAGGTTCTTTAATTAAGTCGTACATACCGTCGTCAAAACCTAATTTATGCAATGCTTCTTTAATAATTTGTTGCGTAGAAGTCACTAAATTATTATTTTCAGTCATGATTCATTTCGCCTCTTTTTCGTAACAATGATTTCGCTTTCATGGTAATTGTAACATAAGTTATAGCTTTTTAAAGACTCAGACTGTAGACAAATGAATTAAGTTGTTCTACCTCTGAAATCGTGCATCAAAAGTACAATTTCAGAGGCATTTTTATCACTTAATTTTTATTATTGCTACAGCCTGATGTTAGAAAATGATACTATTTTGAACTCAATAACTAGAATTCTTGTTCAGAAGTATTATTGTGCAAAGACTTTCTTCACTTTATCAATAGCAAAGTCTAATTCTTCTTTAGAAATGATAAGTGGTGGTGCGAAACGGATAACAGTGTCATGTGTTTCTTTACATAAGAGACCTTCTTCTTTTAAGCGTTCACAGTAAGGTCTTGCACTTTCGTGTAATTCGATACCGATAAATAATCCGCGACCTCTTACTTCTTTGATAACTGGATTATCAATTTTTTCTAATTCAGCTTTGAAGTATTCACCTAACTCTCTTGAACGACCTGCTAAGTCTTCATCGATAAGCACGTCGATCGCAGCCATTGATACTGCACAAGCGAGTGGGTTACCACCGAATGTTGAACCATGAGAGCCTGGAGTGAATACGCCTAATACTTCTTCGTCAGCGAGCACGACTGAAATAGGTAGTACACCGCCACCTAAGGCTTTACCTAAGATGTAAACGTCTGGTTTCACGTCATCCCAGTCTGTAGCGAAGAGTTTACCTGAACGGCAAAGTCCTGCTTGAATTTCGTCAGCAATGAATAATACATTGTGCTCATCACAGAGTTCTCTGATTTCTTTCAAGTAACCTTCTGGTGGTACGTTAATACCTGCTTCACCTTGGATAGGTTCGATAAGCACAGCTGCAGTGTTTTCATTGATAGCTTGTTTCACTTGTTCGATATCACCAAAGTCTACTTTGCGGAATCCATCTAATAATGGGCCGTAACCACGTTGATATTCTTTTTCAGAAGAAAGTGAAACGGGTGCCATTGTACGACCGTGGAAGTTACCATTGAACGCGATGATTTCAGCTTTGTCTGGTTCAATTTGTTTCTTCTCATAAGCCCAACGACGCGCTGCTTTCAATGCAGTTTCTACCGCTTCAGCACCTGTGTTCATTGGTAAAGCTTTCTCTTTACCTGCTAATTTACAAATCTTTTCATACCAGTCACCTAAGTTATCACTGTGGAATGCACGTGATACGAGTGTTGCTTTCTCAGCTTGATCTTTCAATGCTTGAATGATCTTAGGGTGTCTATGACCTTGGTTCACTGCTGAGTATGCAGATAACATATCCATGTATTTATTACCTTCAGGGTCTTTCACCCATACCCCTTCAGCTTCAGAAATGACGATTGGTAGTGGCACGTAGTTATGCGCACCATAATGATTTGTTTTTTCAATGATTTCTTCTGTTTTTGTCATGATATCTCCCCTTTGTATATATTTTTAGGAAATAAATCCTAATTGATTAGTTATCCTTAGCATAACTTATTTAGTGCATAACTGAAACTATTTTATAAAAATAAGTTTACTCTTATTTAACATTATATTGAGTCAATATCCGTTGATGCTTGGCGCGCTTGAGGTTCATGAATTTTGAAAAATGCAAAAAATATTATAAGTGTTCTGACACAGTACGTCCTTGCATGTGTAGAACGAGATAATCTGGGCCGCCTGCTTTCGAATCAGTACCTGACATTTTAAAGCCACCAAACGGCTGATAACCTACAACTGCACCGGTACATCCTCTGTTAAAATACAAGTTACCTACCCTGAAATCACGACGTGCCTGTTCAAGTTTCATGCGATTATTTGAAATTACTGCACCTGTTAAATCATATTCTGTCGCATTCGCAAATTCGATCGCTTGGTCGAAATCTTGTGCTTTCGCAAAACCAACTACTGGTCCGAAGATTTCTTCTTGCATCACACGAGAATCATGTGCGAGATCTGCGAAGACCGTCGGATGTACGAAGTTACCTACTGTTTCTTCAGTGTGGCCGCCAATCACTAAACGCCCTTCTTTTTTACCGATTTCAATATAATCTTTAATCTTATCTAATGATTTCTGATCAATCACAGGCCCCATAAAGTTACGGTAATCACTTGCGTTACCTACCGTTAATTGCTCAGTACGTGCCGCCACACGCTCAAGCAACTCATCATAGATACCCTCTACTGCAATGACACGTGAGCAAGCGGAACATTTCTGACCAGAGAATCCAAATGCCGAGTGAATAATTGCATCCGTAGCTGTATCTAAGTTTGCCTCATCATCAACGACAATCGTGTCTTTACCACCCATTTCAGCAATGACACGTTTCATATGATATTGACCGTCTTGAATTTGAGCAGCACGTTGCATAATATCTGTGCCGGCACGTTTAGAGCCAGTAAATGAAATCAATCCTACATCTTTGTGTTCAACTAGGAAATCACCAATGTCTGCAGAGGAACCTGGAATCCAGTTCACCACGCCTTTCGGTAATCCTGCTTCTTCAAGCACTTCCATAAATTTATACGATACGACTGGCGTATTGGAAGACGGTTTAAGTAAGACTGTGTTACCTGTAACTACTGGCGCTACTGTAGTTCCCGTCATAATCGCTAAAGCAAAGTTCCACGGTGAAATGACGACGCTCACGCCGATAGGTAAATAATCATATTGGTTATATTCACCCGGACGACTTTCAACAGGCTTACCATCTTTCAAACGCAACATTTCACGTCCATAGTATTCCATAAAGTCAATCGCTTCCGCAGTATCTGCATCCGCTTCTTTCCAAGGTTTACCGCCTTCTTTAGTAAGCAATGCGGAGAATTCATGCTTACGGCGTCTAGTAATCGCGGCAGCTCTGAAGAGAATGTTCGCACGTGTTTCTGGTGCCACATTACGCCAAGTTTCGAACGCATCTTTCGCCGCTTCAACCGCTTGTTTCGCGTGTTCTTGAGTGGCTTTCGACACATAGCCAATCGTCTCTTCGCGATTCGATGGATTGTAAGAACGTGTCGTGTCATCTGTGAAGATACGTTCGCCATTAATAATCAAAGGGTACGTTTGTCCAAGCTCTTGTTCTACTTTGGCTAAAGCTTGGTGATACGCTTCGATATTGTCTTTGTTGCTGAAATCTGTAAAAGGTTCGTGTTTGTACGGAATCATAGTTGAGTCCCCCTCTGTTGTATTTTGAAAACCCTTACATATATAATGACATGATTCGTGTAAAACAACAAGAGAATACTTAAAGCGGTCTGAAATTCAATTTTGAGAGATAGTGTAGTTGCGAAATATTGGTAAAATTGGCCTACTAGGAGATATTTTTCTAGCTGACATGCGATAAAGTTTGTCTTTGCGAAATGGTAATGAGGTTAATGTCTGAAATTTGTTTTCGAAATGTGCGCGTATTTTACTTTATAACACATAAAAATCCCCACTCGCAGTTATCAATTTGAATACTACGAGTGGGTCTAAACGTATTTTATATTTTACCTATAAATTATTTGCCGTCAATACGTGGAAGTGGATAGAATCCATCATCAAACTGCTTCCATAATTTCGGTGGCAAGTTGTGACGATCTTCACGCTCAGGATCGTAGTGTGAAATAATCTCATCTGTGCGACCATCTTTAATCTTCTCAACAAATCGATAGTCCAAGAGAATTTCCCTACCTAACGCGATGAGCTCAACATTACCAGATTGGATCGCTTTCAACGCATCTTCTGCTGTGAAGATTGAACCGATACCGATGAGCGGCATCTTACCGTCAATCCATTTATGCAAGAGTTCAACACGCTGAATATCTTTGTACTTACCTTCACGTGTTGGAGATTCAATATCCATCAATGATGCGTGAAGATAATCTAAAGGTTTCTCAACGAGTGCTTTCACGAGTTGTTCTGTGATTTCCATTGAGATTCCTGGAGATTCAGGTTCTTCAGGGGAGAAACGATAACCTACGATAAATTTCTCATCTGCATGTTGTTGAACTGTTTGTGTTACTTCGTCCACCACACGCATTGGGAAGAGCAAGCGATCTTCCCCCCATTTGTCATTTCGACGGTTGTAGTAAGGTGACACGAATTGATGAATGAGATAGTGATTCGCACCATGAATTTCGACACCATCAAATCCTGCTTCAATCACACGACGTGTCGCTTCTCCAAAGTCTTTAATTGTCTGTTCGATTTCTTCTTCTGTAATTGGACGTGCATGGTGTTCTTTCGGGTCACCGAAGCTTTTCAGATCTATTTCAGAAGGTGCTACGACATCACCATTTGGAGTAAGTTGCGGTAAAGCTTGTGCCCCGCCATGATGAATTTGAACAATGGCTTTAGCACCATTCTCTTTCATTGCTTGAGCGAGACGTTTTAAACCATCCATATTTGAGTCATGTGCGACTGAGGGTTGTCCTGGAAAGGCCTTCCCTACGTCATTGACATTACTTGCTGCACTGATGGCTAGGCCAACATCTTTAGAGCGTTGACGCATGTAGTCAATTTCGACATCAGAAATTGAGCCATCATCATTTGAAGAGACATGTGTAAGCGGTGCAAGTACAAAGCGATTTCGTATTTCAGCTTGGTTTGAGAATGTTAATGATTCAAATAAAGGTTGAAACTTTTGATCCATTATGAGACCTCCATCTTGTTATTTATATTCATGTGCATACATTTTAACTAATATACTCTACCCGTTAAACTGATTTGCATAACTTAAATGTCCTAGATTCAAATGAGATAAGTTTAAAATTTGTCTATAAAACATCTATATCCTCATTTGCGCTCTGCTAAAGGTAAATTTTTGCTAATTATGTGGGGGCAGAACTACGAAATCATAGATTTCTGTCCATTATCTTATTGTCGTAAAAGAATGAACCTCTTTCTATCTGCCCTATCTTTACAATTTCGCGGTAGC
>NZ_KV804768.1:274723-318586 GCF_001811435.1 Staphylococcus sp. HMSC071G07
AAATCATAGATTTCTGTCCATTATCTTATTATTGTAAAAAGAATGAACCTTTTACTGTCTGCCCTATCTTTACAATTTCGCGGTAGCTGTCTGACTTCATAATGGCTTTCGCTTTTATGAAGCCTAGTCAGCCTCGCGGGGGCAGGACAACGAAATTATTCTAATTTCTGTCCTGCTCCCCCAAAAAAGCACTACCACAACTCAAATGTGATAGTGCTTTGCGCATTAAATCATTCTTCTTTAATTGCTTTCTTGGACTGTTTAATCCAAACCGGCAAGCGTTCTTTAATTGTTTGAAACCCATACTTCTCGGTTTCTTTAATATCATCTAATACTGAACGTTTTTCTTTTTTACGCTCATAATTTTTAAAATATTTATTGTCCTTTAACGACAAGTTGAGCTTACCCTCTTCGTCGATAGAAATAATCTTCGCTCTCACAACTTGTCCAGGTGATAAAAATTTCTTCAAGTTATGCACATAATCGTCCATCACTTCGGATATGTGAATTAAACCTTCAGTATTATCAGGGGTTTCAACAAATGCGCCATACGGTTGAATTCCAGTCACACGAACTTTAATATGTTGACCTGCTTTATAGTATGCGTTCAACGTAATAACCCCTTATTCGATTTAGTACCATTTTTATAATAGCACAAAACCATATCAAGAAACTAATATTAGACTAAAAATATTGTGATTTTTTCAGAAATTTAAATACGTTTCCTTTTAATTCAAAATAATCGGGTAGCAGTCTCACTCTAAATTGAATTACACGCATAGAAAAAGCGCAGAAACACGCAACCGCTTCTGCACTTTTACAACTATTCAATTATTACGTCAAACGCTCTACAACTGAACGATTTACGCTTCTGTCACATCAATATGTTCAATCACTACGTCGTAAAGTGGCTTATCTTGCGGCCCTACTTTCGTCTGTGCGATGTCTTCTAATGTAGATTCACCTTCAATGATTTGACCAAATACTGTGTGTCGTTGATCTAGCCATGGTGTACCGCCGTTGTCACCGTATGCTTTCACGATAGGTTGAGGCCAGCCACCATCAGCTAATTGACTCAACATGGATTCAGGCACTTCTTTCGCTTGAACGATAAAGAATTGTGAGCCATTCGTATTTGGACCTGCGTTCGCCATTGAAAGTGCACCATATAAGTTGAACGCTTTGTCAGAGAACTCATCTTCAAACGGTCCACCGTAGATACTTTCACCACCCATGCCTGATGCAGTCGGGTCGCCACCTTGTACCATGAAGTCTTCAATCACGCGGTGGAAAGTAATCCCATCATAGTAACCATTTTTCGCGTGAGTTACAAAGTTCTCCACTGTCTTAGGTGCAATATTTGGGAAAAGTTTAAAGGTCATATCACCTTTATTCGTCTGCATAACAACTTTAATTTCGCCTTCATGAATTTCTTTATTTAATTGAGGATACTCAGTCATTTTAATTCTCCATTTCATGTTAAGATAATAACTGTATTTTATCATAAAACGAAAGGGAGTCGCATATGAAGTTATATCGCTTTGCACATAAAACGGGCGTGTACGGTGTCAGTGTCGTAGAAGAGAACGACAATCAAGTGCTCGTCCAAGTCGAACAAGTCATCAAACATCCGAAACAAGGAGACTTGCATAATCCGAAAGAAACGGAAGGTGTGTTCTTCCATGAACGTAAAGCGTTAAGTCACTTTGAAAAGCGCTACACTAGTCCTTCACAACTTAAACCATTCGACGAAGAACCGCTTCCTTACGAAGCGTCGTTACAACGAGCGATTACAGCTTTGGAAGATAAACTGAAAGCACGTGATACTGAGCACGCGCGCTTATCATTAGAGAAATTAGATAATTTAAAGGAAGATTATGCGATTCAATATAAGTGTGAATTTAAATAGCTTAGTGCACATGATGTGACGATATAATTCAATTATGTAATGAATTGAATGTTGATTTAGAGCCTGGTTTTTCTTAATTCAGGCATTATAGTATAATATATCTATAACACTTCATCGTCAGATTACTGTTGGCATTTATATTGCTTTACCATGAAGATTTCAAACTATTCATGAGTTTTAAACGCGTAATTTGATATGACAGAGATATTGAAGGAGGGAATAGAATGAGTTGGTTACATATAGCAGTCTTACTACCTTTGATATTTGCTGTTATCATACCAATCATTTACCGGTTTCATAAACGACTCCATCTCGGTTGGTTCGTCTTGCCAATACCGGTCGTCTTATTTATTTATTTCTTAACGTATATTTCGCGCACATCTTCAGGAGATAATGTGTTAGCACATTTAAACTGGATGCCGCGCTTCGGTATGAACTACGACTTGCATGTGGATGGGTTAGGACTGTTATTTAGTTTACTCATTACAGGAATCGGAAGCCTTGTTGTGCTTTACTCTATCGGCTATTTAGATAAAAGTGAACAACTCGGCAACTTCTATTGTTACTTGCTCTTGTTTATGGGAGCCATGCTCGGTGTAGTTCTCTCCGATAATGTGATTATTCTTTATCTATTCTGGGAGTTAACTTCATTCTCCAGTTTCTTACTGATTTCATTTTGGAGAACGAAGCAGAAATCGATTTATGGTGCTCAAAAATCATTAATCATTACTGTATTAGGTGGACTTGCCCTACTTGGTGGGCTCATCTTGATCTCGCTAGCAGGTAATACGACAAGTATACATAGTTTAGTGGAAAAAGCAGATGATATTCAGCAAAGTCCATTCTTTGTTCTAGCAATGGTACTCATCATCATCGGAGCAATCACGAAATCAGCGCAAGTACCATTCTATATTTGGTTACCTGATGCTATGGAAGCACCTACACCCGTTAGTGCTTACTTGCACTCCGCTACGATGGTTAAAGCAGGGCTCTATCTCATCGCACGAATGACACCGATCTTTGCAATATCTGAAGGGTGGATTTGGACCGTATCACTCATCGGATTAATTACATTGTTCTGGGCATCACTCAATGCCACAAAGCAACGTGATTTGAAAGGTATTCTCGCATTTTCAACCGTCTCTCAACTCGGTATGATCATGGCGATGCTCGGTATCGGTGCGGTAAGTTATCATTTCAACGGTTCAGATAGTACGTTGTACGTTGCGGCATACACAGCAGCTGTCTTCCACCTCATTAACCATGCGACATTTAAAGGTGCATTGTTCATGATTACAGGTGCTATCGATCACAGCACAGGTACACGTGATGTGAAGAAACTCGGCGGTCTCATGACAATTATGCCGATTTCATTTACTTTAACGATTATCACAGGTTTAAGTATGGCAGGTATTCCGCCGTTTAATGGTTTCTTATCTAAAGAAAGCTTTATTGAAAGCATGCTCCATGTGACACAAGCAAATATCTTTAGTCTCAATACTTTAGGCATACTCTTACCTATCATTGCGATCGTTGGTAGTATCTTTACGTTCGTTTACGCGGTACGTTTTATCGGCCAAATCTTCTTAGGCAAACATAAACCGGAAGCGTTACCTAAGAAAGCACATGAAGCATCACCATTGATGTTAATCTCGCCAATCATCTTGGCAGTGCTGGTCATCGTCTTCGGTTTCGCACCTAACTTGTTGACGTCATCATTGATTGAACCCGCTGCGAACGCAATTACACATTCAAGTGGTATTACTGCAGAATTCAAGTTCTTCCACGGCTTTACACCGGCGTTCTTCTCAACGCTTGTAATTTACATCGTAGGTATTCTGCTCATCTTGACATTTGCTTATTGGGTTAAAATACTACAAGCCCAACCTAAAGCATTGACGTTTAACCAATGGTACGACAGTTTAGGTAAATACATTCCGAACTACTCAGCTAACTTTACGAACAGCTATGTGACTGGCTATACGCGTACGAACCTCTTATGGATCTTAGGTTCACTCATAGTTATTGCAGCAGTGACGCTTTTCGTATCGCCATTTACACTGAACTTTAAAGATGTCAGTGCCGTACGTCCGTATGAGCTCGTCATCGTGGTCATTATCTTAACAGCGTCTACGATGATACTCTTTGCGCGTTCACGCTTGTTCAGTATCATCATGGCGAGTGCGGTGGGTTACTCAGTCGCGATATTCTTTATCTTCTTTAACGCGCCTGACTTAGCATTAACACAATTCGTAGTAGAAACGATTTCTACAGCCTTGTTCTTGCTCTGTTTCTACCACCTACCGAACTTAAACCGTCACAATGAGTCACGGACGTTCAAGTCAACCAATGCAATCATCTCAATTCTGACTGGTGCTGTAGTGACTATCCTGGGCTTGATTGCTTATGGTAACCGTCACTTTGACTCTATCGGTGCTTTCTACAAAGCACACGTTCACGATCTTGCTCATGGTAAAAATATCGTTAACGTCATCTTAGTCGACTTCCGTGGTACCGATACATTATTCGAATCTTCAGTGCTCGGTATTGCTGGGCTCGGTGTTTATACGATGATTAAGCTGAAGGCGAAACATCAACGTCAAACGAAAGGAGGTCATGAGAATGAATAAACAATCTCATAAACCTAAGAAGAATATTATCTTTCAATATTCTGCCATTCTCATCTTCTTCCTTATCGTGATGTTTGGGATTTCCCTCTTCCTCGCTGGTCACTATACTCCAGGAGGCGGCTTCGTTGGGGGTCTCATCCTATCGAGTGCGCTGGTGATTATCGCTGTCGCTTTCGATGTGAAGACGATGCGCAAGATTTATCCTTGGGATTTCAAGATTCTCATCGGTATCGGGTTGTGTTTCTGTGCTGCCACACCTATGGCAAGTTGGTTGTTCAATAAAAACTTCTTCACACACAAGCCTTTCGACATTCCATTAGGCGTATTAGAACCCATGGGCCTACACACTGCGACATTCTTTGACCTCGGCGTCATGTTAGCAGTCGTTGGAACAGTCATGACGATTATCTTAACGATTGGGGAGAATGAGTGATGGAAATATTAATGATCTTTGTTTGTGGCATCCTTACAGCCATGAGCGTGTACTTGATTCTATCTAAGAGCATCATACGCATCATTATCGGCACAACGTTACAAACACATACCGCAAACTTATTCTTAATTACCATGGGTGGTTTGAAAAAAGGTGGCGTGCCTATTTACGAACATGGTGCGAAAGCATACGTGGATCCGATTCCACAAGCACTCATCTTAACCGCTATCGTTATTTCGTTCGCCGTGACTGCATTCTTCCTAGTTCTAGCGTTTCGTAGCTATAAAGAACTCGGAACAGACAATCTTGAATCAATGAAAGGAGTGTACGATGATGATCACGAGTAACTTACTCGTCAGTTTACTAATCATACCGATATTCACCGCACTCCTACTCATATTTATTGGTAAACGACCCGTTGTCAAACGCTATGTCGCTTTTATTGGGACATTCATTACATTAATCTTTGCGATTATTAACTTTATCAATGTGTGGCGAAACGGTCCGATTAAGCTCGAGTTAGGTTCTTGGAAAGCACCCTACAGTATCGTATTCGTTCAAGACTTGTTCAGTGCCCTACTCGTCATTACAAGTTTAATCGTGACATTGCTTATCATTCTATATTCTTACAAATCTGTAGGGATTGAACGTGAAACATACTATTACTACTTCTCAATTATGTTTATGATCACAGGTGTCATTGGAGCCTTTATTACAGGCGATATCTTTAACTTATTCGTCTTCTTTGAAGTGTTCCTCATCGCATCTTACATCCTACTCGTCATTGGAGGTACCAAAGTTCAACTCAGCGAGACGATTAAATACGTCTTAATCAACGTCACAAGTTCAGCGTTCTTCGTCATCGCAGTTGGTATTCTTTACTCTGTAGTAGGAACGCTCAACCTGGCAGATATTAGTGAAAAGTTAAATCACCTATCCGCACAACAAAGCGGCTTGTTAAATATAGTCTACATCATGTTCATTTTCGTCTTTGCAACAAAAGCCGGAGCCTTCCCAATGTATGTTTGGTTACCTGGTGCTTATTATGCTCCACCTGTCGCAATCATTGCGTTCTTCGGTGCGTTGTTAACGAAAGTAGGTGTCTACGCAATCGCTCGAACAAGTAGTTTATTCTTCAACGATAATTCAAGCTTTGCGTACTACCTCATTCTATTCTTAGCATTATTGACGATTATCTTCGGTTGTGTCGGCGCAGTGAGCTTTTATGATACGAAGAAGATTATTCTCTACAACATCATGATTGCAGTCGGCGTCATTCTCGTTGGTGTAGCTATGATGAACCAATCCGGTATGATGGGAGCCATTTACTATACGATTCACGACATGCTTGTGAAAGCTTCCCTCTTCTTCCTGATTGGTATTATGGCTAAGATTACTAAGACACATGACTTGAAACGTTACGGTGGATTGATCAAACACTATCCCGTGCTAGGTTGGACATTCTTTATCGCTGCGTTAAGTCTCGCTGGTATTCCACCGCTCAGTGGTTTCTACGGTAAATATTACATCGTTCAAGCGACTTTCGAAAAAGGCTTCTACGTGAGCGGTATCGTCGTGTTACTTTCAAGTCTCGTCGTACTTTATTCAGTGATTCGCATTTTCCTAAAAGGATTCTTTGGTGAATCACACGGTTACGAGTACAATCCGAAATTAAGTTATAGAGGCTTATTAACGGTAGCCATTGTTGCCGTCGTTTGCACAGTCGTATTTGCGTTATCGGCTGATGTGCTCTATCCAGTGGTTAAAGAAGCGGCCTCATCATTCTATGATCCAAGCGTCTATATCGATAGTGTATTGGGGGATAAGTAATTATGGCAGTACAAGTGGTTATTAATTTATTACTCTCGTTATTCTGGTTGTTAGTCACAGGTAGTTACACAGTCAACAACTTCCTCCTAGGATTTATACTCGGTTTGTTACTCGTTTATCTATTACGCAGTGTCTTGCCTGGTCGTTTCTATATCATCACATTATATAAAGTGATTAAGCTCATATGGGTCTTTCTCATTGAGCTGATCAAAGCCAATATCGATGTGATACGCATCGTCTTGCAGCCGTCATTGAAGAACGAACCTGCATTTTTCACATATAACACGGATTTAAAAACAGATTGGCAAGTCGTGCTATTATCCAATCTCATCACATTGACACCAGGTACAATCGTGGTAGGTTTAAGTGATGATCGCACGAAAATTTATATTCACGCCATTGATTTTGGTGAGAAAGAAGAGGAAATTGAGGGAATTAAATCCTCACTTGAGAAAGTCGTTAGAGAGGTGGGTGAACGATGAGTTACAAAGTTATTATTATTATCGCATTAGTGATCGTCGTCTTGTCCATGCTCGCGATGCTCATTCGCGTCATCTTGGGCCCCTCTCTCGCTGACCGCGTCGTTGCAATTGACGCAGTAGGTCTACAACTCATGGCCGTCGTCGCATTATTTAGTATGTTAATCGGCGTTCAATACATGGTTGTCGTCATCCTACTCATAGGTATACTCGCGTTCTTAGGTACGGCTGTCTTTGCGAAATATATGGATAAAGGTAAGGTGATTGAGCATGATCAAGACGATACTCATTAGTGTTGCTTTAATCTTAGTCGTTCTTGGCGCGATTATTAGTGCCCTAGCCGCATTAGGTATCGTGCGACTCGATGACGTATACTCACGCGCTCATGCTGCAGGTAAAGCAGCGACATTAGGAGCCATGCTTATGCTTACTGGCGTGTTTATCTTCTTTATTGGAAAAGAAGGATCCGTCAACATGCAGTTGATTATCGGTATCCTATTTATCTTGATTACTGGCCCTTTATCAAGCCACTTGATTATCCAATCGGCTTATAAATTGAAGACACCGTACACAGATCGTACGAAACGTGACGAGATACGCAAAGGTATTGAAGGTCACGAAGATTAATAGTTGAAGCTCGTAGATGGATTGAGTCCGTCTGCGAGCTTTTTGTATTGTGATGGATTGTAGATCTTAGCCTTGCCTCACCATCCCCTTTTTAAATTGTGTAAAGTCTCAATTGCGCATTGACCCTATCTCCCCCATCTTTAGATATGCTGTTTCAATTTGTCCTTTTAAAAAATATGTGGTATATTTTACAAATCAAAATAATTACGATTTACAAAACAGGAGGTCTTCCTATGAAACAGTGGACGATTATCGGCGGCGGAATACAGGCGGTGACCATTGCGATTAAGTTACGTGAACTGGGACTAAGTGCTAAAGATTTAAGACTCATCGATCCTCATGACAATTTATGTGCGCAATTTCGTAAATTTACTGAGCGTTTAGAAATGCCTTTCTTACGCTCACCATGTGTTCACCACGTTCATCCTGACCCTTTCCACCTCAATCGCTATGCGAAAGAACACCAGTATACAGAATCTCATTATGGACGGTATCAGCGCCCTCAGCGTGCGATGTTCTTAGATCATACACACGACCTGATTCATAAATACGGATTGAACGAGAGTCATTTCAAAGGTGCCGTACAACACCTTGCACCTATGAAGAATGGATGGCAGCTTACACTAGAAGATCACCGGGTACTTGAATGCCACTTCGTCATCATCGCAAGCGGGAGTACGAATCAACCCTATATTCCGAAAGACTACCTCAATCAACCTGATGTTAACCACGTATTCGACCTCGATGACATCGATGCTGAATCTACTTCGCACATCATTGGTAGTGGTGTGAGTGCAACCCACCTTACACTGCGCTTGTTAAACGAAGCATCTCGGTCACCAATCCATCTGTGGCTAAACAAGCCCATCTCTGTGAATGATTTCGATGCAGATCCAGGTTGGCTTGGCCCTAAATACATGTCACGTTTCAAAAAGCTATCATTGAACGAACGTCACAGAGTAAATCAACGCGAACGTCATCGTGGGTCAATGCCACGTGAACTTTTTTTGAAGTTGAAGAAAGCAGAAAGCAAAGATCGATTACATATTCACATCAATGAACACTTAAGATTAGAAGACCATCACATTGTTACTCCGAATGGGAGATTACTCTATGATCACATTCTCTTAGCTACAGGATTCGAGAAGGCAGTACTCAACGCACCCTTTCTCCAACATCTCGTAATTGAGTATGGCGCGCCTGTTGCACAATGTGGTTTGCCACATACTTCAACTGACCTTGAGTGGCTGCCTGGCCTTTTCGTCAGCGGCGCGTTAGCGGATTTAGAGTTAGGTCCTTTCGCTCGCAATATTATGGGAGGACGCGAGGCTGCACAGCGTATTGGTCAAGCGTATCAACGCTATGTCGCTTTATCGTCGTAGCAATTATTTTGTATAAGGATGAGTAAAGCGGATGTGGTTTTCTAACCGTACATTAGAGATAAACGGAGTACTTTCTTTTTATTCAAATATCATTTTTTCACAACAAAGTTAATCAATACCACTAATTTAATTTAACTAAAGGACTCGTTTTTGATAATATAATGACATGCATATAGAAACTACACAAAGAGGAGCCTACAATGAAAAAATTATCGTTACTTATAATGGTATTTTTCTTATGTCATTTGAGTATTAATTTCAACTCTGTATCGGCAAAAACGCCTGTCGATGAGTCGAAAGAAGAACATGTACAACTCGATGAGACGTTTAATCCTAAAGGTATGGTTGTGACAACAGAGGATGGACAAATACTTTATGACTATAATAAAGATAAAAAAGTGGAGCCTGCCTCTACTACCAAATTAATGACCATGTTAGTGGTTTATGATGACATCAAAGATAAAAAAGTGAATTTGAACGATAAAGTCAATATCACTTCTAGATATCAAAAGATGTCTGAACTACCCAATCTCACTACTTTTCCACTCAAAAAAGGACAAACCTACACGGTGGAACAACTATTGAAACAGGCAGCTTTAAACTCAAGTAACGCAGCAACCTTAGTGTTAGCTGAACACATCGATGAGGATGTCTCTCAATTTACAGATAGAATGAATGCTAAAGCCAAAGCTCTGGGCATGAATCACACACATTTTACTAACCCTAGTGGTGCGGATAATCATTTAATTCAACCCTATGAGCCTAAAGGTTATAAAAATGAAAGTACATCTCATACTACTGCACATGACATGGCGTTACTCACAAATCATCTGTTGCGCGAACATCCGGAAGTATTGAATATCACAAAGTTAAAAGATGATACGCAATATCATCAGAAACTACATAATACGAATCTGTCTCTCCCCCATCAATCCCAACAAATGAAGGGTGTTGACGGACTGAAGACAGGTACAAGTAAAGAAGGATATAACTTAGTCTTGACGACGAAGCGTGATCATCTTCGTGTGAATGCCAATATCTTCAATGTGCAACCTTATCCGAGTGACCAATCAGAGCACGCGCGTCACAGAATCGCAAATGCCATTACACAAGAAGCTTTCCACAAGTATGCGTATCGCAAAGTCATCTCTAAAGGTGAGCATACTATTGATGGTAAGAAGTACGATGTAAAAAAAGATTTATACGATGTTGTACCTAAAGATAAAAGTAAATATCATTTGAAAGTATCCAAAGATCAACATGTATATGTGAAATACGACCGTCAATTTATCGGAAAAGAACATATTCCGAGCGTGAAAGTTGAGGAATCATCTCATTTTTTTAGCGGGAGCTTCAGAGTGATACTGGGGATTCTAGCTTGTATTCTAGTTGGAATAATCGCTTTGATAGCTGTAAAAGTGTATAAAAAATTATAATGAGTGTTCGTATTTGCTAAGTGATATTCGTTATTGAAAAAGCGCCATTCTATCTTGAATTCGATAGAATGGCGCTTGTTATATACGATTGATATTTGTTATTTTTTGCGTTGTTTAATCGCAATCGTTCCTCTCATCACACTGATTAAACGATCCGTATCATCTTTGATATCAATATTCCACACTTGCGTCGTTTTACCTTCATGAACGATAGTCGCTTCTGCATATACGACACCTTCCGTAGTAGAACTAATGTGATTTGCATTCATTTCTAAACCAAGCGGAATGTAACGTTCTGTATCCACAATATGCGCTGCACCGATTGAACATGCTGTTTCTCCTAAAGCAAGGTTCGCCCCTCCGTGTAAGTAGCCAAAGGGTTGTTTCACCTTGTCTGTCACAGGCATGGATACGATGATATGCCCGTGAGATTCTTTCTCTATCTTCATCCCTAAAGTTTCTAACATATTCGTCATCTTCAACGCCTCTTTTCTTAAAATTTATAGTACCATTGCTGCAATTGTACCAAAGATGATTAAAGGTACGTTATAGAATACAAAGTTAGGTATACATGTATCTCGAATGTGATCGTGCTGACCATCTACATCAAGCCCAGCTGTCGGTCCGAGTGTTGAGTCACTCGCAGGCGAACCAGAATCACCGAGCGCACTCGCTGTACCGATAACAGCAATCAACGCCATCGTACTCAAGCCTAATGACTCACCTAAAGGAATAAATAACGTTGCGATGATAGGAATCGTCGCGAAAGATGATCCAATACCTAATGTAACGACGAGTCCGATGATATACATCACAATAATACTCAATAATTTATTATCCCCAGCTATCGTACTTAAACTATGTACGAGTGACGAAATATCACCCGTTTTATTCATCACACCTGCAAAGCCGTTCGCACTGAGAATGACGACGCCAATATAGGCCATGATTTGAATCCCATCGACGAACTTTTTATCCAACTCAGACCATTTATAAGCACGTGAGATAAAGAAGATGAGTACCCCGGCTAAAGCGCCGAAGATCATTGAATCTGTGAAGGTTTGTACGAGAAAAGTCGCGAGAATCGCTACGATCGTCACACCTAGCACATACGGCTTGATCTCGATGTCATCTATTTCATCTAGATCTTTCTTCTGGATATATTTACGTGGTTTACGGTAATAGAATAAGCCGAGGATTAAACCTACGATATAACCTAGAGACGGGATAATCATCGCTTTCCAGACTAAGTTAATATCGATGGGGTGACCTGCTTTCGCAAACCCTTTCGTAATAATTTGGTGGAATATTTGACCGAAACCATACGGCAACAGAATATAAGGAAAACATAAACCGAAACCGATAATTAAAGCAATTTGACGTCGATCCATATTCAGTTCGTTAAACAAACTGATGAGTGGCGGAACCACGATAGGAATGAATGCAATATGGACGGGAATCAAGTTCTGACTCATGATACTGAGTGCTAAGAGCACCACTGTAATAATTAACTTGACTGTAACACGCGAGAATTTACTATTCTCTGCGCGTATCCCTTTAATAATCTTATTGACGAGATAGTCAGTAATACCGCTATATGAAATCAGAGCGGCAAATCCTCCGAGCAAGGCATAGCTCAAAGCGACCTCTGCACCATCGACAATATTTTTACCAAACACTGTGACGATGTCCTCAATTGACATACCCGCAACGAGTCCACCGACTAATGCACTGATAAATAAACTAATTACAACGTTCAACCTGCATAAACACAGGACAATCATTAGAATAACTGCAACAACTACAGCATTAACCATATTGACATTCACTCCCTTTAATACATTATCGAACTAAAGCGTTATAGGTGTAATACTATCAATTCGCTTCTCGTATGTCAACATTATTTCAGAATATTTGCGAGAATGCGTGGTGATATACAGTTTGCCTTATCCGTACGGGCACACTAAAAAGCCCGCTTCATCGACATCGCGTTCAGATATAACGTCGACCATGATGAGCGAGCTTTCAGCCTTAAAATTAAACTACAATACGGGTTAATCATTCTACAACGACTATCTAGAAGCCCTTTTACGAGCACAAACCAACAACACTTAACCTTGTTGACGTAACCAATTCACAATCGTTGTCACAAGGAAACCTGTGGGACCAGCTGGACCGTTATAGTTCTTAGTGCTACGTGTGGCTGGCCCTGCAATATCGAAATGCATATGTGGCGTATTGCCTGCGAAATGTGAAATAAAGCTAGCCGCGAATAGCGCTTTACCGTGACCATTCGTATGATTGACGAGATCGGCTACAGCTGAACGACGTATCTTGTCCTTCTCAGCCTGAGTGATTGGCAATTCGAATGTAGGATCGCCGTCCTCTAAAGCGATTGCCAGAATTTCTTCTAGCGGTGCTGTACTCTGATTACGTAGGGCTGCTGCTTTGTCGTCCCCAAGTGCTGCCACTGCTGCACCTGTCAATGTTGCGAAATCGAGAATATAGCGCGGTTGGAACTGATTAGCGTAAAAGACTGCATCACCTAAGACGAGTCGCCCTTCTGCGTCACTGTTTAACACTTCGACAGTTTCGCCACTAAGCGCAGTAAAGACATCATCTGGTTTCATCGCTTGCTCACTAATCATATTCTCTGCGAGTGCGGCAACACCCACTAGATTGATAGGCAATTGTAGACGCTCAGCAATAGAAATCATCGCAACGACATTGGCTGATCCACACATATCAAATTTCATCGTCTGCATACCTAACTTCGATTTGATAGAGTAACCACCTGAGTCGTACGTGACACCTTTCCCAACGAGCGCGATAGGATCTTGATCTTGTGCGCCACCTTGATACGTCATCGTAACGAGATGTGGCGGGTTAACTGAACCTTTGCCGACCGCGTGAATGAGTCCGAAACCTTCTTGTTGCAGTTGTGATCCATCTTTGACGTCGACCTCCACACTTTTATCTGTAAAATGCTGGCTAATCTGTTCTGCGTAATAAGCAGGCGTCAATATATTTGGCGGCATATTACTGAAATCGCGAGCAACATTGATACCTTCCCCGATGATTTGACCTGTTTCAAGTTCGTTCGCAATATCTTGCTGTTCAGTATGGATGTTTAGCGTTAAATTGTATAGCGCCGATTTGTCCGATTTGTAATTATCAAAGCGATACGTCGCACGTTCACTTTGGAGACCGATGAGTTCCACGATGGAACGTGACTCGTAATATTTATTATCGAATGATTCTAGTAGCAGGGACGCTTGAGTAATACGTTCAGATTGTAAATACTGAAATAGATTACCGAATGCTTTCAAGTAATCTTGTGTTGTTAAATCTTTGAGATTACTGAGTCCAACTGTGATGAGACGATGAGGTTGACCATTAAATTGATAGAATGTTGAACCAATTTGGCCTGCAGTCGTTCCTACAATTTGTTGGTGCTTGAGCTCATCTAAATCAGACTTTATATCTTGCCCGTTGACTGCTATTTCATCTAATTGATTGAGATGTGCAGGTAAACCTACGATAAGAACTTGTTCCGCTTTGTCCTGTGTTGAGACGAATTGTGCTTCCATCTTGTACACTCCCCTTTAAACCTTTCTTGATAAAAATAAGGAGCCCATCATTATGACAGGCCCCTCTTGCGATTAAGCTTTGATTTATTAGAATTTACCTTTTTTGAATGCTAAGCCTACGCCACCTAATTTGAATACTGCACGTGTATCGATGACTTTCTTCATAAATGCAGCTTTTTTACCTTTAATGTCTCTGCCGTAAACGACACCTACACCGTCATGTGAACCAAGTGAGCAAACTGTACCACGGTCTACATAGTTGAATGGTACTGTTGGTTCACCGTGTAAGATGTTGTAAATGCTTTGAGCAACGTTTTCACCTTGTTGCATAGCGATTTGAGCTGTAGTTGGTAATGGACGTTCTTCACCTTCTGGGATAAATGCAGAGCAGTCACCGATAACGAAGATTTCGTCATGATCTTTGATTGTTAAGTCTTGGTTGTTTACGATACGACCACGTTTAACGCCTTCGAATGCGTCGTCCATGATGTGGTTACCGCGAACACCTGCTGCCCATACAACAGTGTTAGCTTCTAATTGTTCTTTCTTACCGTCAACTTCAACTACAAAACCTTTTTCGTTAGCAGCAACGATAGGTGTCGCAATCTTGAATTCAACGCCTTTGTCTTCTAAGAAGCTTACTGCGTGGTTCACTAATTCATCAGAGAATTGTGGAAGCATCTTAGGTGCAGCTTCAACACAAGTGATGTGAACACGGCTTTGTTCTACGCCGTATTTGTTACATAATTCAGGAATACGTTCAGTTAATTCACCTAAGAATTCGATACCAGTGAATCCTGCACCACCAACTAAGATAGCGATGTCTTTATCATCTTTCTCTTTAGAAGAAGCATAGTTAGCAAATTTATCTTCGATGTGACGAGATAATTTACGTGAAGTTAAGATATTCTCAATTTGGAAAGCATGTTCTTTCATGCCATCGATACCAAATGTTTCGCTTTCGAAACCTAAACCAACGACTAAGATGTCGTAGTCGAATACGCCAGCGTCAGTTTCAACTTTTTGCGCATTGCGATCGATTTTCTTAACTTCTGCTTTGACGAAGTTAACTTTGTCTTTGTCTAATACACTTTCAACTGGGTAAAGTGCATCTTCGTAGCTTAAAGTACCTGCTGAAGCTTCATGTAACCAAGTTGCTTCATAGTGGTAATCATTTTTGTTGATTAATGTAATTTCTGCGTCTTCTTTAGAGAGTTGCTTTTGTAATTTAGTTACAGTTTGTAAGCCTGCGTAACCAGCACCTAAAACTAATACTTTTTTACGAGATTGAGCCATTTTATTCACCTAAGCTTTCATAATTATTTTTTATTTATACGTCTTTTTAAATGACAGCATGAAGACGTTATACGTTAACTGTGACAAAGCAATTTACTGAGTTGCTATGCTACATAACACCTTTCATCTTACATCAAACTACGATGCCTTTGTCACAATTTATTAATCATCACACTGTATTTTACCCGAGTTTTCACAAACAATTCATAAAAAAGACATTTTTCATCCATATATAATCTTATAGTTTTTATAGTATCATTTCAAGCACTTATCGGGGATGTGTGCGAAATTTCACAAGATCAGTGATAAAATGAACCGATATACATGAAAAGGCTTTCTTCTTACACCTTAACACATATATCGGTCCTCTACTATTTAGCACTCTTCAGGTGTGCCTGAAACTTTCGCAGTCTTGAATGAACTGCCGCAACCACATGAAGCGATGGCATTCGGATTGTCAATTTGGAATCCGCCACCCATCAAGGATTGTTTGAAATCAATAGTTGTGCCTTCAAGCACAGGTTTATCGTAATTATCAACGAGTACTTTCAAACCGTAGAATTCAAGTACTTCGTCATTCTCTCCAGGTTCCTCTTCTGCGGACATGCCGTATGTTAAGCCAGTGCAGCCACCGCCATCAACTTTGATTTTAAGGTAGCCATCTGGCATATCATTTTGTTGGAGCATGTCTTTGACTTCGTAGGCTGCTGATTTTGTCAATGTCACTGTACTCATATTTTCTCCTCCTTTGGCTGTTGTATAATAACCATCTCCATTGTCGACAAAGTACATCTCATTGCTCATTTACGTGTAGTAAAATCGCTGCTTCGATGTACTTGTCTCCTCGTAGATGACTGTTATACAATAGCCTTTAAATATTTCTTTTAAATTCTTTAATAATAATTCTTTGTTCATTTACGTGATAGTAAAATCGCTGCTTCAATAAAGTTAACTCCTCGCTCCTTATTGTTTCTTGTAGTTTATTTATTTTCATTAAATACTTAGTTACAAGACCTTCATTACTCACTTACGAGGTAATAAAATCGCGACTTCCTTGCACTTCACGTAGATGATGATTTAGTAAGCACTACACTTTGCAACTAGCTAATGACTGTTATTACACTTAAATCAATCTAAAGTACATTCGTATATGATTTATCTATATAAGAAGCATTAGAACATTGCCCAAGCTTCTTGTTGTTCTTCTATATGCTTGTAGATGTTTGAAAGTAATTCATCTGGCGTGTTCCCTTCGACAACTTCGCCATCGACTAAGGCATATAATCCACTCGAACAAATACCACAGTTTTGAAGGCAGCCATACTCTAGAACATCTACTTCAGGATCTTCTTCTAACTTGTTATAAACATAGTCTCCGCCTTTGGCCATGTTTGATACACAAAATTCTACAAGTGGAAACATATTTCACCTTCTTTATAGATTCAGTTCTTTTATTATAACAAACACACCCCTGGATTGCCCACAAGCTGATTTCTACTAAAAAATTTTTCAACAATTTCCTAAAAAGTGCTAAAGCCCTTTCACAATAGTTAAGAAAGCGATTGCAAAATTAAGTCATTGCCTATAAAGTTATTTGTAGTAGCACATTAAAAAGCATATAATAAACTATGTATGATTTCATATCGTTCCAACATGGTAAGAGCAAGCAAAGGGTCTCTTATCAACTACATATAACGCTTAGTACATCATGGATAGTGTGGGGCTACATTAAAGTCATTGTGCCGCTTCAACGACATATTTCCTAGAACGACCTGTCTCGTTTCACAACACTTATACTGTCGAACTGAGATAGCGTCTAGTGTGGAAGCAAATAGCGATAGACTTTGAACATGATGTATCTACAACAATCTAATTTCTTATTAAAGGGGTATTGAACATGAAAAATCTTGTACTACTCGGTGGTGGCTATGGGAATATGCGTATCATGTCGCATATCTTACCTAATGCCCTACCTAAGGACTATTCACTGACACTCGTTGACCGCATGCCGTATCATAGTCTGAAACCAGAGTTCTACGAGTTAGCAGCAGGTACGAAATCGGATAAGGATATTCGAATGAACTTCCCAGATTCTCCACGAATCAACACAGTTTATGGAGAAATCACGGAAATCGATTTAGACGATCAAATCGTTTCAGTCGGCAATACTAAGATTGACTATGACGAACTCGTTATTGGCTTGGGTTGTGAAGACAAATATCACAATGTACCCGGTGCAGAAGAGCATACATTTAGTATTCAAACGTTGTCTAAATCTAGAGAGACGTTCCACCACATCAGTGAGTTACCAAACGGCGCTAAAGTTGGTATCGTAGGTGCTGGCTTGAGCGGTATTGAACTCGCGAGTGAACTTCGTGAAAGTCGCAGTGATTTAGATATTTATCTCTACGATCGCGGTGAGCGTATCTTACCACGTTTCCCAGAGAAACTTAGTCGTTACATAGAGAAATGGTTCAAGAAGAATGATGTAACAGTCGTTCCAAATTCTAATATTAACCGTGTAGAAGATGGTCGTATTTTCAACAATGATATCCCTGAAGATGTGGATCTCGTCGTTTGGACAGCGGGTATTCAACCGGTGGACATCGTTCGTAACTTACCTGTTGATATTAGTAAAAGTGGTCGTGTTATTCTGAACCAATACCATCAGATTCCAACTTATAAAAATGTTTACGTCGTTGGTGATTGTGCGGAATTACCACATGCGCCAAGTGCACAGCTTGCTGAAGCACAAGGCGATCAAATCGCTGATGTCATGAAATTACAATGGCAAGGCAAACTATTACCTGAGAAGATGTCTGAGATTAAGATCCAAGGTTTCTTAGGTTCATTAGGCGAAAAACAAGGCTTCGCTTATATCATGGATCGCACTGTTACGGGTCGTCTCGCGTCTATTTTAAAATCAGGTGTGCTCTGGCTTTACAAATATCATAATGGTTAATGAATATAAAAGCGGTCTAGGATTTGCCCTAGGCCGCTTTAACTATCCAAATATTTATTTTAAAAGTGATAGTTACACATTAAACTACGAGAGGCATAACATTGAAAATGAAACACCCTCATATTTTACTTAGAGTTCCTAACACGCTTAACCTATGAAGTACTTAATCTTCTTGTGCTGCCTCTGGAAAGCGCGCTTTCATAAAACGCTTAATGTCTTTCAATTGAATATAACCATCCGCAACATATTCATCATTCATCGTCACTAGCGGATAGAATAATTCCTCATCTTGAATTTGCTCAATATAGTGCTGATCATGATCAGATAGATTCTCTGTATCGCGCTCAATATCAATATACGTAAATTCAAATTGAATATCAGGATATTTACGTTGTAATAATGGTTGTAACCAATCATACGTATTTTTAGAAGTTGGCGCATTTACACAGCTTGCACATACAACATCTGCGCCGTAAACAACTACACTAACTTTATTCATAAGCCTCTCCCTTTGTTTTCGATGATAGATTTTTTCGTCCATATCTATTATAATAAAGTAATAACGAGAAGATGAAATAATATACTTGAAAGGAGGCATTTCGCATGCCTACAGAAAACGCAACGATGTTCGATCAAGTCGCAGAAGTGATTGAGAAGTTACGTCCTTTCTTATTACGTGATGGCGGGGATTGTTCACTCGTCGATGTAGAAGATGGTATTGTCAAATTGCAATTACACGGTGCTTGCGGGACATGCCCAAGTTCAACAATTACGCTTAAAGCAGGTATTGAACGTGCTTTACACGAAGAAGTACCGGGCGTCGTTGAAGTAGAACAAGTATTTTAATATAAAGAGATGAAACCGGCACGTTACGCTACACGTGTCGGTTTCTTTGTGTTCTACCTTAACTTTTAACCTCAGTCACCGCACGGCCCTCAGTTAAGACACCTCGGATGTTATCGACACACAACTGGATCATGTCATTGCGCGTCTGTTCAGATGCGCTACCGATATGAGGTAAGACGACAGCTTGAGGCAGTTCAAGGATAGGATGATCCATGTTAATAGGCTCTTGGCGTAATACATCCAAACCACAGCCTCCAATTTCTCCATCTTTCAACGCTTTCACAAGCGCTTCTTCATCCACGATCGCGCCACGTCCAATATTGATAAAGACAGCGTCATTTTTCATTTTACTAAAAGCAGTGGCATCAAATTGATCTCGCGTCGCATCGGTCAGAGGTGCCGTACACACGACGAAATCTGATTCCTGTAATAACGTATCGAAATCGACGTATTGCGCATTCAACTCCGTTTCAGCATCTTTGTGACGAGAGCGATTATGATACAAGACAGTCGTGTTGAAACCTTGCAAACGTCGTGCGAACGCTTTACCTATAGCGCCCATACCAAAGATACCTACTGTCGATCCATGTAAGTCTTTGCCAGCTAATAGATATGGCCCCCAACTTTGCCATTCGCCATTTTGTACGTAGTGCTCAGCTTCTACCACACGTCTTGCTACAGTAAGTAATAACGTCAGACCAAGTTCAGCCGTCGTTTCAGTTAAAACGTCTGGTGTGTTCGTGATTGTCACACCATACTGACGTGCTAAATCTAAATCAATGTTGTCGTACCCTACTGCCATATTCGCGATGACTTGCAAGTGTGGCGCCGCTTCAAATACTTCCTGATCGATACGTTCACTTAAAGTTATGAAACATGCTGTGGCATCATTCAACTCTTGTAAAAAGCGCTCACGTGGCATAGGCTCATAACTTTCTTCCCACATGACTACTTCGCCTAATTGCTCAAGTTGACGGATAAATTGATTTGGAATTTGACGTGATACTACAATCTTAGTCAACTTAATCCACTCCTTCGAGTTCAGCAATCACTTCATTTAAATCAGCGAACGTATAAGTCGGTGGAATATCTTTCTCAGCAAGTTCTTCTTTCGTCGTCACGCCTGTTTGAACGTGAATCGTGTCAATATCAATATTGATACCAGATAGGATATCCGTATCGTATAAATCGCCAATCATTGCCACGTTCTTTTTATCTAAAGCAAGAATATCTAACGCTTTGTTCATAATTATGGGCTCAGGTTTACCGATGAAGATTGGGTCTACGCCTGTAGAGACAGAAACCACACTCGTGATCGCTCCGTTACCTGGCATGAAGCCACGTTCTTTCGGAATTGAGACATCTTTATTGGTTGAGATAAACTTCGCCCCATTTCTAACCGCTAACGTCGCTGTAGCTAACTTGTCATACGTCACTGCTTCGTCTAGTCCAATCACGACGTAATCGACGAACTCGTCATCTTTCAACTTTAATCCATGTTCAGTCAATGCAGTGCGAAGGCCACTTCCACCCAGCATATAGACTGTGGCACCTGGATCTTTGTCCGCGATAAATTCTGCAGTTGCAAGCGCAGAAGTCACCACTTCGTTACTGTTCGCCTCTACGCCCATCGTATGGAGTTTATCTGCTACTTGTTCAGGTTCTTTCGTAGAGTTGTTGGTCACGAATAGATGTGGAATCTCATGTTCATTGAGATAATGAATAAATTCTGCTGCACCATCAATTTTTTGGTTACCTTGGTACATCGTTCCATCTAAATCGATTAAATAACCTTGATATTGCTTCATCTTCTGTTCACTCCTTTATTTTCCAAAAGCAGTAATAGGTACATTCTCATTCTCTAAAAACTGTAGAACTTCTTTAACGAAAGTTTGATATACAGGTACTGCACGATCGAATAGTGGCACTAATGCTTCTGTATCAAGTTCATCGTAGCGGTGCACGAATTGCTTACGGTTAGCCACTGTTTCATTAACCACCTGTTGCGTATCTTTAGAAATGACACCTTCAAGCTCTAATATATCGATTACATCTTGATAATTTCCGGGATCTCGCAAGATAAAGCCGTCAATAATCATATTTCCGATATCCACTGCAGATTCAATTAACATTTGCGCTATACGTTCAAAGGCATAGCGATTCGCTTTATTCTCCGGATAATCTTCAGTAAGTTGTTGTAAATAATTTAATTTATCCTCAAGTTTCTGTTTATTTACAAAGTACATGGTATTCACCTCTTAAATAGTTTCGTAGTTTGAATCTACTACTTTATCTTCACACTTACATTCATGATACCATAATTTTGAACCCGCATTCATACACGCCAATTGTGAGTAATGATTTCTTATCAACAAGGCTTATAGCACGTGTTACAATAGATACCAAGTTCGCCATCTCTATTGATGGTCATGATTGTAAAATGAATGGATGTAAACACTTTTTACGAAAGTGAGGACGAAATAATGATAGATATGTATTTATATGATGATAACGAGCCCGCACAAGTCCAGTTTGTCGGCTTTGTGGGAGAAGAAAGTCGCTATGATTTAATGTTAATTCAAACTGACCGTCATTACGGTAAGACGATTGTGTTAAATATGCAGAATAATCGCTATGGACTCATCGGTTCGGATGATTTAGAAGAAGAAGGCTACGTCGCTTATGCATTAGGCGTCAATGAAGCAGAAGGCGAAGAAATTCAAAGTTATTTGAATGAAGTGATTCAGTAATTTTTTGTTATTCATGCAACATTTTTTAATTATATTTTTCTTAAAAACGGGGCAATGAAATTCATTTGATTCCATTGCCCCGCTTTTTTATGGGCTGAAAGATTTAAATGATATTTACAACCACCCTATCACTTCTCAGTATCTTGAATGGTAGGCTTAATCTTAACGTCTTTCAACTTATCATCCCATGCATCTACATCTTGTTCATGCGTCTCTTCTTGCTCTAACAAGCGTTTCAACTCCTGACGCGGAATACGTCGTAACACAAAGTAAGGACATCCGAAGTTACAATACTCCAACAAATAATCCTGAATTGTAGAGAAACGTTTACTCATATCTACTTTCTTATTGGCATCTTTATAGAAGCCTTTCAATCTCAGTTGTTCGTAACCGATATCCCCTACCACATAATCATATTTATCCAGAATTTCAGAATATCTTTTCGCAAATTGCTCCTCATTGAAAGCTTCACGATAATCTTCAATTAGTTCAAAGTATTTATCATCAATCTTAATCATAAACTTTGCTCAATCCTTTATGTATTTCCAGTTTCTCTTAAGTCCTTAAAGTTATAAAAAGAGGTAGAGACCTCACTGTGCTACTCGTAAATACTCATCGCTCACGAGTTTAAAGAACTCAATTCCATGTGGATGTGACGCAAGTAATTTAGAATGCCGTCTCGATCTCACATCAGTTCTCAACACGATTGTCTCAACCTCTTCCTCTTTATTATAATGATTGTCTATTTATCTCAAATAGTAATAAATCATTAATCATCTATATATAAACTGGTTGTAGTCATTATATGATACGCATTTAATTCTATGTCCTACACTTGATTTCTGTACGACTTATTGATTTGTTTCAGCACTTAGTTGTTCTTCACCCATACGTTGTTTTTCTTTAGCTGCTTCGTTAACTTGTTCGTCAGCGTGGTAAGAACTACGTACTAATGGACCTGCTTGGCAGTGTTTGAAGCCTTTTTCAAGAGCAACCTTTCTCAACTTACCAAACTCTAAAGGTGTGTAATATTTTTCAACTTTCAAGTGTTTACGTGAAGGTTGTAAGTATTGACCAATAGTTAAGATGTCTACATCATTGGCACGTAAGTCATCCATAGTTTCGTAGATTTCTTCGTATGTTTCACCTAAGCCAAGCATGAAACTAGATTTAGTAGGGATGTCTGGTTGTAATTCTTTAGAACGTCTTAAGAATTCTAACGTTCTGTCGTATGTCGCACGTGCACGAACTCTTGGAGTTAAGCGACGTACTGTTTCGATGTTGTGGTTAAGAATATCAGGTCTAGAAGCCATTAATGTTTCAAGTGCTTCGTAGTCCCCACCCATATCTGATGGAAGAATTTCAATCGTTGTATATGGATTACGCGCTCTTACTTTACGTACTGTTTCTGCATAAACGTTAGAACCTTGGTCGCGTAAGTCGTCACGAGCAACCGCTGTGATAACCACGTGTTTCAAGTTCATTAATTCAACAGATTCTGCCACACGTTCAGGCTCGTTTAAGTCTAACTCGTTAGGTAAACCTGTCTTAACCGCACAGAAACGACACGCACGTGTACATACCGCACCGAGAATCATAAATGTTGCTGTACGACGTGCACCCCAACATTCATGAATATTAGGACATTTCGCTTCTTCACACACTGTGTGTAAGTTTTTTTCGCGCATCATTTTTTTCAAACCAGTGTAGTTCTCGTTCGTGTTAAGTTTAATCTTTAACCAATCCGGCTTACGTAGGATTTCCTCATTTTTTGTAGCCATAGCAACGAACACCCTCCTGTATAGTTCTCCTATCTATTATAACGAAAATAAGTATAAATGAAAACGCATTAGCGACCTTGACTTTAACAATTTCTCGCTGTCGTTCAAATCTTATTCACTTTTACACTGCTCAGTCAAAGCCGCTCAAACCTCATATTACTCAACGTCTTCAGCTACTTCTGTCAATTTCATCTTAAAAATGTCTCGCAGAAATTCTGGCATAATATACTCAATCGCCTCGCCTTTCAACATCGGGAAGTAACGACCGAAAGTGTACATATCAACCGTGCCCAACGTATACGCTTCTTCATCATAAACCTCACGCTCTCCAATGAAATAACGTCTCTCCGATTCGATAAAGCCGATATTGTAGAGCACGTAGCCACCAAAGATATCTCCACGGAAACCGAGTCCTTGCGCATGTTCATTAAGATATTCTTGTTTCTGACTCTTATCAATAATGGCTTTCAATATGTCACCTTTCAAACGCACGCGAACTGCGTTAATAGGATGTGGAAGCATCTGATGAATGTCATATTCTGTCACTCGATCCTTATTAATGTCAGTGACAATTAATCCTGCGTTGATAATACTACCTTCTGTATGAGTGAATTCTTGCAGACTTTCCGCAAGCATATAAGCGGTCTTAGAAATACGATTTGTCGTACGTGGTAAATACATCGGACGGTCGAGTACGGATGTATCCATCAACTGTTGCCCTTCTTGAATGAAGTTCGTTTCGACTTCTGGCAAGGTATCGAGCGGATGCAAGATCGCACTTTTACCCACTACTTGACGTTGCTCAATATCAAGCGTCACTTCACCTAGGAAATGACCATACTTACCAGCAGCAGTCATTAATACACCATTCTGCTCTTCGCCTTGCTCAAAATAATGATGCGTATGACTGCCAAGAATTAAATCAATCTCAGGTAACTCTTGGCATAATTGCTCATCGAAGAAGATACCAACGTGACTCATCACGATTAAGATATCATACTGGCCTTCATGCGCATGAATTTCATCTTTAATCGCTTCAAGCGGATCTGTAACTACCCAGTCTAACGCACGATAGAATGGCGTGAATGGGGCCGTCGCTGCAACGAAGAGGATATCGACATCTTCCACAGTTTGGATATGCGAAGATACCATGTTACGAGGCAAATTCCCTTCTTCGTCAAACACGTTTGCACACGTCACAGGGAAATTCGCATCATCATATAGATGATTCAAGGCCTCATGAGAAATCGTCATGCCTTCATTGTTCCCTATCGTAGCAAGATCACATTGCGCATTATTCAGTAACTCCACGTTCTTCAAACCTGCCGTTGCTTCTGTTACAGGCAAGGAGAGATCGACGTGATCTCCTATATCTAAATAGAGAGAGGGATGCGTAAGCTGAGGCCGATGTTCTTTCATATAAGCATCAATACGCGCATACTCGTGAAGATGACTGTGAATATCATTCGTATGATAAATCGTTAGCTTCATCTCTCATTCCCTCCTTTTTATAAAAATGATTTGATAATTAAATAAACACCCATAATCAGTAATACCGTTCTAAGCAAGAGCACGACCGTATCAGATTTAATGGTACGGTTAATTCTCACACCTATTTGAGCCCCAATGATACTTGAAATGATCAAGACAAGTGAGTATCCCCAAGCGACATGGCCTTGTACCATGTGGCCTAGTGAGCTCATCAAGCTTGAGAAGAAGATCATTAACATACTCGTACCGACTGCCACGTGTGGTGGAAAACGGAAGACGATGAGCATTAACGGTGTCATCAAAGCGCCGCCACCAATACCAAATAAGCCAGTGAGAATTCCGATAAATAGCGTTGCTACAAAGGTGAAAAGGGGTGGCACGTTGTAATGATACGTTACACCTTCGTTATCCGTATACGAACGGCGATACTTCTCTTTATTAAACAATTGAATCGGCTTAATTTTATTTCTGATAATCAACAATACAGCAACTAATATTAGAAATATGCCGAAGTATAAATCGAATGAATTTAAAGTTAAGAAACAGCTTAATACTGAACCAATGAGCGACCCTGGTAAGAGTCCAAATAGAAAGATTGAACCATTTTTAAAATCAACTTGTTTCGATTTCATATAGCCAAAGGTCGATGACAAGCCTGTCACAATGAGTATGACAGAAGACGTCCCTATCGCAATCTGGGGTGTGATGCCATGCAGTAAGTCATGTTCTACCCCTAAATAGATTAAGGTTGGCACTATAATCAAACCACCACCGATACCGACTAACGAACCGAGTATCGCTGATAGAGCACCAATTAATATCAAACAAATAATCGTTAGCATCTAAATCGCTCCTCAGAAAAGTTTTAATTGTTGTGGTGCTAACCCTTCATATTCAATGCCGAGTATCTCTTGATAAGTCTGAGCATTCTGAGCAGCATGTCCACCCGAATTGTTGTTAAATACGACATAGACTTTAGATGTCTTCTGTTCTAAGATCTTCACTTTCTGTGCCAAATCTTCAAGCTCTTCCTGACTATAGTTATATAAATAACGCACGTCACGCCATGTTTGATCACTCATATCTTGTTTCGTCCAACCACTCGTATTACGGCCATGATAGCGTACGAGCGCGACATCACTCGTCACCCGATTGACGAGAGGCACGCTTGCTTGACCGACTTGTGGCTCGTCACAAACTGAATGGATGATGTGATTCTGAGTAAGAAACGACAACGTCTCTTCTTTAAATTGCGGGGTAAACCACGATTGATGACGAAACTCCACACACATCGGATAGTCTTTCAATTGTTCTCTGACATAGCGAATATATTGGATATTGCGCGCATTACAGTCAAACCATGGTGGAAATTGAACGAGTACCATTGCCAACTTCTGATGTTGCTGCAAAGGTTGAAGCATCTTCTTGAAATCATCAAATAACGCCTGTCTCGACTCTGCAAACTCTTGATAATCTGCATGTAGTGTCAGCGCTTGATGGCTTTTCACCACAAACTTAAACCGCTCAGGCGTTTCTTTAATCCATTTATTAATATTTCTTTCAGGTTGTATCGCGTAATATGTAGCATCTAATTCCACTACAGGAAAATGACTGGCATAAGTCTTTAATTTGTCCGTGGAACGTTGCACATCTTCATATAATGAATCATGATCGCCCCAACCTGTAAGTCCAATTTCAATCATAAACTATCACCACATTCATGATACCACATCTCGTATACCCCATTCATTGAATTCATTCGCTTTTACAAATTCTTAAAAGGTGGATTAAAGTAAATAAATAAGACCCTGAGTCTGCGTAGAAATACGCTCCATGCTTCTCAGGGTCCTCAATAATTAATATATTCTACTATGACTGAAGTAGTGTTTCCGCTTCTTGCACAATTTGACGAATTAACTCAGCTGCAGAAATGGTACGTGCTAAACGTGGAGATTGACCACTCCACAGATGCGTATACTCTGCATCGTCCTCTCGCGCAGCTGTCTTACGAATCGCAGTCGTCAATTGATTCTGAATTGGATATTCGGGTATTTCCCCTTGATAATCAGCGAAGTGAGAAATAAAGCGATTGCGAATACCTCGCGCAAACTTACCACTATAGACATTCGTAATCGTAGGTTGTGTTTCGTCGCTGTCGAGTATCGCTTGCTTTTTAAGTGCTGAAGCACCACTCTCTTCAGTAGTTAAAAAGCCGTACCGAATTGTGTCGCCTCTGCACCAAGAGCTAAACTTGCCACAAGACCGCGACCGTCCATCATACCACCCGCAGCAATTACGGGTACGTTGACTGCATCTGCGACTTGCGGAACTAATGACATCGTTCCAATTAGCGGAGGTTGGTCTGCTTCATCTACAGTAAACGAACCGCGGTGGCCACCTGCTTCACTTCCTTGCGCTACGATCGCATCCATACCTGCGCTTTCTAACGCTACCGCTTCTTCTACCGTCGTTGCAGTCCCTACTAGCGTCGCACCTGATTCTTTCAAACGTTGAATCGTGGACTGTGACGGAATACCGAACGTGAAAGCCACCACAGGCACCTGTTTCTCAATTATTAACTCAATTGCGCCATTGAAATTGCGTTCTTCTGCATCCATATCCACTTCAGGTTCACTCACTTGGTAACGTTCACGTAACGGTGCCAAATGTTCTTGCATCTCTTCAACTTCATCAGGATCATAAATCGCATCTGATGGCACAAATAAATTCACTGCGAACGGCAAATCCGTCAGTTCTTGAATTTCGATAATCTCTTGATTAAGCTGTTCCGGCGTCATATAACCTGCACCGATTATACCTAAACCACCACTATTGCTCACAGTGGCGACAAGCTCAGGTGTGGTACTCCCTGCCATACCGGCTTGAATAATCGGATATTTAATTCCACATCGTTCCGTGATACGTGTTTGAAGTTTCATCATTACGCCCTCTTTCTATTTCTTTTTTCTTTGATACGACTTAACGTTACGCTCTAATTTACGTTGTTCCTCTTCATCCATTTCATCTTCAATTTCCATACCGAGCATATCTTCTATTAAATCTTCATGTGACAAGATGGCTTCAGTTCCACCGTATTCATCGAGAACGATTGCTAGATGCTTGCGCGTGATTGTCATTTTACGCAAAGCCCATTCAGCTCGGTTATGTTCATTCACAAATAGGGGTTGAGATGTATAGTCTAGCAACTGCTTATCTAAATTACGGCTCCAAGCGAGCAAATACTTCGAGTGAAAGATGCCGACAATATTGTCGATATCGCCATCATACACCGGATAGCGTGTATAAGGATGTGAAATGACCGTGTCGTAAACTTCTTCGTAACTCGCCTCTTTGGAAAAAGCTGTCACATTAATTCGCGGTGTCGTATTGATATCCGTGATCTTTAGTTTGCCAAAGTCCATCACACCTTGAATACGATTTCTTTCCATCTCGTTAAAAGCACCTTCACTACCTGCAATGGTCACCATCTGACGAATTTCTTCCTTAGAATAATGTTGAGACGTTGTTTCGCCTCTTGAAAGCAAGCGATTGATACCATCTGTTAACGCGTTCAAGATCTTCGTTATGGGTTTAAAAATAATGACAAAAAACTGAATTGGTGTGAAGACCAAGCGCGCAATGCGATCAGGATATGTCGCCGCGACAGACTTCGGAATTACTTCAGAAATGATGATAATCGCTACCGTCGTCACTGCTGTCGCAATACCTACATTGAGGCCAAGTCGCACAGCAAGAATCGTTACCAAAGTAGGAAGTATGATATTCGCGATATTATTTCCGATGAGAATCGTCGTTATAAATTCACTCGGCTTATTCAGCAGATTGACGAGTTTCTGAGCTTTAGAGTCACCCTCATTAGCAGCCGTCTGAATCTTCATGCGATTCGCTGCCGTTAATGCCGTTTCACTCCCCGAGAAGAAGAACGAGGCAAATAACAAGATGATAATCGATATAACCATAGATCTACAACCCCTTTATGTATGTCTAATTTGTTGAATCATCTTACGTTAATACTATAGGATAAATCATCTTCAAGTAAAATACCTTGAACTGCAAGGTAGCCATATTTTTAGTTTACCCTTTTACAAATAACGCTAGTCTCAAAAACCGAATGCTTAATGATACGCTTCGTTAAAATATGAGGTAATTTATAATAAATTTACTATTTCATTCATGAATAAGGTGCGATATCGTAACTTATGTCAGTGTGAATTGTGTGATGCATTGTGATAGTGGAGTCATTACATATACATACAAGTGATTTTACTGAAAATCCATATCTTATAATATTAAAAGTGCATGCGAACACATCTCGTCTTAGCATAATTCTGCAAGCATTGCACAGCACATCGAAGATTCTACAGGAGGTTATATTATGAAGAAGTTACAGTTACTCGGTTCAACATTACTTTGCTCAACTCTATTACTCACAGGTTGTCAAAGTCACGAAGACAAAGTGAAGGAGGAGAAGAAACAAGAGGCGAAGAAGAAAGCTGATAAGAAGAAACAACAAAAAATCGAAAAAGACTATCGTGAGCATGCTAAAACATTCTTTGAAGACATGTATAAAGGTGCGCATGCAAGTAATATTAAAATCGATGATCCTGATGGTGATAACAAGGACTTTAGACGTCGAGATAAAGAACTAAAGAAAGCTTACAAGAAATATAAAGATGGCATGGATAAATATCCAATTAAAGATACTGAAAATAAACAAATAGATCAATTTATTAAAGATGTTTATCAAGTTGATAAAGCGAACCATGATTATGAAAGTAAACTGCGTGACATTAAAGGATTAGATCCAAAAATCATTAGAAAGTTAATGTTACAAGAATACTACTATTATGATTTTACAATGTTAATCCTCGGAAAGAAATACGAGTCTCTTGATTTTGAAGACTTATTTGATAAAAAGACATCAGGTTATATAAGCACAATTATTACCGATGGCAATAATAATCCACAGAATACAATGGCCAACTTTATCGGACGTCAAGGTGAAGGCAAAGAGGCAACTAAAGATCAATTGAAACAACTACCAAAAATGAGTTTAGATCGTTATAGTAAAGTTGTTACTGATAAATCTGATGAGACAAAGTCTGCAGATAGAATAAACAAAGCGATTGATGAGGTAAATAAACATTTAGATAAAGATTCTAAAATAGCTCACGTTAAAGACAGTGTCAATTCACATCTTTATACCGCAATTGGTGCTGAAGATGAAATGTTTGAGTATCAAGATGAATATAAAGAAAAATTAAAGCAAGCAGAAGCGCAGGGTAAATAATCTTTCCGACTCCCTACGATAATAACAATGGCTTAAAAATAAAACGAAAACAAAATGATTTCAAACGAGGTAAATATCATGTACAAAAATTTCAAACTGATAGCTATTTTGATGCTTACAACTTTAATCATTCTTACCGGCTGCGAATTACCTATTAAAAAGAAATCTGATTATCCAACAACTGCGAAAAGGTTTATAAGTCACTTGGCTGTAAACAATCAAGACGTTCCCTCCTCTTATAAAGAGGTAATAGCTATTGATAAAAAGCATCAGAAAGATCTTGAAAAATACTATAAAGAGTATAAAAACAACATTGATAAAAATGATTTAAAGAATAAAGACTATAAAAAACTTGATCATATCCTTACCGAAATCTATGAAGTCAATCACGATTTCATGAAAAATATAAATCAAATTGGTAATGTTAAAAACATAGATGAATCTACTTACACGAAACATTTAGAACAATACTTATATTTAGGTGAAATGCTGACTGGTAATGTTGCTATCGAATTAGATGAATTTAATTTAGATTATGATGAAGTTTTAGGTAAAAAGCACGCATCTATGTTAGAAGATTTACTTACAAATGAAGAAATGCCAACAACTCAACTTAGATTTTTTGCTTATAAGCAAGGACACGGAAACGTCGTACCTAAAAACCAACGTTCTAATATATCTAAAATCGATTTAAATAAATATCAAGACTACACTACGAAAAGGCATAATAAAAAACTTTCTAAACAAAACATTAATGAAGTAATTGATTCGATTAATAATAAACTAGATGATGACCTTCAATTCAAACATGTTGATGATGCTATGCCTGCATGTATAGTAAGTACTTTATCAGAAGAACTCAAAGCCTTAAATAAGTATGCCTAAGTACACACCCTATTATCTTAGCGAAAATATTTTTTAATGCTACTAAAAGATGAACAAAAAGTTATAAAGACGAAGCGCAACTCAAAGTTATCACTAGCTTAGAGTTGCGCTTTTTAAACTTATCTTTAAGTTGTTTACAAATCTTCTCAGTCGTTACTTGCGAGCATCTTTCCTTTAAACTTTCCACTGCTCTCGATGACCTATCACTCTGGTTGATCAGAAATATTAATCTTATCTTTCATTTCATCTAAATCTTTCGCTTTATGATATTTATGCACGATACGCTTCGTATTAAATTTAATTCCGCCCTTATGCATATCTTCAAATTTAAATGGACTTTGACTACCAAATATGATGATTTCTTTCTGACTAACTGCGATATATGAGCGATAAGGTCCCTTATTAGGCTGCACGACATACACTTTCATACCATCTGGCGTATGCTCGATATTAGCTTTGTGCAGTTGCAACTCAGAAATTGATTTATATTTATCTTTACCCTTCAATCCTTGATATTGTAACTCATATTTACCTCGTTTCAACTCTTTCGCTGTTATCATATAACGATCGACATTGCGCGCATGAAGCGTCATTGCAACGAGCGCTTTATCATCATAATCCGCTTGATGATTTTCACTTTTACCATGAGATGTCGCATGGTCGTCCCGAGATGTATGATCTGACTTCGACTGTGACGTATGCTCATCTGTCTTCTTAGTGTGAGAAGACGTGTCAGACTCCTTCTCAGTTGACTGTTCAAATCCACAACCTGACAATATCGTCGCCGAAATCAGCCCACAACATACGAGTGTTCTCGCTTTCATCTTCCCATCCCCTTTACTTTAAATTTCTTCGCCATCTTCGTTAAATTTCGTTACATTGCCATCTTCATCAATAATATACGAACCACGCAAGTTCCCTGCTTTATCCGTATATGAGAAGCCCCAATTACCACTATCGGTCTTTTCAGGCTCTTTGAAAATGTATTTATCGGTATTCAAAGCATGTCCTTCGTACTCCTCTACTTTATCTATCACATTACTACGCGTCACTTTAGTTGAATAGTCTGACGAATCATCAGAACTATCATCTTTAGGTTTTGTCGTATGCGCATAACCATCATTACCATTCAGATTAGTGAACAACGCTGCATATTTATCAATTTGCGATTGCGATGGATGCTTCAGTTTATACACATCACCGTTATTTAGAATACGTTGCGATTCCTTTCTACTATAATCATCGTCCATCCAACGTCGATCCTGGAAGTGACTCGGTACATCATACACAGTTATCGTTCCATCATTGTTATTCGTATAATGAATGACTCCTCGTGCCCGTGGAGTTGCCACGATGAGTTGCATACCATCTGGGTAAGATGCACTATCGACATCATCCAATGGATTCATCTTGTTACCTGAAACGTCGCTATGCATGAACTCGTCTACATCAGACGGCCCAAATACTGTCAGCCATACTTTAGCATAATACTCGGCCGATTGTGTATTCTCTTGATGCGCACTAGAACTTGAGTTACTGCCGTCTTTCTTCTTCGCAAAGCGATGCACGTTCTTTTTCTCATGATGTTTCTCGTTGTGATGACTCTCGCGCTTCTCGCTGTTAGTTGACTTCGAACCGTGTTGCTCTTTACTATCTGAACTGTCATCATTTCCACAAGCCGCGAGCAGTAGTGATGTGACGAGGAGTCCAGACACAATAAATTTTTTATTCATCTACTCATCTCTTTTCAGTAAAAGTATTATATATTCGTGGCTCAATCAAAGTATGATCCTTTGCGGTTATTATACTATATTTTCAGTAAAATGAAGGCGTTTTATTAAAGTTTCTTGAGTATGTACAAAAGCCACGTTGTAAGTTTGGCAACGCGGCTGGTTAAAAAATCTACTTAAGTAATGATTCACTAAATTCAGACCATGCTAATGAGATTTGCTCAAATTTATGAGGATAAAGTACTTTTAAATTATCTAAACTCGAATCAGTAAATAGACTATTAGAGTTTATAGTGTAGGGTTTATGCGTCCTTACAAAACAATAATCTCGCGTGATATATCGCAGAGTAGGACACTCTATTTTACCTATACTAATATCAAATTTGTAATCGATATTCTTTTTATTTGAAACTGAAGATATTGGAAGAACGGTCAAATCTGTGTGAAAGTAATTTCTCTCTATAGCAATAATCAATATAGGACGTACTTTAAATCTTACTGATTGCGTCTTAATATCATAATAATGCATTCTAGATTTAACAACTGTATTCACTAACTTATTCGGTTGATAATTGAAAACCAAATTTCATCGTCTCCCAATCTACGTCTTCAAACTCATCGACATACATGTCATATAGATGATCATACATACGATTTGGATCAATGTCTGGATCATTAACTATGACTGGTATTGCTCCATCAGCAATATCATAACTTTTTAAATAATAATCTGATTTTATAGTACGGCTTAAATCAATTAAATATTCTACAGAATACATGCCATAAGTTTGAACTGTATGATCGATAATTTCTTTTGCAGAACTATCTTGACACGTACCTATTTGAGAGCCATCCTTTTCGAAGAATGAAGCTAATATTGGAATCTCCGGTTCTTTATCCCCTTTTACTAAAGAAGGGGAATACAAAGGCTTATCCGTAATTTGATAACATATAAATTCTGCTAAGAACGCAAATATTTGTAACTTAGTAGCATCGTTGCCGAACTTAACGTTATAAGTATTTTCATAAGACTTGATAAGATACTTTGCAACTGCAAAAATATTTTCCATAGTCATCATCCTTTCTTGTTGTAATGTATCGTTGATGCAACTGTTTCATAACATCCTATCTTATTCATATCAATCTCAAATTCACTTGAAGCTTCATTTTCTACGTTTCGCCTAAACTATACTTTTCTATATCTTACACGCAGAGCGTAACCCTTGTCTATATAATTTATACGAAAACTTTAAATTGCTATCTATTGTTAAAAAATGTGGAAATTTATTTCTTATTTTTAAACTTTGCAATCAAGGTTCCAATACCTACTAGTATGAGAAAAGTGATAACCCAACTGACTATAGTAATAATAACAATTTCTTTCCTTTCCTCTGGAACTATTAGAATAAAATTCATTTCATGACTTATCAAATAATTATCAATAATCACTTCAAACTATTTAAAAAAACCAAGTAAGCGATAATTGCTCACTTGGTTAATCAAATACTCTTTTAATCTAGATTTATATTTCGTTTCCTTTCTCATCATATTTAGTAACATCACCATTTCCATCTACTTTATATGACCCACGTAAAGTGCCAGCTTTATCAGTATAAGAGAAGCCCCAACTACCATCTTCTGTTTTCTCAGGTTCTTTATAAGTGTATTTATCTGTATTGAGCTTATGTCCTTCATAATCTTCTACTTTATCAATTACATTATCACGGGTTACTTTACTTTCTCCCTTACTGCTTGATGAAGATGTTTGTGAACTAGAATCACCCTCACCATCTTCGTCAAATTGTTTAGCTAAAGCCTTTACATCTGGATCAGATGAGTTAACTAATTTATATACTTTACCATTATTTAAAATGCGTTCCGATTCACTTTTACTATAATCATCCTCCATCCAACGTTTATCTTGGAAATGACTAGGAACGGAGTACACGGTAATAGTGCCATCGTTGTTATTTGTGTAATACACTTGTCCTGCCGCAGTTACATCAGCAGATAAAAATTGCATACCATCAGGAAACTTAGCAGTAGCATTTTTATTATATGGATTTAAAGGCTCTTCAGAAACGTCTTTATGAGAAAGTCCTGATACATTTGAATTCTTAATAACACTCATCCAAACTTGCGCATAAAATTCAGGGGTTTGAGTATTATTAGTATCTTCAGTTTGTTGTTGATTATTATCGGCTATATTAATCTTTTTCGCTACTTTATCTATATTTTTATTTTCATTATATTTTGCCTCTAAATTTTTTATATGTAGTACTTTACCTTGTTGTTTAGCTTCATCGTAAGTAACCTTACTTTGTGAACCAAAAAGAATAATTTCTTTGTCACTCACACCAATAAGCGAAACACTATCGGGCTTAGATGGGTTAGTTTTATAAAACGTAACGTTGTCAGGAGTATTAGTAACTGAACTAGAATCTTTTGTTAAAGTGAGATTAGAAACAGACTTCGTGTTATTATTGTTACCAATTTGAGGAGCGTCATACTCTCCATCTAACAATTCTTTCGCTGTAATTGAATACTTATCTGCTCCTGGTTCAAACAACGCCATTGCAATATGTTGTTTTTTATCAAATTTCTGTTCTTGATGTTTTGAACTATGAGATTTTGAATTGTCGTCCTTAGATTTTGAGGAGTGATTTTTAGATTTTGAACTATCATCCTTATGAGATTTCTTACCTTCTGTGTTATGTGATGTTTCCTTTTTATCATTATGATGTTTAGAATCATCGTCGCCCTGGTTACATGCACCTAGTAGCAAAGTACTTCCTAATAATGCACTTACTAAATATCTCTTTTTCATAAAAGCGTCTCCTTTACCGTAAAGTATAGCTTAATGATTAAATTATACTTAATTAGCAAGACACTATTTGTCCAATTGACTGCCAATTCTGTTGTCCTTTCATTCATTGAACGATTCCCTTTTCTACCTCAAAACAACAAAAACCCTGATGCCTCGATGGCACCAGGGTTATGAAATAATATCATTCGAGATGAATCCACTAATAAAAGCCACATATATCAATGGTTTAGATTAACCAATTGAACCTTCCATTTCGAATTTGATAAGACGGTTCATTTCAACCGCATATTCCATTGGAAGTTCTTTAGTGAATGGTTCGATGAAGCCCATTACGATCATTTCAGTAGCTTCTTCTTCTGAAATACCACGGCTCATCAAGTAGAATAATTGTTCTTCTGATACTTTAGATACTTTCGCTTCGTGTTCTAATGAGATGTTATCGTTGAACACTTCGTTGTAAGGGATAGTATCTGAAGTAGATTCGTTATCTAGGATTAATGTGTCACATTCGATGTTTGAACGTGCACCTTTCGCTTTACGTCCGAAGTGAACGATACCGCGATAGATAACTTTACCACCATTTTTAGAAATAGATTTAGAAACGATAGTTGAAGACGTATCTGGTGCTTTGTGAATCATCTTCGCACCTGCGTCTTGTACTTGTCCTTTACCTGCAAAGGCGATAGACAATGTACTACCTTTGGCACCACGGCCGTTAAGCACACAGTTTGGATATTTCATTGTTAACTTAGAACCTAAGTTACCGTCTACCCATTCCATGTTACCGTTCTCGTGAACCATTGTACGTTTAGTTACTAAGTTATAAACGTTGTTAGCCCAGTTTTGGATTGTAGTATAACGTACGTGCGCATCTTTGTGTACGATGATTTCAACTACTGCTGAGTGAAGTGAGCTTGTAGTGTAAACTGGAGCTGTACAACCTTCAACGTAGTTTACTGAAGCGCCTTCGTCAGCAATAATCAATGTACGTTCGAATTGACCCATGTTCTCAGAGTTAATACGGAAGTACGCTTGTAATGGTGTATCTAATTTTACGTTTTTAGGAACGTAAATGAATGAGCCACCTGACCATACTGCTGAGTTTAATGCTGCGAATTTGTTGTCAGCAGCTGGTACTACTGATGCGAAGTATTCTTTAAATAAATCTTCGTGTTCTTTAAGCGCAGTATCTGTATCTTTGAAGATGATACCTTTCTCTTCTAATTCTTTCTCCATGTTGTGGTAAACAACTTCTGATTCATATTGTGCAGATACACCTGCTAAATATTTCTGCTCTGCTTCAGGGATACCTAATTTATCAAATGTACGTTTGATTTCTGCTGGTACCTCGTCCCATGAACGTTGTGTGCGTTCTGATGGTTTAACGTAGTACGTGATGTCATCGAAATCAAGTTCTGATAAATCGCCACCCCATTGTGGCATTGGCATCTTGTAGAACTGTTTCAATGCTTTAAGTCGGAAATTAAGCATCCATTCAGGTTCTTCTTTCATATTTGAAATTTCTTTAACGACATTTTCAGTTAGACCACGTTCTGATCTAAAGATAGAAACGTCTTTCTCATGGAAACCATATTGGTATTCGCCAACATCAGGTGCTTTCTTAGCCATGATAATCACTCCTTCTATATTGTATCCGCGACATTTACCTTGCGAGATCTATATCGAGATGCGATGCATCTATACTTTAATCTTGTTGTTACTTCCTAGTGTGAATGGAATATTACACATTGTCAACGGCTGTAGCCCGCTGAATTTATTCTGTCTTACCTTCTTTTTCTACTGTTCCCTTTTCAAGTGCTTTCCATGCAAGCGTGGCACATTTGATTCGTGCTGGAAACTGAGAAACACCTTGTAATGCCTCGATGTCTCCCATCTCTTCAGTGATTTCGTAATCTTCACCGAGCATCATTTTAGTAAACTCTTGACTCATACGCATTGCATCTGCGAGAGATTGACCTTTGACAGCCTCAGTCATCATTGAAGCACTAGACATTGAGATTGAGCAACCCTCGCCATCAAATTTAGCATCTTTAATCACGCCATCTTCAATATCGAATGTGAGATGGATGCGATCCCCACAAGTTGGGTTATTCATATCTACAGTCATAGAGCCATCTTCTACAGTCCCTTTGTTACGCGGGTTCTTGTAGTGATCCATGATAACTGAACGATATAACTGATCTAAATTGTTAAAATTCATATGAGAAAAACTCCTTCGTTTGCTTCAATGCGTGCACAAGTTGATCGACATCTTCTTTCGTATTATAAACGTAGAAGCTTGCACGTGCAGTTGAAGATTGACCTAACCATTTCATCAACGGTTGAGCACAATGGTGTCCGGCACGTACTGCCACACCTTCAGTATCTACTGCTGTAGCTACGTCATGAGGGTGGATGTCTGTAAAGTTAAAAGTAATCACGCCTGCGCGTCGTTCTTTCGGAGGTCCATAGATTTCAAGACCTTCAATCGCATTCATTTGATCGTATGCATACTCTGTTAATTCTTTCTCATGTGCTTGAATAGCGTCAAAGCCAAGATTTTCAAGATAACGAACAGCTTCAGCTAAGCCAATTGCTTCAGCAATAAGTGGTGTACCTGCTTCAAATTTCGTTGGTAAATCCGCCCATGATGCATCGTATTTACTTACGAAGTCAATCATGTCGCCACCATATTCGATCGGTTCCATATCGAGTAACAAGTCTCTTTTACCATATAAGACACCGATACCTGTAGGTCCGAGCATCTTGTGACCACTGAAGCTGAAGAAATCAACATCTAAATTTTGGACGTCGATGTCCATATGAGGCGTAGATTGCGCACCATCAACGCTAATCACTGCATCATGTGCATGTGCAATTTCAGCGATGGCTTTCACGTCGTTAATCGTACCTAACACGTTTGAAACATGTGTGATTGCTACGATCTTCGTACGATCAGTAATCGTATCTTCGACATCCTCAATCTTAACTTCACCTTCTGGCGTCATCGGAATGAATTTCAACTGTGCATTCTTACGCTTAGCGAGCTCTTGCCAAGGAACGATATTCGCATGGTGTTCCATTTCAGTGACTACGATTTCGTCACCTTCCTCGACATTCGCATCACCATAGCTACGAGCCACTAAGTTAATTGCTGCTGTCGTACCACGTGTGAAGACAATTTCTTCGAAATATTGTGCATGAATAAAACGTCTTACCGTTTCACGCGCATTCTCGTAGCCGTCTGTCGCAAGTGCGCCTAAAGTATGCACACCACGATGCACATTGGAGTTATAACGTTGGTAGTAATCAGAAATGACATCGATGACTTGTGATGGCGTTTGACTTGTCGCACTTGTATCTAAATATGCTAAACGTTTGCCGTTCACTTGTTGATTTAATATCGGAAAGTCTTTAATAATTTCGTTCACATTTAATGTTTCGGCCATTCTATTCACAGACCTTTCTTCATAGAATCATTCATTGAACTAACACTCACATCACCGAATCTAAGAGTGAACTTCAAAGTGAGAACTCAGCGACACGTTCTGGCGAATGCCATCTTATCTCACAGTCGCTCAGTTTCACTCAGTTCAACGTTTACTTATTGACTTTAAGTTCAATTACTTCACGAAGTTGACGTTTAACGTCTTCAATTGGTAATTCACGTACAACTGGGTCTAAGAAACCATGAATAACGAGACGTTCTGCTTCGTGACGTGAAATACCACGACTCATCAAGTAGTACAATTGTTCAGGGTCTACACGACCTACTGACGCTGCGTGACCTGCTTCTACATCATCTTCGTCGATGAGTAAGATTGGGTTCGCGTCACCACGTGCTTTTTCAGAAAGCATTAAGACACGAGATTCTTGGTTCGCGATAGATTTCGTACCACCATGTTTGATGTGGCCTACGCCGTTGAATACAGTAGATGCATTCTCGCGCATAACACCGTGTTTTAAAATGTAACCGTCTGTTTCTTGACCGTATTGAACAATCTTAGACGTTAAATTCACTTTCTGACTACCTGTACCGACAACTACTGATTTCAATTCACTAGTTGAACGGTCACCGATTAAGTTTGTAGTGTTATCGATGATTTGACTACCATTGTTCATTAAACCAAGTGCCCAGTTAATTGACGCATCTGCATCAGCATGACCACGACGGATGATATGACTTGTGAAGCCTTCATCTAAGTAGTCTACTGAACCGTAAGTGATATTTGAATTAGCGCCAGCAATCACTTCAGAAATAATGTTGACTTGGTTGTCATTACCTTCTGAGTTAGATAAATAGTTCTCAACGTAAGTCACTTCAGCGCTTTCTTCTGTAGCGATGATGACATGGTTGAAGAAGCTTGCTTTTTCATCATCGTGAAGTACCACGTATTGAATAGGATGTTCTACTACTACGTTTTTAGGTACATAAACGAATAATCCGCCATTGATTAAAGCTGTGTGTAAAGCAGTGAGACGGTGTTCATCGACATTTACTGCTTCAGTCATTAAATACTTTTTAACTAAATCAGGATGGTTAACGAGCGCTTCTGCTAAACCTTCCACAATTACGCCATCGTTCTTAGCTGATTCTGAAAGACGTGTGAATGCTGTTGAGTTATTGTGCTGAATCACAAGGTTCTCAGAGCGATCTACGTCGATAATACGTTTGATAGAATCAGGAAACTCTTCTAAAGTTTCGTAAGCGCCACCTGTTGTTTCAAGTTGTTGGAAAGAGTCAAAGTCCCATCTCTTAATCTTAGTCTTGTCTGGTCTTGGCATTTCTAAAGTTTCTGTTAATTTCAACGCCTCTTTACGTAAATCTGTAAGCCATGAAGGTTCATTATGGGCTTGTGAATATTCAACAAGTTGCGCTTCAGAAATGTTTAAAGTTTCAGTCGTCATACTATATTTCCTCCCATTTGATGATATTCAGTTTGTCATCTCTCTTAAACAATAGACTTAAATTGAGTCTTATTCTGCAGCACCAAACTCTTCTTTAACCCATTCGTAACCTTCGTCTTCAAGACGTTTAGCAAGTTCAGGTCCACCAGTCTTCACAATCTTACCGCCATACATTACGTGTACTTGGTCTGGTGTAATGTAGTTTAATAGACGTTGATAGTGAGTGATGATAAGTGAACCAAATTCGTCACCGCGCATTTCGTTGATACCTTTAGATACAACTTTCAATGCGTCGATATCTAAACCTGAGTCGATTTCGTCAAGGATAGCGAACTTAGGTTGTAACATCATAAGTTGAAGAATTTCGTTACGTTTCTTCTCACCGCCAGAGAAACCTTCGTTAAGGTAACGTTGCGCCATGTTAGGATCGATATCTAAGAATTCCATTTCTTTATCTAATTTCTTGATGAATTGCATCAAGTTGATTTCGTCGCCTTCTTCACGTTTCGCATTGATTGCTGATCTCATGAAGTCTGCGTTAGTCACACCAGTAATTTCTGATGGATATTGCATAGCTAAGAATAAACCAGCTTTCGCACGTTCATCTACATCAAGTTCTAATACGTTCACGCCATCTAATAATACTTCACCTTGAGTCACTTCGTATGTTGGGTGACCCATAATTGCTGAAGAAAGCGTAGATTTACCTGTACCGTTAGGTCCCATTACCGCATGAATTTCGCCAGCATTAATTGTTAAATTGACACCTTTTAAAATCTCTTTATCCTCAATAGACACATGTAGGTCTTTAATTTCTAATGTTGATGGCATACATATTCCCTCCGTAATATATAATCTGATTTCTTGACTAGTTTATAATAATTTTAATCTGTCGTCAAAATACTAAGCCTCTGTTTCACCCATTTATTATAACGCAGTTCCAAAGCAATATAAACCATTCGGCGCCTTAATTTAAAATTATTATTAAAAAGATAGGATTTTAAAATAGAAGTGGCGAAAAGTTGACAACTGATAAAACTATTGTTGGTGTTCTCAATAGCGTAGAGGGAGAGGAGGATCGATGTGTTTAAGAAATTCCTTTTACCATGCTTTCTAATTCATAAAGCTTTCTATACAAAAAACGCAGAGTCTTAAATCTGAAATTGCTAATAGCTTTCAGATTATTAATACTCTACGTTTAATTTAACTTAATAAGCTTTCTATAAATTCATCTTTAAGTTCATACACTACCGGATTGCTTTTTAACTTATTTAAGTGTTGTTCAAAATTGTTAATTACTCTATTTACTTTCAACCTCGAAATTCGAGTAAACTCACTTAACTCTTTAAGTGTAATTCTCGTTAGCGGGCTTCCAAATACTTTATCTTGTAAAAGTATATATAGCACTCGAGCTTCAGTTTTATTTGAAACCCGATCAGCTAATTTTCGATCAAGTATACTAAGTAAACTTATATTTTCTTGGAATTTCTCTTTAATTTGCTCTTGTCCTTCAACTAAAAGATCTAACATATCGTTGATAAATTGCGTGAGTTCTCCCATATTGTAGAAATTAGACGTGTTTTCGAAAGCTTTATAATATTTATTTTTATAACGGTTAACTATTGAAGAAAAAGTTAAAGCGGTAAATGGATCAGAATGATTGTTCAATAGATGGGCAACGAGATATCTTCCTACCCGACCGTTACCATCATAAAATGGATGGAGATATTCAAACATATAATGGCTAGCCATGATCTTTAATATTTCAGGAGCGTCGAAGTTATTAATAAATGACAATATACGCGTTAGATATTCATAAATTTCTGGTTCTTTATATTCATTACGATGTGTCCATTTTCCCTTACCTTGATTAAACACACCTATACCTTTATTTCTAAACATATGACCATCAGGCATATCATCTTCCTTTATTTCATCAGAAACTAAATTATCGAATATATTTCTAATATCGCTAACATGTGTTAACTCCAATTGTTGTTCTTGCATTGATAAATATTGGTTAACTAAACTTTTAAATCTATTGCGTTTACCGTTAAGTGCATCAGCGATTTCATTCTTCGTACTTTCTACGTTCTCAATTTCGTTAGTACTTTGTAGTTCTTCAATTAATAGTTGTTTAATAAAAGCTTTATTAGCGAAATCTGATGTATCCATGGCAAGTTTACTTATATTTTTAGATAGCCCATAAAATTGATTTAGTTTATCTGACAATAAACGGTTAACGTTGAAGAATAAAGGATAGTTCACATGAGAAAGCTGTTTACCATCTTGAATAGGCTGTATTTCAACATGAGTAATATACGTTGAATAACTATGTAATCGCATTTGGTACTTATTTTTCATGTTTTCTTTTCCGCACATATGAAATATTGTCTTTAAAGTCTTGTACTTCAAGTTTTATTTCCCCTCCTTTTCTAGTAAACTTTTAAATTATCGTAATTAATTATAATATAAAAATACAGATTAAATCAGAGTATCTTAATATTGTCACTTTTTCCATATTTTTGATACATCTCTTCTGATATTTATATTGCAATACTATCTACTCATATTTTATGATACCTAATATTTTTGCGAAATGAGGTATTGTTAATGTCAAAAAGAAAAATTTTCCTATACATATCATTAGTTGTTATTTTCTCCCTTTTAATAACAGGCTATGTTATACATAAAAATAAAAGAGATAAATATATTGAAACCCAAAAAGCCAGAATAGATTTATATTTTAAATATAATCTA